>CAZKCI010000034.1:0-43302 GCA_964551475.1 uncultured bacterium | reverse complement strand
TCACGCGCATCTATCTGGGGGCCGCGGACGATCAGCCCGTCCCGGGAGACTACACCGGGAACGGGACGACGGAGGCCGGGATCTATCGCCCCTCCTCGTCCCTGTGGTCGATCCGGAACCTGACCCGGTGCTACCTCGGGTCCTCGGACGACACGGCACTCCCCGCCTACTACGACGGCGACTGGGTCTACGACGACGGCGGGGGGTATAACACCAGCATCTATGTCAGCGAGGGCGGGACTTTCACCATCACCCTCCTCCCCTTCGCCCGCCCGCCGGGCCATCACGACTACAACGGCGACGGGACATCCGATATCGCGGTATTCCGGGGGTCCTCGGGGATGTGGTCGGTCCGCGACCTGACCCGCGTCTATCTCGGGAACTCGACCGACGATCTGGTCCCCGGCGACTACAACGGGGACGGGACCAGCGACATCGCCGTCTTCCGGAAGTCTGACGGCCTCTGGTCGGTGCGGAACCTCACGCGCATCTATCTGGGGGCCGCGGACGATCAGCCCGTCCCGGGAGACTACACCGGGAACGGGACGACGGAGGCCGGGATCTATCGCCCCTCCTCGTCCCTGTGGTCGATCCGGAACGCGACCCGGGCCTACCTCGGCGGAGCGGAGGACACGGCCGTCCCCGGCTACTACGACAACGACTACGTGAAGGACATCGCCGTCTTCCGCGGATCGAACGGCCTGTGGTCGGTGCGGAACCTGACCCGTTTCTTCTTCGGATCGTCGACTGACCAGCTCGTCCCCGGCGACTACAACGGCGCGGGGAGGTGGGAGGCGGGCGTCTTCCGTCCGGACTCGTCCCTGTGGTCGATCCGGAACCTGACCCGGTTCTACCTCGGGTCCACGGGCGACCGGGGACTCCCGGCCGACTACGACGGCGACGGGATCGACGACGCCGGGATCTTCCGGGACGGGGCGGGGATGTGGTCGGTGCGGAACCTGACGAGGGCGTATTTAGGGTCAACCGGCGACGCGCCGGTGGTAAGATAAGGAGTTATCGGGATGCGCTGAAGACACGCAGTTGGTCGCCAACGCATTGCCTCTTCGCACGCGGGCTCAAGCCCGCGGCGACCGGGGGAAAAGACTGACAGATGAAAACGGCCCGCCCGCGCCGGCGAAAAATACAGGAAAAGCCCGCCGACCGGCAGGCCCACGCCAGCCGTTCCCGGCAACTCGCCATCCTGGGCGGGATCGCCCGGGCGATCACCTCCAGCCTCGAACTCAAGGAGGTGCTCGCGATCATCTTCCGGGAGACGAAAAAGCTGGTTGGCTTCGACCGGGCCAGCGTGGACCTGGTCGACGACTCCGGGAAGATCAACATCGTCTACTTCCTGGAGCCTTTGGCCAGCGACACGGTGGCCGAAGGGCAGGTCTTTCCGATGCCGGGGACCGGCATCGAGTGGGTGATCAAAAACCGGAAACCCCTGATCAGGAGAAGCTATGGGCGGGGGCGGCGTTTCCGGGAGGATGAGTATATTCTTCAGACCGGCGTCAAATCGGGCATCGTCACGCCCCTCACCTACCGTGACCGGGTGATCGGCACGCTCAACCTCGGCAGTCGCGAGGAGAACGCCTACAGCCCCCAGGACGTCAAGATTCTCGGCCACATCTGCGACAGCATTGCCGTCGCCCTGGAAAACGCCCGGCTCTACCGGGAGCTCCGAACCTACGCCCGCAAACTGGAGGAGCGGGTGAACGAGCGGACAGCGGAACTGCGTCGCTCGCTCGCCAACCTCGAGGCGACCCAGCTCAAGCTGGTCCAGACCGAGAGACTGGCCGCCGCCTCGAAACTCGTGGCCGGGGTGGCCCACGCGGTCAAGAACCCTCTGAGCTCGATCCTCTTCTCCGCCGCCGTGATCGAAAAATCACTGGACCCGGGGATGAGCCGGGACCAGGCCGAAAAATACTGCCGTGACAGCGTCGCCATCATCACCACCGAAATCCGGCGGCTGATCAGCCTGGTGGATCGTCTCATCACCTTCGGCCGGCCCGTTGCCAGCCATCTGGAAAAGTCCGATCTCAACGCCGTCATCGCGGGTGTCAGCAAAAGCCTCCTGGCTGAACTGCTGCAGAGAAAAGTCCGACTCTCCTGTTCGCTGGCGGCGGACCTCCCCGCGCTTGACCTCGACCGGGACGAGTTTCACCATGCCGTCCTCAACCTTTTCCGCAACTCCCTCGATGCGGTGAAGCCGGGAGGACGCATCCAGGTGACCACCTCCCGGAAAGGGGAGCGGATCATCCTCGAGTTCGAGGATAACGGCTGCGGGATCGACCCGGCCATCCAGAAAAACATCTTCGATATATTCTTTACCACCAAGAGCGACGGGTCCGGCATCGGACTCTCCCAGGTCCACCGCGCCGTCGAGACCCACCACGGATCCATCTCCGTGCAGAGCGAACCCGGGAAGGGCGCGAAATTCACCATCGAACTCCCCGGGAAGGGCTGAGATGAGAAAACTCAAGATTCTGCTGGTGGATGACGAGGCGAACCTCCTCAAAAGTCTGAGCGCCTTTCTCGAGATGTCCGGCTACGAGGTGAAGACCGCGGACCGGCCCTCCCGGGCGCTGAAGATACTGGAGACCGCGGAGTTCCAGGTCCTCATCACCGACGTCAGGATGCCGGAGATGAACGGCCACGAGCTGATGGAAGCGGTGCGGGAGAAGTTTCCGGACCTGACCCTCCTGCTCATGACCGCTTTCGGGACGATCAAGGACGCGGTGGACGCGATGAGGAAAGGGGCCTTCGATTACCTGTCCAAGCCCGTGAACGGGGAGGAACTCCTCGCCATCCTGGAGAAGGTCGCCCGGCACCGCGCGCTGGTCAGCGAGGTAAAGTCGCTGCGCCGGGAGCTCAAAGCCCATTCCCCCTATCCGGGATTGGTGGGAAGAAGCCCGGCCATGCGGGCGGTCTACGAGTTCATCGAGAAGGCCGCCGGAAGCGAGCTCAGCGCCACGATCGCGGGCGAGACCGGGACCGGGAAATCCGTGATCGCCCGGGCCATCCACCAGGGGAGCGGACGGGCGAAAGGCCCTTTTGTCGTGGTCAACTGCGGCGCCCTGCCCGAGACACTGCTGGAGAGCGAGCTCTTCGGCCATCAGAAGGGCGCCTTCACCGGGGCCTTCCAGGAGAGAAAGGGCAAGATCCTTTCCGCCCACGGCGGCACGCTCTTCCTGGACGAGGTGGCGACCTTGAGCCTGGCCGCCCAGTCCAAGCTCCTGCAAGCGCTGGAGGAGAAGCAGTTCGACCCCCTGGGAGGCGACCGGCCGGTCCGGGCGGACATCCGCGTCATCGCCGCCACCAACGAGGATCTGGGAGAGGCCGTGAAATCGGGGAAGTTCCGCAAGGATCTCTACTACCGGCTCCAGGTCCTCTCCCTGCGGGTGGCGCCGCTCCGGGAGAGGAAGGAGGATATCCCCCTCCTGATCGATCATTTCCTGCGCCGCCCGGACGGGACCGGCATTCCGGTGGCGCCGGAGGCCATGAACTGCCTCCTCGGCCACGACTGGCCCGGGAACGTCCGCGAGCTGGAGAATGTCCTCAAGGCGGCCTCCGCCGGCCTCAAGAACGGCATCCTCTCCCGCGACAATCTGACGGAGGCCGTGCGCGGCACGGCCAAGCCGAACGGCCTCTGTCCCGGCGGCGGAGATGCGCTGAAAGACAAGGTCAGCGTCTTCGAGAAATGCCTGATCGAGGAAGCCCTCCGCCGGACGCGAGGAAATGTCGCCAAGGCCGCCCGCGAACTCTCCTGCCCTCACCGTTCATTGAAGCGGAAGCTTGCTTACTACCGCATCTCCCCCCGAGAACTTTCCCCTTCCGAGGACCATAAATAGGGCCATTTTGGCCCTTATTTCCCGCAGCTTTTCAGTCGATAGGGCCATAATGCCTTTTTACTCGCGATCAGGCCAATACCAACAATATCATATCATGTTGCTGTACAATATGTTGTATATTATTTCATCCCTAATGCGGTGTTGGCACGGCAATTGCTTCTTACATAAGATGTTCGCAGCGTCCCAGAGCCAATAATAGATCCCAACCCGAGGGAGGGCGGTTATGAGAGTGAAGCTGACGGCGGTTCTGGTAGCGATTTCCCTGATGGCAGTTTTCGCCCCCGATTCCCAGGCGACGATGTCCGTGTATTTCAACACCCCCCCGACCTCCAACTCCATCGACACCAGGGTCGTTGCGGTCATCAGTGCGGCCACGAGCTATTGCTACGTCGCCATCTATGCTTTGAACCAGCCCTCGATCGTCAACGCCCTGATCTCCGCCAAGGGAAGAGGGGTGGATGTCCGGGTCGTGACCGAGACCGACTACCGCTGGAAAGCCGGCTACCAGGCCTCCTACGATTCCCTCGTTGCCGCCGGCATCCCGGTCGTCGAAGACAACCGCTCCGCCCTGATGCACAACAAGTTCATCGTTGCGGACGGGACCAAGGTGGTGACCGGATCCTACAATTTCAGCACCGACCAGACCACGGCGGACAAGAACAACATCATCATCTTCAGCGGCTCCGCCACGCTCGCCACCATGTACAAGAATGAGTTTCTCCAGATGTACGCGGGGACGTTCGGCGCCAGCAAGGTCGACTACTCCGGCTCCACCACGGTTGACGGGTCGACCGTTTACGTCTACTTCTCGCCCAAGGCCGCTGTCCGCACCGCCGTCAATTCCCACATCGCCAGCGCCAACACCTCCATCTACTTCGACATTTTCACCTTCACCGACACGTCCATCCAGGACGCGCTGATCGCCCGCAAAAACGCCGGGGTCACGGTCCAGGGGGCCTTCGACAGCTGGCAGGCGGGAAGCACCTACACCACAATGAAGAGCGCGGGCTGCGCGGTCCGTAAGGACGCCTACGCGGGCCTTCTCCACGACAAGTACATGGCCATCGACGGCGGGACCACGTCCTCCCCGCGCACGATCACCGGCTCCTTCAACTGGACCGCGTCCGCCGACGACGACAACGATGAGAACTGCGTGACCATCCTCAACTCCACCGTCACCAGCTCCTACAAGACCAACGCCATCTACGTGTACACCTACAAGTCCACGTACTGAGGCGGAGGGCGTCATTGTCTGATAGAGCAGCCAAAGGGAGAGCAGCGCCGGTCCTGGCGCTGCTCTCCCTTTTTCTTTTCGCCGGGGGTTGCCGGAAGCCGGACGTCTGGGAATTTTTCCTGGCCGACGGCGCCGGGAAGCGACTCGGGGCCACCCTCCCCGCCGGGCAGGCGGCGCGGGCGGTCTACCGGCCGAAGGAGCCCACCGTAGACCAGATCGGCTTCCAGCTTTCCTTCCGGGACGAGCAGGGGAACTGGGAGCTGATGTCGCTCATCGTCGAAAAGCCCGAGACGCCGGCGCCGTTCGTCGCTTGCGATCTCCACACCGAAGAGCTGCCGCCCGGATCCTACCTGGTTCTCCTGCTCCGCAACGACAAGGAATTGTCGACGCTGATCTTCACCATCGCCCCGCCTACGGGGACGGGAAAGGCCCGGCCGGGAGGGGAGACGCCCGGACCGGGGCCAACGCCAGCCGGCGCCGGCGGACTGCTCCCAGCCAAAGCCGTCCCGCCCCGCCGTGCCACTCCCCCGCCGCCGAGCGCGTTCGAGGAGTTCGTGGCGGTCTCCGTCGCGCCCACGCCGGAGAGCGAGTCCGCCGCGACCCTGGACCCGGAGGCGATGCCGACACCGGAGAGCAACCTCGATCCCGCGCCGGAGGCGCCCGCGGAGACCGGTCCCCTGCCCACTCCGGAACCCGAGGTCCTCGGCCCGGAAGACTGGAACCTGGAGACAGGGACCGAAATCCTGGTCTTCAAGGCCGACGACGGCTACTGGCATCCCGCCACCGTCGTCCGAGCTTACGCGAGGGTCTTCACCGTCCGCTACTTCAATCCGGAATTCCCCGAGGAGGACCTGGAGCGGGAGAAGTTCCGCGTCCGGTCGCTGGCGGAAGGGATGGAGGTCAAGATCCTCGAGGAGGACGAGCCGATCGACGGCGTGATCGTCGAGCGCCAGGGCCGGAATTTCTCGGTCGCCCTGAGGGCCGACGGGGCCATGCGGAATGTCGCCGGCGGAAAAATCGCGGTGGCCGCGCCCTGATCCCCGTTTTCCCCTGGCGCCCCCCGTTTCGTTTCCTGATACAATCCTTCCCTCGGATTCTTCTTCGCTGCCCCCGCGCCGCGGGGAGACCATTCGTCATGAGCCGGAGCATTAAGACTCGAGCGCATCTCGCCCTCGCCGTCGTCCTGCTCGCCGGCGCGCTTATGCGCGCGCTCTACCTCGTCGAGATCGCCTCCCATCCCGAGTTCTCCCATCCCACCGTCGACGCCTCCTACCACGACTACTGGGCAAACGGGATCGCCACGGGAGACTGGCGCGTCCCGGAGGACGAAACGGACCCCCAGATTCGCCGCCGCCCGTTCTTCCGCCCTCCCGGCTACGCCTACTGGCTCGCTCTCGTCTACCGCCTCTTCGGCCGGGGGCAGTATGCCCCCCGCCTCCTGCAGATGGCGGCGGGGCTCCTGGCGGCGCTCCTCGCCTATCTTTTCGCGCGCCGCCCGTTCGGCGCGGCGGTGGGATTGGTGTATGCCGGGCTGATGGCGCTTTACTGGATCTTCATCTACTACGAAGGGGAGCTGCTCGGGACCTCGCTCGAGGCCTTCCTCTCCCTGCTCCTCCTCTGGCTGATCGCCCGCGGCCGTGAAGAACCAGGCCTGAAACGGGGGTTCGCCGCGGGGCTCGCGCTCGGCGTCGCCGCCCTTTTCCGCCCCAACGTCCTCCTCTTCTGGCCCGTCGCGGCCGCCTGGCTCGGGCGGTCCTCCGTCCCCGCGCCAGAACGGGACCATTCGGCCCGCCGCCGTCTCGGTCTGGCGGGCTTCCTCCTCGGGACGGCGCTGGCGGTGTTCCCCGCCGCCGTCCGGAACTACCTGGTCGGCGGCGAGTTCGTCCCGATCGCCGCCAATGCGGGCATGAGCCTCGCGGTCGGGAACAACCCGCTCGCGGACGGGACCAATCACAACCTCCCCTACCACGGCATCTTCGGTTCCCCCTTCGACTACCCCCGGGCGGTCAGGTCCCTGGAGGGGGGTCTGGGTCTCCCGGCGGGGACGGTGGGCTGGGCGCAAGCCTCGTCCCTCTACGGCCGGGAGGCCGTCCACTTCATCCGGGACCGCCCGCTCGATTTCCTGAGATTGACCGCGAAGAAAGCCGTCCTTTTCTGGGGGCCGCGGGAGGTGGCCAACATCAAGGAGCTGGATTTCGTGCGCCTGAGCTCTCCCGTCCTCCGCTCCATCCCCCTCAACTTCCCCGCCGTCTTGGCCCTCGCCCTGCTCGGGGCGGCGTTCTTCATCCTTGACGGACGCCGCCGAGAATCAGGGGGGGCGGAGACGCGAAGCCTCGGAATCCTGGTCCTCGCCTTTGTCGGCCTTTATTTCCTCTCGATGCTTCCCTTCGTCGCCGCGGCCCGCTACCGCGTCCCGGCCATCCCGGGGATTCTCCTCTTCTCCGCGCTCGGGATCTGCCGGGTCAGCGGGCTTGCCCGCGACCGCCGCTGGGTGCGAGCGCTGGGCTGGGCCGCCGCCGGGCTCGCTCTTTTCTTCCTCTGCAGTCGGGATCCCACCGGCTACCGGGCCTCGGCCTCCAAGTGGCACTACGACCTCGCCCTCGCCCTGGCGAATGAAGGGAAGACCGAGGAGGCGATCCAGGAATATCGGGCCGCCCTGGGCGAAGACCCGGAGGATTTCCAGTCCCATAACAACCTCGGGGCGCTCTATGTTTCCTTGGGACGCTATACCGATGCCATCCGGGAGTACGAGGAGGCGCTCCGCCTGGAGCCGGGCAAGGCCGAGATCTTAAGCAATCTGGGCATCGCCTGGTTCCAGATCGGGAAGACCGACGAGGCGATGAAACTCTTCGCGCGGGCCCTCGCGATCAACCCGGAATGCGTCCAAGCCTACAACAACCGCGCCAGCGCGCTGGAGCGCCTGGGGCGCGGCGAGGAGGCGATCGCCGATTACCGCCGGGTGGCCGCGATCAAGCCCGGCTCCGACGAGGCCCACTACAACCTCGGCCTCGCCCTGGGGGGAAAGGGCGCCTACGGGGAGGCGATCGACGAATATCGGGAGGCGATCCGACTTCATCCCGGCTCCGCCTACGCCCGCAACAACCTTGGCAATGCCCTGGCCGCCCTGGGACGGAACGAGGAGGCGGCGAAGGAGTTCGAGCGGGCGCTCACGATCAACCCGCTCCTGGCCGACGCGCACAACAATCTCGCCAACCTCCTGGCCCGGAAAGGCGACTGGAACGGCGCGATCGGCCACTATGAGCAGGCGCTCCAGATCGACCCGGCCTACGCCGAAGCCCATCTCAACCTGGGCGCGACCCTAAGCCTCGCGGGGGACACGGAGGGTGCGCGCGTCCGCTATGAGAAGGCGATCGAGATCGATCCCCGCTCCGCGCGCGCCCACTACGGCCTCGCCCTCCTGTTGATTGAGCAGGGACGCAGCGGCGAAGCCCGTCGGCATCTGGAGACGGCCCTCTCGCTCAATCCGGACTTCCCGGCGGCCCGCTCCGCGCTCGAGCGCCTGTCCGGGCGAACGAAATAGCTTCTATTGGCAACTCGAAGGGAGGCCTGGAATTGAATACGACGTCTATAGCTATCCGGCCGATGGATTCCCTGGCGGATCGACCCTTGACGGCCGTGACGGTGCGCGGGCTGACGCCGTCTCGTAAAATCACGCTGCGGGCGCGGACGCGGGACGAAGCGGGCGTCGACTGGGTCTCCTGGGGAACCTTCCTCAGCGACAGCTCGGGTTCGATCGATGTTTCTAAACAGGCGCCCTCCGCGGGGACATTCGCCGTCCCCGACCCGTCAGCGCTCCTCTGGTCGATGCGGCCGGACGGAGATCAGGCCCAACCCGTCCCCCTCTTCGAGAAAAGCACGGTGGCGCCACTCGAGGTGGAAGTTTCCGTCGAAGCCGACGGGGAGACACTGTCCCGGGCAACCATCCGGCGGATCTTCTGCCCGCCGGAAAGCGCGTTGGTCCGCGAGCCGATCGACCGCGACGGCGTGACCGGCGTCCTCTTCCTGCCGACCGGAAAAGGACCGCACCCCGCCGTCATCTGCCTGAGCGGTTCGGGCGGCGGTTTCAGCGAACCGCGCGCCGCCCTCCTCGCGGCCCGCGGTTACGCGGCCTTTGCCCTGGCCTATTTCAACGCCGGATCGCTGCCCAAGGAACTGCAGGAGATCCCGTTGGAGTTCCTGGAGAGGGGGATCGTCTGGCTGAAGAAACACCCTGGCGTGGATTGCAACCGCCTCGCCGTCTATGGGTTCTCGAAGGGAGGCGAACTGGCCCTCCTGCTCGGTTCCCTCTATCCGCGGATCAAGGCGGTGGCGGCCGTCTCCGGCAGCTCGTACGTCTGGCAGGGCTTAAACTTCCGCCGTCCCAGCAGCTCCTGGACTCAGGGGGGAAAACCCATACCCTTCCTGCGGATGAAAGTCCCCGTGACGACCATGTTCCAGCTCTTCCGGGGGAAGACTGTCGCCTTCCGTGAAAGCTATGAACGAGGCCTCCGGTCTGCCGGCGGCGGAGGCGAGGCAACCATCCGTGTAGAAAACATCAACGGTCCGTCCTTTCTGGTCGCGGGAACGGATGACCAGGTCTGGCCGGCCTCCGATTTCGCGGACATGATCGTGTCCCGTCTCCAACAGAGCGGGCAGCGTCATCCCTGCGAATACATCAAAGAAGAAGGCGCGGGACACCTGGTCGGACTGCCCTATCTCCCCGCGGCCCAGATCTGCCGGAACCTGATCTTCACCTCCTCCGCGGTCGAGAACAGCTCCCTCGCCCTGATCAAAGCCTGGGATGCCATGATCGCCTTTTTCGGAAAACATCTCTAGGGACCAGGGACGGTAGGGACCAGGGACGGTGTCAAATTGTTAAGTTGAACTTAACAATTTGACACCGTCCCTCCTCCCTTCTATAGACGGATCGGCGGGCGGAGATAACCCGACCGGTACGCAAGGCCTGTCGGATGAACGGGTTATACCAGGGAGCGTTTTTCGGACCACACCCTTTCCGGATGCCCGTCCGAAAAAGCGTTGCATTGCTGCATCGTCTTCTCCCCTCTTTCGCGTCCGCCCCAATCCCGGTCGGTCCATTATCTCGTTGCTCCCTAGGCGGTTGTGTCTCGATTTCAAATTACCCGCCGATCCGGAACGGTTCTTGCTACCCTGTAATATCACTCGGAGAACCGCATCAGAAAGAGCTGTCACGGAGAGAACGAACCAAACAGCCGGCGACGAGATGAACAAAACCAGAGCGAACACCGAAGACCGGAAGTGGCAGAACAAGCTTGAGGCCCGGATCCGGCAGAGGGAGTCGGAGCTGAACTACTCATAGGCGAGCTGTGGGATCAGACTAACCGGGAGATACCATCTCCAAGGGGAGGAACCCGATGTGAAAAGATTAGCCGCCGTCCTGTTGTTCTTGTTTAGTTGCTGTCAATGGGTCCCCCGCCTGCCCGCCCAGGAGTGGAGCCTTTCCACCGACCTGGGCGCGTATTCGGTGGTCGGCCTGGCGGCGCTTGACTCGGGCGACGTCTGGGGAATAGCGGGGAATCTTTCGGGGCAGGGCAGGCTCTTCCACTATGACGGCGCCTCCTGGGCTTTGGAGACGGCTGTCTACGCCGTCCAGACCGGCGAGCTGCGCGGGATCAGGGCCTACGACGCCACTCATGTCTGGGCGGTCGGAGACAACTCCAGCGCCGGGATGATCTATTATTTCAATGGTTCGTCCTGGATTGTCCAGACCACGATCTTATACGCCACCTGGCTCAACGATGTTTTCGCCGCCGACTCGAATAATGTCTGGGCGGTCGGAGCCAACATCTACCGCTCCCTGGACGGAGGAGCCGACTGGACTTTTGTCACCAATCCGACCTATCTGTGGCAAGGGATAGACGGGACGGACAACAGCCACATCTGGGCCGTGGGGGGACCCTACGCCGGCCCGGAGCAGATACTCTTCTTCGACGGCAGCTCCTGGTCGCTCCAATACGAGGTCGACTGGGGTATGGGAACGAACCTGCGGGACATCTGCGCGGTCAGCCAGACCGATGTCTGGGCGGTGGGGGACAAGGGCTACATCCTCCACTATGACGGGAGCGAGTGGTCCGTGTTCACACAGCTTGTCTCCGTCCACGGGGACCCGGTGGACATGTTCTCGATCGCGGATAGAGACGCCCAGAGCATCTGGGCCGGGGGCGACTACGGCTATGTTTATTATTTCAACGGTTCGGACTGGGCACTCGCGGGCGATCTCTCCGGCAGCAGGATCGACTCTCTCGGCCTCTGCCCCGGCGGGATCTGGGCCGGCGATGGAGGAGGAAACATCTTCCGGGGAGAACTCTCCTCCGGTTCCCGCTCCTGGATCCACGACTACGACGGCGACGGGACGAGCGACATCGCCGTCTTCCGGGGGAGCACGGGGATGTGGTCGGTGCGGGACCTCACCCGCGCCTATTTCGGGAACTCGACCGACTCCCTGGTCCCGGCTGACTACGACGGCGACGGGACGACGGACATCGCCGTCTTCCGGGGGACCAGCGGCATGTGGTCGGTGCGGGGCCTCACCCGCTTCTATCTCGGCGCCGCCAACGATCAGCCGGCAACGGGCGACTACAACGGCGACGGCGTCGCCGAGGCGGGGATATTCCGCGAGTCCTCCGGCCTCTGGTCGATCCGGGATCTGACCAGGATCTACCTCGGTTCCACGGGCGATACCGTGATCCCCGGCTACTACGACGCGGACTCCGCCAGGGACATCGCCATCTTCCGGGGATCTTCGGGGATGTGGTCGGTGCGGAACCTGACGAGGTTCTATTTCGGCTCGTCGACCGACGATCTCGTCCCCGGGGACTACACCGGCGCGGGGAGATGGGAGGCCGGAATCTTCCGTCCCTCGACCGGTATGTGGTCCATCCGGAACGTGACGCGGGTCTATCTGGGGAGCACCGGCGACCGGGCTCTCCCGGCCGACTATGACGGGGATGGAGTCGATGAGGCGGGGGTCTTCCGCGACACGGCGGGGATGTGGTCGGTGAGGGATCTCACCCGGGTGTATTTCGGGGCGACGGGGGACGCGCCGGTGACGAGATAGAGGATGGAGGAAAGCGGGTAGAGGACAGCGGCCGACGGCCAAGCCCGTCGCGCTCGATCGCTCTGGTCCGGCTTGAGACGGAGATCGGGCCTATAAATCGATGTCTTGAAAAAGGAGGTGCGGCATGAGGATGATCGCAGCGGCAATCGTGTTAGCACTGGGGTGGGGCGGGGCCTTTTCCGCGCCGGCGTCGGACTTCAACGGCGACGGGCGGGGGGAGCCGACGATCTTCCGCCGCTCCCAGTGCAAGTGGGTGGCCTACGGGGTGACCAACTTTTACTTCGGGAACTCCGCCGACCAGGTCCTCTGCGACGACTACAACGGTGACGGCAGGAGCGACGCCGCCGTCTATCGCCCGTCGGAGAGCATGTGGACGGTTCGGAACGTCACCCGGGTTTGGTTCGGATCCACCGGCGACGACGCGGTGATCGGGGGAGGCGTGAGCCACTGGGCCCTGACCACCGGCGGCCTTCGCTATAACGGCACCGGCTACGTCGGCATCGGGACCGCCTCGCCCGTCTCCGAGCTGGATATCTTCGACAGCAACGACCCCGCCGACTCCACCGCCATCCTCGCCCTCCACGGGTCCGGCGCCAACTCGAGCAGCGCCATCGACTTCTACGAGAGCAACGCGATCGCGATGAGTCTCTACTATCATGGCAACAACAACGAGCTCTACATCAAGGACGAAACCAGCAACGAGAAGCGGTTCACATTCACACGCTCGGGTGATTTCGGCATCGGCACGGAGAACCCCCTGGCCAGCCTGCACATCAACGGCGACACCAGCCAGCCGGGCCTTTACGTCAAGGGGGACGGGGACCGGGGGGCCGGAAACTACTGCATCGCGGCGTTCTATGACGGTGACGGGCTCCTGCAGTTCGAATTCACCGACGGCGGCGCCGGTCTGGCCCGGTATGCCTGGAATACCTTCTCCCCCTATATCTCCATGCACTTCGTCCCCGAGGGACAGGACAAGGGATCATACGAGATCGGGGATATCGTCTGCGCGATCAACAAAAAGGCGGTCAAGAGCCGGGGCGCCTTCGACCGGGCTGTCGTCGGCGTTATCTGTCCGCCGGAGGGGTTCATCTCCATCCCCTCCGAGCTGAAGAAGGCCATCGCGGACGAGGGGAAGAAGATGTCCGACTTCCCGCTGGTCCCCGTGGCCTACCTGGGGAACGTCAAGGTCAAGGTGAACGGAGAGGGCGGCGCGATCGCGAGCGGGGACCTCATCGTCCCCAGCTCCGTGCCGGGTGTGGCGATGAAGGGCGAGCCGCAGTCCTTCGCCGAGGCCGCCTCCGTGATCGGCAAGGCGCGGGAGGATTTCGCGGGGACTTTCGGACTGATCGACGTCTCGGTCGGGGTTAAATAGGCAAGGGGACCAGGGACGGTGGCAACTTGTCAACTTGCAAATTGACAAGTTGCCACCGTCCCTCAGTCGAACCAGCGCGCGGCGGAGATGCGAGACATGGTCATGGCGCTCCTCGGCAGCCGGATTCGTTTGACCTGACAGGACAAAGCATCCTCGCGTTCAGCGATCCCGTCAAGCATTACCCCGGCCGCGATATTCACCTTGACGGACCCCGGCGGAGGGCGGATAATTTCATGTGGTGTAGGTCAATGCGATCCCGGCGGAAGTCAGCATGAGACAACACGGGGATAGCGGATCTGGTTTCGACCCTCCCGGCCCGGATAGAGATATCCGGCCGGGATTTTTCTTCCTCGGCGCCCTGCTTTTCGCCGCGGCGATCCTCCTCTCTCCCGCTCCCGCCCGGGCCCTGACGCTCCAGACCGGCATCTACCAGAACCAGCCCAAGGTCTTTGTCAACGGCAAGGGCGTGCCGCAGGGAATCTTCGTCGACATCCTGGAAGACATCGCGCGGAGGGAGAACTGGACCATCGAGTATGTCTACGGGACCTGGTCGGAGAACCTGGGCCGCCTGGCCGACGGCGAGATCGACCTCATGGTGGACGTCTCCTTCTCGCGGGAGCGGGAACAGCGCTTCGTCTTCAACCGCAATTTCGTGCTGGAATCCTGGCTCGACGTCTACTCCACCAGCGCGCACAAGATCGGCTCGATCCGCGACCTGAACGGAAAAACCATCGCCGTCCTGGAGGGGTCGGTCCAGGAGAAATACCTGCGCGAGGAGATCCGGCCCACCTTCGATGTCGATTTCACACTCCTCACCTATCCCGACTATCCGGCCGGCGTCCGGGCGGTGAAGTCCGGGGCGGCCGCGGTCATGGTGGCCACCCGCTTCTTCACCTTCTCGCCGGATCGGGACGCCGACCTCGAGCCGTCGCACGTCATCTTCCGCCCGGAGAACCTCTTCTTCGCCTTCCGCCAGGGGATCGACCCGGAATTGGTCGAGACCATCGACCGCCACATCGTGTCGATGAAGAACAACCCCGGCTCGGCCTACTACCGGTCGCTCCGGCGCTGGATGGACATCGAGCCGCGGGCGATCATCCCGCCCTATATCAAGACGGTCCTGGCGATCATCACGGGGCTTTTGGCGGTGATCGGCCTCTTCACCTTCCTCCTGCGGCGCCAGGTGGCCACCCGCACGCGCGAGCTGAGCGAGGCCAACGCGGACTTGAGCCGGACCCACCGCCTCCTCGCGGAAACCCAGGCCGTGGCCGGCCTGGGGGGCTGGGAATACGACGCCTCCACCCGACGGATCATCTGGACCGACGAGGTGTACCGGATCTACGGCGTCGGCCGCGATCAGGATCCCGACCGTCTGAGCCGCGACCCCGGCTTCTACGCGCCCGGCTCGGCCCCCGTCATCGAAAAGGCTTTCCTGCGGGCCATAGAACAAGGCGAACCCTACGACCTGGAGCTGGAGATGGTCCGCGCGAACGGAGAGCATATCTGGGTGCGCTCCACCGGCCGCCCGGTGATGGATAAAGGGAAAGCGGTGCGGGTGACCGGCAACATCATGGACATCACCGCCTCGAAGCGCGCGGCCGCGGAGAAGCAGACGCTCCAGGCTCAGCTGATCCTGGCCCAGAAGATGGAGTTGGTGGGGAGCCTGGCGGGAGGGGTAGCCCACGATTTCAACAACATGCTCTCCGCCATACTCGGCTACACGGAGCTGGCCCTGGGAAAGGTCGAGGAGAACGACCCCCTGCAGGGCGACCTCCGGGAGATCTATAACGCGGCCAAGAGAAGCGCGGGCATCACCCGCCAGCTCCTCGCCTTCGCCCGCAAGGAGACCATCGCCCCCCGGATTCTGGACCTGAACGACGTCGTGGAAGGAATGCTGAAGATTATCCGGCGGCTGATCGGGGAGAACATCGATCTCTCCTGGCGGCCCGCCAACAACCCGTGGTCGGTCCGGATCGATCCCGTCCAGATCGATCAGATCCTGGCCAATCTCTGCGTCAACGCCCGGGACGCCATCAAGGACGTCGGGCGGATCGTCATCGAGACCGGCAACGTCACCTTCGACCAGGACTACTGCGCCGATCACGGCGATTTCGCGCCCGGGGAGTACGTCCTCCTGGCCGTGAACGACAACGGCTGCGGCATGGACCGGACGACGCAGGAGAAGATCTTCGAGCCCTTTTTCACCACCAAGGGGGTGGGCAAGGGAACCGGACTGGGACTGGCCACGGTCTTCGGCATCGTCAAGCAGAACCACGGTTTCCTCCACGTCTACAGCGAGCCGGCGCAGGGCACCACCTTCAAGATCTACCTGCCCCGCTACACCGGCCCCGCGGAGCCGGAAAGGGTAAAGATCAAGGGGGAGGTCCCCCGCGGACGCGGGGAGACGATACTCCTGGTGGAGGACGAGCCCTCCATCCGGAAGCTCGCCCGAACCATCCTGGACAAGCTGAACTACGCCGTGCTGACCGCGGCCTCCCCGCACGAGGCCATCCGCCTGGCGGGCGAGCACGACGGCGAGATCCACCTGCTGATGACCGACGTGGTGATGCCCGACCTGAACGGCCGGGAGCTGGCGGAGCGGATCCTCCTGACGCGGCCGGGCATGAAATGCCTCTACATGTCCGGTTACACGGCCAACTTCATCGCCCCTCGGGGCGTCCTGGACGAGGGGACCCATTTCATCCAGAAGCCGTTTTCCCTGAAGGAGCTGGCCATCCAGGTCCGGTCGATGCTGGATCTGAAAGAATAGAGAATGGTGAATAGTCGGCTGCGGCCGGCTCGATGAGGGCGAACACAAGGTTCGCCCCTACAAAGCGCGGGATGGCTTGGCTCGTCTGTTGAAATGGTTGGCCAGGCCGCGAGGGTTCCGCTTGTTGTCGTCGAAGCGAAGGCTTGCTAAACTGCGTCCATGACGGCGCGGGGGCGGAATCTGATCGGCGCGGGAGGTCTCTGCCTCATCATACTGGCCGCCTACCTGCCGGTCTTCCGGGCGGGCTTCGTCTGGGATGACGACGCCTGGGTCTGGGCGAACCCCCATGTCCGGGGCGAGAGGTCCATCCTCCGGGTCTGGCACACCGATGAATCGCTCGGACAGAACTATCCCCTCACCTACACCTTCTTCTGGCTGGAGGCCCGCCTCTGGGGGTTCCACCCCTTCGGCTACCATCTGGCCAACGTCCTCCTCCACGGAGCCGACGCCGTTCTCCTCTGGCTCATCCTCCGCCGCCTGAAACTGCGCGGCGCCTGGGCGGCGGCTGCGGCCTTCGGCCTCCACCCGATCAACGTCGAGTCGGTCGCCTGGGTGACCGAGGCGAAGAACGTCCTCAGCGCCTTCTTCCTCCTCTCCTCCCTCCTCGCCTTCCTGCGCTGGGAAGAGCAAAGGCGCGCCTCCCGTTACGCGGCCTCTCTCGCGCTCTACTTTCTCGCTCTCACCGCCAAAACCTTCGTCGCCACCTTCCCCCTCGCCCTCCTCACCCTGCGCTGGTGGAGGGGGGAGAAGATCAGCCGCCGGATGCTGGGGGAGACCGCGCCCTTCCTCCTCCTCTCGCTCCTGGCCGGGGCGTACACCTGGAGGCTCGAGGTCGCTCATGTCGGGACGCGGGGCGAACCGTGGTCTCTCGCCTGGCCCGAGCGGATCCTCGTCGCGGGAAGGGCCCTCTGGTTCTATCTCGCCAAAATTGTCTTCCCCGTCCGTCTCTCCTTCGTCTATCCCCGCTGGGAGATCTCCGCCGGGGATGCGGTCGTCTGGCTCTACCCGCTCCTGGCCGCGATCATCCTCATTGCCTTCTGGAACCGGCGGCGGAAGGGCCGGGGGGCCTTCGCCGCCGCCGCCCTCTACGCCGTCCTGCTCGCCCCCGCTCTCGGCTTCATCAGTTTCTACGCCCAGATCTACTCCTTTGTCGCCGACCATTACGCCTATCTCGCGGCCGCCGTCCCCATCGCGGCCGCCGCCTCTCTGGCCGGGGCGTTGCCTCCGCGCGTGGCCAGGGCGGCGGGGGCGGCCGTCCTCTCCGTCCTCTTCCTCCTCACCACGCTCCAGACGGGGAAATACCGCGACTCCCAGACGCTCTTCCGGGACGTGATCGAGAAGAACGGAGCCTGCTGGCTGGCCCGGAACAACCTCGCCAACGACCTTTTCGCCGAAGGGAAAACCGCGGAGGCGATCGCCGAGCTCGAGACGGCGCTGCGGACGCGCCCCGACGACCCCCGCCTGCTCGCCAACCTCGGCCACGCCCTTCTGCGCACGGGGCGCGCCGAGGAAGCGGAACCGCTCCTCCGGAAGGCGATCGCGGTCGACCCCGCCTACGCCCCCGCCCGCAATACGCTCGGCGTTCTGCTCTTCGAAGGGGGGCGAACCGACGAGGCGATCCGGGAATACGAGGAGGCGATCCGGATCGACCCCGCCTCCGGGGAGGCGCACAACAACCTCGCCGAGGCGCTGATATACCGGGGCCGGACGGCGGAGGCGGCGCCCCATCTCGATCGGGCGATCCGCCTCCAGCCCGCCTACCCCGAGGCGCACAACAACCGGGGGATCGCCCTCTCCCGCATGGGACTTCTCGAACAGGCGATCCGGGAGTACGACGAGGCGATCCGTCTCCGCCCCCTCTACGCCGAGGCGCACTACAACGCGGGCATCGACCTCGACAGCCTGGGGCGCTTCGAAGAGGCGGCCGCGCGCTACCGGCGGGCGATCGAGATCCGTCCCGCCTACGCGGAGGCGCATGCCAACCTCGGCGTCACACTCTCCCGTCAGGGAAAATTCGCCGAGGCCGGCGAGGAGTTCCGCGAGGCTCTCCGGATCCGCCCCGATTTTCCCGAGGCGCAACACAACCTCGCTCGGACGCTGGAACGACTGGAGAAAACAGGGGTAAGCCGGAAGCAGACCAGTGATCAGTGATCAGTGATCGGCAATCAGCAATTCCCATTTATCTCTTGACATCTTTCCGCTGGCGTGATTAGATTTGAATAGCGAGAGTTTGTCGCTCGACAACCCAAGGAGGCCTGTCATGAGAGCCTGGACCATCGCGTCAGCGGTCTGTGTCGGCATCCTCATCGCCTTTTCGGCGAACGCTCAATACAGCCTCAAGTGGGAGCAGCCGCCCAACTGTATCGACGGCTTCGACGTCCTCTCCTACTGGAACCTGAATACCGCGCCACCGGTCTGCTTCACCGTTGCGGATGATTTTGTCTGCAACGACCCGCGGCCGATCGCCCACCTCCGCTGGTGGGGATCCTTCCCGGGCTTCCAGGACACGGTGCCGATCCCCATCGCCCCGCCGCTCCCCGAAAACCTCCCCCCTGCATTCGGCATCAGCTGGCATAGCTACACCCATCCCGAAGGCGCCTACAGCATGCCGGATCAGCTCATGGTTGATCAGCAGATCGTCGATTACGGTTGGGGCTACTGGTGCTCGCACACGGTCTGGAACAACCCCGGCCACTACGAGCACGAATACTATTTCGAGTGCGATCTCATCACGCCACTGCCCCAGGTCGAGGGCTACTACTATTTCATCAACATCGCGGCCATGTACACTGCACCGCTCCCTCCGATCAACCCCTGGGGCTGGAAAAACTCGGAATTCCACTGGAATGACGACGCCGTCATCTCCGAGATGTGCGGGGAGGCTTTTTGGGCCGAGATGACCTGGCCCCAAGGTCACCGCCTCTCGCCCAACTCGATGGACATGGCCTTCGAGCTCTACGTACTGACCACGCCTCTCCCCACATCGACCCCCCTGACGCCGACTCCCGCCCCGTCCCCGACGCCCACCCCAGAGTGCCTCTGTACTCAATCGCCGACACCCCTGACGCCGACGCCCACGCCGAGTTGCCCCTGTACGACTTCGACTCCGCCGACGCCGACACCCACACCGGTCCCGCCCACGCCCGCGCCTGTCGCCACGCCCTTCTATTTCGTCATCGATTCGGGCGACTATGACGGCGACGGAACGGACGACATCTCCGTCTTCCGCCCGTCCGCCACGCTCTGGTCGATCCGGAACGTCACCCGCGTCTACTTCGGCGCTTCCGCCGACGTCCCCGCCTGCGCCGACTTCAACGGCGACGGGACGACCGACATCACGATCTTCCGCGCGGTCGGGGGGATGTGGTCGGTCCGGAACCTGAGCCGGATCTACCTCGGCTCCACCGGCGACTTCTCCGTCCCCGGGGACTACTCCGGGAGCGGGGTCCGTCCGGCGATCTTCCGACCCTCTTCCGGCATGTGGTCGGCCCGGGACCTCACCCGGGTTTACTTCGGCGGATCGAGCGACATCCCCGTCCCCGCCGACTTCAGCGGCGACGGCACTGAAGACATCGCCGTCTTCCGCCCGTCCTCGGGACTCTGGTCGGCTCGCGACTTCAGCCGGGCCTATTTCGGCGGCGCGGGGGACCAGGTCGTCCCGGCCGACTACGACGGCGGCGGGGGCGCCGAACCAGCCATCTTCCGGGCATCGAACGGAATGTGGTCCGTCCTCAATTTCACCCGGGTCTTCTTCGGTCAGTCGGCGGACCGGGCGGTCCCGGCTGATCTACGGGGGACGGGACAATCCGATATCGCCGTCTTCCGCGCCGCCGCCGGCCTCTGGTCCGTCCGCGATGTCACCAGGATCTACCTGGGGTCGACCGGAGATTTGCCGGCGACGAGATAAAGCATAAAACACTCGTCCTCTTGCACGTTCGTAACGGCCCGGCCGCCGGTTCACAGAACCGGCCTACAACTGCGTGACGGGCCCAGCTACGCCGGCCCGTACTTGTCCGCCGCAGCCCGCAGGGCGGAGGCGGAGAACTGGCCGACAACGGCCGGACGGGGGAGGCCCGGCGCGACAACCGACATCCTCCGGCTGAAGCCGTCTGGACAGTCCTCGTCCTTTCCGCTATATTGCTGGTAGACCTTCCGACGGAAGCTCGGCTCATGCGGACAGGACGCCAACTCGGAATCCTCCCCCTTTTCCTGCTCTTCTTCACCCCGCTCCGGGGAGCCGGAGCCGACTACCTCGTCACCTCCTCCTTCGACAGCGAAACGCTGACCGCGGGCGAGCTCCGCTATGGGATCGAGTACGATCCGGGACCCATCTTCTTCTCCCAGACCGAGTTCCCTCCCGGTTCCCCCACCGTCATCACGCTGAGCGCCGGCCAGGGGACCCTTCGCCTGGAATCCAACAACCTCCAGATCGACGGGGCCGGACAGGGCCAGGGGACGGGGGACATCATCATCGATGGGTCCGGCCAGACCGTCTTCCAGATCGCGGCCGACGGCTGCTCGATCCAGGGGCTCAGCATCCGCAACGGCCAGTACGGGATCGAGGTGGACGGCCTGAACGCGACCATCGGCGCCGCCGACGCCCCCAACGAGATCATCTCCAATCTGAGCCACGGGATCCTGATCGTGAGCGGGTCCTCCACCGTGGTCCAGGCGAACTTCGTCGGCGTTAGGGCCGACGGGACCGCGGCCGGAAACGGGGGGGACGGGATCCGCGACGAGGGGGGTTTCGGCGACCTGATCGGGGGGGCGGGGGCAAACCGCAACTGTGTCTCCGCCAACTCCGGCTACGGGATCTCCATCAACCCCGGCCTGGGCGGGGCTTTCCAGGCCGCGCTCCGGAACAACTACATCGGCGTGACCCCCGCCGGTGACGCCGCCCGCCCCAACACGCTGGGGGGCGTCTATCTCCGCGCCACCGAAGACAACGAGATCGGCGGATCGAGAGCGGGGGGGCTGGGCAACCTGATCTCCGGCCATTCCTCGGGGGCCGGCGTGGAGTTCTCCGACTGCACCGCCGGATCCAACCTGGTCCTGGGCAATAACATCGGGACGGACGCGACCGGCCAGGCCGCCATCCCCAACCAGTGGGGGGTCCTGATCTCCGACAGCGCCGGCGTGGCGGCGGGAAACTCCTCCGACACCGCCAACCTGATCAGCGGGAACTCCTCCTGGGGCGTCCGGATCACTCAGACCGACGACGCGCTCAACCTCTCCCGCGAGAACCTCGTCCGTTTCTCCGTCATCGGTCTCGCCGCCGACGGATCTTCCCCGCTCGGGAATGGGACCTCCGCCGAGTCCGACGGCGGGATCCTGATCGAGGCCGGCGCGCGGGAGAACCGGATCGGCGGGAGCGGTCCCGGCGAGGGGAACGTGATCTCCGGGAACCAGGGCTGCGGGATCCGGATCACCCGGGGGGCGGCCAACCTGATCGAGGGCAATTTCATCGGGACGGACGGCGGCGCCGCCCACGCGATCGGGAACTCCCTCCACGGGGTGCTCCTGGAGGGCGCGGAGGGGGCGGGCTGGGCGGCGGAGTCCAACGTGGTCGGCGGCCCCGACTCCTACTACCTGAACGTGATCGGGGGGAACGCCGGGGCGGGGATCAGGATCGAGGGGACAGCCGCCCGCGGCAACGAGATCGCGGGGAACGCGATCGGGACCGATCCGGGAGGGACGATCCGCCTCGGCAACCTCTCCGGCGGCGCGGCGGTGGCGGCGGGCGGGGCCGGCAACAGTTTCTCCTCCAACCTGATCGCCTTCAACGGCCAGAGCGGGAACGGCGACGGATGCCTCGTCGACGGGGCGGAGACCTACTACAACCTCGTCACGAAGAACTCGTTCCGCGAGAACGGGGGGCTGGGGATCGCTCTCCGGAACGGCGCCAACGAGGGCGCGGCGGCGCCCCTGATCGCCGCGGTCACCTGGCTCTCCGACACCTCCGCCCGCGTCACGGGGTCCAAAAGCCCGGGCTCCTCCGTCGAACTCTTCACGGCCGACACCGACGGCGCCGGACCCGGGGAAGGGCTCTATTTCCTGGTCTCGTTCCCGGCCGACGATCAGCCGGCCTGGTCGATCGAGACACTCGCCGGCCTGACACTCGGCGACTGGCTCACCGCCGACTCGGCCACCGCCCTGGGGTCCACCTCCGAGTTTTCCGCCAACCTCCCCTTCGCGATCGAGACCCCCTCCCCCACGCCCAGCCCCTCGACCACGCCCACGCCGCCCACGCCGACGCCCTCCCCGAGCCCGACCCTTACCTTCACGCCCACACCCTCTCCGACCGTCCCCCCCTCCCCCACCCCCTCTCCGACGGCCAAATGGCCGGAGGCAGTCTACGCCTTCGACTTGGAAACCGACCCGGGCTGGGCGACCGAATCGGACTGGGCTTTCGGGGAGCCGCTCGGGCAGGGGGGTTGCCCGGCGCCGACGCCGATCGAGGGCTGCGGCGATTCCTACGGCAACCCGGACCCCGCCTCGGGCTACACCGGGGACAACGTCTACGGCTACAACCTCTCCGGCAACTACCCCAACAACCTGCCGGAAACCTACTATCTGACCACCTCCCCCCTCGACCTTTCCCGCGCGGTGGGAACCTATCTCCGCTTCCGGCGCTGGCTGAACGTGGAGCAGGCGGCCAACGACCACGCCTCGGTGCAGGCCTCGAGCGACGGGACCAACTGGACGACGGTCTGGGCCAACCCGGCCGGGCCGGGGGAGGCCGTCCTCGACGCCGCCTGGACGGAACTCTCCTATAACCTCTCCGCGATCGCCGACCGGGCGGGCGCCCTGCGCCTCCGCTGGGGGATGGGGCGCACCGACAACATCCGCCGCTACAGCGGCTGGAACCTCGACGACGTCGAGGTCTGGGGCATCCTCGACCCCTCCCCCACGCCCAGCCCCCGTTTGATCACGCCCACGCCGACGGCGAGCCCGTCGCCGACGCCGATACCTTCCCCCAGCCCCTCTCCCACCGCCTCCCCGGCGCCGACCGCGTCACCGACGCGGACCGCCTCGCCCACGCCCCCCACGCCCACGCCGGGACGCTCGCCCTCTCCGTCTCCCTCGCCCCTCCCCCGGGCCGGAGACACCTTCCTCTGGCCTCTCTCCGTCTCCGCCGGATTCCAGACCGACGCGGATACCGCCGATTTCTTCGACCACTACCGACAGTACGGCTGTTACCCCTACAACCTGGAGTCGGGACCGGACGTGGTCTACGCTTTCGCGGCCGGAGCGGGAACGATCACGGCTTCGCTCACCGCCTACTCCGGCGACCTCGACCTCTTCCTCTGCGACGGCCCGGACCGCAACGACTGCGTTGACCGAAGCACTCTCGGCTACCAGGAGGAGATCGAATATGCCGCGGTCGGCGGAACCTACTACCTGGTGGTGGACGGCTTCGAAGGCGCGGTCAGCGACTACACCCTGGAGATCGGCTTCGCCGCCTCGTCCCGGCGGATCCTGCAGAGCGGCGACTACAATGGCGACGGGACGGCGGACCTGGCCGTTTTCCGCTCCGCCTCCGGACTCTGGTCGGTCCGCGACCTCACCCGGGCTTATCTCGGCGGATCGCTCGACCAGCCCGCCCCCGGGGACTACGACGGCGACGGGACGGCGGACCTGGCGGTCTTCCGCCCTTCGGCCGGCCTCTGGTCGATCCGGAACTCCACCCGGATCTACTTCGGCAATTCACTCGACCTCCCGGTCCCGGCCGACTACGACGGCGACGGCCTCTGCGATATCGCCGGCTTCCGTCCTTCGGCCGGACTCTGGTCGGTCCGCGAACTCAGCCGGATCTATTTCGGATCCTCCGACGACCAGGCGGTCCCGGCCGACTACGACGGCGACGGGACGGACGAGGCCGCGATCTACCGTCCCCGGCCGGGGCTGTGGGCGTCGCGAAGCGGAGCGCGGATCTACTTCGGCGTCTCCACCGACGTGCCCCTCCCGGCCGACTACGCCGGAGAGGGCCGCGACCGCGCCGCCATCTTCCGCCCCGGCCAGGGGATGTGGGGGGTGGCCGGCTTGACCCGCTATTACTTCGGGGCGAACGGGGACGACCTCGTCCCGGCCGATTACGACGGGAACGGGACCGACGATCCGGGGATTTTCCGGTCCGCGACCGGGATGTGGGGAGCCCTCGCGATCACACGGGCCTACTTCGGGACGGCGGGGGATATCCCGGTGACGAGATAGGGGATGGAGGGTAGGGGGTGGAGGATGGAGGATAGGGGATGGAGGATAGCAAAAAGGCCCGACGAAGATGCCAGGCTTTTGAGCTCGGTTTATTGGTCCATACCGTCCATTGAGTCCATATCGTCCATCACGTCCATAGCGTCCTTTCGCTACAGCGAACTGAACTCCTGCCAGTAGCGACGGGCGATCGACCGCCAGGAATAGTTCTCCTCGACAAAGCGGCGGGCCGATTCCCCCAGCTTCTTCCTCTCCCCGGGGTTTTCGATCAGGCCGAGAAGGGTCTGCGTGAACGCCCCGGCGTCGCTCCAAGGAATGAGAATCCCGTTTTTCCCGTCGACGATCGCTTCTTGGATCCCCTGCAGGCGGGAGGCGACCACCGGCAATCCAGCCGCACCCCCCTCCAGGGCCACGATCCCAAACCCCTCGATATCCCCCGGGATCAGAACATTGGGCATGACGAATATATCGGCGGCGCGGTAAAAGGCCCGCAGGCGCGGGTCGGCCATGGGGACGTCGCCGGCAAGAAGGACATGGCCGGATAGCCCCTTCTCCGCCGTCAGCTTTTCGATTTCCCGGAGAAGCGGGCCGCCGCCCACGACCACATAGAGGACGCGCGGAGCGACGGCGACCACGCCGGGGAGGATGTCCCGGATGAAGCGGTCCACCCCCTTTTTGGTCACCAGGCGGCCCACCGTGATCAGGACCGTCCGGCCGTCCTCCTTCCAGCCCAGAAACTCCCGCGGCGTCGCCTTCTCCCTCCAGGCAAAATCCTCCACGTCTACGCCGTTCGGGATGGAGGTGATGATCCTCTCCGGGACCCCGAAGCGTCGGCACTCCTCTTTAAGCTGGGAGGAGACGCAGATCACGCGGTCCAGGCGCCTCAGCGCCCAGGGGACGACGGTCAGATAGCCGGGGAAGGCGAAGGCGATATCCCGCCCGTGGATGGCGACGGCGACCTTGAGGCCGAGAACCTTCTTGAAGAAAACCCCCAGGGGCGACATCAGGCCGTCGGCGAGATAGACCCGGTCGACTTTCCCGGCCAGGCGCAGGGCGACGGCCTGGAGGAGAGCAAAAAGGAGGAAGAACGGGAGAAGGGTCTGGGAGTGTCCCCAGGAGATCAGGCGAAACTCCCCCGAGGAGCGGAGGTGGGCGGCGAGCTTGCCGTTGAACCTCTGCATGCCCCCGATCGAAGGAGGAAATTTCCGTGTGATATAGAGCAGTTTCAAGCCAGTGACCCTTGAAACCAGTTGATGGGTTGGGGTTAAGAAGTGGGTTCGGTCGATGGGTAAGGTTAATGGTTTGGCCTGGCCGGCCAGCCGCCACCCAACCCTCTCCCATTTACCAGTCCCACTTCCTAACCCTGACCCATCTACCCTTTATTCGTCTTCCTCCAACACCGACGCCGGAGGGGCCTCGGAGGGAAGAGCGGTTTCGGTCTCCGCGACCGGCAGCGGACCGGTCACCCGGTAGAGAATGAGCGGATAGATCTCCCGGGGCATGAAACTGGTGGCGATTTTGACCAGGGGCGTCATCTCCGTCGGCCCCCGGACCTCCCGGCAGGAGTAGTTCTCCTGGAGAAAAGCGAGAATCTTCTCGTCGTTGAAATGGGAGGTGGTAAAGACCGCCTTCCCCTTCTCCAGAACGCGGCGGAGGGGGACCTCGAACGACTCTCCGGGAAAATGCGATCCGCCGGTGTGAATCATCCGTTCGGGGAAGACCGTCTTGTCCCAGTAGTGGGAGAAGAGAACGGAGTCCGCCGGCACTTCCCGGAGCAGAAAATCGCGGCAGGCGCGGTAGTAGGAAGACTGGAGGACCGTCTCGATCTGGCCGGAGGGAGCGAGAAAGGCGATGAGGAGGCTGAACAGGCAGGCGACACGGAGCGGACGGACGGAGGGCCAGGAGATCCGGGAGAGGGCCCGGGCGGCGAAGAGGGAAAGCAGGGCGACCGTCGGCGTCAGATAGCGGAGGAAGGAGGAGTGGAGCGTGAACTCGCCCTTTTCGTAACCGAAAGTCCCGAAGTTGGCGAAAAAGGCGATGGAGATCAGGATCTGGCAAAGATAGAAGTTCCGAAACCCCTTGCCCCCTTCTCCGGCGGGGAAGAGGAAGAAACCCAGGACGGCAAGCGGCAGGAGGGGAAAGGCGATGAAGAGGGAGACGGGGGCGTTCTTCAGGTGCAGCAA
The DNA here is from genome assembly GCA_964551475.1 of uncultured bacterium. Lineage (GTDB taxonomy): Bacteria > Auribacterota > Erginobacteria > Erginobacterales > CAZKCI01 > CAZKCI01. The sequence continues at coordinate 16,582 of CAZKCI010000034.1, read as the reverse complement.
CCAGATCGAAGGGTGGAAGCGGAGATAGTCGGCAATCTGGGCGATCGAGAGGGGCGGTTTCACGCCCATCACCTTCTCCGGCGACACCGCAGTCACGGTGTAGCTGAACGAAAGATAGCTCCCGAAGCAGATCTTGTTGTAGAGCAGTATCCCCAGCGCGAAGACGACGATGGCGAGGAGGGCGAGAAGAAGGGCGCGGCCCCTGATCTTGTCCCGCTCAAAAAAGGCAAGGCAGGCGAAGGCGGCGAGATAGACCGGGTTAGTCGGACGGAACCAGAGAAAAGCGCCGGCGGAAACGCCGAAGAGCAGGTAGGCCCAGAGACACCTTCGGCGCAGGGCGAGCAGGAGAAAAAGGAGGGAGGCCAGGAAGAAGACGAGGTTGCCGAGGGTGGCGTTATACATGTAGGCGCGGTGGATGAAGAGGGGATTGACGGCGAGGATGATCGTCCCCCAGAGCGCCTCCTTCCCTCCGGGGAAGGCCACGCGGCCGATCGCGAAGAGGAGGAGAAGCGCGATCACCGCCAGCAAGGGGTTGATCAGGCGGGCGACCAGCCAGGGCGAGAAGGCCCGGAGGCCGCCCCAGAGAAAAATGAAGCCGGGAAACTTGCGCGGGAAGGTGTCCGCGGGACGATCCGGGTTCCTGCTGTAAACGAAATAGCGGGGGACAAACCCCGGGATCCCGAAGACCGCATCTCCCTCCGACCGATAGGCGAGGCTGCCGGTCCGGGCCAGATTGCCGGAGAAGACCGCGAAGACCGCGTCGTCGGGTGAGATCAGTTCATCGCTCAGGAAGAAAGGGAGCGAGTAGCCGACCAAGGCCAAGAGCAGGACGAGCGGAAGACGTTTCATAGCCACCTCCATGGGGGGAAAATAGCACAATCGGCGCGAAGAATGAAGCCCGGGGAAGGAAACCCTCCCCCTACCTCCGGCCGAAACGCCCCGACAGATAATTCCGCACGCCCCGCCACCAGGTGGGCAATCCGAGACGGGCCGGCGTGCGCGTGGTGACCAACGCGAAGAGGAGATTGTAGAGGGCGATCAGAAGACTCCGCGGCGCGCGCAGGGGCAGCGGCAGGGGGAGGCGCTCCCGGGCCAGGAGAAGCTGGTTGCGGGTGGAGTAGTAGATGATCGTCGCCGAACCCTCCCCTCCCATCGAAGCGCTCACCCGGTGCCGAACCCGGGCGGCGGGAACGGCATGGATCGTGAAGCCGGCGGCGGCGGCGCGCAGGCAGAGATCGACGTCCTCGTAGCAGAGGAAGTAGCGCTCGTCCATCAGGCCGGCCTTCTCGAAAACCTCGCGCCGGACGAACATGCAGGCGGCGCTGACCGCCCGCGCCTCCGTCGTCTCGGCCGGGACGGCATCCTCCGGGGCATTGAAATGCCGGGTGAGGACGCGGCCGGTGAGGCGGTTGACCGCGATCCCCTGGCTCCAGACGATCTTCGGCCGCTCCAGATAACAGACACGGGCGCCGAAGATCCCGCCGTGCGGAAAGCGGTTCGCGGCGGCCAGGAATTCCCCCAGGAAAGCGGGGTCGACCTCGGTGTCGTTGTTGAGGAGGCAGATATAGTCCGCCCGGCCTGCGAGCGCCCGCCGGATCCCCACGTTGTTGCCGCCGGGGAAACCGAGGTTCTCCCCGGTGGCGATCACCTCCACCGCGGGATATTTTTCCCGAACCGCCGCGGCCGTCCCGTCGGAGGAGCCGTTGTCGACCAGGATGATCCGGAAGGGCGGGGAGGAAACCTTCGCCAGGGAGGCGAGGCAGGAGAGGCTGTCAGAGCGCCCGTTCCAGGAGAGGATGACGACAAAGATCGACGTTTTCATGGCGAAGAATGGATACTACCAAAAAACCCGATCGGGCATCGCGGCTAAAAACATTCAACTACGAATTCCGCGAATTACGCGAATTGAGCCCGGCTACTTGAATTCGCGCAATCGTGGTTCAAATCATTTCCGGGCCAGGCCGGAGAACCAGCCGCGCAGGGCCGCGGCCGAGAAGTCCTCGGAGCTCAGGATCCCCGCGATCGCCGAGACCGGGACCGTCCGCGCCTTCTGTATCCTCCGCCGTTCGGCCATGATCCGCCTCAGATTCCGCGCCAGATAGATCTCGCCCCGCCAGGCCTCGCGCCCATAGCCCTTCGCCGCGAGGTAGACGAGAGCGCGCAGGTGGGAGAAAAGCACATAGACCAGGTGGCGGCGGAGAACCGGCCCGGGGAAATTCTTGAGCGCGACCATGAAGGCGTTGCGGAAGCGCAGTGCCGCGCCCAGGCGGGGGACGCCGTCGCCGGTCGCCCCCCCCACGTGACGGCCGACCGCGGCCGGGAGATAGAGGCAGCGGTATCCGCGCAGGCGGGCGCGCAGGCCGAGATCGATGTCCTCGAAGTAGGCGAAGAAGGTCTCGTCCCAGAGGCCGATGTCGGCAAAAAGGCGCCGGGGGATGAGGCAGGCCCCCCCGCTCGCCCAGAAGATCTCCTCCCGCCGGTCGAACTGACCCCGGTCCTCCTCCCCGCATCCCCGATCGCGTCCGAAACCGCTTTTCAGGATGATGCTCCCGGCGGAGGCGATCCGGTCGGGGGGGGCTGAATCGAACAGGAGTTTTCCGGCGACGGCGCCGAGAGAGAGATCGCTTCTGATCCCCCCCAGCATCTTCTCCAGCCAGTCCGGCGCGAGGCGGACGTCGTTGTTGACGAAAGCGAGATACTCCGACCGGGAGGCCGCGATCCCCCGGTTGACGGCGGCGGCGAAGCCGAGGTTTTCCTTGAGGCGGATCAGCCGAACGGAAGGGAAATCGCGGGCGACCAGGAGGGGGGAGCCGTCAGTCGATCCGTTGTCCACGACCAGGACGGAAAAATCCTTCTCGGTTTGCGCGCAGACGGCCACGAGACAGCGGGAGAGGAGCGGATAGTTGTTCCAATGGGGGACGATGAATGCGGTCTGAACCACGATAGACAACTGGACAAGGGTTAGGTCAATGGTTTGGGCAAGGGTCAGGTCTGTGGTGACGGCCGGCCGCACCACTGTCTTTGCCCACACACCAGACCAATAACCTAGCCCTAGCCCATCTTCGTGTCATTTCTTCTTGGCCAACGCAAGCTCCTGGGTCAGGCGCTTGACCTGGTTGGTCAGGAGCGAGATCTTGACCGAGAAGTGGAGGTTGATGAAGATCATGAACATCAAGCCGAAGTAGAAGACGGTGTTGGCGGGAAGCTGGATCCCCATGAAGCGGGTCAGGGAATTGAGCAGGCTCTCCCAGAGGGAGAGGAGCAGGACGCTCACGCCGACCAGGATCCAGAGCCAGGCGTATTCCTCGCGGAGCTTGCGGCGGCGGACCACCTCGATGATGAAGAGGAGGAGGCCGATGGCCATCAGGACGGCGATGAGTTTCTGTTTAAAGGGCACGGTCGGTCGCGTCCTCGGCGGCGGGGTAGCGCAGGCGCAGGCTGCAGACAAGACTGGAGAGAAGCATCTTGTAGATGTAGTAGAGGATGGTCATCCCCCGATGGAGGCCGCGGGACTGCGAGGCGGACATGGTCACCGGGATCTCCCGGATTCTGATCCCCTGGAAATGGGAGGAGATGATCACGTCGGCGTCGGGAAAGTGCTGGGGATAATAGCCGTCGGTGAAGACGGTGAGGGCCCGGCGGTTCATCCCCCGGAAACCCGAGGTGGGGTCGGTGATCCTCTGGCGGATCACCGCCGAACAGATCAGGCTGAAGATCTTCATCCCGATCCGCTTCGGCGCGGACAGGCGGTAGGTGCAGGAGCCGAGGAAGCGCGACCCCACCACCATGTCCGCCTCGCCCTTCCTGAGCTCGTCGAGCAGGAGCTGGATCTCGGCGGGAGAGTGCTGGCCGTCGCCGTCGATATGAATGACGTAGTCATAGCCTTCCCGAAGGGCATAGAGAAAACCGGTCTGGCGGGCGGCGCCGTCGCCTAAATTGAAGGCATGGGAGAAAACGAGACAGCCGAGGGCCCGGGCAATCCCGGCGGAGCCGTCGCGGGAGCCGTCGTCCACCACCACCACGTCCAGGCCGGGATGGAGCGAGCGGATGGCGCCGATCAGCCCCGCCAGAGAGCGGGATTCGTTGAAGACCGGAATGAGAATCAGCGTTTTGTCCGCTCGGGAAACCGCGCTCTTCATCGCTGGCCTGCCGCCGCCGCGTAGATCTCGTCGATTCGTTGCCGCGCCCGTTCGGGGTCATAACGCTCCCGAACAAAGCGCCGTCCCGCCGCGCCGACCGCCGCCGCCCGATCGGGATTCTGGAGGAGTCCGATCACCTTTCCGGCGAATTCCTCCGGACGGTCGGCGACCAGAATCTCCTTCTCCTCTTCCGCGCCGATCCCGGCGTTGGCCAGGCGGCTCGTCACCACGGGCTTCCCCGCCGCCATCGCCTGCAGGATCTTCACGATCACCCCTCCGACCACCCGGAGGGGGGCCGCGAAGACCGCGGCCCGGGCCAAAAACGGCTCGACGCTTTCCACGCCCCCGGTGACGATGAACTGCGGTCCGGCGGCGGCGCGCAGGCGCTCGGGCGGACGGTGCCCGACCACCGTGGCGCGCGCGGACGGGCATTCCCGTCTCACCCGGGGCATGATCGACTCCTGGAGAAGCAGGGCGGCGTCGATGTTCACCGGGCGGTGCATCGCTCCCACGAACAGGACATTGCCCGCCTCCGTCTCGCCCCGGGGGACGTCGAAAAACCTTTCCCCGAAGAGCGGCGGGAGGACGAAACATCTCGCCCCCACGTCCCAGGATTCTACCACCCGCTGATCCTTGCGCGAAAGCACAAAGACGTTGCCGGCGGCGGCGGCGTATCTCTTCTCCCAGTATCGGCTCAGGTTCCATTCCCGCTGGAGCAGCCCCTTCTTAATCCCCCCGACGATGCGGACACTCTGGCGGAGAATGGAGCTGGGTATGTCCTCGAAAAGAAGCGCGCGCGGGGGAGATGCGGGCAGGCCGGCGAGATACTGACCCATGTGGAAATGGTCGATCTGGACGAGATCGAAACGCTGGCCGGAGATGAGTTTCCGAAGCTCCCGCCGCATCCGGAGCGAGTCGGTGGCGACCACGGGGTAGGGATGGCGGAGGAGAAGGGGCAGGCGGCGCAGACGGCTCAGCGTCCCCCGCCAGGCGGGCACGGCGCGGACCTCCCGGCAAACATCCCGGAGCTCGTCGAGAAAGCGCTCCTCCTCCGGGCGGACAAAAGCGAGGACATGGATCTCGTGGGAGCGGGCGAGCTGGCGAAGGGTGTTGAAGTTGAGCTCACCGCCGCCGTGCCGGATGGAGCGATAGGGAATATCGGAGGTGAGAAAGAGTATCCGCATGCTGTCGGGCTATTCTGATCCTGGTCGGCCGGGAGGCGTCCGTCTCCCGGCCGACCAGGATCAGGTGGCGATCGGCGAGGGGGCGTCCCAGTCGCTCAGGGGCTGGGGGAGCTCGTAGAGCGAGTTGTGGGGGGTGCGAACCAGGACCTTGGCCCGGTCGAGGTTGAGGATGTAGTTGGGGCCGAGCGGGATCTTGCCCCCGCCGCCCGGAGCGTCGACGACGTAGGCGGGCACGGAGAGCCCGGAGGACTGCCGGCGGAGGGACTCCATGATCTTCAGCCCCGCCTGGATGGTGGTCTGGAAGTGGTTGAGACCGGGCGCGGGGCGGCAGTGAAAGAGAACATAGGGGCGAAGCCTCAGGGCGAGCAGGCGGTCGAAGAGGGTTTTCAGGACTTGGGGATCGTCGTTGACGCCTTTCAGAAGGACCGTCTGGGCGGCGAGCGGAACGCCCGCGTCGGCGAGCAGAGCGCAGGCGGCGGCGAAGTCCTCGCCGACCTCCCGGGGGTGATTGACGTGGACGACGACCCAGAGCGGCTGCTGGCGGCGCAGGAGAGCGGCCAGGGCGGGCGTCGCGCGCCGGGGGAGAACGGTCGGGATCCGCGTCTCCGCCCGGATCACCGCGATCCGGGGAAGCGAGCGCAGGGCGGAGAGCATAGCCCCGAGTTCTTCGTCGCCCAGGAGGAAGGGATCGCCCCCGGAAAGGATCACCTCGGTGATCTCGGAATGGCGGCGGAGATAATCCAAGCTCAGGCGGAGACGCGCCCCCTTGATCCCTCCTCCGCGGCTCTCGCCCCATCGCCGCCAGGCGCAGAAGCGGCAGTAGGCGGCGCAGTCCGGGCCCGCGAAGAGCACCGCCCGTCCCGGATAGCGGTGGAAAAGCCAGGGGAATATCTTTCCCTTCTCCTCGTCCCCGAAGGCGGGGAGGGCGCAGGGAAAGGTGGTCCTCTCCCGGGCGGAGGGGACGAACTGGCGGCGGATGGGACAGGCGGGGTCGGCGGGATCGATCAGGGAGAGGAGATGGCGGGTGACGGCGAAGGGAGTTTCATCGTCCGGAGAGGCGCCGTCCCACTCCTCCGGAGACAGGCGGAGGCGCCGGTTCAATTCCTCGCGGTCGGTGATCCGCTCGTCCAGATCGCGGCGCCAGGGCGGGACGGCCTCGCGCCTCTCCCGGGCGGGGCGGATCATTTCTTCCCCCCTTCGATGGAAAACTCCAGCGGGATGGTCAGCTGCGACCCTCTTCCCCTTTGATCCTTGAGCCAGGCGAGCACCTCCGCGCGGATATAGAGGTATTTCCGCCCCACCTTGGTGTAGGGAAGCTTATCTTTCTCCCTGAGTTTCCAGAGAGTGGTGCGGGAGACATGGAGGAGGCTCTCCACCTCGGGACCGGTCAGGATATCCTTGCCGGGAGACGGTGCGGGAGAATGATGGTCCATTTAATTGCGTCCGGAGAGCGGTTGAACGTATCTTGGCGTACTTTAACGTCGATTGACCTTGTTTGTCAATAGCAAATAATGCCGATGGCCTCCAGTCGACGGCATTATTTGGTAAAATTCTTGTCAAAATCAGATTTGTGCTCTAATCTCCTTTCCGTGTTTTCCGACCGACATCGCATCCTGAAGATCGTACTGATCGCTCTCGCCGTGATCGGACTCTCCTGGTCCGTCCGTCTCTGGGAAGCGGAGGGGCCCGACTACCGGCAGTGCCTGGCCGAACCCGACGCCTGCGACGGACGGGAGATCCCCTTCTACATCGACGCCCGGATCGTCCGCGTCCAACCGGACCGTCTGATCATCACCCAGCCCGAAGGCCCGGTGGAGATCCGTATCCCCGCGGGGATGGGAGGGATCCGGGGAAAACCGGGCGACTACCTGGAGGCTCTCGCCGTCTTCCACAAGGAGAGCGGCCTCGAGCTCCGGGCGATCCAGACCGCGCCGCTGAGGAAGATCAAGATCGCCGTGTCGGTCCTCCCGGTGCTGGCACTGGTCTTTTTGCTCTGGAGAACCATCCGCTGGAAGAACGGAAGGCTGGAAATTAAAGTTACCTGAAGTTGCGGCCAAGCTTATCTGAGATTTGAGATCCATCCATGCCTGATCTCATCACACATGTCGCCGGGGCTTATCTCGCCAAAAGGGGGTTCCGCATCGCCGGGATGGCGAGCCTCTTCTATCTCGGTGCCATCCTGCCCGACCTCCTCTCCCGACCGCTCCACCTCCTCTGGCCCGCCCTTTTCATCTCCACCCAGCCCCTCCACAGCCCCATCGGCGTTTTCCTGGTCTGCTGGCTGATCGCCCTCTTCTTCCGCGAAGATCAGCGCCGTCTCGCCTTCCGTCTCCTCGCCGGAGGCTCGATCGTTCATTTCCTTCTCGACCTGCTGCAGAAGCATCTGGTCGGCGGCTACGCCTGGCTCTATCCCTTTTCCTTCCGCTTCTACTCCCTCGGCTTCATCCGCCCGGAGGATTCGCTCCTCTTCCTCCCCCTGACGCTCGCCGCCGCGGCCGTGGTCTTTCTCGTCCACCGGCGGAGAGGGGAACGGCCGTGAAAATCTACGACACCATTGTCATCGGAGCGGGGCCGGCGGGGGCGGCCGCCGCCTACTTCCTCGCCCGGGCCGGAAAATGCGTCCTCATCCTGGAAAAACGGTCCTTTCCCCGCCCCAAGTCCTGCGCCGGCGGTCTTCCCCGCAAAGCCGCCGGGATTTTCGACTTCGACCTTGCCCCCTGTCTCGAGGTCGCGGTCAAGGGCGCGGTCTTCTCCTGGCTTTCCTCCGAACGGCGCTACGAGGGGGGCGATGAGGTCATGGGCTGGGTGACCCGCCGGGAGGTCTTCGACGATTTCCTCGTCCGCAAAGCGGTCGAGGCGGGGGCGGAACTGAGGGAGTCGACGGAGGCGATCGGACTGATCCAGGACCGGGAGCGGGCGATCGTCTACACGGCCCGGGAAAGCCTGGTCGCCCGTTCTGTCGTGGGGGCCGACGGCGCGCACAGCCGGATCGCCCGGATGCTTTCCCTGAAAACCTTCAAGCGCGTGGGTTTCGGGCTGGAGGCGCGCTTGAACGTCTCCGAGCGGGTCCTCAAGGACTACGGATCCTACCTCTACTTCGACTTCGGCGGCGTCCCCCGGGGCTACGCCTGGATCTTCCCCCGCCGCGACCACCTGAGCGCGGGCGTGGCGAGCTACCTCCCGTCGCATTTTTTCCTGCAGAGCGACCTCAAGAACTTCCTGGAACGGGAAGGGCTGGGCGGAGATTACGCCGGCGCCCGCGTGACCGGGGCGCCGATCTCCTTCAGCGTCTGGCCGGGGGGATGGGTGAGGGGGCGCTGTCTCCTCGCCGGCGACGCCGCGGGTCTGACCGACCGCATGACCGGGGAGGGGCTGTATCAGGCCATGACCAGCGGCAAGCTGGCGGCCCGGGCGATCGAACGCTTCCTCGCGGGGGAGAGACCGCTCCGTGACTACTCCCGGATGGTCCGCCGGGTTCTCTGGGAGCACCTCTTCTGGGCCTGGAGCTTTTCCCTCCTCATCACCTGGTTCCCCCGCTGGGCTTTCCGGGAGGTGATGAGCAACCCCCGCCGCGCGCGCAAGGGGATGCTGGTGGCGATGGGGGAGATGAGCTATCGGCAGGTATTGTTCGGGCAGCGCAGGGATGCGACCGGCGCTGGGAGTTGATGGGTGAGGGAAAGGATATCGGTCTGGAAAATGGGCCAAGTCAATGGTGCGGCTGGGCGCGCCGCCAGCCGGGACCACAGACCTGACCCATTTTCCAAACCCACTTCCTAACCCTGACCCATCTACCCGTCTTACTCCTTCTTCTCCCCCTCAGCCGCGGGCGGCGTCTCCGTCTTCTTGGCCCGGGGCTTCTTCAGGGCGGGAGGCGACGCGGCCGGCGGCGCTTCTCTGGCTTCCGCCTCGACCTTCGCCGACGCCGCTTCCGGCTTCTCCTCGCCCGGACCGACCAGTCCCAGGTAGGAGAGCGTCCCGGCCACGTTGAAGTCGACCAGAATGAAACCCCAGATCGACATCTGGATGAGCCACATCAGGATCCCATAGACAAAGCCGGCGAGGGCCAGCGTCCAACGCTCAGCCTTGGGATCGTAAACCGCGCCCGCGGAGTAAGCCTGCGGTTCCAGGCAAGCGCCGAAAGCGCCGCCGACCCGCATCTGCTCGGGAGGAAAGCCCGGGACATGGCGCACCCAGCCGGGGACATGGCTCTGCACGTACTGATACTTCTCCCGCATGATGGTGGAGGAGATCCGGGCGCTCTGCTGAACCGCGGCGACCATGACCACGAAGGCGATCACCGCGACCAGCAGCGCGATCAGGAAATGGCCGACGAACTTGATCGTGTTCCGGCGCAGGAACTCGATCAGCTCGGCCACCGGCCCCTCCTTCCCCAGGACGATCAATATGGGCAGAAGCATGATCCCGAAGAAGAGGATGAGGACGGTGCCGACCATGGCGATCCCCAGGGGGAAGGTGATCAGGGGCGCAAACATCCAGCCCAGCTCGCCCAGGAAGGGGATCTTGCCGCAGAGGTCGATGACGACATGGAAAAGGACCAGGCCGACCAGGATGCCCACGATCTTCAGGGGGGCCTTGATCACGTCGCCGACCTTGCCGAACGCGGCGCCCAGGGCGGCGCGGGCGCCCACCTCTTCCGTCCCCCGCACCTCGGCCAGTGTGATCTTCGCCACCGCGGTCATCACGAAGAGGACGATGAAGTAGGAGAGCACCCGTCCGACGAAGACGATGGCCTTGAAGAGCCAGAGCGCCCCGTCGCCGGCGATCGCCCCGGCCAGCTTGCCGAAGATCAGAAAAATGAAATAGGCCGCGATCAGCCCCGCCGTCTGCAGAACGATCTTTCCGGGCTTGCCGGAGAGCTCAAAGAGCCTCAGGATCAGCTCTTTTCCCGCCGCTTTTTCCGCCATGATTCCCCTCCTTTCGTTGTCCGTTCCCCGCGCCCGCGCGCGGGATGAATGCCGCTCCGCTGATCAGTATCCTAAAGAATCCGGCGGGCGGTCAAGCAAAGAAACCAACCACCGGCCCTACTCGAGCTTGACGATGGTGTCGAGGAGGAGGTTGGCGGCCTCGTCGATGCGGTCGGAGGAGCGGTTCAGATGCCGGAAGATCTCGCGCATCTTCATGATGTGGCCGGCGGACCGATCGGTCTGGTTGAAGAGCTTGGCCAGCGTCTCCAGGTACACATGGTGCATGTGGTTTTCGGTCCGCTTGGCGTTGATGGCGTGCTCGCGGGCCACACCGGGATACTGGCGCAGGTTCTTGAAAGCATCGTGGAGCTCGAGCGTCCCCGTCTGCAGGATCTCGGACATCAGGGCCAGTTCGGGGATCGGGTCCACCTGGAAAACCCGCATCTCCTCCACCGTGGACTTGGCGGCGTCGAGAACGTTGTCGATCTCCCGGGAGAGGGAGAAAAGATCCTCCCGATCGATCGGCGTGATCAGGGTATGGTTGAGACGGTCGATCAGGATCCGCCGCAGGTCGTCGGCGGAGCGCTCGGTCTGGAAGATCTCCTCGGCCAGGGCGGCGCGGTCGCCGGTTCCCTTCATGAACTGGGTCAGCGCCCGGTAGCCTTCATAGGCCAGGCGTGAATGATCAATCAGATTCTGAAAGAAATCGACGTGAGTGCGTTTGAAAATGAATTGGAACAGGTTCATGATCGCGTCTCCTTTATCAGCTTAGGCTCAGGGCATAATTCGAGCTAAGGCAACAGCGCCGCCTTCAAGATTAAAAACACCGGCAGGCTCATCAATCCCGCCAGGGGGATGGTGAAGATCCAGGACCAGACGATCGTCCGGGCGAGGTTCCAGCGAACGCCCCGGGCCCGCACACCGCTCCCCGCCCCCATCACGCTCGCGCTGATGAGCTGGGTGGTGCTGACCGGCGCCCCGGCCAGGTTGCAGGCGAAGAGCAGGACGGATGCGCCCAGCTGGGACTCCAGTGATTCGAGGGGGCGGACCCGGAAGATGCCATAGCCGACGGTCTTGATGATCTTCGTCCCCCCCATGACCACGCCGGCGGCGAGGGCGATGATGGACACCGCTTTCACCCAGAAGGGGACGGCCATGGCGTCGTTGGCGCCGGCCGCGAAGAGCAGGAGGGCGATGATCCCCATCGCCTTCTGGCTGTCGTTCGTCCCGTGGTTCGCCCCCAGGAAGACCAGCGTGCCGATGTGCGCTTTTCGGATCAGGCGGTTGGCGCGGGGTGTGGCGTTGGCCAGGAGGGCGCGGAGCAGGCGGCAGACGAGAAAACCGGCGAGGAGACCCACGAGGGGCGAGAGGAACATGGCCAGAACGACCTTGAAAAGAAAAAGGCTCCAGGGAACGGCGGACCATCCGTAGCGGTAGAGGGCGGGGCCGATCAGCCCTCCGACCATGGTCAGTGAGGAGCTGGTCGGCAGCTTCCAGGCCCAGGCCAGCCCGTTCCAGATCAAGGCCCCGATGACTCCGCTCACGATCATGATCAGAGTCTCGTCTCCGTGCTGAAGGACGCCGGGATCAAGGATCCCCCGGGAGACCGTGGCGGCGACCTTGGGAGCCAGGACGACCGCGGTCAGGTAGGGGCCGCTGAGCTCCGCCGCGGCTACGACGACGATCGCCCAGAACCGCGACAGGGCCCCGGAGGCGATGGCGGTGGCGGAGACGTTGGCGCCGTCCTTCATCCCGTTGGTGAAGGCGAAGAGGAGAACGGCGCCGATCGAGGCGATCAGGAGAGGGGACATAACACAGATGAAGCATATCAGAGGGGCGAGCGGCGGGAAATCGAAATCAGGCGGGCGACCCCCTCTCCCGCGGCATCGCTTCCGGCGCGCGGCGCGGGGAAAAGGCTTGAGCCGGGAGAGGGGAGGCCTATACTATTTGCTGAGCCCAACAGCGCCCTGGGTGAGGAGGGAAGGCGATGGACGGACCGGACCTGATCCCGGTAAGGATTAAGAAACTGGTCGCCGCGCCCAACGGCTTTGCCCTCTTCCTGGGGACGGAGGCGAAGACCTTCATCATCTATCTGGGCCCGGACGTCGGCGCGGCGATCCTGATGTTTCAGCAGGGGGTGAAGAAGCCCCGGCCGCTGACCCACGACCTGATCGTCCGGATCTTCGCGGCCCTCGAGGTCGCCTTGGAACGGGTGGTGATCAACGATCTCAAGGACAACACCTATTTCGCCGAGCTCCACCTGCGCCAGACGAACGAGATCGGGACCAAGATCGCGGTGATCGACGCCCGCCCCAGCGACTGCATCGCCCTGGCCGTGGAGAAGAACGCCCCCATCTTCGCGAGACGGCGCGTGCTCGACCTGGTCGAAAACGCCGAACCGCTGTGAGCGTTGCTGATTTCAGATCTCAAATCCGAAGCCCATTTGCCGGGCTCTGAAATCTCAAATCTGAAATTTCAAATCCCCTTTCCAAGGAGGGACGCCATGCAGGAGATCGCCGTAGGCAAGGTGAGCAAGTATTTCGGGCACGTGGGCGTGGCCGCGCTGGAGATCAGCGGCGCCGGCTTCAAGGTCGGTGACACCCTGCGCTTCCAGGGGCACACCACCGACTTCACCCAGATCGTGGAATCGATGCAGGTCGAGCATCTCGCCGTCACCGAGGCCAAGCCCGGCGATTCCATCGGCCTCCAGGTGAAGGACCGGGTGCGCCCGAACGATCTCATCTTCAAGGTGACGGAATAATCACGATGACCGCACAGCGCGTGACCACCAGAAACACCGGCCTCCCGCTTCGCCTGGGACTGCCCAAGGGCTCTCTCCAGGAGTCCACCTTCGAGCTCTTCCGCAAGGCCGGCTTCGCCCTCTCCGTGGGCGCCCGCTCCTATTACCCGCAGACCGACGACCCCGAGCTCGCCGTCATTCTCATCCGGGCCCAGGAGATCCCCCGCTATGTCCACAACGGCGCCGTCGACGCCGGGATCACGGGACTGGATTGGGTGACCGAGAGCGCCGTGGCGGTGACCGAGGTCTCCCGCCTCCTCTACTCCAAGGCCGGCTTCCGCCCGGTGCGCTGGGTGCTGGCGGTCCCCAACGACTCCCCCTTCAAGAAGGCGGAGGATCTCAAGGGCAAGCGGATCGCCACCGAGCTCCTGGAGACCACCCGGCGCTTTTTCGCCGGGAGGAAAATCCCCTGCGCGGTGGAGTTCTCCTGGGGGGCGACCGAGGTCAAGCCGCCCGATCTCGCCGACGCCATCGTCGAGCTCACCGAGACCGGATCGAGCCTCCAGGCCAACAACCTGCGGATCATCGAAACGGTTCTGGAGTCCACCACCCTGCTCATCGCCAACGGAGCCGCCTGGAAGGACGCGGCCAAGCGCGCCAAGCTCACCAATGTGGCCATGCTCCTCCAGGGGGCGATCGCCGCCCAGGGCAAGGTCGGCCTGAAGATGAACGTCCGGCGCGACCGCCTCTCCGCCGTGGTCAAGCTTCTCTCCGCCCTCCACTCCCCCACCATCTCCGACCAGGCCGACTCCGGCTGGGCGGCGGTGGAGGTGGTCACCGACGAAAAGACCGTGCGCGACCTCATCCCGCGCCTGAAAGAGGCGGGCGCCCAGGGGATCATCGAGTATCCCCTGAACAAGCTCGTCCTTTAACGTTCGGCGGCCGCCGAACGTTAAAGGATTGCTATTGCATCCGGGACTCCGGGGAACGACAATACCCCCGCTCGGAATTCGCAGACGTTGTTCTACCGCAATTTTCTTTTTCGGCCACGGGTCATCGCGACCCGCGCCCGAAAAAGAATAGGAGGGCTCACGCATGCCCTGTGGACGCAAACGCCGGAAGTCGAAGATCAACCGGCACAAGCGCAAGAAAAGACTGAGAAGGGATCGGCACAAGAAGAATAAGCGGTGAAGATTCTTCGCTTGTTCATCTCGGCGAGCCTCTTCCTCTGTCCGCTCCTCACCGGATGCCTGGCTGGGTCGGCGCAGTCTGTCCGCCCGGCCGGGCCCGGTGAGGAAGTGGACGAAGCCCTGATCGCGGCTTACGCCCACTTCTGTCTCGGCGTCTCCCACGAGCTCAACTCCCGGATCCCCGAGGCGGTCGAAGAGTTCCGGACGGTCCTCCGGTACGACCCCGCGAGCCTGGAAGCGGCCCTCAAGCTCGGCTCCCTTCTCCTGAGCCAGGAGAAGGCGGAGGAGGCCGTCGCTTGGCTGCGCCGGGCGCGGGAGATGGCGCCCGACTCCTACCGCGCCCGCTTCATTCTGGGGACCGCCTACTACAAGGCGGGGAAGCCCTCGGAGGCGATCGAGGAGTTCCGTTCCGCCCTGGCCGTCTCCCCCGAGGAGATCAGCCCCTGGTATCTGATCGGGGCCATTCACACCGAGAACGGCGAGATTGACGACGCCGTCGCCGTCTACCGGGAGGCGATGGCCCGCCATCCCGATGAGGCTCCCCTGCCTTTCCGGATCGGCCTTCTCCTGATCAAGCAGGAGAAGCTCGCCGAGGCGATCCCCCTGTTCGAGCAGGCGATCGCGCTCTCCCCCCGCCTTCTGGAGGCCCGCCTCGCCCTGGCCGTCTCCTACGACCTCTCCGACCAGGACCAGCGCGCGATCGAGCAGTATGAAGAAGCGCTGAAGATGTCACCGGCCAACCCCGCGATCTATCAGTCGCTGGGAACGCTCTACTACCGCACCGGCCAGGCGGCCAAGGCGGCCGATATCTTCGCCCTCCTTCTGAAGTTCAAGCCGAAATCACCCAAAGCCTATGTCCTCCTGGGCGCGATCCGGATGGGGGCGAAACAATACGATGAGGCGATCGAGGCCTTCCGCCGAGCCCGGGAACTGGGCGACGAGAGCGCCTTGATCTATTTCCAGCTCGGCGCGGCCTACGAACGGAGCGGCCGATTCGAAAAGGCGGTGGAGAACTTCGAACGGGCGATCCAGATCGAGCCCCGGGACGCCGACGCCTATAACTACCTGGGCTACATGTATGCCGAGAAGGGGATCAAGCTCGACGAGGCGATCGAGCTGATCGAACGGGCGCTGGAGCTGGAGCCGGAGAACGGCGCCTACCTCGACAGCCTGGGCTGGGCCTACTTCCAGAAGGGGATGATCGAAGAAGCGGTGGAGAAGCTCGAGCAGGCAGCCGAGATCATCTCCGACGACTCGGTGATCCGCGACCACCTGGGCGACGCTTACTGGAAACAGGGCGACGCCGAGAAAGCGGTCGAGCAGTGGCGCCGGGCGCTTACGCTCGAACCGGAGAAATCCGAGTTGATCGAAGAGAAGATTCGGAAGAGCGCGCAGCCTCCTCCGGAGGAAATTACCAACAACCAACAACAAATTACGAACAATACCCAAACCCCCGAAGAACAATAGCCCGCTGTTTCGAGTCGTGGTTTTTTGCTTTTTGTATTTTGCTTGTGATTTGTTGCTTGTGATTTGTCATTTGTCTTTGGTGCTGTATGTCTCTCACCCTCCTCTCTCCCTGCAAGATCAATCTCTACCTGGACGTCCTCTCCCCCCGTCCCGACGGTTATCACGAGATTGTCACGGTGATGGAGCCGGTCGCCCTCTTCGACCGCCTGATTGTCAGCGAGATCCCCGGCGGCATCGACGTTTCCTGCGATCGGGCGGAGATCCCCGACGGGAAGGGCAATATCGTCTACCGGGCCGCCGAGTGCCTGCGCGAGCGGGCCGGCCTGAGCCGGGGGATCGCCGTCCGGATCGAGAAGCGCGTTCCCGCCGGGGCCGGTCTCGGCGGCGGTTCGGCCGACGCCGCCGTCGCTCTCCGGGCTCTCAACCAGATCTGGAAAGCGCGTCTCCCGGAAGACGCGCTGAAGGAAATCGCCGCCCGCCTCGGCTCCGACGTCCCCTTCTTCCTCGATCCCCGCACCTCCCTCTGCCGGGGGCGGGGCGAGATCATCTCTCCCCTTCCCCCCGCTCCCCCCTTCTGGATGGTCCTGATCCATCCCGGCGTGGATGTCTCCACCCGCTGGGCCTATGGAGAGC
The DNA here is from genome assembly GCA_964551475.1 of uncultured bacterium. Taxonomy (GTDB): domain Bacteria; phylum Auribacterota; class Erginobacteria; order Erginobacterales; family CAZKCI01; genus CAZKCI01. Next base: position 304 of record CAZKCI010000034.1, on the reverse strand, counting down.
TGGATCGCGCGCGGCGGCGACCGGCCCCTCCCCTCGAGCCCCTGATCGAGTCCTTGCCACGGGGGACGATCCGCGAAATCGCGCCCCTTCTCTACAACGCCTTCGAAGAGGCGGTGGCGAAACGCCACCCGGAGGTGTCGCGCGCCTTGAGCTTTCTCATGGACGCGGGCGCGCTCCGGGCCCTGATGTCCGGCTCGGGATCGACGGCGGTGGGGATCGCGGAGAGCCGCGAAGAAGCTCAGATCATCGCCAGGCGGGCGCGGGAGACACTGCCCCCGGCCTGGACCGTCGTCGCCGTCCCCAA
>CAZKCI010000033.1:0-14775 GCA_964551475.1 uncultured bacterium | reverse complement strand
CCCGATACGATCAGGGAGTTTTGGCCGATGATGGCCAGGCGGTGAATGGCGGGGACTTCCCGCAGAAGCATGAAGGCGAACCCGGCGACCTCCGCGGCGCTCCAGAGCAGCCACCATCCGATCCCCGGATAGCGCCGGTTGATCGCATACTGGTAGACGAGCACGAGTATCTGGATGCAGTGAGTGATACCGTACACGCTTTTGCGTGTATCTTGCTCTGTCTTATCGTGGAAGCGGCAGCCTGTCCTGTCGTAGACCCTGAGCTTGTCGAAGGGAGCGCAGTCGAAGGATCCCCGCCGCGATCCCGGCCAACATGGATCGGGGCAAGATGCCCCCGCTACAGTAATATATTTCAGCTTTCTCCGCGCCTTTGTGCCTTGGTGACATAATTGGGTTGCGGGCGTCAGCCCGCCTTAAATCCGGGTGGCGATGCACACGTACATGTAATCCCCCTCGAATCGATCATGCGTGTAAAATTCATGGAGCCACTTGGCGGTCAAAGCAAGATTGCGCGACGACAATGGGAGGAGGTAGCGCAGAATCGGGCCGGCGGCGAAGGCCCGGCCCTCGAAATCGCCGGGCGCCGCCTGCAGCAGGAGCAGCGACACTGCGGCGACCGCCGCCGATCGGCCCGATAAGAAAACGTTTTTCAGAGGGTTCGGGGGTCCGTGCGCGAAATCGGCATGGCGAAGCGGCTTCATTTCTACCCCGCGTACCCACTTACTCACACACCCACATACTTATCATCAATCCGTCCCTCGCTCCGCTCGGAATCTCTGACCAGGAAGAAAACATCCACGAAATCCCTCGGCGAGGCGCCACCGAAGAGGGCCAGAAGTTTATTAGTGGCGATATCAATCAGAGTGTCGATTTAAACTCCTTTAAATCCAATTTACTCAAATCGGCGTTCCAGGCAATGTGCCCCATGTTGTTCATGATACATCCGTTCAGGGTGCCGCACCCCAACGGGGTGCCATTTCTTTATTTTACATCCCGTCCCGGAAAGGATCGATGATTTTGCAGCTTAATACGTCAGACGCGGGAAACCGGTGGGAGGGGGGGAACAGCGATTATTTTTCCTACCGTTAGTCGGCCGGTCGGCCCCCGCGTAACCGAGGCATTACGGCTCAGGCGCTCAGGCGCGAAATCTCTGGAATTTCCCGTTCGATCCGGGCTAGAATCCCGCTTCAAACTGACGCCATGAAACCGTCCGCCCGGATTTTTCTCCTCGTTGCCCTGGCCATCGCCGCCGCCGCGCCGGCTTCCGCCGACGACGGCAACTACCAGAACTACACGCTGGGGGAGCGCGGGTCGGGCATGGCGGGAGCGGTGATCGCCACCACCCGCGACCTCGACGCGGCCTTCTACAACCCGGCCGGACTCGGATTCATCACCGCCGACCGCCTCTCCCTCTCCACCAGCATCTACGGCCTCTACCGCTACACCGTCTTCAGCGGCCTGGGGCCGGACCACAACTACTGCGTCCGGGAGTTCGAGACCATCCCCTCGAGCTTCGGCTCGGTGATCAACGCCTCCGACCGGATCAAGCTCTCCTTCTCCGCCTTCATCCCGGACGACATCAGCTACAACCACCAGGAGTCGTTCCGAAGGCCGGGTGCGACCGTTCCGGGCCTGGCCACCTACGAGTATTTCTCCTACATCGTCAACGACCAGCAGCTCTGGATCGGCCCCTCCTTGGGCTACCTCGTCAACGACCGTTTCAGCCTGGGGGCCTCGGTCTTCGTCGTCTACCGCTCGATGGTATCGAAGCAAAACTGGACGGTCGCCCAGACCACCGTTCCCCCCGGGGACATCGTCGAACAGGCCACGCGGATCTACGACATTGATTTCTCCAACTACGGCCTCCTCGCCCTGCTGGGCGCGCAGTATCGCCTCACCGACCATCTTTTCCTGGGGGCGACGGTCCAGACTCCCGTGGTCAACCTGCGCGGAACGGGCGAGCTCCTCTACGCCGAGACCACGCCGGTCCAGGACATCCTCATCCACTCCGACGGCATGAAAAGCCTGAACCGCCTCCCCGCCCGTTTCTCGCTCGGGGCGGCCTGGCGGGAAACCGGCCGGTTCGCGGTGGAGGCCGACGTGACCTATCACCTCCCCGTGAGCTACAGCGAGCTGGAGGGGACCGACGACTGGACCGGAGCGGACGTCGAGTATTTCCTCCGCCGTTTGGCGGTGGTGAACGCCAACCTCGGCGGGGAATACTATGTGATGAAAAACTATCCCCTCCGGGCCGGCTTCTTCACCAACATCTCTTCCGCCCCCGAGCCGGACCCCCTGATCCCCCTGACCACGGACCAGATCGACATGTACGGCGTCACCCTATCCGTCGGCAACGAGACCGAGCACACCACCATCAACGTCGGCCTGACCTACGTCTGGGGTGATGGAAAGACCCTGGGCTACGGACAGGACTACACCACCTCGGTGGTGGAGACGCGGGAGTCGTATCTGCTGTTGTCGCTCTCGTCCTCATATATATTCTAGGTTCAACGGTTCATGGGTTCACGGTTGCGGGAAGCAGAGCCGGATCCAACCGCTGAACCGTTGAACCCCTGAACCTGGAACCGCCTTCCTTTATCCTTTTCTTGCCTCTTTTTTTACCTTTTCCATTTACATTTCCCCCTCCCCTTGTTAGTGTCTCCGCGGGGTTAAAAACTGACCTTAAGGAGGTTTTTATGCAATGCGGGATGAAGGTTTTCCTGCTGTCGTCTTTGACCATGATTGCCGCCGGATCGGCGAGCGCCAGCGACGGCAACTATCAGAACTACATCGTCGGCGAGCGGGCGGCCGGCATGGGCGGCGCGGTCACCGCTTCGGCCTCTTCGGTGGACGCCTGCTACTACAATCCGGCCGGACTCGCCCTCACTCCCGCCAGCACCATCTCCCTCTCCGCCAGCCTCTACGGCTTCAGCCGCTTCCAGGTGGACGATGGCTGGTATCCGGGCGAGAACCTCGACATCGACTCCTTCGTCACCATCCCCTCCACCTTCGGCTCGATCTGGAAGGTGAACGACGACCTCGCCCTGTCCATCTCCGCCTTCATACCCGACCGCTCCTCCAACAACGACTTGGAGGCCTTCGTGGGCGACAGCCATTTCTTCAAATACAACCTGGACGACCAAACGCTCTGGATCGGGCCCTCGGCGGGTTATCGCCTCAGCCCGAAGCTCACCTGCGGAGTCTCCATCTTCGGCGTCTACCGCACCTTCAGCTGGTTCCGGGACTGGCTCTTCGGGGACTACGGGACGTCGGTCTCCGAGGACATCAAGTACAATGATTTGAGCCTGGCGGCCGTGCTGGGAGCTCGCTACGCTCTGGACGAGAGATGGGCGCTGGGTTTGAGCGTACAGACGCCCAGCCTGCACGTCACCGGGGACGGGAAATATCTCATCAAGCGCATCAGCTCCACCGGGACGCTCCAGGGATCCTATGTCGAAGACGCCGACACGGAGAACAAGATCCCCACCCGTGTCACCGCCGGCGTCTCCTACCAGGCCTCACCCCGGCTGGGGCTGGGGCTGGACCTCACCTACCACTTCTCCGCCAGCTTCAACCGCTTCGAGGGTTACGACCAGTTCGGCACCTTCTGGACCTACCCCCTGCGACGGGAGGCCACCTGCGACGTCAACCTGGGCGGGGAATACTATGTCATGGACAACTATCCCCTCCGCCTCGGCTTCTTCACCAGCCGCTCCTCGGCGCCGGAGACCGAGATCGAGACGTCCTACTACCCCGCCCAGATCGACAAATATGGAATCACCATGAGCGCGGGAAGGGAGTCGGAGCACACCACGTTGAACTTCGGCGTCAACTACGTCTGGGGCAGCGGCGATTTCGTGGGCTGGCGCACGCCCACCCAGATGGACATCGTGGACGCCCAGGAGTCGTATCTCTACATCTTCCTAGCCTCATCGTATATCTTCTGAACACCCGGAGACGAAAGGAGGCAAACCATCCGTCCGGGTAACATCGTCCGCAATCTTACCATCCATTCCACCAAGGAGCCGTAATCATGAAACACATCGTGGTCTTCGTCGTCGCGGCGGCCCTGCTGGCCCTCTCCGGGCCGGCCTTCGCCGTGATCTCCCCCAACACCCGTCTCCTCCAGAGGCCGGAGTGGGACGGCGAGGTCTTCATCAACCCCTGGATCTACGGCCAGATGCGCTACCAGTATTTTTCCAGCGACATCGATACCGTCAATGGCAAGGGTTCAAACAAGACTAGCGTCTTCGCCATCGGCCCCACTTTCGCCATGCCCATCCCCAACGCGGAACAGCTGGAGCTGGGCGGGCGGGTCTGGCTGATGAGCACCAGCACCAAGATCGATAAGATCGATCTCAAGGGGAGCGGAACGGGCTTGAGCGATATCGACCTCTGGGGCAAATACCAGTTCATCGACGACCCGGTCAAGCTTTCCGGGGGGCTCCTCTTCACTCTCCCCACCGGAGCCGAAAAAGTGATCTCTCCCTGGGCCACCGGTAAGTTCAACGTTGAGCTCTTCGGCGCCCTGCGCTACTACATCGCCGACAACTTCGCCCTGGCCAGCCACCTCGGCCTGCGCATCAACGGCGACGCCGAGTATAAAATCAAGGACACCAAGGTCGAGCTGGACGGTAAAGCCTCCTTCGAGCTCGGCGGCGGCATCATCTACCAGGTCGACGACCAGCTGAACATTCTGGGCGAGCTCAACTTCGGCACCGAGCCGTATAAGGACGCGGACAACGACATCGAGCTCACCGGCGGAATCGAGTACGCCCTCCAGGAGAACTTCAGCCTGCGCGGCGGCCTGGGCATCGGCCTCGATGAGGTCGCGCCTGATTTCGAGCTGATGGGCGGGGCGTCCTACGCCTTCTAATCCCTCTAATCTCCAGGGGCGGATGAATCCGCCCCCGGAGATTAGAAATGTCCGGGGAGTCGTCAGGGCCCCGATCGTAGCCGCGGACCCTCCTGGGTCCGCGGTTACTTCCGCCGGAGTTTGTAGCGTCGCCACGGGAGACGCGACGCTACCGCTCAACCGCAACGCCGAGAATACCGGTTGCCGGGACGGGTCGGATGATATAAGAATACACAGCACCCCCCGATGAAACGACTGGCCACATGGTTGATCGCGGCGGTCCTCCTGGCGACCGTTTCCTGCGGGCCCCGCACCCAGCCGATCCCCCTCTTCCCGGAGAGTGCGGCCGGGAAATCGCCCGCGCCCGGGGAGACGAAAACCCCCGCCCCGGCCGAGCCGGCCGCGGAGACGCTGCCCGCGGCGTTCCCGGCCGGCGTCCACGACCTCGCCCTCCTCTGCCACTCCGACCGGTCCGGCGACAGCGATGTCTGGCTCCTCGATTTCGGGGAGGGGACGGCATTGCAGCTCACCGATCATCCCGCCTTCGACGGCTTTGCCTCCTGGTCGCCCGACCGGGACCGGATCGTCTTCGTCTCCGACCGCGACGGCAACCGCGAGATCTACCTGATGGACGCCGACGGGGACGATCCGCTCCGCCTGACCGAAAACGACGACGACGATTCCTACCCCGTCTTCCTCCCGGACGGAGAGACCATCGCCTTCTTCTCCCGGGTCGGCGAGGCCGACCAGCTCTGCCTGATGGACGATGACGGGGAGAACCTCCGCGTCCTGACCGCCTTCGAAACCGGCCAGGGGGGGCCGGCCGCCATCTCCCCCGACGGCGACACCATCGCCTTCGCCTACCTCCAGACCGGAAACTACAAGATCTTCCTGATCGAGAACGGGGGAGCGCCGCGGGAGATCGTCGCCCACGGTTGCGCCGAAAGCCGCTTCTGTTTCACGCCGGACGGGCAGGCGCTGGTCGCCGCTTCGGGGCGGGGAGCGACCAGGGACATCTGGAAATACCGCTTCCGGGAGGGGAGCTATCAACGCCTGACCCGCGGCGCGGGAGACGCCCTGTCCCCCACCATCTCCCCCGAGGCCGACCAGGTCGCCTTTTCTTCCCAGCGGGATGGGAAGAACTGGCAGCTCTACCTGCTCGGCCTCGACAACGATCCGGTCAAGAATCCGGTCGTCCGCCTGACCAGGGATTCCGCGTCATATTACTACCCCGAGTGGCGATGACGACCGGTTACGCCGCCCTTGCCCCGATCGAATCTTAGATCCGATCGGGGCCTCCCATCTGGCGCCAACCGTTCCACGGAGGCCGCTCATGAAGGATGTCCTGACCCGCCTGTTGTTTCCCCTGTGCCTGCTTGTCGTCCCCTGGTCGAATCTTTTTGCCGATGACTGGACACTCTCCACCGACACCGGCAGCCACTCTTTCCACGCCCTCGCCGCCGCCTCTTCTACCGCCGTCTGGGCGGCGGCGAGCGGTTCCCAGGGGCAGATCTTTTTCTTCAACGGGACCTCCTGGTCGCTCCAGACCACAACCTTCCCCGCCGGCAACAGTTCGCTCCGGGGCGCGTATGCCATCGACGCCAGCCATGTCTGGGCGGGGGGCATCGGAACCACCGCGTATTCCGGGCCGATCTTCTTCTTCAACGGCTCGAGCTGGGTTCGCCAGACGGCCCTGCAGCGAGCGGTCTATGACGTCTATGCGGCGGACACCAACAACATTTGGGCGTCCGGCTTCGAAGAACGGATGCACCGAAGCACCAACGGGGGCAGCAGCTGGGCGCTGGAGACCGACTTCGGGACCGACAGTGTCTTCGGGATCGACGGGCTCGATGCGCAGCACGTATGGTGCGTCACCGGACCCGCTCCCACGGGACAAATGAAGCGCCGGATCTTCTTCTATAACGGAACGGCTTGGTCACCCCAGACGCTTCTCCCCTTGAACCCTACCAAGAGCCTCCGCGATATCGTCGCCGTCTCCGAGACCGAAGTCTGGGCGACCGGGGACGATAACCTCCTCCTCCGCTACGACGGGGCCTCCTGGACGGTGGCGAGCTCGGGAGGGGCGAGCACCGGCGACTACCCCATCGCCGCCCTCTCCTCGGGCGAGCTCCGGGCCGCGCCGGCCGACGGCACAAACTCGATCCAGCGCTACAGCGGGGCCGCCTGGTCCGTGGAAACGAACGTAAGCGCGGCCGTCCGCTCGCTCAACGGTTCCGTCCCCGGTTCCGCCTGGGCCGGGACCGACAACGGCATGATCTTCCATCTCCATTTCGCCTCGCCCACCGCTTCCCCCTCGCCCGTCCCCTCCCCTTCGCCCAGCCCCGACTACGACAACCATTCCCTCCAACTCGATTACTCGACCTACCTGGGCGGGAGCGGCTGGGATCAAGCCCTGGATATGACAGTCGACAGTTCGGAGTGCGCATATCTCGTCGGCGACACGGATTCGACCGATTTCCCGACAGTCAACCCCCTGATGGGGACCCCGGTTTCCTCCGACAACGTCTTCGTCTCTAAATTCTCCTCCACCGGCACAGCTCTTCTCTTCTCCACTCTCCTCGGAGGAAGTAGCACCGTGAATAGAGGCTATGGTATAGCCGTGGATTCGCTCGCCTGCGTCTACGTGACGGGACGCACCGATACCTCCGATTTCCCCACGGTCAACCCCTATCAGGCCAGCCTGGGAGGGCCCCCTGAAGATGATGCCTTTATTTCCAAGCTCGATTCCATGGGTTCAGTCCTGCTCTACTCCACCTACCTGGGCGGCGAGCAGTTCGACCAGGGCTATGGCATCGCCGTGGATCCCGACCTCTGCGCCTACGTGGGCGGGGGTACTCTGTCCACGTCTTTTCCGACACTGAATGCCTACCAGGGAATTAAGGGAACGGGAATCCCCTCGGACGCATTCCTGACTAAGCTCGGAAGCGCCGGCTCGAGCCTGGTCTTTTCCACCTATCTCGGCGGGAACAGCTCCGACAACGGGCAGGGGATCGCGATCGACAGCTTCGAACGTGCTTACCTCTGCGGCTGTACCGGTTCGGTAGACTTCCCCACCATAAATGCCTATCAGCCAGATCAGCCGCAGGTAGGGATACAAGCGGCCTTTGCCTCCCGTTTCACCTCATCCGGTTCGGCACTCGATTACTCCACCTATTTCGGGGGTGACGGCAACACCTTTGGATACGCGATCGCCATCGGGTCCGCGGGGGAGACCTTCCTCGCCGGATGCACCGGAGCCACTGACCTTCCCGTGCCCTCCGCCTACCAGGCGAGCAACGCCGGGGGGCCCTATGACGCCTACGCCGCTTGTTTCGATCCCTCCGGTTCCGCTCTCGTCTACTCCACCTACCTGGGCGGGACCTTAAATGATGAGGCCTTCGGTATCGTTCTAGACGGGGAGGGCAAGGCGAACCTCGCGGGTTATACGCAATCCGACGACTTCCCCACGCGCAACCCCTACCAGGCCTCGCGGGCCGGTTCTCCCGACGCTTTTGTCGCCCGTCTCACCACTTCGGGTTCGCGTCTTCTCTTTTCGACTTTCCTCGGCGGGAGCATCGGAAGCACGTGGGGATACTGTGTCGCGGCTAGCGGCCAAAGCCTGGTCTACGCCGCCGGCTATACCACTTCATTCGCTTTCCCCACCCGCAACCCTTACCAAGCGGTGAACGCGGGGAGCAACGATGCCTTCCTGAGCAGGCTCAACTTCACCAGCCCCTCGCCCACGCCGACTTCGAGCGCTTCTCCGACGCCCTCTCCTGTCCCGTCGTGCTCATCGACCCCCTCCCCCGCGCCCTCCGCCACGCCGACGGTCAACCCGACATCAACCCCCGCCCCCACCTCGTCACCGACGCCGACGGCCAATCCGACGGCCACTCCCTCCCCCAGCCCCTCGCCGACTATCGTGGTCTGCATCTCCATCTCGGGCGACGTCCGCGACAAGACCACCACGCTCCCCGTGAGCGGGGCCTCCATCCGCGCGGTCACCGCCGACGGCCCTTCCTCGCTCGCCACCACCGACGCTTACGGATTCTTCGGTGTCTTCCCCTGCACGCACTTTCCGTCCGGCGCCGTCCGGGCCGAAGCCCGCCACCCGGACTTCCTCCCGGCAGTGGTCGAGACCTCCTACTCCGCCTTCACCGGTGTCGCCGGCGTCCGGATCGAGATGATGCCGGTCTCCGCCGAGCCGGGCGTGGTCTCCTCCGACTTCGACGGCGACGGCGCCGACGAGATCGCTCTCTTCCGTCCCCCCTCGAGCCAGTGGGCGGTCCGCGACACCACCCGGATCTACTTCGGCGGGGCGGCCGAGGACCTCGTCCCGGCCGACTACGACGGCGACGGCACCGCCGAGGCGGCGATCTTCCGCCCCTCCACCGGGATGTGGGCGATCCACGACCTCACCCGGGTCTACAGCGGCGACTTCTCCGACGTCGCCGTCCCCGGCGACTACGACGGCGACGGGACCGCCGACCTCGCCGTCTTCCGCCAGCGCTCCTTGATGTGGGCGGTGAACCGCGTCACCCGGATCTACTTCGGCGCGGCCGACGACCAGCCGGCGGGTGCGGACTTCACCGGCGATGGGCGGCGGGACTTCGCCGTCTTCCGGCGCTCCTCGGGTATGTGGGCGATCCGTGACATCACGCGGACCTACTTCGGTTCCTCGGGCGACCGGGTCGTCCCCGGAGATTACGACGGAAACGGTTCGGCCGAACCCGGCATCTTCCGCCCCGCTAGCGGCCTCTGGTCGATCAAGGATGCCACGCGCGCCTATCTAGGCAACTCCTCCGATCACCCCGTCCCGGCGGACTACAACGGCGGGGGAGCGGACCTGATCGGGATCTTCCGCGAGTCGAGCGGCCTCTGGTCGATCCGCGGCACCACCCGCGCCTACTTCGGGGCGACGGGTGACATACCGGTGACAAGGTAGAGGGTAGAGGGTAGAGGGTAGCGGATAGAGGGTAGAGAATAGGGGGCGGCTTGTATCCGTCCGATCGGTCCGATCCGACCGATCCGTCCGATGCTTTCGGCCATTGCCATTAACCATTAAACCTATCAGCGCCACGGGCGTTTACTATTGTTAAATGAAAGCTCTCGCCTTAGTCTGCCTCGGTCTCGCCTTGCTCTGGGTCTCCCCCGTTTTCGCTGAAGACGCCGCGGAGGAGACCATGACCTGGGAGGACTGCGTCGCCGAGGCGAAAAGGACCAACTCCGACCTCCTCGCGGCCGAGGCGTCCGTCCGCTCCGCCCGGGCTGATGAAGGCAAGACCTCCAGCGCCCTCTACCCCCAGGTTAGCGGACGAGTCTCGGCCAACCGTTCGAAGTCCTCCGGCGAGGAAGCGGGAGATTCCTACGGCTACTCGATTTCCGCTTCCCAGCTCCTCTTCGACGGGCTCAAGACCTGGTACGACCGGGACCGCCAGGAGCAGAACACGATCGCCGCCGAGGCGGACTACGACTCCACCTCCGCCAACGTGAGACAGAGCCTCCGCGACGCCTTCATCGAGCTCCTCCGCGCCCAGGAGCTCGTCCGGATGAGCGAAGACATCGCCCGAAGACGGAAACAGCAGGCCGACCTGATCGATCTCCGCTATAACGCCGGACGGGAGCACAAGGGGGCTTTCCTCACCGCTCAGGCCAACCTGAAGAGCGCCGAGGCCGACCTGGCCTCGGCCCGGCGCAGCGTTCTCACCGCCCAGCGGAATCTTCACGCGGTCCTCGGGCGGGAGACTTTCACCCCCCTCAAGGCGAAGGGGGAGTTCGACCTCGCTCCCCTCCCGCCGTCACAGCCCGATCTCGAGGCGCTCCTGGAAACCCTCCCCGCCGTCCGGAAATCCGTCGCCTCCAAGACCGCCTCGGAATACAGCCTCAAGTCCGCCCGCGCGGACTTCTCCCCCTCCTTGAGCGCCTCCGGCTCCTGGGGCAAAAGCGGCGGCGACTGGCCCCCGGGGGACGAGTCCTGGTCGGTGGGATTGAGCCTCTCCGTCCCCATCTTCGAGGGGACCTCCAAATTCTACGAGCTGAAGGGGGCCCGGGCATCCCTGGACAACGCCGAGGCCTCCTTGAAAAGCCAGCTGGAGACGAGTCTCTACTCGCTCTACCGCGCCTATCACAGCCTGCTCACCGCCTACGACCGGGTGACGGTGCAGGAGATGTATTACGAGGCGGGGAAGGAGCGCTCCCGGATCGGGATGGCGCAGTACACCACCGGCCTTCTCAACTTCGACAACTGGATCATCATCGAGGACGACTTGGTCAAGAGCGAGAAGTCGCTGGTCCAGGCCCGGGCGGACGCCCTCCTCGCCGAGGCGGAATGGTTCAGCGTGAAAGGGACGAGGCTGGAATAGTTCGGCCTTATTAACCGCGAATCCTCACGTCTGCCCGCCGTAGCGTATAGCGCGCAGGCGGGAATCTTCGCGAATGGAAAACAAGGACGACTCATGAGAAAGAAACGCTGGCTGATCGTGCTCGCAATCGCCGCGGCGGGGGGGCTCGCCGCCGCCTGGTATCTCACCCGGGAGAAGGGGGAGACGGTGGAGGTCAGGGAGATCAAGCCCTCCCGGGGGAGGATTGTCACCGAGATCTCCACCACCGGGACGGTCCAGCCCCAGAACCGGGTGGCGATCAAGCCCGCGATCAGCGGGCGGGTCGAGCAGATCCTGGTCAAGGAGGGGGACGCGGTCACGGCCGGGCAGGTCCTCGCGATCATGTCCTCGACCGACCGGGCCGCCCTCCTCGACGCCGCCCGCGAGCGGGGGCCGGAGGCGCTCAAATACTGGGAGGACGCCTACAAGCCCTTCCCCCTGGTCGCCCCGATCAACGGCGAGGTGATCGTCAAGAGTGTGGAGCCCGGGCAGACCGTCGCCACCAGCGACGCGGTCCTCGTCCTTTCCGATCGCCTGATCGTCAAAGCCCAGGTGGATGAGACCGACATCGGCAAGATCAAGGTCGGCCAGAGCGCCCGAATCAGCCTCGACGCCTACCCCGAGCTCAAGGTCCGGGCCGCGGTAGACCACATCGCCTACGAGTCGAAGGTGGTGAGCAACGTCACCATCTACGAGGTGGACATCCTCCCGAAGAAAGTCCCCGAGGTCTTCCGTTCCGGGATGAGCGCGAACGTCTCCATCATCGAGGAGGAGAAAGAGAACGCCCTCCTCCTTCCCGTGGAGGCGGTCCAGAAGAGCAACGACGGCAATTTCGTCACCGTGAAGACTGGTCCGGACGAAAAGCCGGCCCGCCGAGAGATCGAGCTCGGCCTGGTCAACGACCGCCATGTGGAGATCGTATCCGGGATCGACGACGACACGGTGGTGACGATCTCCTCCCGCAAATACACACTGGAGAAACAATCCCAGAGCGGGACCAACCCCTTTATGCCCGCCCGCCCCGGGGGGAGAAGCGGAAGCGGAGGGGGGCAGAGACCGGGAAGGTAAAAGGTAACGTATCCTTGCGTAACCTCTCTTATGATCGAAGCAAAAAACATTACCAAGACCTACCATTTGGGCACCGTCGGCGTCCAGGCGCTGAAGGAGGTCTCCTTCACCATCGGGCCGGGGGAATACGTCGCCATCATCGGCCACTCCGGTTCGGGCAAGTCCACCCTGATGCACGTCCTCGGGCTCCTGGACCGCCCCGACTCCGGATCCTACCGCCTCTGCGGACGCGAGGTGACCGGCCTCTCCGACGACGAGCTCGCCTGTCTCCGCAACCGCCTGATCGGCTTCGTCTTCCAGGACTTTTACCTTCTCTCCTCCCTCAACGCCCTCCACAACGCGGAGCTGCCCCTGATCTACGCCGGGCGGGGCGCGGACCGGAACAAGGCGCAGGAGAAAATCGCCGAGGTCGGCCTCTCCCAGCGCGCTTCCCACCGGCCGACCGAGCTCTCCGGGGGAGAACAGCAGAGGGTGGCGGTGGCCCGCGCGCTGGTCAACGATCCCCTGATCGTCTTCGCCGACGAGCCGACCGGAAACCTCGACACCAAGTCCGCCGAGGGGATCATCAAGCTCCTGGAGAATCTGCACCGCCAGGGCAAGACCGTTATCATGGTCACCCACAATCTGGAGATCGCCGAACGGGCGGAGCGGGTGATCACGATGCGGGACGGGGTGCTCGTTTCCGACCGCCGGACCGCCGCCGGGGAGTCGCCATCTCCGAAACAAGAGGCACCCTGCCCGGACGACGTCATCGCGCGCACCCATGCCACGGGACGGTCGGCAGTTTTCAGCGACCACCTCCGCCAGGCCCTCCGTTCGCTTTCCACCCACAAACTGCGGGCCGCCCTCTCCATGCTCGGGATCATGATCGGCGTGGGCGCGGTGATCGCCATGCTCGCCCTCGGGCAGGGGGCGAAGGCATCGATCGCCAAGCAGCTGGCCTCCCTGGGCTCCAACCTCCTCACCGTGCAGCTGCGGCCGCCCCGGAGCGGCGGCGTCCGCCTCGAAGCGGGATCGGTGGCGCGGCTGACCATCAAGGACGCCGCGGCGGTCGTCAAACTCTCCTCGGTGGAGCGGGTTTCTCCCTCGGTCGAGGGGCGCGCCCAGACCGTGTATGGCGGGAAAAACTGGTCCACCCGGGTGCAGGGGACCGGGATCGACTACCCCCTGATGCGGGCCGCGGTTCCGAAGGTCGGACGATTCTTCATCGAAGACGAGGTGCGGCGGCGGGACAAAGTGGCGGTGGTGGGCGCGACGGTGGTCCGCGAACTCTGGGGGGAGAACAACCCGATCGGCTCGATCGTCAAGATCAACCGGATCAACTTCAAGGTGATCGGGGTTCTCCCCACCAAGGGAGCGACCGGCTGGCGGGATCAGGACGACATCGTCGTCGTCCCCATCAGCACGGCGATGTATCGCCTCCTCGGCAAGGACTTCCTCGATTCGCTCGACGTCCAGGTAAAGGACGCGGCCTTGCTCGCGGGCGCCCAGGAGGAGATCAAGACGCTTCTGATGCAGGAGCATCGCATCTCGGCCTCCCAGGAGGAGTCGATCGACATCCACAACATGGCCGACATCCAGGAGACGCTGACCGCCACCACGCGGACCATGAGCCTGCTCCTGGGGGCGATCGCGGCGATCTCTCTCCTGGTCGGCGGGATCGGAATCATGAACATCATGCTCGTCTCGGTCACCGAGCGGACCCGGGAGATCGGGTTGCGCAAGGCGATCGGGGCGAGACGGCGGGACATCCTCCTCCAGTTCCTGATCGAGGCGGTCCTGATGACGGTAAGCGGGGGGCTGCTGGGCGTGGTGCTGGGCGCAGGGGTGGCGATCCTGATGGCGAAGGTAGCGGAGTGGGCGGTGGCGATCACCCCTTACTCGATTGTCCTGGCCACCACCTTCTCGGCGGCAGTGGGGCTGATCTTCGGCGTCTTCCCGGCCCGCAAGGCCGCCGGTCTCGATCCGATCGAAGCCCTGCGGTACGAGTGACGGTGATCGGCTACCGGGCTGTAGGCCGGTTCTGTGAACCGGCGGACAGGTCCCGGCGCGCCCGATCACAGATCGGGCCTACAATGCCGATCGTGCGCCTGGCGGTCCGTTTCCGCCGGTTTCGCATCATGAGCACGGACATTCATGTCCGCGTTTTTTTTGTCGAGCCGGGTCCGTTGATACTTGATCAATGAAAAATGATAAATGAGGTATGTTCAGTTCTTCTTCATCTCCTTCAGCTCCAGCGTAAACCTGTCCATCCCGATCAGCGAGATCAGGAAACCCGAAAAGCCTACCGCGTCGACCGCGATATCCGCCTTCACGATCCCGATCCCGGGGGCGAGCCACTGAGTCGAGGAGGCGGTGGTCCCGTCGCTGCAGGACGTGTCGACCTTCACCCGCAGGCAGGAGTACTCGCCGGCGGGGACCGACACCTTCTCCTCGGCCTCGACCGTTCCCGTGACGGAGGTCGTGATCTCG
>CAZKCI010000032.1:0-15444 GCA_964551475.1 uncultured bacterium | reverse complement strand
GTTTACGCAAAATGGCTCACGAATGACTGTCAACGATACCGCGGGAGGAAGACATGGCTGAGAATCGCGATCCGAGAAGGGCGCCGGTCTCCCCGGCCGCCAAACCGATTGAAAACGCCGACCGTTCGGCCGCGCCGGCGGTCAGGGACCTGCCGGAGGAATCGCTCTGCCCGTCCTGCGGCCATTTCGTGGGGGCCTACGAGAAATGTCCCTACTGCGGCGCCGAGCTCAAGAAGAGAATGTCGCTCAAGCTCTGGCGGCGGATCTCGGTGATCGGCGCGGTGGGCGGGATCCTGATCATGTGGTACGCGGCGGCCAAGATGGAGCCGGAGCTGGTCCAGGTCGCCGCGATCAAGGAAACCCACAGCAACGCGATCGTCCGGATCAATGGGATAGTGACCGATCGGGGGCTGGACGCGGCCCGGGGGATGATCAGGCTCAGGGTCGCCGACGCCACGGGGGACATCTCGGTTGTCGGTTTTCAGGTCCTTCCCAAACTCCAGAAACTGGGGAATCTTCCCAAGGTGGGGGACTCGATTGATATAACCGGCCAGGTGCAGATCAGCGATCAGTACGGCACCTCCCTGTTCCTGAACATTCCCCATCGCTTGAAGATCTTGGAAGCGTCCCCGGCCCGGGAGGCGAAGATCTCCCAGCTCAACGACTCCTGGATCAACAGCAAGGCCGTGGTGTCGGGGGCGGTCAAGTATGCTTCCCGCTACGGCAAAGCCACCATCACCGACGGCGTGGAGGAGCTTGTCGTGATCCTCGACCCCGCGAACCTGGGCGAGGATGTCCCGGAGCTCAAGGTCGGCGAGGGGGTCAAGGTGACCGGCGTGATCGGGGACAGCAAGGGGAAGATGGCGATCGTCCCCGGAGCGGTTGAGGATATCGTCTCCGCCGAGGTGGCGGTGGCCGCGGTGGCGAAGAAGAAGATCTCCGAGATCACGCTGGAGATGATCGATCAGCCGGTGGAGATCGAGGGGACCGTCGTCGGCTTCCGCGACTTCAAGACCGGCGGCGGCTCGATGACACTCTCCGACGGCGCGGCCCGCATCGACGTGCCGATCTTCGCCTCCAACTTCGAGGCCATCCCGCAAGCCGAGAAGCTCAAGGTCAACGGGACGAAGGTGCGGGTGAGGGGGACGGTCGACGAATACAACAGGAAGCCCCAGGTCAAGCCCGGCTCCGCTACCGACATCACGATAAATCCCTCCGCTTCAGTTCCACCTGTTTCTCCTGCCGCTCCTGCCGCTCCCGCCCAGCCTGTTTCTGCTCCTGCCCAACCTGCCGCTCCTGCCGGCGCGGTCCGTTAGGAGGACACGATGAATCTTCCGCTCCTTCTCCTCTACGCGGTGGCGGGGACGGTCTTGGGCTCCTTCCTCTTCATCATCCCCTCCCTGCACTTTCTCAACCTCTCCGGGATCATCATCGCCCTGGACGTGGTCACCGGCCACGCCCTCTTCCCCCTGAACGAACCGCTTTCCTCCTTTGTTTTCTTCATGGCCCTGGTGGTCTCCTTTTCGATCATGAACACCGTCCCCTCGATGTTCCTGGGCGCGCCCGATGAATCGGCGGTCTTCGTCGTCCTGCCCGGGGCCAAATACATGCTCCAGGGGCGAGGCTACGAGGCGGCGATGCTCACCGGGATGGGGGGCCTGATGGGGATCGCTTTCCTGGTGGTCTTCACCCCCTTCTTTTTTTACACCCTGCCCAAGCTCCACAAGGTGGTCGGCCCCCACCTGCACTGGATCCTGGGACTGATCATCGCCTACATGCTGATGAGCGAGTGGCCCAAGGGGACGGGGAAGGGGGCCACCTCCTGGCAGAAGTTCCGGGGCGCCTGGGCCAACCTCTTCGCCGGGATCGGGACCTTCGCTCTCTCCTCCTTCCTGGGCTTCATCATCTTCAGCAAGACGCTGGTCCCGGCCAAGATGTCCTTCCAGAGCCTGCTCCCGATCTTCGTCGGCCTCTTCGCCGTATCCTCGCTGATCTCGGCGATCCTCTCCAAGCAGAAGATCCCGCCCCAGCACATCAGCCGCTCGGCCGACATCGACTACAAGTTCCTCTTCAAGGGGACGCTCCCCGGATGCATCGGAGGGCTGCTGGCCGCCTATCTCCCCGGGGTCACGGGCGGAATCGGGGGGCTGATCGCCGGCCACGCCACCGCCCAGCGGGACGACCGCATCTTCGTCCTCAGCCAGGGCGTCTCCAAGGTGGTGTACTACGTGGGTTCCTTCCTCTTCTTCTTCATCCCCGGCTATTATTTCGTCGGCGGCTCCGGAGTCCTGAAACGGAAGGGGATGGCGGCGAACCTGAGCTCCTACTACAACCCGGAGCTGCTGCAGGAGTACTGGCTGATCATCGGCGTGATCCTGATCGCCGGAGCGATCTCCTACTTGCTCCTCTCCTTCAACTCGCGCTGGGTGATCAAGCTGGTGAGCCGGGTGCCCTACCAGAAGATCTCCTGGTGGGCGCTGGTCCTGGTCCTGATCATGGTTTTCGTCATGCCGTCCATGACGGAGGGGAGGCTCACCGGGGAGACCATGAAAGGCGGCGTGATCTGCCTTCTGATCATGGCGGTTTCCACCTGCGTCGGACTGATCCCGATCTTCTTCCACTGCCGCCGCTCCAACTGCATGGCGGTGATCATCACGCCGATCTGCCTCAACATGGCGGGCTACGGTCCGCAGATCGCCTCCTTTTTAGGTCTTTCGTGACCGGCGTTGGCCTGGGTAACTGAAGCCGCGCCTGCCTGCCGGCAGGCAGGGATTACGCGGATTACGCGGATTGATAAATACACTCGCGAACCGATTCTCTGTTTAGGAGAAAAGTATTTATGAAGGGACTGACCCATTTCATGAGCGGAGCGGCGGTCGCCTCCTTCTTCCCCGAAGCGGTCCGGATGGCCGGCCGCGACGTTTCCTCCTCCTTCATCCTGGTCCTGGGGGGCCTCTTCGGGATCATGCCCGACACGCTCGACTTCAAGGTGGGGCAGTTCTTCTCCAAATCCGACTACGACATCGAGACCGACCCCAACCATCCCGACCCCCAGAAGATGGCGGAGGGGATCGGAAAGGCGATGAACGAGGCCTTCGAAACCGGCCGCTATCTCAAGGTCCAGCTCTTCCCCATCCGCCTGGGCGCCGACCTCTGGCGGCAGTACGTGGTCAAGTTCGACGGGGAGAAGAACGAAGTGACGGTGGTGATCAACCAGATCGTGACCACCTCCCAGGTGCCTTATCTGGGGACGGAGCCCAAGGAAAACCGGGTCGGGCGCTATCCGATCAAGGGAAAGATGCTGGAGACCCACGGCCGCCCGTCGGTGGTGGACATCCTGAGCGGCCCCCAGTTCGGCTTCCGCCGGACGGAGAAGGGCGAGGTGGAAGTGGAGTTCCTCCCCTGGCACCGGACCTGGTCCCACAGCTATCTCCTGGGCCTCTTCCTCTCCATCCCGGTCTGGCTGATCACCTCGCTCATCGCCGGCTGGTCGATCGGCTGGCTCTACGGCCTGATCGCCGTCCTGGGCTTCGCCATCCACATCACCGAGGACCTGACCGGCCACATGGGCGGCTCTCTCTTCTGGCCCTTTCAGAAGAGCCGCTCCAACGGCCTGGCCTGGTTCAAGGCCTCCAACCCCCACGCCAACTTCAGCGTGGACTACACCGCGGCGGTGATCATCATCTACAACCTGAACCGTTTCGCCGCCGAGCCGGTCTTCACCACCAACCCTCTCGGTTTCTTCTTCTACGCCTGGTTCCTCCCCATGTTCGTTTACGCCGCCATCACCAAGATCTTCGGGAAGAAGGAGAAGGACGTGAAGAAAGGCGTGATCGAGGCGGAAAAAGCCATCCAGCGGGAGGAGCTCGCCTACGAGGAGACCGAGATGGCCACGGGGGACGCCGGTTGATTTTTCGAGCCGGCCAGGAAAGGCCGGCTCGAAAAATCAAGTTTGATCTCAACCACGCGATATCTGCGGCCCCCAGAAGAGCCCTTCCGGACGTATCTGGAAGGGCTCTTTCTCGTTTGGACTGGCTGACATTTTTGCGGATATGACCGACGAACGGGAAAATTTGAACGGTACGGCGCCGCCGTCGTCTAATCCTGCGAACGACGATGATCTTTCCCTGGTCCGGAGAACGCAGGAGGGGGAGACCGAGGCGTTCGGGGTTCTGGTCGGGAGGTACCAGGAGCGGATTTACGCGCTGGCTTTCCGGATGACCGGGAATCACGCCTCCGCCGACGATATCGCCCAGGAGACGTTCGTCCGGGCCTTCCGGGGGATCCGGCGGTTCGGAGGACGGTCAAGTTTATACACCTGGATCTACCGAATCGCCCTGAACCTGGTTTTCACCCATTGGAAGAAAGCGCGGAGCCGCCCGGAGCTGACTCTGGAACCGGAGATACTGGAAAAGCAGGCCGATCCGGCCAGTCTCGGGAAGGACGGAGCGGGGGAAGCGCGCTCCCGGGAGATCGCGGAGGCGCTGGAGAGAGCTCTCGCCTCGCTTTCCTCCGAACACCGATCGACGGTGGTGATGCGCGAGATGGATGGTCTCTCCCATGAAGAGATCGCCCGGATCTGCGGATGTTCGGAGGGGACGGTGCGTTCGCGGCTGCATTACGCCAAGAAGATTTTGCAGAGGAAGCTCGCGAAGTATCTGTAGGCGAGGAAGCCTGGTCGATAATCTCAGATCTCAAATTTCAAATTTCAGATCTCGGCTCTCGGATTTCGAATCTCGAATCTCAAATTTCAAGTCAACCTTCTAAAACGGCTATGAACTGCCGCCAGACACGCGCGATCATAGAGAGCGACGAAGAATCCCGCCTCTCGCCGGAAACGAAAGGCGCCTGGGCGGCGCATCTCGCTTCCTGTACCGACTGTCGGCGGGAGAAGGAGTCGGCGGAGTTGCTTTCCGCCCTGCTCCGTTCCCGCGCGCCGGATAACCTTCCGCCCGGTTATTGGGATTCCTTCTGGCCTCGCGTGAGCGCGCGTCTCTCCGGCGAGACGGCGCCGGCGCCCCGCCGCTTCTTCCGGAATCCCTTCGCCCTGAACTGGTCCCCGGCGCCGGCGTGGGCCGCGGTCGCGGTCGTGCTGGCTCTGGCCGTCGTCGGCGGGAGACACCTTATCGTCGGAAGACAACCCGCTCCGGCCGCGCCGGCCCTCCTCTCGTCCCGGCGACTCCCCGCGGCTTCGGCCGCGGGCGTGGACTATGTCATCGCCCGCGCGGATCGCCCGCGCCAGGCGCCGGAGGCCCATTTTGTCCTTGCCCGCGGCCGTGTTTCTCCTCTTGCTCCCGCCTCTCTTGCCTATCCTGCCTTGCCCGCTGTCCGTTCTTCTCCCGCCTTTCCTGCCCTGCCTGCCTATCATGCCGCTCCGGCCGATCATTTCATCCTCACCTCCGGCTCGCGGGAAGGGAGACAGCCGCAGGTCTACTGGTAGAGGTTACGAGAGGTTGCATGAGGTTACGTAACGATACGTGAGGTTACGAAAATGAAAAAAGGCATTGGCATGGCAGTGCTGATCTTCCTCGTTGCCGCCGCCGCGCGGGGCGGGCCGGCGCTGGAGGCGCTGGAGAAGGAGATCAGCGAGATCGTCGACCGGGCCGCGCCGGCGGTGGTGAGCGTGATCACCGAGCCGCTCTCCTACAGCTGGCCGGGGTTCCCGGAGGAGATGCAGCCCCCGGAATGGGCGCGGAGGTTTTTCCGGGAAGGCCCCACCGCTCAGAAACGGCGCAGCCGCGGTTCGGGTTTCCTCATCGATCCTTCCGGCTATATCCTCACCACCGCAGCCGTGCTGGAAGGGGCGCGGGAGGTCGAAGTCAACTTCCCCGGAGGAGACAGCCTGCCCGCCCGCGTGGTCGGGAAGGATCCTCTCTGTAACCTCGCCCTCCTGAAAGTGGAGGGCGCCGGGCTTCCCCATCTTCCCCTGGGAAATCCCGCGCCCCCGCTTCGGGGGTCGTGGGCGATCGCCATCGGGAACCCGTTCGGTCTCGCCGTCAGCCCCTCCTGGGGGATCGTCAGCGGATTGAAGCGCTCCGGCCTGGGGACCGCCGAGTACGAAGACCTGATCCAGATCACCGCGCCCATCAACCCGGGAGACAGCGGGGGGCCTCTCCTCAATTCTAGGGGCGAGGTGATCGGCGTGCTCACCGCCACTCTCTCCGGTTACCGGGAGTTCGAATTGGACTGGCCGTTCCTCCGCCGTTTTCAGAGCAGCTTTCCCGGTGGCGGCGGGGAGTATCAGGGGGACGTCTTCCAGCCCAGCCTTGCCCAGGGGATCGGTTTCGCCATCCCGGTGGAGCTGGCGCGGGAGGTGACGGAGAGGCTCAAACAGGCGCCCTCCGCGGGCCGGGGCTGGCTGGGAATCCGGATGAGGGCAGCCCTTCCCGGCCCTGCCGCGGGACCGGGCGCCCGTGGGGGAGTGGTGGTGGAGGAGACGGCGGCGGGCGGCCCCGCGGCGCGCGCCGGTTTGCAGGCGGGGGATCTGATCATCTCCCTCAACAAGAAGGAGATCTCCACGCCGATGGATCTCCAGAGAGAGGTCATGAACGCGCCCCCGGGGAAAGAAGTCGTCCTGGAGGTGATCAGGGACAAAGAAAAGATCGCCCTGCTGGTCGTCATCGCCGCCGCGCCTTCCGTTCCGGCCGGAGTGAATCCGTTCGCCTCCGCGACACAGACCGAACAGGAATGACGCTGACCGCTCCGAGATGAAATCCCTTCCCGCTCGTTTATCCCTGTTCTTCCTCCTGTCGGCGTTCTCCGCCGCCGGTTTTGCTTTTCCTGCCTTCCCCGCCTCTCCTGCCCAACCCGCCGTTCCGGTTATTTCTGTTTCTCCTGCCGTTCCTGTTTCTTCAGTGATCCCCCGCATCTCCGCCAAGCTTTCCCGGACGGAGATCGCGGTCGGAGAGACGGCCGTGCTCACGGTCGAGGTTTCCTGGGAGGGGACGGCCGCCGACCTGGAGTTCGACTTCCCCGCCGCACCCGATTGCCATCTCCTCGCGGTGGGAAGCTCACATCAGGAGAGCGTCGCGGAACGGACACAATCGGGACTGATCCAGTTCCGCCGTTACCATTTCCGCCTGGAAGCCCGGGAGAAAGGGGAGGGCCGGGTCGGCTACGTCACGATCGGCTATCGCCGCCCCGGTGAAGAGGAGAGCCATGCGCTGAAGAGCGAGCCGCTGGATATCGCCGTCTCTTCCTCGCGCGCCTCTCCGCCCACGACGTTTCTTGTGGCCGCGGTCCTGATTCTGGCGGCCGGCGCGGTCGTGATCCTGCGCCGCGCGAGGAAAAGAAAGATCCGGATAGCGCCGGCCGCCGCTCCGCCCGACGCGGCTTGGAAGACGGAGGCGCTGGAGAAGCTCGCCCAGGCGAAGAAGTTGACCGTGGCGGGAGACCCGGCGGCCTGCGCCCGCGCCCTCTTCGAGGCGCTGTCCGTCTTCATGGAGAAGAGACACGGTGTGGTCATCGGCCGCGACGGCTGGCCGGAAAGGATCGCTGCGCTGGAGATAGCGGAAGGGCCGAAGAAAGAGCTGGTCGAGCTCGTCCGTGTCGTCGAGCAGTCCCGCTTCGGGAGCCGTCCCGAAAAGACCGGCCGGGAAGACGCGCTGCTCAAACAAATCCGCTCCCTGATCGAAGGGGAGGGATGACATATCTCATCGGTCAAGTATCATTCATCATCGGTCAAGCGGCTGATTCACGGTAAAAAATCTGAAAGGAGAGTTGCGATGACGACGGACATCCAGGAGATCAACGAAAAGGTCAAGGCCGCCAGCCGTTTTATCGAGAACATCCGGGCGGAGATGGGCAAGGTGATCGTAGGGCAGACCTACCTGGTCGACCGGCTGCTGGTCGGTCTGCTCGCCAACGGCCATATCCTGATCGAGGGCGTGCCGGGTCTGGCGAAAAGCATGTCGGTCCGGGTCCTCTCCCGGGCGATCAGGACCAGCTTCCAGCGGATCCAGTTCACGCCCGACCTCCTCCCCGCCGACCTCTTGGGGACGCTGGTCTACAATCCCAAGACCGGCGATTTCACCACGAAGAAGGGGCCGATCTTCTCCAACATCATCCTGGCCGACGAGATCAACCGGGCGCCGGCCAAGGTCCAGTCGGCGCTCCTGGAAGCGATGCAGGAGCGGCAGGTCACGATCGGGAAGGAGACCTTCCCCCTGGCGGAGCCGTTCATGGTCCTGGCCACCCAGAATCCGATTGAGCAGGAGGGGACCTACCCCCTGCCCGAAGCGCAGGTGGACCGCTTCATGCTCAAGCTCCGGATCGACTATCCCAGCAAGAAGGAGGAGCGGCAGATCCTCGACCGGATGGCCGTGACCGGCTACGAGCTCCAGTCCCAGCCGGTGGCCGATCCCTCCGAGATCCTCGCCGCCCGGAAGGTGGTGGACGAGATCTACATCGACGACAAGGTCAAGGACTACATCATCGACCTGATCTTCGCCACCCGCCACCCCGAGACCTACAAGCTCGACATCAAGGATTACATCCAGTACGGCGCCTCCCCCCGGGCCACCATCTACCTGACGCTCGCCGCCAAGGCCTACGCCTTCACCAAGGGGCGGGGCTATGTCACCCCCCAGGACGTGAAGTCCATCGGGATGGACGTCCTCCGCCACCGGGTGATCGTCACCTATGAAGCGGAGGCGGAAGACCTCGCGCCGGAGGACGTGATCCAGAAGATCTTCGACCAGGTGGAAGTGCCTTAATAGTGAATGGTGAATAGGGAATGGTGAATAGGGAATGGTGAATGGTAACCGAATGGCATGGCGGGGAGGTGAACCATGGCCGGTAAGGGCGATCACAAAAAACTGGATGTCTGGCAGCGGTCAATCGACCTGTGTGTTGAAATCTATCGGCTGACCGAGACCTTCCCGGCGTCGGAAAAGTTCGGGCTGGTGTCTCAGATGAGGCGCGCATCGGTATCAGTCGCCAGCAATATCGCCGAAGGCGCTGCCCGCGGCACAACCAGCCTGTATGTGCATTTTCTGACGGTTGCCCGCGGTTCATTGGCGGAGTTGGACACCCAGATGATAATCGCCAGCCGGTTAAGCTACATCTCCGCGCCTGCTTTCGAAAAAACCACGGGCGAAATGGCGATCATCGGCAGGATGCTCACCAACCTCGTCCGGAGCTTGCAAAGCAAGTGATAGCCCAGGCCATTTTTTGCCATTCACCATTCACCATTCACCATTCACTTCTTCCAACCTGCGCAAAAGTATTTGGCCTTCGGGATTCTCGCGATGTTACCTAAAGATATTATTAGGAAGATCCAGCGCATCAAGATCGTCACCAATCGCATGGTGAGCGACGTCTTCGCCGGCGAGTACCAGTCCGTCTTCAAGGGGCGGGGGATGGAATTCGAGGAGGTGCGGGAGTACCAGCCGGGGGACGAGGTTCGGGACATCGACTGGAACGTCACCGCCCGGATGGGGCGCCCCTTCATCAAGAAGTACGTCGAGGAGCGCGAGCTCACCCTGATGCTCCTGGTGGACCTGAGCGGCTCCAGCCAGTTCGGGACGACGGGGCGTTTCAAGAGCGAGCTGGCGGCCGAGATCTGCGCGGTCCTGGCCTTCTCCGCCATCCGCAACAAGGACAAGGTCGGCCTGATCGTTTTCACCGATCGGATCGAGAAGTTCGTCCCCCCGGCCAAGGGGAGCCGGCACGTTCTGCGGGTCATCCGGGAGGTCCTCTATTTCACGCCGACCGGCAAGGGGACCGACCTCAGCCTCGCCCTCCAATACCTGAGCAAGGTGTCCCGGCGGCAGACGGTGGCTTTTCTCATCTCCGATTTCGAGGCCGCGGGCTACGAGAAGGCTCTGCGGATAGCAAACCGGCGCCACGACCTCGTACCCGTGGTGGTGAGAGATCCGCGGGAGGAGAGCCTTCCCCCGATCGGGCTGGTCTCTCTGGCCGATCCCGAGACGGGGGCGGAAACGGTCCTGGACACGTCAGACGCCTCCCTGCGGGAAGCTTTCGCGCGCCGCCGGGCGACGGAGCGGGAGAAGCTCCTCAAGCTTTTCCGTTCGTCGGACATGGACTCCGTCGAGGTCTCCACCGGGCGGCCCTACGAAAAGGACCTGCTGAGGTTCTTCCGCCTCAGAGAGAGAAAGTTCCGCTGAAGCTGGGGGACGATAGGACGGCATGGACGATATGGACGGTATGGACGGCAGATAACCGGCCCGGCAGGATGAAAGCAGGCTATACCACAGTGTTGCTCAGCGCGTTTCTTCTGGCCGCCCCTTTCCCGGGGCGGGGCCAGGAGGGCGAGGCGCTCCGGGCTTGGCTTGACCGGGACACGGTTTCGATCGGCGATCCCGTGACCTACTATCTCTCCGTCCGCGCGCCGGAGGGGACCAAGGTCGTCATCGGCGAGCTGGCCGGAGAGCTCGGAGAGATCGAAGTCCGGGAGACGGGGGAAGGGGTGGGGGGACGCTGGCACCGGATGGTTTCCTTCGAACCGGGCGTCCATACGCTGCCCGCGCCCGAGGCGCGGCTGACACTGCCGGACGGGCGGGAGGAGACGCTCTGTGCCAGTCCGCTCTCATTCCGGGTGGCGAGC
This sequence comes from uncultured bacterium, assembly GCA_964551475.1. GTDB lineage: Bacteria > Auribacterota > Erginobacteria > Erginobacterales > CAZKCI01 > CAZKCI01. The sequence continues at coordinate 4,877 of CAZKCI010000032.1, read as the reverse complement.
GTTCTCTCCTCGGCGGGAAAGCCGCAAGACATCCGGGAGATCAAGCCTCCCCGCGAACTGCCGGTCTCTTACCTGATCCCGATCCTGATCGGGGCGGGAGCGCTCATCCTGCTCGCCGCGTTTGTCGCCCTCCTCCGCTTCCTCCGCCGTCCGCGGGCCGCCGCCGCCCGACCGCCGCCGCCTCGTTCCGCGCACGAGATCGCCTACGAGGAACTGCGGAAGATCAAGGATCAGGACCTTCCCGGCCGGGGACTGATCGAGGAGTTCTATGTCCGGGTCTCCAATGTGGTTCGCCATTACCTCGAGAACCGTTTTGCCCTGCGTTCGCCGGAGCGGACGACGGAGGAGTTTCTCTCCGAGATGGCTTCCTCGGAGACGCTTTCGCTCAAGCACCAGGAGCTGGTCGGCGATTTTCTCTCCCACTGCGATCTGGTCAAGTTCGCCCGCTTCCGGCCCGCTCCCCGCCAGATCGAGAACGTCTACGACTCGGCGGTGACGCTGGTCGACGAAACCACGCCCCCCGCCGCTATCCCCTACCCGCTATCCTCTACCCTCCATCATTCATCCTCTACCCCCCACCCTCCATCCTCATGACTTTCCATAGCCCACAATTTCTGGTTCTCCTCCTCCTGATCCCGCTCTACCTCTTCTTCTACCGGCATGAGCGGCGGGGGATGGCGGTGACCTTCAGCGCCGCGGCGGCGCTCGCCGCTGTTTCCCGTCCGCCCTCGCCCCTCCTTCGCCACGGACCGGCTCTCCTGCGCTCGCTCGCTCTCCTCTTCCTCGTCCTCGCCCTCTCCCGCCCCCAGAAGGGGAGGGAGGAGACCCGGGTCACCTCGGAAGGGATCGACCTGATCCTCGCCCTCGACGTTTCCGGGACCATGGACGCCTACGACATGAAGCTCGACGGCGAGCCGGCGAGCCGCCTGGACGCGGTCCGGAAGGTCGCCGCCGATTTCGTGCGCGAGCGGCCCGACGACCGGATCGGCCTGGTGGTCTACGCGGTCTATGCTTTCACCCAATGCCCGCTCACGCTCGATCACCCCGTCCTGATTGATTTCATCGACCGGATGCGGATCGGGATGATCGATCCCTCGCGGACGGCGGTCGGCCTGGCCCTGACCACCGCCGTCAACCGCCTGCGCGGGAGCGAAGCCAAGAGCAAGGTGATCGTCCTGCTCACCGACGGCCGCAACAACGTCACCCGGGTCGACCCCCTGACCGCCGCCCAGGCGGCCAAGGCGCTGGGGATCAGAATCTATACCATCGGAGCGGGGACGCGCGGACCCGCTCCGGTTCCCCTGCGCGACCGCGCGGGGCGGATCGTCAGCTGGGGGCGCCAACCCTTCGATCTCGACGAGGAGTCCCTGAAGAAGATCGCCGAGATCGGCGGAGGGGAATTCTTCCGGGCGGAGGGCGCCGATTCGCTGGCTAAGATCTTCCGTATCATCGACCAGATGGAAAAAACCAAAGTCGAGACCGTCATCTACCGGGAATACCGCGAGCTCTATCTCTACCCGGCGGCGCTGGCTCTCGCCCTGGCCCTGGCCGCGGCGGTTGGGGAGGGGACGAAATCCCGGATCCTGCCATGAAATTCGGCGCTCTCCATTTCGCCTGGCTCCTCCTCCTCCTCCCCCTGCTGGCCGTCTTCTACCGCCTGGCCGCCTCCCGGCGGAGGAAGGCGGAGGGGATTTTCGCCGACCGTCCCCTCTGGGACCGTCTCTCCCGGGGGGTGAGTGCGTCCCGCCGCCGCCTTCGCCCCGTTCTTATGCTCGCCTCCGCCGCCTTATTGATCGGGGCGATCCTCGGCCCTCGCTGGGGGTACCACTGGGAGGATGTCCGCCGGGACGGGACCGACCTCATCGTGGCCATCGACACCTCGAAGTCCATGCTGGCCACGGATGTGAAGCCCAACCGTTTGGAGCGGGCCAAGCGGGAGACCGAGGATCTCCTCCATCTGGTTCGGGGCGACCGGGTGGGCCTGATCGCCTTTTCGGGTACCGCTTTCTCGGCCTGCCCCCTGACCCTGGACTACGGCGTGGTGCGGATGCTCCTCGACGACCTCTCCGTGGACACGGTCCCCCGGGGGGGAACGAACCTGGCGGAGGCGATCGACGAGGCGACGCGGGCCTTCCGCAGCGGTCCGGAGAGGGAGAAAGCCCTGCTCCTGATCACCGACGGTGAGAGCCTGGAAGGGGATTACGAGGCGGCCGCGGAGAGGGCGAAAAAGGCCGGTGTGAAGATCTTCGCCATCGGCGTGGGATCGGAATCTCCGATCGAGATCGCGACGCCGGGCGGGACCGCCTACCTCAAGGACCGGGAGGGGAACATCGTGGTGAGCAAGCTGAACGAGACCGCGCTCCAGAAAGTCGCCCTGCAGAGCGGCGGCGCCTACCACCGGGCCACGCCCGAAAGCCTGGAGCTCGCGTTGATCTACAACGACCGGATTGCTACAATGGACAAGACCGAGATGGAAGCGACCCGCCGGCAGGTCTTCGAGCCGCGTTTCCAGTGGCCGTTGGGACTGGCCCTGCTCCTGCTTTTCAGCGAAGCGGCCATGGGGGAGAGGAGGGGGGGAGGAACCGGCGGTTTCCGCCTCCGCCGCCGCTTGATCCCCACCCCGGAGGAACGGAGATGAAACGATCTCCCCATCCACCCCGCATCTTCGCCGGCGCGCTTCTTCTTTTCGCATGGCCTCTGACCGCCTTCGGCGATTCGGCGGCCTCCGCGGTCGCGCAGGGGAACCGCCAGTACGGCGAGAAGAAATACGACGAGGCGATCGTGAGCTATCAAAAAGCGCTCCAGGATCTCCCGGAATCCCCGGACATCTTTTTCAACCTGGGGGCCGCTGAATATCAGAAGAAGAACTACGAGCAGTCGGGGAAGCTCTTCGGCCGAAGCATATCGCTGGGCGACGCCGCCCGCCAAGCCCAGGCCGCCTACAACCTGGGCAATTCCCTCTACCGGGAAGGGAAATTCCTGGAATCGCTCGCCGCCTTTAAAAAGGCGATCGAGCTCAATCCCCGGGACGAGGACGCCAAGTTCAACTACGAGTTCGTCAGCCTCCAGATGAAAGAGAAGCAACAGCCTCCGCCGAAGCAGGAGCAGAAAGAGGACCAGAAGAAGGAGAAGCAGAAGCAGGAAGAACAGTCCGCCGCGCCCCGGCCTTCTCCCTCCCCCTCGCCCCCGCCTCAGCCCCAGGAGCAGGAGCAGCGGAAGGAGATGAACCAGGACGAAGCGGAGCGGATGTTGGACGCGCTCAAGTCGGAAGAGGAGGAACAGCGGCAGGAGCAGATCCAGGAGAAGCCGCAGGATATTCCGGAAGTGCTGAAGGACTGGTAGATGGGAGAGGGTTAGGAGGTGGGTTTGGTAAATGGGTTAGGGTAAGGTGCGGCAAAAAACCGCGCGCCGGGTTGCACCATTAACCTTACCCATTTACCAAACCCACATCCTGACCCTAACCCATCGACTATCAGTGAGTATGCGCATACGACTATCGACATTGATATCAGTGTGTCTGGCGTGGGGCCTCCCCGCCTCCCTTCCCGCCGCCGAGGTCTCCCTGCGGGCGAGCGTAGACAAGGACGTCATCTCCCGGATCGGGGACCGTCTCATCTATACGCTGACCGTGGAGGGCGCGACGGATGGCGAACCGGAGCTTCCCCCGCTGGAGGGTTTTCAGGTCCTGCGGACCACGGTTTCCACGCACGTTTCGGTGCTCAACGGACAGGCGACCTCCAGCAAGAGCTGGAATTATGTTCTCGTCCCGACGCTGGCGGAGGAGGAGAAGGAGGTCGAGATCCCTTCCGCCCATCTCCGCCACGGCGGGAAAACCTATGCCAGCAATTCTCTCCGGGTGAGGATAGTCAAGGCGAGCGTTGCCCCACCCCCCTCCTCCCCGGACGGGGGAACGGCCCCGGAGACCGCCCGCGCCCAGCCGGCCGGGGCGAACCGCCCGCTCTTCATCGAGACCGACGTCGACAAGAAGGAGGTCTTCGAGGGGGAGCAGGTCACCCTCTCCTTCCGCCTCTTCTCCTATCGCCTTCAGCTCGCCAACATCCAGTACACCCCTCCGCCCACGGTCGGTTTCCTGGAGGAGAGCGTTTCCGGGCAGAAGAACTTCGAACGCGTGGTGGCCGGCGTGCCCTATGTGGTCAACGAGCTCAAAAGCGCCATTTTCCCTCTCCGGGCGGGCGAGCTGGCGGTCGGCTCGGCGGAGCTCAAGGGAGACGTCCTCGTCCCCGGCCGCCGGGGCGGGCGGTCCCTGATCGACGATTTTTTCGCCGACGATTTCTTCAGCCCCTTCGACTTCGAGCGCCGGCCCTTCAGCCTCCGCTCCGACCCGATCACCGTCCTGGTCAAGCCGCTCCCCGCGGAGGGCCGACCGGCCGATTTCAGCGGCGCGGTCGGCCGTTTCGCGATGAAGGCCGAAGCCAGCCCCCGGCGGGTGAAAGCGGGCGAGCCGATCACGCTCACCGTGAGCATTACCGGGGAGGGGAACGTCGATTCGGCGCGGATGGCGGTTTTCCGTCCCGGGGAGGCGTTCAAGACCTACAACCCGGAGGTGGAGACCAGGAAAAAAGCGGAGGGAGACCGGCTCGGCGGCGAGAAGATCTTCAAGCAGGTCGTCATTCCGCTCCAGGAGGGCGAGCAGGCCCTACCCGCGGTGGAGTTCAGCTGGTTCGATCCCGAGGCCGGCGCCTATCGCGTCGAAAAGTCCGAGCCGATAGCGATCCTGGTCGATCCCGCCCCCGCGGAAGGCCCGGCGATGCTGGTGGAGGCCGCCCGGGAGGGAAACGGGAAGACGGGGATCGCACTGCTGCAGAAGGATATCCTGTATATAAAGGATACCCCCGGAGAGCTCGTCCATTCCCGCC
>CAZKCI010000031.1:0-16417 GCA_964551475.1 uncultured bacterium | reverse complement strand
CCAGAAATACCTTGTCCGGATTTGTCATTGCGAGCGAGAGCGAAGCAATCTCAATTGCTTGCGCCCCAAGAGATTGCTTCGTCGCTCCGCTCCTCGCAATGACAGGATTATTGTAAAGCAGTGTTAGTGACACCACACTAGTTGTTTGTCACTGCTACCGATCCAGCGAATCCATTATTCGTATCATTTCAGCGCGGAAAGCCGACAAACAGGAAGAGGCATATTACTGGAAGAGGAGGTAGTATCATGAGAAAACACTACGATTTCGGGAAGATGAAGGGGGAAAGGAACCCCTACGTCAGAGCATTGAAGCAGCCGATTACGATGCGCCTGGACAAGGCGACGGTCAGCTACTTCAAGGAGCTGGCTGAAGAATTGGGGATGCCCTATCAGAATCTCATCAACCTCTATCTGCGCGACTGCGCCCTGAACCAGAGAAAACTGGAACTCAAATGGGCATCATGAGCCAGCCGAACAACAGGCCGAACCGTATCGATGGGAACGCCCCGCGATTCCTGAAGACTTGAGCATGACCAGCCAGACTCACAAGGGAAGCACTCAAGACCAGGCCCGGGAGTTCGTCGGGGACCTGCGCCGTTATCTCGAACAGCTGGCGGAGGATGGGACGGAGTATCTGCTGATCGCGCGGGGGAAGGATTCCGATCCCGCCCCCGCCGTCCCCCGGATTTCACCCGCCCAACGCTCTCCCCTCCGGTCGGTCGAGGAGGAGATCCGCAACTGCCGTCTCTGCCGCCTGGCCAAGACCCGAAAGAAAGGCGTCCCCGGCGAAGGCGGGATGAGGAAAAAGGTCATGTTCGTCGGGGAGGGCCCGGGAGAGCAGGAAGACCTCTCCGGCCGTCCCTTCGTGGGGAGGGCGGGGAAGCTTCTGGACAAGATGATCGCCGCCATCGGCCTCTCCCGGGACGACGTCTACATCACCAATATCGTGAAATGCCGCCCGCCCGAAAACCGCGATCCCAAGCCGGACGAGGTGGTCGCCTGCTGGCCTTACCTGGAGAAGCAGATCGCGATCCTGCAGCCCCGGGTTATCGTCACGCTCGGCTCCCCGGCGGTGAAAACGCTCCTCGACACCGACGATGGCATCTCCCTCCTGCGGGGGAAAGTCCACGACTTCCAGGGGACGCCCCTTCTCGCCACCTTTCACCCGGCCTATCTTCTCCGCGCCTACACGGTGGAGAATCGCCGCAAGGCGTGGGAGGACATGAAGATGGTCCGGGATATATTGAATGAGAATCGCTGAGGCTTCGATCCCGGCCGGCTGGGATCGCGACCCCGATAGTCCCGCACTTCTGCCGGGACTATCGGGGCAGGCAGGAATGTCGCTCCCACCAGGAAGCCTTGCGTCTGCACTCATGGTGTCAATGTGGGAGGGGCATTTCTGCCCCGATCCAAGCTAATAATGGATCGCGGCGAGACGCCGCTCCCACACGAAACAATCAGTGATCAGTAACTGATTACTGATCCCTTTTCCCGACCGGGCAGGTAGCCGCGGGCTTCAGCCCGCGTTTTCGAGATAGGTTAGCCTGGGCGAAACTCAAAGACGGTGGCCGATCGCATTGTGAAAGAACGCAGCCTGAAGGCTGCGGCTACCCTGCCGATCACTCATCGCAAATTGCCGTTCACTGATCACTGCTGCCGACTGTGCCTGAGCAACCCCCCACAACCGTTCCCCTTTTCGCGGAGGTTGTCCTCAACCTGCCGGTCGACCTGGCACTGACCTACGCGGTCCCCGCCGAGTTCGCCGCCGATCTGAAAATCGGGCAGAAGGTCCTCGTCCCCCTCGGGGGGACGAGGGCGGCGGGATTCGTCGTCGCCTTCCCCGCCCCCGTCCCCGCCCGTCCTCCCCGTCCGCTGATCCGGATCCTCGATCAGAGGCCGCTCTTTCCCGAGCCGCTGGTCGCTCTCGTCTCCTGGATGGCGAAATACTACTTCTGCTCGTTCGCCCGCGCCCTGAAGTGCGCGCTGCCCGCGGCCGTGCGAAAAGTCGAGAAGACGCCGGTCCGCCGTTTCGTCTCCCTGGCGCTTTCCGCCGAAGAGCTGTCTGCCCTGATGGCGAAGATCGAGAAGAAAGCGCCCTCCCAGATCCGGATCCTCAAGGTCCTGCAGGCGAGCAAGGTCCCCGTCGAGGCGAAAGAGCTTCTGGCCGCGGCGGCCGCGGGACCGGAAGCGCTCTCGGCGCTCTCCCGGAAGGGGGCGGCGGCGATCTCCACCCAGACCGCGGAGAGGGACTCCTGGGCGGGCGAGAAGATCCTTCCCACCGCCCCGCTCGACCTCAACCCGGAGCAAGTCGCGGCACTGGCCCGGATCGAGGAGCGGATCGAGAAGGGGGGCTTTCAGGTTTTTCTCCTGCACGGGATCACCGGCTCCGGGAAGACCGAGATCTACCTTCAGGCGATCGCCCGGGTGCTCCGGAAAGGGAAGAGCGTGATCGTCCTGGTCCCGGAGATTTCGCTCACCCCCCAGGCGGGAGAGCGCTTCAAGGCCCGCTTCGGAGACGAGGTGGCGATCCTGCACAGCGCCCTCTCCGAGGGGGAGCGCCACGACCAGTGGCGGCGGGTGGCGGAGGGGCGGGCGCGGATCGTGGTCGGCCCCCGCTCGGCGGTCTTCGCCCCCGTCCGGGCCCTCGGCCTGATCGTCGTCGACGAGGAGCACGAGACCTCCTACAAGCAGTCCGCCCAGTCGCCCTTCTACCACGCCCGGGATCTGGCGGTGATGCGGGCCAAGATCGAAGGCGCCCCGGCGGTTCTCGGCTCGGCCACGCCGTCGCTGGAGAGCTATTACAACTGCCGCCGGGGGAAATACGAGCTCCTCCATCTCCCCGCCCGCCCGGGCGGCGCCGATCTGCCCCAGGTTACGGTGGTGGACATGAAGGCGGAGGTGGAAAGGGAGGGGAGGGTGGTCACCTTCTCCCGGCGGCTGCTCGACGCCATCCAGCTCAACCTTTCGGAGGGGAGGCAGACCATCCTTTTCCTGAACCGCCGGGGTTTTCACACGCTGGCCACCTGCCGCGCCTGCGGCTGGGTCGCCCAGTGCAATCACTGCTCGATCTCGCTCGCCTATCACAAGGCGCGCCAGATCCTGATCTGCCACCTCTGCGGTTTCACCGCGCCCCCGCCCACGGTCTGCCCGTCCTGCCACAAGCGGGAGGTCTCCCTGACCGGCCTGGGGACTCAGCGGGTGGAGGAGCAGCTCCACGCCTTTTTCCCGGGGGCGCGGGTCCGGAGGATGGACACCGACACCGTCTCCTTCCGGGACGCCCACCGGGAGATCCTCTCCGAGTTCAAGGCCGGGAAGATCGACATCCTGGTCGGCACCCAGATGATCGCCAAGGGGCTCGACTATCCCAACGTCACGCTGGTCGGCGTCGTCTTCGCCGACACCGCCCTCTCCCTCGCCGACTTCCGCGCCACCGAATACACCTTTCAAGTGCTCACCCAGGTCACCGGCCGCTCGGGACGGGGGGAGCTGAAGGGGCGGGTGATCGTCCAGACCTACTCTCCCCGCCATCCCGCGATCCTCGCCGCCTCCCGACAGGAGTTCGAGCCGTTTTTCGAGCGGGAGATCGTCTTCCGGGAAGAGCTGCGCTACCCCCCGACGTCGCATCTGCTCGCCGTGACGGTTCTCTCGCCCAACGAGGAGAAGAGCCGGCGGATGGCGGAGTTTCTCGCCCGGCGCCTGGGCGAGACGGTGGGGAAGGAGAGCGAGGTGCTGGGTCCGTCGCCCCCTCCGATCGCCCGGATCAAGGGGCGCTGGCGCTGGCAGGTGGTGATCAAGACGTCGAGCGTGGTCCCGGCCCTCGAGCAGCTGAAAACCCTGATCCCGAGCCTGCACCTCCCCCGGGACGTGCGGGTGGAGGTGGACGTGGATCCGGTGTCGATGCTGTGATGAAAATCGGCGTCGCTCTGAGCGGAGGGAGAGACAGCAGCCTCACGGCGGCTCTTCTGCGGAAGGAGGGTCACGAGGTGGCCGCTTTCCACCTCCTCCTTTCCCCGGCGGATTCGTCTCCCGTCTCCCGGGAGCGCCAGATCCGGGCGGTGGAGGAGCTCTCCTCCCGCCTCGGCATCAGACTCACGGTGCTCGACCTCGCCGCCCGTTTCGAGGCTGAGATCATCGCTCCCTTTCTCGCCGAGTACGATCGGGGGAGGACTCCCAGCCCCTGCGTCTTCTGCAATCCTCTCTTCAAATTCGGCTATCTGCTCGAAGCGGTCCTCGCCGCCGGTTGCGCCCGCCTGGCCAGCGGCCATTTCGCCCGCGTGGTTCCGGGTGAACGGCCGTTGCTGAAAAAGAACCTCGATCCCATCCGGGACGAGAGCTATTTCCTCCATCGCCTGGACGCCCGCCGGCTCTCCCGCGCTCTCCTGCCGTTGGGAGAGATTCCCCAGGCCGAGACCGATAGGCTGACGGCAGAACTGCTTCCGGGATTCCAGCCTCTCCCCTCCAGCGTCGAAGCCTGCTTCCTCGGCGCCGGTCGTTTCGGCGATTTTCTCCGCCTCCGCCGTCCCCTCCGCCCGGGAGAGATCGTGGATAAAGAAGGAAGGGTTCTGGGAGTCCATCCCGGCCATCAGCTCTACACGATCGGCCAGAGGCGGGGGCTCTCCTCCGCCTCGGGGAAAAAAGGTCCCCTCTATGTGACCGCGGTGGACACGGGAAACAACCGGGTGGTGGTCGGAAACAAGGCGGATCTCCTCTCCTCCAGTCTCATCGCCCGGGAACCCAACTGGATCGCCATCGATCCGCCGGACAAACCGCTGCGCGCGCTGGCGAAGATCCGCTATACTCACCTGGGAGCGGAGGCAGAGGTCATCCCCCTCGCTTCCGGCGAGATCAAGGTCGTTTTCGACCGCCCCCAGGAGGCGATCACGCCGGGACAAGCGGTGGTATTTTATAGGGGAGACGTGGTGCTCGGCGGAGCGTGGATAGAAAAGAAACTATAGGTCCCCGAGGACCTAGTGTGGTGTCTCGGAAATACGTTGCATTAATTTGTCATTGCGAGCGAAAGCGAAGCAATCTCAACTCATTGCCAACCAAGAGATTGCTTCGTCGCTGGGGCTCCTCGCAATGACACGCTTATGATAGTTATTTGTAAGACGGCACACTAGAGGTCGTAGAGGACCTATAAAATGCGGCTTTTCATCGCGATCGGGTTGGGCGAAGACCTGAGAGAAAAGCTGGCCGAGGTCTCGGCCGGACTGGCTCGCCGCCTCAGGGGGGTGGCCTGGGTCAGGCCGGAGAACATCCATCTCACGCTCAAGTTTCTGGGCGAGGTCAGCGAAGGGGATGTCCCCTCCCTCCGGGAGATTCTTGATGAAACGGCATCCCATCACCGCCCTTTCGCCCTCCGCGCCGGCGGACTGGGCGCTTTTCCCGGCCCTTCCCGGCCGCGGGTGATCTGGGCGGGACTCTCCGGGGAGTTGGAGAGCCTCTCCCGCCTGGTCCGGGAGATCGAGGAAGAATTGTCCGCACTCGGTTTCCCGGCCGAGGAGCGCCCCTATCATCCCCATCTCACGCTGGGGAGAGTGAAGAATCAGTCGGGGACGGGAGATCTGGAGAAGGTTTTCTCCCAGGCTCGGGCGGAATCGCTTGGTCCGCTTTCGGCGGCTGTGCTACTATTGATGAAAAGCACGCTGACGCCGGACGGAGCGCTTCACGAGCTGGTCTCCGAGCATCGCTTGACCGGCGATCCCCGCCGCTGATATTTTTTTGCAAGAAATCGTCTCCGAACTCGATCCTTATCTATGGAGCAATGGAGTAGTGGAGCAATGGAGTGAGGCGGTCGACCCCCAGTACTCCATTTCTCCAACACTCCAATACTCCTGGGTTTCGATCCGCAGAATAAGCGGCTAGATTTCACGACACCAACGCAGGGAGGAGTGATCATGGCCAAAGACGAGATGGACGGCAAGAAGCGGGCGCTCGAGCTCGCCTTGGAACAGGTGGAAAAGCAATACGGCAAGGGGACGATCATGCAGCTGGGGGCGAAGGCGGCTTCCATGAAGGTTGACGCCATCTCTACCGGCGCCCTCACGCTCGATCTCGCCCTCGGGATCGGGGGCCTGCCCCGGGGACGGGTGGTGGAGATCTTCGGCCAGGAGGCTTCCGGCAAGACCACGCTCGCGCTCACGGTGGTGGGCAACGTCCAGAAAATGGGCGGGGTGGCCGCCTATATCGATATCGAACACGCCATCGACCCCGCTTTCGCCAAGCTGATCGGAGTGAACATCGAAAACCTGCTGATCTCCCAGCCCAACTCGGGCGAAGACGCGCTGAACATCACCGAGACGCTGGTCCGCTCCAACGCCGTGGACGTGATCGTCATCGACTCGGTGGCCGCCCTCGTCCCCCGGGCGGAGATCGAAGGGGAGATCGGCGACACCCACATGGGCCTGATGGCGCGGATGATGTCGCAGGCCTTGCGCAAGCTCACCGCCGCGATCTCCAAATCCAAGACCTGCTGCATCTTCATCAACCAGATCCGGATGAAGATCGGCGTGATGTTCGGCAACCCCGAGACCACGCCGGGCGGGACGGCGCTCAAGTTCTACTCCTCGGCCCGCATCAACATGCGGCGGATCGGGATGGTCAAGGACTCCGCCGACACCGTGATCGGATCCCGGGTCCTGGCCAAGGTGGTGAAGAACAAGGTGGCGCCCCCCTTCCGCTCGGCCGAGTTCGACATCCTCTACAGCTCGGGGATTTCCTGGGAGGGATCCCTGATCGACCTCGGGATCTCCACCGGCCTGATCGAGAAGAAGGGGGCCTTCCTCAACTTCGAGGGGACGAGCCTGGGGAAGGGGAGGGAGGGAGTCCGCCAGGTCCTCCGGGAGGACACCAAGCTCGCCCACAAGCTCAGCCAGGAGATCCAGAAAAAGGTGACGCCGGAGGAGTTGACTGCAGCCCCCGAGTAAGCCGAGCGCTGCTTCCGCCAGGTGTATAAACGCTGAAATATTGGGTGGTCGATGGGTAAGGGTTAGGAAGTGGGTCTGGTCGATAGGTTAGGTCGATGGTGCGGCCAGCCAAGCCCCACCATTTACCAGACCAATATCCTTACCTTTACCCAGCCACCAATCTTATGAAGCGCTCGGCCCTCATCTCTCTGGCTCTCACACTCTCGCTTTCCGCGCGGGCCTTCCCCGCTTCCGGTCTTCTCTCCTTTTTCAAGGAGTCCCCGGCGAAGACGCTGGAGACGGAGTTCGTGGCGGTCGGGGAAAAGGTGGGGCCGGCGGTGGTCACCATCATCACCACCGCGGTTTGGCGGGATCCGGAGACCGACGAGTTCCTCCGCTACTTCTTCGGGGTCCCGGGGCGGTCCTATGCCCAGGAGGGGCTGGGTTCGGGCGTGATCATCGATCCCGCGGGATACATCCTCACCAACCAGCACGTCATCGACAACGCCCAGGAGATTCTCGTTCGCCTGCCGGACGGGCGGGAGTTCCCGGCCTCCCTCACCGGGGCGGATGAGACCTATGACCTGGCGGTGATCAAGATCGAAGCCAGCGATCTCCCCGCCGCCCCCCTCGGCGACTCGGACCGGGTGAAGATCGGCCAGTGGGCGATCGCCATCGGCAATCCCTTCGGCGCGGTGGTGGACAACCCCCAGCCGAGCCTTACCGTGGGAGTGGTGAGCGCGCTGGAGCGGAGGATCCGCTCCCCCCGCGCCCGCGCTCCCGAATGCTACGAGGGGTTGATCCAGACCGACGCCGCCATCAACCCCGGGAACTCCGGCGGGCCGCTCACCAATCTGAAGGGAGAGGTGATCGGGATCAACACCGCCATCTTTTCCACCAGCGGCGGTTACCAGGGGGTCGGCTTCGCCATCCCGATCAACCGGGCCAAAGCGATTCTGGAGGATTTGAAGAACGGCCGGGAGGTGGTGCGCGGCTGGCTGGGCGTCTGGGTTCAGCCGGTGACCGAAGCGATGCGCTCCTCTTTCGCCTCTCCCGATCTGCAGGGGGCGCTGGTGCACCGGGTGGAGGCGGGAAGCCCCGCGGAGACGGCCGGGATCATCCCCGGAGACATCATCCGGTCGTTCAATGGGGCGCCGGTCCTGGCGCCCTCGGACCTGGTCGGGAAGATCAAATATGCGCGGGCGGGGATGACCGCCGAAATCGAAGTTCTGCGGGACGGCAAGATCCGGAAGATCGAAGCCAGCCTGGAGCCGAAGGAAGGGCTTTCCGCCTCCGCCCGGGAGAGTCCCGCGGCGGCCCGGGTTTCCTGGCGCGGGCTCACGCTGGAAGATGCTCGGATGGCGGAAGGCGGGGGAGTGAGGATCGGGCGGATCGCCCGGGACAGCGCCGCCGCCGCGCTCGGTCTCCGTTCCGGAGACGCGATCGACGAGATCAACCGTCAGCCGGTGGCGACCCTCCGGGAGTTCCAGCGTGTCGCCGAGGCCGTCCGCGGTCCCGCCCTTGTCCATACCAGCCGGGGCTACCTGATCCTGCCGGAAGACTAACCCCCGATCAGTCTATGGCTCTATCGGGAAGCGGCGAAGCGGAGAAAGCCAGGGACTACGCCCTGCTCCTCCTTTCCTACCGGGAACGGACGGAAAAGGAGATGGCGGAGAGGCTGCAGCGGAAGAACTACCCCGCGGAAACGGCGGCGGCGGTGATCGCGGACTTTAAGCGCCTGGGCCTGCTCGACGACGAACGTTTCGCGCGTCTCTATGTCCAGGAACGGGCCCGGCTCAACCCCCGTTCCGCCCGGTTGATCGGGATGGAACTCGGGAAGAAGGGCGTGTCCCGGGAGATCGCGGAGAAAGCGCTCCGAGCGGAGTTCGTCGCCGGTCGGGAAGAGGAAATGGCCGCGGCGGTCGTCCGGCGGGCCGCCTCGCGCCTGCGCGGCGTCGAGAGCGAGACGGCGAAGCGGAGGCTGTGGGCCTATCTCGCCCGGCGGGGGTTCACTCCGGGGCAGATCGCCGCCGCGGTGAAAGCGGCGGCGGAGGAAAAGTAACCAAAGTAAATGGGTGAGGGTTAAGAAGTGAGTCTGGTCAATGGGTTAGGGTCAGGTGTAACCGAACCAGCGGCCTAACCCATTTACCAAACCCACTTCCTATCCCTAACCAATCGACCAGAGTTATGAATTCCCAGGAGATCAGGAAAGCCTTTCTCGACTTCTTCGCCGCCCGCGGGCACACGGTCCGCCCCAGCGACGGGCTGGTTCCGTCTTCGGATCCCACCCTCCTCTTCACCTCGGCCGGGATGGTCCCTTTCAAGCCGTATTGGAACGACGCGCCCCTCGCCTTCGCCCGCGCCGCCAGCGTGCAGAAATGCCTGCGGGTGGGCGGGAAGCAGAGCGACCTGGAGAACGTCGGCCGGACGATGCGCCACCACAGCTTTTTCGAGATGCTGGGGAACTTCTCCTTCGGCGACTACTTCAAGCAGGAGGCGATCGACTGGGCCTGGGAGTTCGTCACCTCTGTGATGCGTCTGGACAAAGCCCGCCTCTGGGTTTCCGTTTATCTCAACGACGACGAAGCCCGGGACCTCTGGCGGAAGCGGACCGGGATCCGGGAAGAGAGGATCGTGCGCCTGGGGGATAAGGACAACTTCTGGGGGCCGGCCGGATCCTCGGGCGCCTGCGGGCCCTGCTCCGAGATCTACTACGACCTGGGCGCGGAGGAAGGCTGTTCCCGTCCCGAATGCCGTCCCGGCTGCGACTGCGAGCGCTACTTCGAGTTCTGGAACCTGGTCTTCCCCCAATTCTACCAGGAGACGACCGGGGAGCGAAAACCGCTGCCCCGCCGGGGGATCGACACCGGGATGGGCCTGGAGCGCCTCGCCCTGCTCGCCCAGGGGGTGAAGAGCAACTACCAGACCGACCTCTTCCTCCCGATCATCGCGGCCCTGGGGACTCTCGCCCGAGTCCCCTACGGCGAAGACACGATCACCCCCTACCATGTGATCGCCGACCACATCCGGGCGCTCACCTTCGCCATCTCGGAAAACGTCCTCCCCGCCAACGAGGGGAGGGGATACGTGGTCCGCCGTCTCCTGCGGCGGGCCGTCCGCTTCGGCCGCCGCCTCGGCCTGGAGGGGCCGTTCCTCCACCGCCTGGTCGCGCCGGTGGTGGAGGTGATGAAGGAGCCTTATCCCGAGCTTCTGGAGAGCCGCCTCCATGTCGCCCGGGTGATCGCGGCCGAAGAGGAGCGCTTCGGCGGGACGCTCACCCAGGGGCTCCTGCTGCTCGACGAGCTGGCGGACGATCTGAAGGCGAAGGGGCGGGCGCTCGTCCCCGGCGAAGCGGTCTTCAAGCTCTCCGACACCTACGGCTTCCCGGCGGAGCTCACCGAGGAGGTCGCCCGGGAGAAGGGATTCTCCATCGATTGGGACGGGTTTCGAAAGAACCTGGAAGATCAAAAGAGCCGCTGCCGGCTGGCCTGGAAGGGGATGGCGGAGAAGGAGGTCCTGCCGATCTACCATGACCTCTCCCGTGATCTGCGACGGGTGGAATTCCTCGGATACGAGAAACTGGCGGCCCGGGGCCGGATCGTCGGACTGGTCCGGGACGGGAAGCGGGTGCCGGCGGCCAGCGCCGGCGAAACCGCGGACCTGGTCCTCGACCGGACGCCCTTCTATGCCGAGTCCGGCGGACAGGTTGGGGACACCGGGACGATCATCTCCCCCCGGGGGAGCTTTGAGGTCGCGGACACCCTGTCTCCGCTCGCGGGACTGATCATTCACAAGGGGAAAGTGGCCCAGGGGGAGATCGGGGAAGGGGAGGAGGCGGAGGCTTTTGTCGACGCCGACCGCCGGCGCCAGATCCAGCGCCATCACACCGCCACCCACCTTCTCCAGCACGCCCTGCGCTCCACGATCGGCGAGCACGTCTGCCAGGCCGGCTCGTTCGTGGGACCCGATTACTTTCACTTCGACTTCACCCACTTCGAGGCGATCACGCCGGAGGCGCGGCGCGAGATCGAGTCGCGGGTGAACGCGCTCACCGTCGCCGACGACGCGGTGACGATCTTTTCCCTGCCCCTGGAGGAGGCCAAGGCCCAGGGGGCGCTCGCCTTCTTCGGCGAAAAATACGGGGCCACCGTGCGGATGATCGACGTCGGCCACTACAGCCGCGAGCTCTGCGGCGGGACGCACGTGAAAAGGACCGGCGAGATCGGCCTCTTCCTGATCGCGAAGGAGCACTCCATCGGCTCCGGCCTGCGCAGGATCGAGGCGTTCTGCGGGGAAATGGCGGCCCGCCAGGCGCTGGCCGACCGCGACCTCATCGAGGCGATCAAGGAACGGCTGAAGGCCTCCCCCGGGCAGATCATGGAACGTCTGGACAAAATCGAGGAAAGGGCCCGGGCGCTCGAGAACGAGCGGACGAACCTGCTCCGGAAGCAGGCGGCGGGGAACCTCGATCGCCTGGTCGCCGAGGCCAAGGCCGTGGGCGGGATCAAGATCATCGCCGCCGATTTGGGGGCGGTCGAGATCGACATCCTTCGCTCCACCGCCGACTCGCTCAAGGGAAAGCTGGGATCGGGGATCGCGGTCCTGGGGTCAGCGGGAAGCGCGGGCGCGCACCTGGTGGCCGTGGTCACGGCCGACCTGGTCAAGTCCGGCTACCATGCCGGAAAGATCGTCAAGGAAGTCGCCGCCCTGGCCGGTGGATCGGGAGGGGGCCGCCCGGACATGGCGCAAGCCGGCGCCAAGGACGCTGGGCGGCTCAAAGAAGCGCTGAAGGCGGTGGAAGCGATCGTGGTGAAACAAGGAAAATAGCGGCGATTACTGCCGCTTCTCGATTTTTGCCCAGCTGTCCCGCAGTGTCACCGCCCGGTTGAAGACCGGCTTCTCGTTCGTCGAATCCGGGTCGGCGCAGAAATATCCCTGCCGCTCGAACTGGTAGCGGCTCCCCGGCTTCGCTCCCCGGAGATCCGGCTCCAGGCGGCAATCCTTCAATACCTCGAGCGAGGCCGGGTTCAAAAAGTCCTGGAAATCCCCCCCCTCCGGAACGTCGTTGGGATCGGGGACGGTGAAGAGCTTGTCGTAGAGACGGATCTCGGCGGTCACGGCCTGGGCGGCGGAGACCCAGTGGATCGTCCCCTTGACCGTCCTTCCATCGGGGGAGTAGCCGCCGCGGGTCTGGGGGTCGTAGGTGCAGCGGAGCTCGATCACCTCGCCGGTGGCGGGATCCTTGACGGCCGAAACGCAGGTGATGAAGTAGCCGTAGCGCAGGCGCACTTCCTTCCCGGGGGAGAGGCGGAAGAACTTCTTCGGGGGATCTTCGCGAAAGTCGTCCTTCTCGATGAAGATCTCCCGGCCGAAGGGGATCTTCCGCGTCCCCATCTTCTCGTCCTCGGGGTTGTTCACCGCGGCTAGCTCCTCCGTTTGCGCCGGCGGGTAGTTGACGATCGTCACCTGGAGGGGTTTAAGCACCGCCATCCTCCGCTCCGCCCGCCGGTTCAAGTCTTCGCGCAGGCAGTGTTCGAGGAGGGCCATGTCCACGGTGCTGTCCCTCTTGGCCACGCCGATCCGGTCGGCGAAGTCGCGGATCGCTTCCGGCGTGTAGCCGCGCCGGCGCATTCCGGAAAGGGTGGGCATCCGGGGATCGTCCCAACCCGACACCTTCCCGCCTTCGACCAGGGCGAGGAGGCGCCGCTTGGAGAGGACGGTGTAGGTGATGTTGAGACGGGCGAACTCGATCTGGCGGGGGCGGGCGGGGACGGGGAGATGCTCCAGGAACCAGTCGTAAAGCGGACGGTGGTCCTCGAACTCGAGCGTGCAGATGGAGTGGGTGATCTCCTCCAGAGCGTCGGAGATCGGGTGGGCGAAGTCATACATCGGATACACGCGCCACTGGTCGCCGGTCCGGTGGTGGGAGGCCTGGAGTATGCGGTAGATGACCGGGTCGCGCAGGTTCAGGTTGGGCGAGGCCATGTCGATCTTCGCCCGGAGGACATGCGACCCCTCGTCGAACTCCCCCGCCCTCATCCGCCGGAAGAGATCCAGGTTCTCGGCGACCGGGCGGGAGCGGTAAGGGCTCTCCCGCCCCGGAGCGGTGAGAGTTCCCCGGTGGAGGCGGATCTCGTCGGGGGAGAGGCTGTCGACATAGGCCCGGCCCTCCCGGATCAGTGTCTCGGCGTACTCGGCGAGCTGAGCGAAGTAGTCGGAGGCGTAGTGGAGGTGCGCCCCCCAGTCGAAGCCGAGCCAGCGGATGTCGGCGACGATCGAGTCGATATACTCGACTTCTTCCTTCGTCGGATTGGTGTCGTCGAAGCGGAGGTGGCAACGGCCTTTGAATTCGGCGGCGATGCCGAAGTTGAGGCAGATCGATTTGGCGTGGCCGATATGAAGGTAGCCGTTCGGCTCCGGCGGGAAGCGGGTGACGACCTTCCCCCCGTTTTTCCCGGCCGTGACGTCCGCGGCGACGATCTCCCGGATGAAATCAGTCGGTTTCGGCGTCGAGAGGTTGTCCATGTCCAGATCCCCCAGATCCCAATGATAAGAGGCAGGGGGAATGAGGCGCGAGGAGATCATCCCCCCACCCCCGAGCCTCATGCCCCATGCCGGCTTATTATATCAGCCCCGCTTTTCCGGATCAATCCCGGGCTGTTTCTGATAGAATAACCCAAGAGGCAATCGCATGAATAATCAGGATGCTATCAAGAGCTCTCCTCCCCTGGTCGCCATCGTCGGGCGGCCGAACGTCGGGAAATCCACTCTCTTCAACCGCCTCCTCGGGCGGCGGGTGGCCGTGGTCCACGACGAGGCGGGGACCACGCGGGACCGGATCTACGGCGAGGTGTCCTGGGACGGGCGCTATTTCCAGGTGGTGGACACCGGCGGCCTCGTCCCCGGGCATTCCGAAGGGCTCGCCGCGGCGGTCGGGGAGCAGGTCATGGCCGCGGTGCGGGAGTCGGCGCTCTGCCTCCTGGTGGTCGATCTCAAGGACGGCCTCACCCACCTGGACCGCGAGGTGGCCCAAGTCATCCGGGAGACCGGCAAGCCCGTGATCGTGGCCATGAACAAGATGGACTCGAAACAGGGGGAGGACAACCAGGGCGAGTTCGCGAGCCTGGGTTTCGACGCCCCCGCCCCCGTTTCCGCGCTGCACGGCCTGGCGATCGGAGAACTCCTTGACCTCATCCTCGAGCGCCTGCCCGACTACCGCCTCCCTCCGCAAACGGAGGGGACGAATATCGCCATCGTCGGGCGGCCCAATGTCGGAAAGTCCACCCTGGTCAACGCTCTTCTCGGAGAGGAAAGGGTGGTGGTGGATTCGACGCCGGGGACCACGCGCGACGCCGTGGACACGCCCTTCCCCTGGCGCGGGAAGGACTACATCCTCGTCGACACCGCCGGTCTTCTGAAGAAGTCCCACTCCCAGTCAGCCCTGAGCCGTTTCAGCATGTCCCGGACGGTCCGCTCGATCGATCGGACGGACGTCGTCCTCCTCCTGCTGGAAGTTTCTCAGCCCCCGACCCGTGTCGACACCCATTTCATTGAGATGGCGCTGGAGAAGGGCAAGGCCTGCGTCATCGGGGTGAACAAGTGGGACCTGGCCCGGGGGATCAATCAGAGGGGGTATCTGCAAACGGTCCGGGACAGTCTCCCCTTCGCCGGCTTCCTCCCGGTGGTCTTTTTTTCCGCCCTGAAGAAGCAGTCGCTCGACTCGGCGATGGAAGCCTGCGACTACGCGGCCACGGAGAGGAGGAGGGAAGTCCCGACCGGCATCCTGAACCGTGTCGTCCAGCAGGCCCGGGAAGGGACGGCCCCGCGCCGGATGCGGGGGAAACAGCTCAAGATCTTCTACGCCGTCCAGGTCCACTCCGGGCCGCCGCTTTTCCGCCTCTTCGTGAACGACCCCTCCCTGATGCCCCCCGCCTACGAACACTATCTCTCCAACCGCCTCCGCGAGGCCTTCGGCTTCGAGGGGACGCCGCTGCGCTTCGAGCTGAAAGCCCGCTCCCGGCGCTGACCCGGAATCGGCCCGGCGACTGATGTCCACGAATTGACACGAATTATCACGAATGGGAACAGCCCGGCGGAGGATTATCTTAAGGGGGTGGGGTGAGGGTTCTTGCCAATTCGTGCCTGCGCGCTGAAGCGCTTTGGCGCGCAAGCGTGAAAATTCGTGGAAAGATTAAAGCCGAGTCGGTTGGTCAGCGGCGGGAGAGGGCGGCGGCGATGTTTCTGACTTCCTCTTCCGTGTAATACCCTTCCAGCACCAGCACGCCGCTCTTGATCGCCGCCCGGATGACCGAGGCGGTGATCGTCTCGCCGCCGATGATCACAGCCAGGGCTTCCCCCTGATGCTGCTCCGTGAGTTCGGCGAAGCGACGCATCCCCGAACGGGTGAAGGTGAGCTTGAGGGCGAGCGTCTGCCTCCCTGGCACCGCCTCCGCGGAGGCGAGATCGTCGACGGTCAGGGAAGCCTCCGGCGCGAGATAGACCGTCTCTCCGGTGGAGCGGACGGTCGTCGGAATCGATTTCCCCTTCGCCTCCGTCCCGGCCAGGCGAAGTTCGAAAACGGGGGAGGGGAGAGGGGCGGGGGGTTCGCTTTTCGTCTCGGAGGAGGTAGCGCATCCGGCGAGAAATAGCAGCGTGCCCACGATCGCTAAGTTCTTCATGATTTCCGGGTGTCTGGGCGCCTGGGCGGCTGTGGTTTGTCTCGGCCGGGTTGGCTCGATCGGGTCGATCGCACATCCTGGAATAGACGCTGGAAATCCGGATCCTTCATCAGGGGCTCGGTGTTGCGGAAAAACTCCTCAAAGTCGTGATAGCCGAGCTTCTCGTAGAGCACCGCCTGCAGAAGCATCTCCAGGCGGTCCGCCTGCTTGACGATCCGCGCTTCCGCCGTGGCGTTTTCCTCAAACTCCTGCCAGAGGCCGAGATAATCCGCGGCCTGCGGGAGCTCCCGGAAGACCCGCCGGGCGGAATCCTTTTCGAGGTTGTGCTTATCCTCGAGAGAGACCCCGTCCACGGGCGTGATGTCCCCGGCGTAGACCTCGCCCGCTTCATGGATGAGCGCCATCCGGACGATCTTCTCGCGGTCGGCCGCGGGAAAATAGTTGTCGGCCAGGAAGAGGCAGAGGAGGGCCACCGACAGAGTGTGGTCGGCCACCGATTCGCAGGCGCTCTCGGGAACCTGGCGCTTCAGCCAGCCCTGGCGGTAAAGGTTCTTGAGCTGGAGAAACTCGCTCATCACCTTGAGGACGGGAGAGGCGGGCCGCACCAACTGCGAGGAATGGCTGTTTTTCGTGCGCATGGTCGGGGATGATCGGGTCCGATCGGTCGAATCCGGCCGATCCGTCCGATTCTTTCTAGTGTGGTGTCACTAACACTGCTTTACAATAATCCTGTCATTGCGAGGAGCGGAGCGACGAAGCAATCTCTTGGGGCGCAAGCAATTGAGATTGCTTCGCTCTCGCTCGCAATGACAAATCCGGACAAGGTATTTCTGG
>CAZKCI010000030.1:0-15767 GCA_964551475.1 uncultured bacterium | reverse complement strand
ATGATGAACACCGGGCTGGGCCTGCCCGCCATAGCGCGGAGCGCGACGGCGGGGACCCGGCCTACGGCGATTGCATGGTTGCGAAGGAGGGATTGATGAAAGCGCTCAAGACCACGCTGTTCGTACTGGCGGTGTTCACGCTGGCTACGCAGGCTCTTCGCCACGTCTACGTCCGCTATCTCGAGCCGAGGACTTCGGTCCTGGATGCCTTCGAGGAAACCGAGACGACGAAGTCCATCAAGGAGGCGATCTCGCTCAACGAACTGGTATCGCAGTATGACGCGGCCAAGAAGAGAGTGGACGCGCTGGACGAGGAGCGCAAAAAGGCGGAGAGGAACCTGACCAAGGACGAGAGGGACGTGGTCAGGGACCGTTTTCGCGAGGAGCATGAGGAAGAGTATGAAAGGGCGTCGGATCTGAAGGGGGCGATCCGGGATTGGGAAGAGAAGAGCGAGAAGATCAGGGAACTTCGCATCTTCTGGATCTTCGGAGCGGGGCTATTCGCGATCGGCGCCGTTCTCTACGGCAAAAGGTCGGCTTGGCTGGGGCTGTCCCTGCTCATCACCGGCGCGGTCGAGATGATCTGGTGGACGAGTCCCACCTTCACCTTCATCGGGAATGACATCGAGTTCGACCGGTTGCTCATCAATAAGCTGGCGCTCACGCTGGCTACGCTGGTTTTGATTATCATGGCCTGGCTGATCGACGAGAGAAAAAAATAGGGGCCAAGCTCTGTAGGCCGGTTCTGCGCGAGATCCTGTTCGCGACCTCCCGGCTGTATATGTTCGTCCGGACCGACATCGCCAGGGGGGGAGAAGACAGTAAAAGAAAATGAAGTGATCAGTCCCTCGCTATCGCTCGGGATCGCCGATAAACAGTGATCGGTAACTGATCACTTCTTCTTCAGTTACTGTTTCGTGTGGGAGCGGCATCTTGCCGCGATCCGAGACAGCTTGGATCGGGGCAGGAATGCCCCTCCCACAGCCTCGCTAGCGATTGCGCGATCCGAGCAGTCCTGGATCCCCCGACCGGAGGTCGGGGTCCCACAGAAAAACAGTAACCCCAGAAGAAGTAATCAGTGATCAGTTACTGATGACTGATTACATCGTCTTCAGTTACTGATCAGTTACTGTTTCATGTGGGAGCGGCATCTTGCCGCGATCCGCGTCTCAATCGCAGGATGAGGTGTCCATCAGCGTGGAGCTCGTATACTCCCCGGTCGTGCAGTTCTCGACATGGCAACCGGAGAGGTTGGTGCAGAAGTAAAAACCATATTGGGTGTGGGCGTTGCCGTCGACTGAACAGGCGGCGATCCGGGAGCACAGGCGGAAGCCGCTCCCGGTGGCGTCGTAGGCGTGGCAGGAGGAGAGGTTGTAGCAGCTGAAAAAGCCCCGGGAGGTGTCGTTGTTCCCGTCCACGATGCAGTTGGAGAGGTTCCAGCAGCCGGAGAAGCCGTCGGTGGCGCAGGTCTCGGCGAAGCAGTTGACGAAGCGGGAGGTGGGGGTGGTCCCGGCGGCCAGGAAGCCGACGCCGGCGGAGCCGTTGGCCAGGCAGTTCCCCAAGCTCACCTGGTCGCTCGCCGCGCTGTAGACGAAGGCGTCGTCGGCGCTGTCGAAGGAGCGGCAGTTCCAGAGGGTGACGTTGGAGGCGTCGATGTAGACGTTGCCGTAGCTCGGCATCCCGCCGTAGCGCACCCGGATGTTCTCGAGGGTGCAGGAGTCGCATTCGATGGACAGGAAGTTGGACCCGCTGAAGTCGATGGAGACGAAGTTGCCCTCGCCGAGGATGTGGCGCACATAGGTCACGTTGATGGTGGAGGAGACGGCGTAGGTCCCGATCGGTATGAAGACCGAGCGGTACTCGGTGGATTCCAGGGCCCGCAGGAGGTCCGCCCCGTCGCCCGCGCGGACAACATAGTCATAGGCGATAGCGGCCGGGTCGGCGCCGCCTTTCCCCAGGGGAATGTCGCCCGCCCCGCCGAAGTAGACCCGGGTGACGTTGCGGACCGCCCAGAGACCGTCGGAGGCGCGGAAGGTGGCGATGGCGTCGGTCCCGTTCCCCTTGAGATCGACCGGGACGGGGACGTCGCCGCTCCCTCCGAAGTAGACCCGGGTGACGTTCCGCGCCGACCATTTGCCCTCCGCGGGGGAGAAGACGGCGATCTCGTTCGTCCCGTCGCCGTTGAAGTCGGCCCCGCGCGCGGCGGAAATATCCATCCCCGCCCCCACTCCCAGGACCAGAGCGGCCATCACGATACCTTTCATGCGTGCTCCTTTCGCGGTCATGCGCTTTGCCTCGTGGGCGGTGAATATCCCCGCCGCTTCTAATCGCACGATGTGGAGTTCTTCCAGGAACAGACGTAATACTCCACCCCGGTGCAGTTCTCGACATGGCAACTCGAGAGATTGGCGCAGCCGGAGAAGCCGTAGGTGGTATGGGCGTTGCCGTCGACTGAACAGGCGGAGACCCCGGTGCAGTTACTGAAACCCGTGTTGGTGACGTCGGACGCCTGGCAAGAGGAGACCCGGGAGCAGGTGTAGAAACCGTACGAGGAAATATTTGCCCCTTCTACGACGCAGCCGGAAAGATTCTGGCAGTGCATGAAGCCGGCCAGGAGGCAGGAGTCGGCCAGGCAGTTGGCATAGCGGACGGTGGGATTGCCCAGGTGGGCTATGAAACCGTATTGGGCCGCGTCTTTGGCCAGGCAATCGAAATAGCTCACCTGGTCGCTGTCTTCGCTGCAGCGGAATGCGTCCTCGAGGCTCTCGACGGAACGGCAGTTCCGGATGGTGACGTTGTCGGCTTCGACGTAGAAGTTCCCGTAGTAGGTCCTTCCCCCGTAGCGCACCCGGATGTTTTCCAGCGTGCAGCCCTCGCAGCCGACGTTCAGGAAGTTATCGCCGGTGAAGTCGATCGAGGCCCAGTTGCCCTCCCCGACGATATGGCGGACATAGGCCACGTTGATGACGTCGCTGACGATATAGGTTCCGATCGGGACGAAGACCGAGCGGTAGCTCGTGGACTCGAGGGCCCGGAGGAGGTCAGCCCCGTCGTCGGCGCGGACGACGTAATCATACGCGCGAGTGGCGGGGTCGGCGCCGCCTTTCCCCAGGGGGATGTCGCCCGCGCCCCCGAAGTAGGCCCGGGTGACGTTGCGGACCGCCCACAGCCCGTCGGAGGCGCGGAAGGTGGCGGGCGCGTCGGTCCCGTTCCCCTTGAGATCGACCGGGACGGGGACGTCGCCGCTCCCTCCGAAGTAGACCCGGGTGACGTTCCGCGCCGACCATTTGCCTTCCGCTGGGCGGAAGACGGCGATCTCGTCCGTCCCGTCGCCGTTGAAGTCGGCGGCGCGAGCGGAAATGTTCCCCAGGCCGAGGATTCCCGCCGCGGCCGCGATCAGCGAAATTATCCGCATGGTCTCCCTCCCGATGTATCGGATCGCGACAAGAATGTCGCTCCCACAATTATCAATCAGGCCGGTATAGCCCGCCGGGCCTAAAGGTTTTTCTCGTAGATGCGGTATTTCTTGGAGAGGGTCCCGCCCATGAACTCGGTGGCGCGGATGACCAGCGCGTTGTCCTCGAGGAGCCAGGAGATCTCCGAGTCCCGGTAGCCCAGGTCGCGCGCGGTCCGGGCCGACTCGAGGTAGAGGAGGGCGTCGAGCCCCTTCTTCTGGAACTTCCCGATGATCCCGGCCATGAGGAGGCGGATCTCCGTGATTTTTCTCCGGTTCAGGAGAAAAATCAGCAGTTGGCGGGGCCCCATCTTTCCGTTCATTCTCTTGATCACCTGGTTGTAATCGGGGAGAACCAGGTAGAAGCCCGCCGTCTCGCCCCGGTATTCAGCGAAGAAGGTGAGCGCGGGGACGACCAGCGGCTTCAGCTCCTTGGCCATGTGCTCGATCTCGGCCTCGGTGATGGGCACGAAACCCCAGTTGTCCTTCCAGGCCTCGTTGTAGATCTTCCGGACCAGGTCGAGCTCCCGCCGGAAATTCTTCATGTCGATCAGGCGGATCGTCGCGCCCCGTTTCTTCAGGGCCTCGGCCATCGTTTCCAGGCGGGGGTTCATCTCTTTGGGGACGGGGATGCGGTAGGCGAGGAGGTCCTTGGCCTTGCTCAGTCCGCACTCTTCGCAGAGCCGATGATAATAAGGCAGGGTGTAGGGCATCATGATCTTGGGGGGCGAATCGTACCCTTCGAGGAGGAAGCCGCAGGTATTGTTGGTGGAGGGGTTCAGGGGGCCGATCATGGCCGTCAGCTTTCTCGCCTGGAGCCACTTTTCGGCGATCTGGAAAAGGGAACGGGCCGCTTCCGGATCGTCGAGGCATTCGAAGAATCCGAAATAGCCGGTGGGCGCGCGGTGGTAAGCGATGAAATCGCGGTCTTCGATGGCGGCGATTCGCCCCACCGGCTCCTCCCCCCGGAAGGCGAGGAAAAGGGCGCGTTCGGCGTGTTCCCAGAAGGGGTCTTTCCCCGGCGTGAGGAGGGCTTTCTCCACCGGGAGCAGGGGGGGGACCCAGAAGGGATTCCCCCGGTACACCCGCCAGGGAAAGGTCAGGAAGGTTTTCAAGTCGCGGCGCCCGGCGACTTCGACGATTCGGAGGGGAGGGGATGAGGTCATGAGAGAAGATCTGCAATCCCTGGTGGGAGCGGCGTCCTCGCCGCGATCCCAGATGGCCCGGATCGGGGCAGGAATGCCCCTCCCACAGGGACCGTTTTATCCGCTCGCGAATCTATTTGTGGGAGCGGCATTCTTGCCGCGATCCGGGTTGGCATGGATCGGGGCGGGACGCCCCTCCCACGGGAACATAAAAAGTGATCAGTAATCAGTGATCAGTTACTGATCGCAAAAGCGTCTGGGAGCGGGATTCCCCCGACCTTAAATAATACCCATTTTCTTCCCGACCTTGGCGAAGGTCTTGAGGGCGAAGTCGAGCTGCTCGTCGGTGTGGGTGGCCATGAAGCTGGTGCGGATAAGGGCCTGGTCGGGGGGGACGGCGGGGGGGACGACCGGGTTGACGAAGATCCCCTGGTCGAAGAGCATCTTGCGCATCAGGAAGGCCTTCTCCATCTCCCCGATGAAGAGCGGGATGATCGGCGTCTCGCTCCGGCCGGTGTCGAAGCCGAGGCGGTTGAAGCCGTCCTTCATCTTGTGGGTGATCTTCCAGAGCCGCCGCCGCCGCTCCGGCTCCTTCTCGATGATGTCCAGGGCGGCCATCACCGCCGCCACCGAGGCGGGGGGGAGGGAGGCGCTGAACATCAGGGCCCGGGAGTGGTGCTTCAGGTAGTGGATGACCTCTTCGGACCCGGCCACGCAGCCGCCGATCGAGGCCAGCGACTTGGAGAAGGTGATCATGATCAGGTCGATCTCCTTCTCCAGGCCGAAGTGCTCGGCGGTCCCCCGCCCGGTCTTGCCCAGCACCCCCACCGCGTGGGCGTCGTCGACCAGGACCCGCGCCCCGAACTCCCGCCCCAGGCCGATGATCTCGGGGAGGCGGGCGATGTCCCCCTCCATGCTGAAGACTCCGTCCACCGCGATCAGCTGGCCGCCGTCGTGGGAGTGGGAGAGGATCCGGCGCAGGTCCTCCATGTCGTTGTGGATGAACTTCTTGCTCTTGCCGAAGGAGAGGCGTGTCCCGTCGATGATGGAGGCGTGGTCAAGTCGGTCGATCAGGACGTGATCGTTTTTACCCACCAGCGCGGAGATGACACCCAGGTTGGTCTGGAAGCCGGTGGAGTAGACCAGGGCGGCCTCCTTGCGGAAGAAATGGGCCAGTCGCTCCTCCAGTTTCCGATGGATATCCAGCGTGCCGTTGAGGAAGCGCGACCCCGCGCAGCCGCTCCCATATTTCTCCAGGGCGGCCGCGGCCGCTTTCTTGACCAGGGGATGGCAGGTGAGGCCGAGATAGGAATTGGAGCCGAGCATCAGGATCCGCTGATGCCCGATCGTCACCTCGGTCTCCTGGGCGGAGGCGATCTCGGTGAAATAGGGGTAGAGTCCCGAGGCCATGATGTCCCGGGCCCGGGTGAAATCACGGCATTTCTGAAAGACATCGGTAGCCGGCGAGGCGGCCGGCTGGAGAGATCCGCTTGCTGAATCCATGGTCATGGTCAGGAGATCCAGTGGTTTTCCCGGTACCAGCGGATCGTCTCCGCCATCCCGTCTTTCAGGGCAAACCGGGGGGTGAAGTTGAGTTCCCGCCGCGCCTTCTCGGCGCTGCATAGCCAATACTTCTGCGCCATTTCCCGGATTTTGTCTACATAAAAAGCGGCCGGCGAGGACGGGAAAAGGGCACCGGAGGCGCGGACCAGGGCGGAGAGGAGGGTCCCGGGGACGCGCAGGGGAATCGTCCGCCGGCCGAGCATCTCCGCGATCATGATGAGCGAACGATTCCAGCTGTAAACTTTTCCGTCCGAGACAAAATACGTTCGCAGCCCTTTTCCCGGCGTCCGGACGGCGGCGATGAGCGCCCGCACCAGGTCCTCGACGTGGATGATGCTGAAGCGGAGGTCTTCCCAGGAAAGGCTGATCCTCAGCCCCCGGGAGACCGCGGCGAGGAAACGGTAGATCTCCTTCTCCCGGGGTCCGTAAACCGCGGGGGGACGGATGAGGGTCACCGGGAAACGGTCGGCGAAGGCGGCCGCCTCCCGTTCGGCGGCGAGCTTGCTTTCCCCGTAGGCGCTCACCGGCCGCGGCTCATCCTCTTCGGTGAGCAGGCGCCCGTCCGGGCTGGGCCCCGCCGCCGAGAGACTGCTCAGATAGATGAAGCCGGCCAAGCGCGGCGCGCCGTCCGCGGCCGCCCGGAGGAGAATACGCGTCCCCTCCCGGTTCACCCGGAAAAAATCCTCGCGCCGGTTGGCGGTGACCAATCCCGCGAGATGGAAGATCCAGTCCGCGCCCTCGACGGCCCGGGCGAGGGAGCCGGTGTCGGCGAGGTCCCCCCGGCAGAGCGTGATCCGTTCCCGGGGGAGGCAGTCGAGCGGGCTGCTGTCCCGGACCAGGCAGCGGACGCGGAAGCCCTCGGCGAGGAGTCCCGCGACGAGATGACCACCGATGAAACCGGATCCGCCGGTGACCAGGGCTGTCGGTTGATCGGCCATGGAAGCAGGATAGCAGGGGAGGGCGGAAGCGGATAGAGAGATTTGCTCTTGCCAGTTGCGTCGTCTATAATATAGTCGATAAACAAGGGAGGTATCTCTTTATGATGGCGTTTGCCTTGCTGATCGCCCTGTTTCTTCCGTCCGCGCCCCCGGCCGCCGACTACATCGAGGCCGATCCCCTGGTGATCAGCCGGGAGCCCGATCAGTTCGTGGGCGTCCCGATCAAGCTGAAATGCCGCTTTATCCGCCTGGACGATACCTGGCTGAACGACCGGGACGTCTTCCGCTCCTCCGACGACCAGATCGGCTTTATCGTGGAGGCCTCCGACCGCATCTTCGCCCAGCTCTTTTTCCCCCGCTCCCGGGAGGAGGAGATCAAGCGTTTTGAAAAGAGCGACCGTTTGCTGGTCTACGGCAAGGTGATCAGCGCCAAGAACAATTTCCCCTGGATCGACGTAGAGAAGGTCTCGGAAGGCTGGGTGATCGGAGAGGAGCCGGAGGCGGTCCGTTCCCAGCGGATCGAGACCGCCCGGAATTACGCGGACTTCCTGAAGGGGCGCCAGGAGCTGGGCGCCGAGGATCTCCGCGCCTGGAGCCACCGGCAGGAAGCGCTGATCCAGATCCTGATCGACAAAGGCGTCTTCAGCCGGGAGGAGTGGGAGGCGGCGGTCTCCCGTTCCTCCGCGCCCCCCACGCCCGCTCCCCCGTGGGAGAAGATCCTGCAAGGGAAGTAGCTCGCATGGACCTGTTCGAGTTCATCGCGTCCCGGCGCCGGGAAGGCTGGAGCCTGGTTCTCGCCACCGTGGTCCGCACCAGCGGATCCTCGCCGGCCGAGCCGGGGGCCAAGATGGCGATCGCCTCCGACGGCTCCCAGGCCGGCACGGTGGGGGGAGGGGAGCTGGAAGCCCGGGTGATCGC
Organism: uncultured bacterium; assembly: GCA_964551475.1. Classification (GTDB taxonomy): domain Bacteria; phylum Auribacterota; class Erginobacteria; order Erginobacterales; family CAZKCI01; genus CAZKCI01. The sequence continues at coordinate 7,749 of CAZKCI010000030.1, read as the reverse complement.
GGAGGCGGGACAGGCCATGAAGGAGCGGGTCTCCCGTTCGCTCACCTTTCGGATGGACGCTCCCACCGCGGCGGCGAAGGGGATGCTCTGCGGCGGCGAGCAGGAGGTCTTCCTGGACGTGATCTCCTCCCGCCACAACATCCTGATCTGCGGGGGAGGGCACGTGGGTCTCGCCCTGGCCCGCCTGGCCGAAGCGTCCTCCTTCCCCTACTCGGTGATCGACGACCGCGCCGAGTTCGTCACCCAGGAGCGTTTCCCCTCCGCCCGCCGTCTGCGGACGGTCGATTTCTCCCGCTGGGACGACGAGCCGGGAGCGGACGCGGAGACCTATGCGGTCATCCTCACCCGGGGCCACCTCTTCGACCAGATCTGCCTGGCCCGCCTCCTGGCCACGCCCGCCCGCTACATCGGGATGATCGGGAGCGCGCGGAAGGTGGAGAAGATCTTCGACGCCCTGGAGGAGAAGGGATTGAAGGTCCGCTCCGACCCGCGCGTCCATGCGCCGATGGGACTCGACCTCGGCGACAACTCCCCGGAGGAGATCGCGGTGTCGATCATGGCCGAGATCATCAAGGAGAAGTCGGGAGGCTCGGGCCGTCCGCTCCGGGAGGTCAAGGGGAAGCACGCGAAGGACGGATGAGCACAAACGGTTCAAAGGTTCAACGGTTCACGGTTCAACGGTTCACGGTTCAACGGTTCAGCGGTTCGCGATTGCTTTCCCTGCAACCGTTGAACCCTTGAACCGTTGAACACGGAACCCATACACATATGAGCGCAGAGTCCAAGACCTATCGTTATGTAGGGAAAAGAACCCCCCGGATCGACGCCCGGGACAAGACGACCGGGGCGACGAAGTACTCCACCGATCTCTACCTCCCGGGGATGCTCTGGGGGCGTGTCCTCTGGTCCCGCCATCCCCACGCCAAAATCCTCCGGATCGACGTCGCCCAAGCGCGCGCCCTTCCCGGCGTGGAGGCGGTGCTCACCCACGAGGACGTCCCCGGCCACAACGGCTTCGGGATCGTCGACCCCAACTGGCCGGTCCTCTGCTGGGATCGGGTCCGCTACCAGGGGGACGCCGTGGCTCTGGTCGCCGCCCGGGACGAGGAGACGGCGGCGCGGGCGCTTTCTCTGATCGAGGTCGACTACGAGCCGCTTCCGATCGTGGACACCCCGGAGGAGGCCCTGCGCCCGGACGCGCCCAAGCTCCACGAGAAGGGGAACATCCTCCACACCATGGAGATCGCCCACGGGGACGCGGAGCAGGCGCTCCGGGAATCCGACATCGTTTTGCGGGAGACCTATTCCACCCAGTTCATGGAGCACGCCTACCTCGAAACCGAGGGCGGGGTGGCGGTCTACGACGAGAAGGCGGGGACGATCACCGTCTGGTGCGGCGACCAGTACGCCTTCCGCGACCAGCTCCAGATCGCCCGCGCGCTCAACTGGGACCCGGCCAAGATCCGGGTGATCGGCTCCCCGACCGGCGGGGCTTTCGGAGGGAAGGACGAGATCACCATCCAGATCCACGCCGCCCTGCTGGCGGTGCGCACCAAGAAGCCCGTCCGCCTCCACTGGTCGCGGGCGGAGTCGATCATGGTCGGGGCCAAGCGCCACGCCATGAAGACCGCCTTCACCATCGGGGCGAAGAAGGATGGAACTCTCCACGCCATCGACGTGAGGGTGGTGGCCAACGCCGGCGCCTACGACACCATCACCTCGCCGGTCCTCAACCTGGCGCTGGAATCGGCCCCCGGCCCCTACCGCTATCCCCACGCCCATTTCCACGGCGTCGCGGTCTACACCAACAACGCCATGGGCGGGGAGTTCCGGGGCTTCGGCGCCCCCCAGGTCGTCTTCGGGGTGGAGCAGGAGATCGACAAGCTCGCCCGCCGCCTGAAGATGGACCCGATCGAACTCCGGCTGCGCAACGCGGTCGTCCTGGGCGACATCTCCGCCCTCGGCCACCGGCTCACCACCTCCGCGGGCGTGGTGGAGACGCTGCGCGCCGCCCAGGAGACCGATCTCTGGAAGCGCCGCGAGGAGATCAAGCGCGAGCTGGACCGCATCGACACCCGCCGGAAGCACGGCGTGGGCGTCGCCTCCGAGTGGCACGCGGTGGGTCTTGGCGTGGGGATCCCGGATTTCGCCAATGTCATACTGGAAGGGGGCGAGAAGGGAAAGATCATCCTCAAGACCGGAGCGATCGAGATCGGCCAGGGCAACCTCACCGCCTACGCCCAGATCCTGGCCGAGGAGATGGAGATCGACATCGAGCGGATCGAGGTCATCCACGGCGACACCTTCCTCACGCCCGACGCCGGAACGGTGACCGCCTCCCGCTCGGTCCTGATCAACGGGAACGCCATCCTCGACGCGGTCAAGCGCTGGAAGCCCCTGCTCGTCGCGGCGGCGGCGGCGGAGCTGAAGATCGAAGAAGCGGATCTTAGCTACCGCCGCGGCGCGGTCTTCTCCCGAAGCGATCCGAAGGTCTCGATCTCGCTCGCCGACCTTTCGGCGCGGGCGATCCGGAAAGGCGCGGCCTTGATGACCGCCGGGACGGCGATCATGCTCACCTCGGACAAGGACTTCGGCGAGGGATTGCCGCACAACTACTACACCTACATCACCCAGGTCGCCCTGGTCGGCGTCGACACCGCCACCGGCGAGGTCGCGGTGATGAAGTTTATCTCGCTCCCCGAGATGGGACGGGCGATCAACCTCTCCGGCGTGGAAGGGCAGTGCGAGGGCGGCGTGGTGATGGGCCAGGGCTACGCCTTGACCGAAGAGGTGATGGTGAAGCGCGGCAAATTCCTCAACACCTCTCTTTCCACCTATATCCTTCCCACCGCGCTCGACGTTCCCGACCAAGAGGTGGTGGTGGTGGAGAAGCCCGAGCCGACCGGGCCCTACGGGGCCAAGGGGGTGGGGGAGGCGCCCACCGTCCCGGTGGCGCCGGTGATCGCGCTCGCGATTTACGACGCCGTCGGTGTGAGGCTCACGGAACTGCCGATGACGCCGGAGCGGGTTTTGCGAGCGATCAAGGCGAGATCAGGCGAAAGACGAGTAGGGACAGGGACGCCGGGGACGAAAGGGACTTGAGCGGCCAGGGCACGGCAGGGACGCGAAGACGCGCATGAAAGACGTGAAGATAGCATTTGTTCTCAACGGCCAGAAGGTGGAGGTCTCCGCTCCTCCTTCGCTCACGCTCCTCAAGCTTTTGCGCGAGCGGCTGAAACTCACCGGTGCCAAGGCGGGCTGCGAGAGGGGGGAGTGCGGCGCCTGCACCGTTCTCATCGACGGCGAGCCGGTCGCCTCCTGCCTTGTTCTGGCGCCCCAAGTGGAGGGGAAGGCCGTGGAGACGATCGAGGGGCTTGCCCGCGACGGACGCCTCCATCCTCTCCAGGAGGCCTTTGTCCGGGAGTCCGCCGTCCAGTGCGGCTACTGCATACCGGGAATGATCATGGCCGCCAAGGCCCTCCTCGACCGCAACCGCAACCCCAGCCGGGAGGAGATCAAGCGGGCGATCTCGGGGAACCTCTGCCGCTGCACCGGATACGTGAAGATCATCCGGGCGATCGAGACGGCGGCCGCGAAGATGAGAGGGGAGGGGTAGAGATGCGCTTCGAGTATACCAAGCCCGCGTCGCTGGCGCAGGCGCTGGAGATCCTCGACCAGGGAGACGAGAGGGTGAAGGTCCTGGCCGGAGGCACGGATCTCCTGGTTTTCATCCAGGAAGGGGTCATCTCCCCCCGCCTGGTCGTCGATCTCGGGGGGATCGCCGAGCTCAAGTCGATCGAGGAAAAATACGGGAGGATCCGCCTGGGGGCGCTCGTTACCCACGACCAAGCGGCCGCCTCCCCCCTCATCCGGGAAAAAGCGCCCGTCCTCCCCCAGGCCTGCGCTGAGGTCGGCTCGCCCCAGATCCGCTCCCGGGGGACGATCGGCGGGAACCTGGTCACCGCCTCCCCGTCCGGGGACGTTATCCCGGCGCTCGTCGCCTTGGGGGCGTCTCTCGCCTTGAGGTGCCTCCACGGCGAGAGGACCGTCCCCATCGAAGAGTTTTTCACCGGGGTCAAGAAGTCGGTCCTTCGCCACAACGAGCTCTTGACGCTCGTCTCCTTCCCCGCCCCCGCCCCCTCCTCCCGCGGTTTCTTCAAGAAGCTCGGCCAGCGCAAGGCCCTTTCCATCTCCAAGGTCTCGGTCGCGGCCTGCCTCGATTTTGAAAAGGGAGCGGTCCGCTCCTGCCGGATCGCCCTGGGGGCGGTCGCCCCCACCGTGATCCGGGCGACGAAGACGGAGGCGTATCTCCTGGGGAAAAAGCTCGACCGGGGAACCATCGCCCAGGCCGCCCGGATCGTCTCTTCCGAATCGCGGGCGATCACCGACCTCAGGTCCGAAGCGGACTATCGGAACGAGATGGTCGGCGTGCTCGTGAAGAGGGGAATCGAAGAGATCGCGGGAACGTAGAAATATGGATTCCGAAAAGGCAAGAGAGGATCTAAGGAGTCCGGCGTCGATCGGAAGTTCGCCTGCTGGTTTCCCTATTCCCCTATTTCTATATTTCCACCGGCGCCTTTCCCCGCCTGCCGCCGGCATCGATCCGGCAGCAAATCTATGAGAAACGTCCACGCCATACTCCTCGCCGCGGGCGAGTCCCGCCGCTGTCCTCCCAACAAACTGCTTCTGCCCTGGAAGGACTCCACAGTTCTTCAAAGCTCGGCGGACAACCTGATCGCCTCCCGGGTTAAATCGGTGCTGGCGGTTCTGGGCCATGATTCGGAAAAGGCCCGAGCTCTTCTCGAAGGCCGGCGCTGCCGGATTGCGCTCAACCCCGATTATCGGGAAGGGATGGGCTCCTCTCTCGCCTGCGGGGTGAGCAGCCTCGTTGCGTCGGGAGTCCTCGACCAGGACGACGGGATCATGCTCTGTCTGGGGGACGAGCCTTCCATCCCGGTCCGCCTGATCGACCGTCTGATCCGGGAATTCGCGGCCGGCGATCGCGGGATCGTCGTTCCCATCCGCCGGGCGCGCCGGGGGCATCCCACGATTTTCCACCGCCGGTACGCCGCCGATCTCCTCAAGGCCGCCCGGGCGGGCGGGGCGCGGGAGGTCATCCGCGGCCATCCCGAGGACGTACGGGAGGTCGAAACGGCGGCGGAGGAGATTCTGCTGGACATAGACACGCCGGAGGATTATCTCCTCTACTTTGACCGCCTGCGGGGGGCTGGGGAGCGGAACGGTGCTGGACCGAAAAGAGTGGTATAAATAGCTTCACAGATGAAAATTCCTGCCGGCATTTCCCTTCCCGCCGACCGCACTATTCTCGAGTGCATCGGCCGCACACCCCTGATCCGTCTCCGGGCGATGGAGGAGATGGGCTGCCTGATCTTCGCCAAGTGCGAGTTTTTCAACCCCACCGGATCCTTGAAGGACCGGATGGTCTGCTACATGATCCGGGCGGCGGAGACCCGCGGCGAGCTCCGCCCGGGGTCCCGGATCGTGGAGGCCACCAGCGGTAATACCGGGATCAGCCTGGCGATGATCGGGAGGAGGCTCGGCTACCGGGTGACGGCGGTGATGCCCGAGACGATGAGCGTGGAAAGGCGGCGGATGATGGCGATGTACGGAGCGGAGTTCGTTCTCACGCCGGGGAAGGACTGGATGGCGGGCTCGCTTCAGCGCGCGGAGGAAATCGGCCGCCTCGAGGCGGGCGCCTGGCTTCTCCGCCAGTTCAGCAACCCCGACAACGTCGCCTGCCACGAGTCCACCACCGGCCCCGAGATCGCCCAGGCGGCCGGTCGCGTCGACGCCTTTGTCGCCGGCGTGGGGACGGGCGGGACTGTGATGGGCGTCGGGCGTTTCCTGAAGTCGCTCTCGCCGACGACACGGATCATCGCCGTGGAGCCGGAGGAGTCGGCGGTTCTCTCGGGGGGCGGTGTCGGCCGCCATACCATCCAGGGGATCGGTCCGGGTTTTGTCCCCGATCTTTTCGATCGCTCGCTGGTCGACGAGGTGGCCCGGGTAGGTAGCGCCGCGGCGATGGCGATGAAGGAGAGGCTGGCGGCGGAGGAGGGGCTGTTCGTGGGAATCTCTTCAGGGGCGACGGTTCTGGCCGCCCAAAAGATCGCCCGAACAATGAAGAAGGGGTCCCGGATCGTGGCGATGCTGGCAGATTCGGGCGATCGCTATCTCAGCATGGGGAAAACTGGCCAGGCAGGATAGGTCCCGATAATCACAGGCCGGTGATTATCGGGATCTCCGCTTCGCTCCGACAGGAAAGGCAGGAAAAGATGGCTGAAAAAAACACTGTTTCCGAGATCGTCTATTTTTCCGCGCCCGGCGCGGGGAACACCGAACAGACCATCGCCGCGGCGGTCGCCCGGGCTCGGGCGCTCAAGATCGGCGAGCTGGTCGTGGCGACAGAGAGCGGGAAGACGGCCATTCTCGCGGCCGAGAGCTTCCCGGAGGGGAAGGTGATCGCCGTCTCCTACCACTCGGGAACGGATAAGCCTTTCGACGATCCGCTCCCCGCTTCGGCGCGCCAGAAACTCCGCGAGCTCCAGGCCGTCGTGGTCACCTGCGGCCACGCCCTCAGCGGGTGCGAGAAAGGGTTGGGGAAGGGGGGCTGGACACCGCTCGCGCTCGTCGCCGACACGCTCCGGATGCTCGGGCAGGGGACGAAGGTCGGCGTCGAGATCGCACTTATGGCGGCGGACGCGGGAGCGCTCTCGGGCGGCGACCTGGTGGCGGTGGGCGGCACGGCGGAGGGGGCGGACACCGCCTTGGTCATAACGCCCGCCCACCAGAACCGGATCTTCGAACTCCGGATCCGGGAGGTCGTCTGCAAGCCAAGATAAGCGTGTAACGTGTTACGCCGCCGGCCGTCTTCCCTTTACACGTTACACGTCTCACTACCCTTCCCCCCGTGGACCGAAGGACCTTCCTTAAATCCGCTTCCGTGACTCTCAGCGCTCTCGCCGCCGGGGGGGCCGCCTACGCTTTTTTCTGGGAGCCCCGGCGTCTCATCGTCCGGCGGGTCACGGTCGCTCTTCCCCTCCTTCCTCCCGGTCTTGCCGGTTTGCGGATCGCCCAGATCTCCGACACCCACCACGGGCCCTACACCGGCCGCGGCTTTGTGGAGAAGGCGGTGGGACTCGTCCGCGCCGAGAAGCCGGACCTGGTCGTCCTCACCGGCGACTATGTCCATAAGGACTCGGCGTATACCCCGGCGGGCATCGAGCCGTTCGCCCTTCTCCGCCCACCGCTGGGACTCTTCGCCGTCCTCGGCAACCACGACCACTGGCACGACGCCGATCTCACACGGGAATGCCTGGCCCGGGCCGGCGCCGTCGATCTGACCAACGCTCATGCGCTGGCCGAGAAGGGGGGAGAGACGATCTGCCTGGCCGGCGTGGGCGATCTCTGGGAGGACGAACAGGATCTCGCCGCCGCTCTCGACGGCGTGGAGGAATCCGCGCTCCGGATACTCCTCTCCCACAACCCGGACTACGCCGAGCTGATGCCGAGAACTCCCCGTGTCGACCTGATGATATCGGGCCACACCCACGGCGGGCAGATCGACCTGCCATTCCTGGGCGCCCCGGTGCTCCCCTCGTCCTGCGGACAGAAATATCGGGCCGGTCTGGTTCGGGGGCCGCGTTGCCCGGTCTTCGTCTCCCGGGGCGTGGGCGTGATCTCCCCGCCGGTACGGATCAACTGCCCGCCCGAAGTCGCGGTCCTGACACT
>CAZKCI010000029.1:0-33297 GCA_964551475.1 uncultured bacterium | reverse complement strand
AACCGTCAAGATCTTTCGTGTTTTCAAAGACCCACACGAGGCGAAACTTCTTGATACCCATTCCAAGACCAGCCTGGACTTCGAGCATCTTCATGAAGGTCCCTTTTTTTGTTTTGTTGTTATAAGCGATCCCCTTACCGCGTCCACCCCCGGTAAAAAAGATCTTCATTCCGAAGTTGCTGAATACCGCATACCCTGCTCCCCCCTCAACAGCCTTCCTGGCGCTTGGCTGTACCTTATAGAGCCGGGCCAGGGTATCCTGTGCCATCTTGCGAACCTCTGCCTTCTCTTGAGCTTTTTTGTCTTCTCCGGAAGCATGCCAGGGCACCATTGTGACAAAGACAAGTGCAAGAATTAGTGTGAGGCCCCCTATCAGTATTCTGCCTTTCTCTTTCTTCACTTCACATGTTTTCACTATGCGACCTCCTCATTAAGAATATTTTGCATCATATAACGTGATGTCATAAATATCAAGATAGCCATGGACATTTCGAAAATACCACTTTGATCAGGATTAACGCGTGAAATGGCTTATCCGCACAGCGCCTGCACCTGGAAAAAGTGGTATTCCCATGGCTTCAGGTCGACGTACAGACCGGCATCTCGAAAATCCTCCCCGCTTCGGTCGTAGATTTCACCTGACAGCAAATCGTTGAGACGCCACGTCCTTTCTCTCAGTCCATCCCACGGAATCCTGACGAGCGCCTGAGCAGCTTCTTGATGGAAATTGATGACGATGAGGTAGCGATCATCCTCTTTGACCCAGCACCAGGCGAGAATATTCTGGCAACTTTGGTTATCCGGCCAACCTGTTCGTTCGCATAGTTGCCATTCACCGTTCCGAAAGACATCACGATTGATCTCTTTCAGCAGACGCCCATAGAAGGCCGCGAGGTCCAGATCTAAAGGCTCTGCCGGGCGACGGCCCAGAAAAACAGGCAACCTTACCTTCATTCCCTCGAATTGCCCCTCGTGGAGAAGCTTTGCTCCCGTGAGTGTGAGGGTGGCTACCGCTGCAGCGCGCCCTTTTCCGTCCGGAAACGTGGCAGCGGCCCGGGGCTCGTCATGGTTCTCGATGAACCGGACCATCCCCTCCTGGTAAGGAAGATCCGCCAGGAGGTGGAGACGCACATTTTCGGCATCCCCGTGCTCCATCCGGTCATAAAGTTTCTTGTCGTAGCAGAAGTCAAAACCCTGCTGCTGCAGTTCCCATTCCAGGTCCCAGTATGCCTCGGCCATGAACCTGAACTCTGGCCACTTTGCCTTGATCGCCGGAATGAGCGCTCTCCAGTAGTCCTCACTCGGCTTAGTTCCGGCACGTTCTCCCCAAGTACGCTCGAAGATATCGTTCAGCATCAGCATGGCCATGTCGCAGCGAACTCCATCGCACTGGCCGGCCATATCCGAAAGGGTCTCGAGCACCGCCTGTCGTAGTCCTGGCTGAAAGGCATTGAGCTGTAATACATCCGGCCATGCAGGAAAGTAGGGGTCCCGGCCGCAGGCAAAAATTCTACCGCCCTTCTCTATAAATGAAGCAGGTTCTCTGTCGAGATCACCTCTATCTCCCTGGATAAAATAATCAGGGTGTTCATCGACCCATGGGTGATCCGGTGCCACATGGTTGGGAACGAAATCGAGGATGAGTCGTATACCCCGCTGCGCGAGTTCCTTTCTGGCTGCCGTAAGACCTTGACGACCCCCCAGGCGAGGGTCTACCACATAACGACGAACACAGTATGGGGAGCCAACGTTGTCTTCTGTCCGGTAATCAGGCAATGCACGTCGGAAATCTGCGAGGAGACCTTCGTTCTTATTCGCTATGTCAATGCCTGCGGGGCTCCGCTCCCACACACCCATGAACCAAACTGCGTCCATACCAAGGTCGCCAATTGTATTCCACTCGTCTTCAGGGACCGTTTTCAGTGTTATGAGAGTATGGTATTTTACGCTCAACTCGTGAAGCCACACCCAGGTGTTTATCTCATAAATGACTGGATGTTTCGGCCATGGATTCATTTTTTCACCTCACTTTCTGACTGTCCAGGAATGAAAGCCGCACCCTTGCCAACTTCAAGCATCTTTTGGGGATCGAGAAGTCCAAAGAGCTGGATCATCTTCGCCACCAACCCGGTCCATCCCGTCTGGTGGCTTGCGCCTAAGCCCGCTCCGTTGTCTCCATGGAAATACTCGTAGAAGAGTATGTGGTCGCGCCAGTGGGGGTCGGACTGGAATTTGTCCGTTCCACCGTAGACGGGGCGCCTACCCCCTTCATTCCGCAGGAAGATGCTGGTAAGCCGGTCCGAGATCTCCCTGGCCACCTCGAAGAGGTTCATCAGCTTCCCGGAACCCGTGGGACATTCTATTTTGAAGTTGTCACCATAGTACAAATAGAAATTCAGGAGCGCCCTGATGATCAAAGCATTCACCGGCATCCAGATGGGACCGCGCCAGTTGGAGTTACCACCGAACATGCCCGTGTTCGACTCCGCGGGGAGGTAGTCCACCTTATACTCCTGACCGTCTACGTGGAAGACGTAGGGGTGCTGCTCATGGAACTTGGAGAGGGACCGGATGCCATAGGGGCTCAGGAACTCGTTCTCATCGAGCATCTTCGTCAAGATCCGGCGGAGCCGCTCGGGATTGACAAGGGCAACAATTCCCCGCTCGGCCACACCGAAGTGACCCGGGCCGGTAGGGTGAATGGTCTCCAGAAGCTCAGGCATCCGGCGCAGGCGGTTCTGCATCGCAGCCAGTGTCCGCGGAACGAGCTCCCGCTGCCATTTTTCGGTGACCGTGGAGGCGCAGAGCGGCAGGAGTCCCACCATGGACCGTACCTTGAGTCTCTGGGCGCGGCCATCTGGGAGCCGCAGGATGTCGTAGTAGAAGCCGTCCTCCTCGTCCCACATGCCGTCCTGGCCGGGACGGTTCATGGCGGCGGCGATGTAGTAGAAGTGCTCGGCGAACTTCACGACCATGTCCTCGTAGCTTGGGTCGTGGACGGCGATCTCCCCCGCCAGCTCCAGCATGTTCTGGCTGAAGAGGGCCATCCAAGCCGTGCCGTCCGCCTGCTCGAGGTGGCCGCCGGTGGGAAGCGGGGAACTCCGGTCGAAGACGCCGATGTTGTCGAGCCCCAGGAAGCCGCCCTCGAAAACGTTTTTGCCGAACCGGTCCTTGCGGTTCATCCACCAGGTGAAGTTCAGCAGAAGCTTGTTGAACACCGACTTGAGGAAATCAAGGTCAGTCTCGCCGCGCAGGGCCTTCTCGGTGTGGTGGAGGAACAGGGTCGCCCAGGCGTGGACGGGCGGGTTCACGTCGCTGAAGTTCCACTCATAGGCGGGGATCTGCCCGCTGGGATGCAGGTAGACCCCGCGAAGCATCAGTTGCAGCTGCTGCTTGGCGAAGTCGGGGTCCACGACGGAGAGAGCCACGGTGTGGAACGCCGTGTCCCAGGCCGCGTACCAGGGATACTCCCACTTGTCGGGAAGGGAGAGAATGTCGTCATTGACCATGTGGAACCAGTCGCGGTTCCGGAAAAGACAGCTGGCGTGCTGCAGCGGATGGGCGTGATGCTCCTTCAGCCAGCGGTCGAGATCGAAGTAGTAGTATTGCTTGGTCCAGAGCATGCCGGCGAGGGCCTGGCGCATGACCATCGCGGCGTCTGCGCTCACGGAGGGGGGGGTGATCTTTCGGTAGAACTCGTCCGCCTCTTCCTGTCGCGCCTGCAGGACGGCGTCGAAATCCCGGAACGGGTCGCCCTGCTCCACGGAGGCCTTCCGGGTCAGGCGCAGGCGGACGACCTGCGTCTTTCCGCCGCCGATGCTCAGTTCATAGTGCGCCGAGGCCTTGGTCCCCTTCAGTTCGGGATTCACTGCGTCCCGCCGACCGTGCACGAGATAGTCGTTGATCCCATCCTTCACGAACGGGCTCGGGTTCGCCGTGTTAAAAAGCCTTTGGAGGTTTGTTTCATTCTCGGTGAAGAGAAGGGGGACCTCCCCCTCGCAGCAGAGGTGATAGTCCCCCAGGCCTTCGCGGAAAAGCGGATCGGTGTGGTGCGCGTGGATCGCCCTGGGCCCCGCCCCCGCGCGCGACCGCAGGACCGGTTTGGATCCACCATCCTTCCAGGACCAGGTATTGCGGAACAGGAGCGTGGGCAGCACGTGGATCAGCGCCTTTTCGCGCCCGCGATTGCAGACGGTTACCCTGATCAGCACGTCCTCGGGGGATGCCTTGGCGTACTCGACGAAGACATCGAAGTAGCGGTCTTCGTCGAAAATCCCTGTCTCGATCAGCTCGTACTCCATCTCCCCCCGCGAGCGTTTGCGGTTTGTCTCGACGATGGTGCCGTAGGGATAGGCCTCATGGGGATACTTGTAGAGGTACTTCATGTAGGAATGGGTCGGGGTGCTGTCGAGGTAGTAGTAGTACTCCTTGACGTCCTCTCCGTGGTTGCCCTCGCTGTTGGAAAGGCCGAATAGTCGCTCCTTGATGATCGGGTCCTTGCCGTTCCAGAGCGCCAGGGTGAAGCAGAGCAGCTGGTGGTCGTCGGAGATGCCCGCCAGGCCGTCCTCTCCCCAACGGTACGCGCGTGACCGCGCGTGATCGTGGGGGAAGTAGTTCCAGGCGGAGCCGTCCTCGCTGTAGTCCTCCCGGACCGTGCCCCACTGGCGCTCGCTCAAATAGGGACCCCATTTCTTCCACGGGATTCCCCCCTCGCGCGCGGCGCTCAATCTCTTCTGTTCCGCGGCCCCGTTCAATCCCTTCCCCGCCACGGTTTTTCTTTCACCTCTTCCCGAGGGACCCTCTGCTTCGCGACCCTCTGCGTGCGTGCGTTTCATGGGTGTGTTTCCCTTCGGCATCATTTCACGAGTTCGATCTCCCCCGGACGCCGGGCAGGCGGGCATCAGACTCCGCCGCCCCAGCGGTACTGGCAGGCGATCCCGATCAGATCGTAGTTGTTCCCGGTGCGCGCGGATACACCGTTGCTCGCAGAGAGCTTGACGGATGTGCTGGCAAACACGGGTAGCGCCGCCGTGCCCCCCACGCGCCAGTTATCCTGCCGGTCATCATTCAGTTTGCCCCCGATGGTCGTCCGCCCGCCCGTGAAGTAACTGGCATCGGCCGAAGCCCAGATGCCCGATCCGAAGCTGTAGATCACATGCCCCCGCAGCGAATAGAGCGGATCCTGCGAGCGCGAGGTGTCGCCGTAGAAGTCGTGGTTGTCGGTGAACAGGGTCGCACCCGCGGCCGCCTCCAGCGTCCAGGGCCCCAGGGCCTGGGAGGCGCCCACCTCGGGCTTGAACGACCAGCGGTTGGTGCCGATGTTGACCAACCGGCTGTCGTCGTATTGGCCCGTGGGCGCCGACACCTGCAGGCTAGCCCCGAGGATCAGGTCCTGCCGGTAGGCCGCGAAATCCTTCAGCGTGAGCGCCGGGGCCCCATACAGGTTGACCGAGAGCCGGAACTTGGGATCGGCGAAACCGTCGACCCGGCGCTGAACCGTTTCGCCCGCGTAATCAGCCGATCCGGACAGCCAGGTATAGGGCACGATCATATCGATCTTGCCGGATAAGCCCCCCAGATCGAGGACCCGGGCATAGGCGAGAACGGCGCTATGGGTTCTGAGATCCGGATCTTTCAGCGGGAGGGAAGGGTCGAACGCCAGGCCGCCCCGGGTGTAGGCGTAGCCGGCGATCAGGAAGTTCACCCCGACGGGGGCATTGGAATATGCGCGCGGCTCGATCTCCTGGGCACGCGCGGCGGACGCGCCTCCCATCAGCGCGCACGCGGCGAGCACCCCCAGCGCCTGCGCCTTTGGCGGTATCCTCCGCACGCCTAAATTCTCCGGGCAAAATCGATCACCGGGGGACGGCCGGCGCCGGCGATTTCCCGAGCTCATCCTTCTCTTCGCGCGCAGGCTTCGACTTTTCCAGGAAGCTGATGTCGGCGGCGATCCGGCGGGAGAGTTCCCCCAGCAGGGCGCTTTGCGCGGTGACGAGCCCCGCGTAATCCTTCGCCCCGACCGGCTCCTCCAGCAGCGCGCTGCGCAGGATCGGCGCGCTCTCGCGCGAGGCGTTGGAGACGCGCCACTGCGCGTCCAGCAGAGCCTTTCCACCCGGCACACCGTCGAACCGGGAGATCTGAACGCTCACGCGGTATTGCCCCGGCATCTCCTGGATCAGGGGGAAACGGGTGATCCGGCAGGTGCCGAGCAGCGAGCCAAGGTTCTGGACGAGAACGTCGGTGATGTTCTCTTCGAGCGCGGACGCCCACTGGTTGTATTCGGAGTAGTAGATCTCGGGCGGCGTCTCCACCACGGCGATCCGCTGAGGGTCGAGGTAGTTCGGGGTCAGGACCGGCCCCACCCCGATCAGCAGACCTTCGCCGTAATGTTCGCGCCCCGCCGGGGCGGATGCCTCCGGCAGCGGCTGGAGCGCGAAGAACCGGGAGGACGTGGTCGTCCCGCATCCGCTCGACAGTCCGGCCAGCAGAGAGATCGCCAGGCCGGCGCCAATCCCGCACATGCGAGTTTTCATATCAGTATCTCTCCTCCTGCGATTTCCCCTTGAGCAGGGATTCCGGCTGGCGGGCCAGCGCTCCGGCCAGGGCTGACATGTTGTCGGACGCCGCCGTGAGCGACTGGATCAGCTGGGTCATCTCGTAGCGCATCTGCGAGTCCTGGTTCATGATCTCGGAGATCCCCTGCATGGCCTTCTGCACGTCCAGGACGATCTCCTCGAAGGGGAGCTCGGAAAGCTTCTGGGTGAGCGCGCGCATGGGGGTCGGGATCGTGGGGATCTGGGGCAGGTCGATGGTACCCGGCACGAGGCGCACCGGGGTTCCGGGATAGAAGTCCAGGGTTATGCTCATCTTGCCGGTCAGCAGGGACTGGGCCTCGAGCCGGCCGCGAAACCCCCTGTCGATCCAGACGGGGAGGCGATCCCGGCTGATGACCTTATCCCCCCCGGTGAGAACGGCCGCTCCCTTGTACAGCTCGATGACCACCGGGATGCGGAGCTCGTCCTTGCTCGAGTCGTAGACCAGGGTGATGTCCTTCACCGCGCCGATCTTCACGCCGCGGAAGATCACGGGCGCGCCGACGTCGAGGCCGTTCACGGACTCGTCGAAATAGAGCACGTAGGCGAAGGTGTGCTTCATGAACTTGCCGGAACCGAATACCAAAATGATGCCGACTAGGATGACCAGCGCCCCGAACGTGAACCCCCCGACCACCGTCGGGTTGGCATTTTTACTCATGTCTCTTCTCCCCGCCGCAGGAACCGCCGTACCTCCGGGTTGTCGGCCGAATCGCGCAAGGCTTTCGGATCCCCCGCGGCTATCATGGTTTTGCTGACCGGGTCCAGGAAAACGGAATTGTTGCCGACCGCGAAGATGCTCGCCAGCTCGTGCGTCACGATCACCACGGTCGCGCCCAGGCTGTCGCGGAGTTCGAGGATCAGGTCATCGAGCAGTTTGGCGCTGATCGGGTCGAGGCCCGCGCTCGGCTCGTCGAAAAAGAGGATCTCCGGGTCCAGCGCCATCGCGCGCGCCAACCCGGCGCGTTTCCGCATGCCTCCGCTGATCTCGGAGGGGTAGAAGTCCTCGAACCCCGCCATGCCGACCAGCGACAGCTTGAACGCGGCGACCGCGCGGATCTCGGAGGGGGAGAGCTCCGTGAACTCGGCCAGGGGCAGGGCGATGTTCTCCGCCAGGGTCATGGAGCTCCAGAGCGCGCTAGCCTGGTAGAGAACCCCCATCCGGCGCAGGAGCCGGTCGCGTTCGTCCTGACCGGCCGCCCAGAAGTCGACGCCGCGGTAGAGGACGCGGCCGGCGGCCGGCCGGAGCAGGCCGATCATGTGCCGGAGCAGGGTGCTCTTCCCGCACCCGCTCCCGCCCATGATGATGAACACGTCGCCCCGGTTCACCGTGAACTTCAGGTCCTTCTGGATCAGAAAGTCCCCGAAGGCCATGGTCAGGCCGTCGATGACGATGTGGGGTTCGGTCGCCATGGCCGTTTCAGAACCCGGTCTGCAGGAAGATCAGCGTCATCACCGCGTCCACCACCACAATCCAGGTGATGCACTGGACGACCGCCTTGGTCGTCGCCTCGCCCACCGCCTGGGCGCTGCGCCCGCAGCGCATCCCCTGCAGGCAACCGCAGAACGCGATCACCACGCCGAAGACGGCGGCCTTGATGATGCCCTGAGCGAATATGTTCAGCCCGACCGCCTTCGCGGTCTCCGTGTAATATTGGACGGGCTCGATCCCGAGCATCCCGATCCCGACGATCGCCCCGCCGATGATCCCGACCAGGTCGGCATAAACGCAGAGCAGGGGCATCATGAACATCAGGGCGACGGCCCGGGGGAGGACCAGGAAATCGAAGGGCGAAAGCCCCATCGTCTGCAGGGCGTCGATCTCCTCGTTGACCTGCATCGTCCCCAGCTGAGCGGCGAAGGACGCCCCGGTGCGGCCGGACATGATGATGGCGGTCATCAGCGCGCCCATCTCCACGGCCATGCCCACGGCGACCAGGTCGGCCACGTAGATCTCGGCGCCGAACATCGTCAGCTGGATGGAGCCGACGAAGGCCAGGATCGTTCCGACCAGCAGGCTGATCAGGGTGACGATCGCGAGCGCCTCCGCGCCGGACTCCTGCATGAAGAGGAAAATATCGGAGCGCCGGTAGCGCGCGCGACGGGTGAGCATCCGGCCGAGGCCGCAGACCAGCTCCCCCGCGAAGCGGACCGCCGCCGAGAGGTTCCCTGCCTTCGCGAGGGTACCCTCCCCGAGCTGTTCGAAAAAGGACGCGCGACGGGCGCTCCGCCGCGCTCCCGCCCGCTCCGGCACCGCCCAGGCCAGCTGCAACAGCCCCTGCGCCCCCTCCGGCAGGCCGGCGATATCAAGTTCGATCCCGCGCTCCAGGCACGCCTTCCGGAGGCGCTCGACCGAAATCAGCAGGAAGGAATCCCATTCGCCCAGGGAACCGGATTCGAAGGCGAGTTTCTGCAAACCCGGCGCGGCGGCCAGTTCGGAAACCACGCCGGCCAGGTCAGGCCGTGTCTTTCCCGTCCAGGCGCCCGCCAGCTTGAGGGTCCATGAATCCGGAGAACCCCGGCTCAGGCGAACGGGTTCGTCGCGCGGGGAGGTCATGGGGAGCCCCGGTCCCGGTTTTCGATCTTCCTCGCATCCTCACTGCTCAGGGCCCGGAACGCCAGCCGACGCCCGAGGATGATGCAGTTGAAGAGCACCCTTCCAACCTGGTCCCGGGTCAGATAGGCGTTGGACCCGGCGACCTCGTCGAGCGAGACGACCACCTGGCTGTCGGCGTCGTACGTTTTCACGGCCAGCTCCTCGTGGTCCCAGACCGCGGGGTCGGCGAGGTCGATGTCCGAGGCGAAGCGGATGAGGAGGCGGCCGGTTTCCGAGAAGGCCCAAGCCTCGTTGGCCACCGGGGAGAGGGGGGAGAGGTGGACGATCTGTTCCCCTTCCGGCGCCTTCGCTCCCCTTCTGGCGAGTTCTCTTTCGATCTCCTTCCTGGCCGCCAGCCGTAGCCGCATGAGCAAATCGCCCTCGGGGTATTCGACCTGGGAACGGGTGCGGAAGAGATAGCCCCGTATCTCGGAGTAATCGACCTCCACCGGAATCGCCCCCGGCGGGCGCGGCGCCGGGATGTCGATGCGGGCGACGTTGGTGATCTTGAAGCTGGAGTTCTTCACCCGGATGCCCGTCTCCTCGATGGCATAGTCGGCCTGCTTGACCCTGACCGCGATGCCGAAACCGGGAAGAATGATCTCACCGAGGCGGCTGCGGTCACCAGGATCAAGATTCGGGCGGAGGTCACGGACCCAGAAGGTGAAAACCGGGAGGCGGGCCGCCTTGAGCGCATCCGCCTCGTCCATGTACCAGCGGTAGAGGTGGCGGACCACCTCGAAGAGAAACGGCTTCGAGAGAAGCTCGGGATAGGCGGACGGCGGCGGATTCGAGGTCGGCGCCGCCGGCAGGGAGAGGGCGGTCAACAGGAAGGTCAGCGGAGCCAGTCTGATCATCTCTGCTCTTTCCCCGCTCCCGCGGAATAGTCGCTTTCCGCCAGCGCGGCGCCGAAGCCCGACCAGACCACCCCATCGCTGGTGATGGACAGGGTGATCTGTCCCGCGGCGGCGATGATCAGGGACCAGCTTCGGGCGTCCTCCACACCGGCAAGCCTCCAGAAGCCCTGGCCCTGGCTGATACTGTCGATCTTCGTCACCTCTCCGCGCCGCGACGGGGGTGCCAGAATGGTCACCTCTTTCTTGTCCGCGTCCACCCGGAAGAATGTCGGACGCTCCAGGCCGCCAAGGTCCGGGGGCCCCACGGTGCCATCCTCATCCACCGCCACGGCCGAAGCGATGTAGCAGAGCCATGTTTCGCCGGCGAATACGCTCCCGCATAGCGCGACGCCCACACCGAACAGCAGAACACTGATTGCATGTCTCATATTCATGTCTTTGTCCTCATCTCACCGTGTAGCCCTTGCCCTCCATGGCGGCCACGAAGTTCCTGTCCCAGAGCGCGAACTGCTCCGCATAGGCTGACGCGGCGGCATCACCGGCGCTTTTCGCTTCCCGCCGGGTCCGATGCGAACGCACGCCGCCGGTCAGGCCCCCGGCGACCGCGCCGATTGCCGCGCCCGTGCCAGCGTCACCGGCGATGGCGCCGATGGCCACCCCCAGGATGGCGCCGCCCGCAGCGCCCTTGACGGCGCCGCCCTTGGCCGAATCCGATTTGTCCGAGGCCAGCTCGCCTTGGGCAGCCGTCTTCTCGGCCGCCTGGTAGGGATCCCAGCCGGTCTGCTGGGTGGCCCAATCGTAAGCCGCCAGCTCGTCCTGCTTCTGCTGCTCGGGGGTTTGCCCTTTCGCCGGGAAGATCACATGCTTTCCCGGATTCGTGCTGAGCGCCGGCGGGCCCGCCGGCGCCATGGCTGGAACGACCATGATCGCGGACACGGTCGCCACCGCGCACGCCTGACCAACTATCTGCCGAAGCCTCTCATTCATCGCTGCGCCTCCTGCTTGGCTGTCATTCTCCCGGTCAGAGCTCCTTCAGGGTGAAAAAGCGGTTTCCCCCCAGAGACCCCTCGTCCTGATCGGGGATCCTGATGAAACTGCCCCCCGGGGCGTAGTAATCCCGGTCGGCCATCCAGGAGTAGGCGCGCCCCGTCACCGGAGTGGCCCCGACCCGGTCCAGGTCCGCGAAGCGGTCGGCCTCCGCGATCCCCTTCCCAACGTAGGCGCCGGCCAGCCCCTGGGCGTAGTTGATGAGGCTGGCGAAGCGCCCCGGAGATCCCTGGTTGGCGATCCTGATCAGCGACTCGATCCTCTCCCCGACCCGGGGAACGAAGACGAACCGCCCGCGCGCATCCCGGTAGAAGCCGTCGCACTGCCCCTTTTCGCCGCCGGCGGTGATGACGTCGATGATGTCGTCGGTCCGGACGGCGGCGATCCGCTCCTGGGTGTATCCGGGCGGGATATGGTGCATCCGCGAGTCCAGCACCCAGAGGATCGAGAGCATGGCGGCCTTGGTGTCTTCCTCGCTCAGCCAGCCCCGTTCGCCCGGGAACGGCGTCTCGTTGATCAGGAGCCGGGCGAGGTAGCCGGCCGCCGTATCGGCCGGCTCCAGCCGGGCGGCCGGGGCGGGAGAAGCCGGGTAAGCCTCCTCCCGCCCCTGGCCGGCCAGGCCGATGAGCAGTCCGAAGAGCGGCCAGCAGCGACGCGGGTTCACTGGCGGTGTCTCCCGCCGGTCCGATGGTTGATCCATCCCGCAGGGCGCGCGATCAGCGGGACGAGCCCTTGGCCCGTTCCGCGGCCAGCCGGTTCCTCAGCTGCACCGCCCAGAAGTCATAGGACTCCTTAACGTCCGACCAGGTGCCTCCGAAATCGGGCACCTTGCCGCCGGCGCGCGAGTCCACGGCGGCCCAGAGCCTTTTGCCGGTCTGTGAGTCGAGCCCTTCCGCCTCGACCCACGCCTCGCCCACGAACGAGTGCATCCCCGTGACCAGCGCCTTCCCATGGCTAATCAACAGGGGCTGCGGCATGAGGGATGTGATGGTGTCCAGGATCACAATCGACCCCTCGGCCTCGGTGATGGCGACCCTGAGCATGATGACGCCCGGCCCCGGCTTGTCGACCAGCTCGTAGTCGACTCCCAGGTTCTTCTTCAGGGCTTCGTAGAGGTAGGTGCCGAGCATCTGCCGGTCTTCCGGGGAGAGGTCCGCCGCCTCGGAATCCTTGCCCGCCCAGATCGTGATGGGGGAGATCAGGATCTTGCTGTAGGAGGCGAGGTTGATATCGGGGGCGATGTAAACCCAGTTGGCCTCCCCTTCGTGCCCTTCCTTGAGCTGGCGATAGTCCTTAAGAAACCCCGACTTCTCCGCCCGATCCGTCTGCACGGTCGTGGCGCAGCCGACCGTGACGGCGGCCAAGGAGACCGCCAGCGCCAGGCGCGCCATCGAGAAAAGTTGACGAACATTCATTTCATTCCTCCCGCATTGACAGGTTATGGTTTCCACGCAACATCCTGTCCTTCTGTTCTTGTCCGCCTGGCCTCCTTTCAGACTCGAAGGTTATACGCTCATTGAGGGAACAGCAGGGTCACCTGCGCCCGCAGCCCCCAGCCTTCCGGGCCGTTTCCGGGCGACCGGGCCCAGTAACGCGGGCCCACGCTGATCTGGAATATCTGGGGCCCGATCTTAACCATCTGCGACACCGCGGCGTTCAAGGGGACCGACCACTCCTCGGCCTCCCAGTCGTATGTGCTTTCCGTGTTCAGCCCTATCGTCGTCTTCGTCGCCGTGATGAAGCTGACGAACGGCTCCATGAACGTCGCGTTCACGTCGTCCCGGTCGCCGTCGCCGCCCACGGACCAGACGTGGTTGACCAGGGCGCCGAACGTCCACGGCCCGGCCTGCTTGAGAACCACAGCCGTCGGTCCCAGCCCCCACTTCTCCCCGCCGAGAGTCTCGTCGGTGGCGGTCGGCAGGAGTTCCACCGGCCCCACGCCCCAGATCCAGCCGCCGGCGGCCGGAGTCTGGGGCGAGAAGAACTGGCTCGCCAGCACGTCGCCAAACCCCGCCCGGCTGTGGCCCTTCGCCGGGATCGCCTGCTGGTCGATGAGGGGAACGATCGTCCGCGTGATCAGGCTCCAGTCCTCCCCGAGCGGGATCGGAATGACCGGCTGGACGTTCAGCACGCTCCGGGAGCCTTCGTCATCCGGACCAATGTTCCTGTCGTAGTTGTATTGCAGCGGCAGGCTGATCAGGCTGGCGATGGGATTGGCCAGCTTCTTGGCCAGCTCGATCTCCCGCTCCCGCTCCGAGACGGCCGGAGAGCCCTGGGATTCCGCCCGGCCGCCAGCCGTAAGGGAACACGCCGCCCACAGCGCGATTGCCACGGTTATCTTTCTCAATCCTTTCATGCTGTTTCCTGGTCTCCTGGTCCCCTTTTATTGCGCATCCCCCGGTCTGGTCTTCATCGAGGCCAGCAGGTCGACTTGCGACTGTTGCGATACCGATATAACGCCCGAGAGCGGGCGATCCAGCGAGGCGATCAGCGCGATGACGAAGGCGAAGGACAAGGCCAGGATCGGCCGGGCCATGGACCTCCGGGACCCCGCGATGCCCGTCTGGTATCCCACGCCCATCATCCCCAGGCACGTGATGCAGATGAGAACAACCCAGATGGCCTTTGGCATGCGCGCGTGGAATCCCACGGCGATCCGGTGAGCGCGGATGTCGATCACCTCGTTCAGCGACTCGATGTAGAGGGCCGCGACGTCCGAATTCATATCCCGGCGGGCATTGGCGACCGCCATCCCCCAGAGGCGGTTCTGGATCCCCTGCGTTTCGGATACGCTCCTCTTGAAGCGCTCCGGATCCGAGTCTTCCGACAGGACAACGGCCAGGCTTTTCTCCAGGTATTCCCGGAGCAACCCCTTGGCCTCGGCGCGGTCGGGTTCCGGCAGGAAGTCGCTCCGGAGCCACGCGGTGCCGATCGCGTTGGCCTCCTCCTTCACCAGTTCCTTGAGGGCATCGTAACGGTTGAAAACGATTCCGAACGTTAAGGCCAGCATGAAGGCGACCAGCCCGAGCACCGTGCCCGAGATGGCGGTGACCGGCGATTCCTTCTCCTCCTCCGATCGCCGATGGGCGAACTTCCCCAGCTGGTATCCCGCTTCGATCGCGGCCAGCACGGCCAGCGTCGTCAGGACGGCAAGAGCCCAGATCGGAATGGCATCCATGCTCATGGGGTCAGTTTCCGGCGGGCCTAGCCGCCAGCGGAGAGCCTGGCTGCGCTCATTGCTCTCCCTTCAGCCGTTTCTGACCCTCCACGATCGGATGCCAGCCGTAGGTGAAGGAGAGCCGGAAGCCGTCCATCTTCAGGTCTTCCGGGTCGCTGTCGTTGACCGTCGACATGTAGGCGGCGGTCAGGGAGAGGTTATCGTTGATCTGATACCCCAGCGTGAAACCGGCGCCCAGATTGTTCATGGAATCGCCCTCGACTCCCTCCACGGACGCCTTGCCGCCGGTCAGCCAAGTCCCGTCCAGCGACCCCCAGAAATGCTCGGTGAAGTCGCGGGTCAGATGCGCCTCGACCTGGAGCATGGGGTCCGTGTCCAGCGTCTGCCCTACGTAGTCATCGTTCTCCCCGAAGAACCACACCGAGGGGAAAACCTCGAAAGTGGTGCGCTGGCCGGGCACCCAGGGGCCGATCTGGAGGACAACCGGAGCGCCCACGCGGCCGTACCAACGGTTCTGGCCCAGGTTCAGCGACTGGTCGTGGTCGTATTCGCCCACCGGGAACGCGACATCCGTGATCAGGTCGAGCGAGAACCCCGGCTCATACCGCAGCAGATCGGGGATGCTCTTGATGGCCTTCGGTCCGATGAGATTGACGCCCAGTTCCACCATCGGGTCGCCGTATCCGTTGGAATTCTGGTCGCTGGTCATGCCGCCCAGGCTGGCCTCGCTCGAGATCCGCCCCATGGGCACGAGAGCCGCCAGCGTGACCGTGCGATCGAACACGGGCAGCATCTTCGCGTATCCGGCCACCAGGACGTTCGCCTCTATATCGGCATCCGCCGAAACGAGGTGCGCCGGGTCGATGGGGTTGGCGTTGCCGCTCAGGGATTGGTAGATCACCGGCACGGCGTTCGCGCCGGCGAGGCTCTTCCAATAGAAGCGCGGGGGCACGGCTGCCTGCGCGCGGGCGAAACCCGGGTAGATAATCGCCACGGCGACGACGACAACAGCGAGCTGCAGCCTTTTGGCTTGGTTTTTCATGGCGCCACCTTTTAGTTGGAGTGGGTTCATGGTGTGGCTCCGGACGCGTTCAGGGCTTCGGATCCGCCATCATCTCCTCGGGCGGAACGAACTGCTGCTTGTAGATGAGCGGCGGGAATCCGGATTCGACCGGGTAGCGATCGGGCAACTTCTTTTCCAGCCCCTCCGAGACCACCCGGCTGGGCAGGATCACGTTGTTGGCCCGGGCGTATTCATCCCAGAGACCCAGCAGCGCCTTGACCTTGTCGGGCTGTTCTTCGGCGAGGTCATGGCGCTCCGCCGTGTCCGCGGCCAGGTCGAACAGCTCCCACTGCCCCTTGCCGAACGGCTTGTACTGCCACCTAAGCTTCCAGTTCCCCTGCCGGACCGCGCGGTTGCCGAACACTTCCCAGGCCAGGTACTCCTGATCCGAGCGCGGAGAATCCTCCTCCCCCGCCAGCAGCCGGGCCCACGATTTCCCGATCAGGGGCGGCAGCTCCCGGCCGTCGACGGCCTGGGGATACTTGGCGCCGGCGACCTCCAGCAGAGTGGGCATGATATCGGCCACGTGCAGGACCCCGCCGTTGATGCTCCCCTTGGGCCGCTTGACGATCGGGCCGCTGACGATCAGCGCGTTGCGGATGCCGCCTTCGGCGAGATAGCCCTTGAACTGGCTGAAGGGCGTCATGGACACCTGGGCCCACATGGGGCCATAGCCGACATACGAATGCGGGTCGCCCCAGGCATTCGGATGGGTCTGCGACCACTGGGTGGCGGCGAAGAGGAAGTCGCGCGTGCCGGGCGTGCCCGCGATCATGGCGAAGAGGTCGGTCCCCTCCGCGCCGTTGTCTCCGAAGACGATGAAGATCGTGTTGTCGTATTCGCCGATCTTCTTCAGGTAATCGATCAGCCGCCCCATGTGGTGGTCCATGTTCTCCACCATCCCGGCATACAGCTCCATCTTTTTGCCGAGCACCGCCCGCGACGCGGGCGCCAGCATGATGGGATCGGGCACGAACCACATGCGCTCGGCCAGCTCCGTGGACGGCGGCATCAGGCCGAGCTCGATCTGGCGCTGGAGCCGCTCCTGACGAACCGCGTCCCAGCCCTTGTCGTATTCCCCGACATGCCGGTCACGCCAGTCGCGCGGCAGATGGAATGGGTCGTGGGGCGCCTGGTGCGACACGTAGGCGAAGAACGGCTTGCCATCGCCGCGGTTCGCCTCGATGAAGCCGATCATCTTGTCCGTGTAGGTCTTCGTGGCGTAGTAGTCGCCCGGCAGCTCGCGGAGGTAGCGGCCATCCTCGGTGAACGTGGACCTAGGCGTGGAAGCCGTGAAGTTCAGCATGTCCCAGTAGCTGCCCGCCCCGTCGAGCAGCGAGAAGTCGCGCTCGAACCCGCGGGCGGCCGGGATCTGGTTGGGCGCTTTGCCCATGTGCCATTTGCCGACCATGTAGGTGTGATAGCCGCTGTCCCGGAGCAGTTGCGGGAGCGTGGCGACCCGGTCGTTCAGATAGCCTTCGTAACCGGGCTGACCCCTCTGGTTCGGGGCGATCCATTCGTCCATGTTGCCCAGTCCGTTGCGGTGCGTATCCACGCCGCTGAGCAGCATCGCGCGGGTGGGTGATGAACTGGCGTGCGTGTAGAACTGGTTGAAGCGCACCCCTTCGGCGGCAAGCGCATCCAGGTTCGGCGTCTTGATCTCGCCGCCGAACGCGCCCAGATCCGAAAATCCCAGGTCGTCGCCCAGGATCACGACGATGTTCGGCCGCTTTTCCGCACCGGGCTGGTTATTCGGTTCGGGGATCGGCAGAGCCGGCCGATCCGGTTTCAGCTCCGCGGCGGGCGCCGTTGTTTGCGGGGCCAACCCCGCCGCAAACAGCGGAAGGAAGAACCTGGCGAGAGCGACATGTACTTTCATGATGCGAATCCTCCTCTTTTTTGGTTTCTCCGTTAGACAGCAATCATCGGGATGGCGGATGTTTTCACGGGCCGCATTCTCCCGATCGGTCGAACTGGCCCTGAGCGCAGGCCGGCGACGATCCGGTCCACTTCCGGGATTGCATGTTCGTAGAAGGCCTTGAGGCCCCGACAGAGATAATTGAGACCCGGCTCTCCGTCCGCCGTGCGCAGGATCCGGTTCTTGGGGCACTCCCCCCGGCAATCCGACAGATCCGGGCATTGTTGGCACTGTTTCGGCAAAGATTCGCTCTTCGCGTAGCCGAATTTCACCTGTTGCCGCGACAGCACCGTATCCCGCAGATTGCCAGAACCGAGCCGCCCGATCTGGTAATCGGGATAGACGAAATGGTCGCAGGAATAGACGCGGCCGTCGTGTTCCACCGCCACTCCCTTCCCGCAGAATTCTCCATACGCGCACATCTGCGCCGGCGCGCCCAAACGCCGCGCCACCAGCGTCTCGAACTGGTTCACCAGGATCTTGCCGACATCCCGCGTGACCCAGCGATCAAATAGGCCGCGGAGAAAATGGCCCCAATCGTCCGGATCGACCGACCAATCGGTAACGATGGACTCCGGATGGTCCGGCCGGGACCTGGGGTCCCCGGCCCTGACCTGGCCTTGGGCCGCCTGCTCCCGGGGCGACAGCCGGTCGAAGGACCGGTACTCGACCACGGGCGTGAACTGCATGCGCGTCGAACCGACCTCGTCCCGGAGAAAGCGGTAAATGTCGATGGCGTGCCGCGCATTGAACCGGTGGACGCAGGTGAGCGTGTTGAACGGAACGCCGGACCTCTTCAGCAAGCCCACGGCGCGCATCACCCGGTCGAAGGTCGGCGACCCGTCTTTCGCAACCCGCATGGCGTCGTGCAGATCACGCGGCCCGTCGATGCTCAAACCCACCAGGAAGCGGTTTTCCTTGAGAAAGCGGCACCAGTCTTCGTTCAGCAGCGTGCCGTTCGTCTGAAGATCGTTCTCGATGCTCTGCCCGGGCCGGGCGTGTTCCCGCTCCGCCTCCACCACCTTCCGGAAGAAATCCAGCCCCATCAGCGTGGGTTCCCCGCCCTGCCAGGTGAAGGTCACCACGGGCGCGGTCACGCCCTCGAGGTACTGGCGGATGAACAGCCCCAGCGTCTCCTCCGACATCCGCCCGGCGCCGGGGCCATTCGGAAGCGTCTCCTTGCTCCGATAGAAGCAGTAGGCGCAGGCCAGGTTGCAGGTTGAGCCGGACGGCTTGGCCATGACATGGAACCGCACCGGGCCCTCGCCCGCCATGAGCAACGGCCCGTCGTACTTGTCCAGCGGCCGCCGAGAGCCGCCCGGTCCGAACGCGACGGCGGACACACGCGAACCGTTCCAGATGTCCTGCCACGACTCGGTCATGGCTTCATCCTCGTGAAGAAAACCTCGAAGGTCTCCCCGGCGACCGCCTGGTAGTAGGCGCCCTTCAGGCGGTCCTCGGAGGGATCGTAGGCCAGGGTGTAGGTGGAACCCGGGTAGTTCACATCCCGCAGTTCCACCACGACTTTCAGAGTGTCGCCGGCCCGCGAAGCTTGAGCCCGAGCCACGTGGATCGGGGCGGGATTGTAGTAGGATACGTCCATTCTCCCGTCTGCGGCCACGGACCTGATGTCGACGACATAGCCGCCGTCAGGACGGAGCCACCGCCCCGGCAGGACGGAATAATCCGGAGCCGCCAGCGGAGCGCACTTGCCGCAGATGCCAATCAACGTCAACACTCCGGCAGCCAGCACGGCCGCGGCCGTTCCGGCCAGCCGCCATCGCGACGGCGCCGCTCCATCAATCTTGCCGGGCGCATGCGGTCGGGCGGGTTTCATTCTCCGTCGTGGTCCTTTTTCTCCCGGAGTTCGCGCAGGGAGGCTATGCCGGTGTGGCCGGTGAGGTTGCCGAGAACCACCCGCGGCTCGATGCGGCACATATCCATCGTCATGAGCACCCTCCGGAACTCCTCCGATCTGACGTGCCGCTCGAACGTGGCTTGCGAATCCCACATCTCGTGGTAGCGGACCAGGCCATTCTCAGAAGTGTCCTTCCCAACCGTGCAAGCCTTGCACCCTGTCTTGGCCAGGGTTCGACCGACCACGGAACGGAGCAACTGAATGGATCGATCCAAGTTCTCGGGAGAGAAACTCATGTCGATCGAGCAGGTCATCAACGCGAAACGGCCGTTCGAATCCATGTCCGGTTTATTAGCAACCCTCGTGCCAAGACTCATAATAAATCGCATCTCGCGCATAACTCTTTCCGTGGGAATGGATTGAAGAACTTTCCGACCGGAGAAGCTGCGAGACCGATACGAATCAACGCGGAAAATAAATGACGATATATCGCCAGGCTGGCGACATATCGTCAGAAACCGGGGAGGAGACGAGGGAAAAGATAAAAGCTGATCCGCAGCTATCGCACCGGACGAGCTATGCCCAGCTTCTTCATCCGGGAGTTGAGTGTGGTCGGAAGAAGTCCGAGGATTTCGGCCGCGCCGCCCTTGCCGCTGATCCGCCAGTGCGTGCGTTCCAGCACGTTGAGGACATGCTTGCGCTCCCGTTCCTCCAGCGTGTCCGGCTCAGCGGCGGAGCCCGTCGAAGCGGCCGTGAGATCAATCTTCAGCGTATGGCCTTCGCTCATGATCATCGCCCGCTCTATCAGGTTCCGGAGTTCCCTCACGTTGCCCGGCCACGCATACCGCTTGAGCTGATCCATGGTCTGACTGGGAATTGACTCAATCGCCCGCCCCATCTTCGTGTTGAATTCCTGCACAATCTGCCAGACCAGGAGCGGGATGTCCACGACCCGCGCGCGGAGGGGGGGCATCTCGATCGGGAAAACGTTCAGGCGATGGAAAAGGTCTTCCCTGAACCTGCCTTCCTTGACCATGGCTTTCAGATCGCGGTTGGTGGCGGCGATCACCCGGACATCCGTCTTGAGTGTGCGATTGCTGCCCAGTCTTTCATAGTGGCCGTCCTGCAGGATACGCAGCAACTTCACCTGAAGCTCCAGAGGAAGGTCCCCGATTTCATCGAGGAATATCGTCGATCCGTCGGCGACTTCGAACCGGCCGATCCGCTGGGTCATGGCGCCCGTGTAAGCGCCCTTTTCCCTTCCAAACAGTTCGCTCTCGATCAACGGGCCGGGGAGAGCCGCGCAGTTCACCTTGACCATGGTCTTCGCCTTCCGGGGGCTCAGGTCGTGAATGGCCTGGGCGAGGAGTTCCTTGCCCGTGCCGGTCTCGCCGGTGATGAGCACGGCGGAGTCCGTCGGCGCGACCTTCTTCGCCAGGGCGAGCATCCCCCTGACCCCCTCGGACTCGCCGACAATGGTCCCGTGGCCAGCTTCGCTGAGCGCCTGCTCGCGCAGGTAGACGTTCTCCTGCTGCAGGCGGTCCCGCAGGCTCCGCACCTCGTCCAGGGCTTGGCGGAGGGCTTCCTCCCCCTGCTTGCGTCCGGTGATGTCCGCGGTGATGCCCATGAGCTGCAGCCTTTGCCCGCTGACGCACCCGAACATACGACCGCGGGTAACCAACCAGCGAACCTGCCCATCGGGACGCACGATGCGATATTCCACGATCTTCAACTCGCACGAGTTCATCGCTTGCTTCATCATATCTTGAACGTATTCACGGTCCTCGGCATGCACCAGGGCCATGAAATGTTCCACTTCCAGTTTGTCTCCCGGTGGAAGGCCGAACAACTCCATGAGCTTGGTACCCACCAAGAAGCATTGGCCTTGCGGATCCAGCTTCCAGACCCAAGCGCCGGCGGCCTCGGTCGCCATCGACAGCCGTTCCTCGCGTTCCCGCAAGGCCTGTTCGATCCGCTTGCGGGCAATCGCGTTGGCGAAGACCTGCGCGACCAGCTGAATCCGCCGGATTAATGGCTCCGACCACGGAGGCCGTTGCTCGCGAATAGTGTTGAAACTCACTACGCCGAAGGGCGCGGAGCCCCCCACGGACAGGGGGAAGACCATCGTGGATTTCATGCCGGTAAAGCGCCAGGTGGCCCGATCGGTAACCGCTTCTTCCGGACTGTCCTCCACGGAGGGCAGTATGACGGGTTTGTTGGCTAGCACCTGCTTCTGCATCCAGGGGAAATATTCCGACGCCCGCACCCGCTCCGGAATCGGCGGGCCGGCGATAGCACGGTGGTAGTGAGACAGCACTAGGTCTTCGGGGCTTGCGACGTCCCACTCCCAGAGCCCGCTCTGATCGAAGCCGAGACATTCGCAGATGCGGCGCTGGGCATCTCCGATCGCCGCGTCCATCAGTTCCGCCGGCAGGTTGATGAACCGCGCCGAGAGGTCCGTCAGCAGCCTCTCGAACTGCAGCCACAACTCGGGGTCCCGGGCGTCAGGGGAGACGCTCCTCTTGGACACGCTCGTGCCCGCCTGGGTGACCGTTGTTTTCTGTGGCATTTTTACCTGCCGCCGGTCCGGAGTTTGGGCGCCTGGGGTGAAGAAAGGTGTCTGCATCGGCCTGCGCTTGGCTGCATTTTCAACTAGATTATATGATATCCGAGCCGGCCAAATCCGAGAAACGAATTTTTCTCAGTCGAAAAGGGAGATATTCGGATCCGAAAGGATCCGCCCTTTTTGCAGTAACCGTATGGTTACCACGAAAACCGGCAAGATGACTCCGATGATCGAAACCGATGGAAAGATAAAGGGTTACAACTCGTTGGGCAGTAAGGGGATCGAGATATAACTGCTTGAGCGGGAAGGAATTGCGAATCCACCTTGCGAGGCTCCGGAGGCCAACGCTCTATCCAATTGAGCTACGGGCGCAGAAAAACGGTGAATGGTGAATAGGGAATGGTGAATGGAAAAGCACCTACTCCCCTCGCCTGCTTCGGAGGAAATGTAGCAGAAGGGCGGGGCGGGTCAAACAGCAAAAGCCGGACAGATATAAATTGAATTGAGTATGGCGACCCCGGAATGAAGCGAGCAGCGATCTTCCGCTAGCGGTCGAGAGGCGTGAAGGTCACCTTCCAGTACTTCTCCACCCAGTGTCCGGGATTACGGCGGCTCGTCGTGCAGACGATCGCGGGGTCCTGGACCGCGCCCTCCAGAGACTCCTCGGAGAGGATCGGCTCCTCCGGCCGGGGGAAAAGCGGGATGTCCACGTCCCTCTGGATGATATAGCGGTAGGGATCCTGGCTCCCGAAACAAAAATCTCTGTAGCGGGCCCGATCCTCTTCGCTGAGCCCCGCCGCCCAGTCCGCCGTGTCGGCGATGGTGGGGTCGACCGGAATCCAGCCGTAGTTCGGAAGATAGAACTCCGCCCAGAAATGCTGCCCGGAGCAGCCGGGGATGAGCTGGTAACCGCCGGTGGAGCGGGCGGGGATGCCGACCGCCCGGCAGAGAGCGGCGAAATACATGGACTGCGTCCCGCAATCCCCGTAACCGAACTCGTGGGCGTAGACCGCCTCCGGCAGCTTCAGAGACGCGACCGTCAGGTGAGGCACGTAGCTGTAGGGGAGGTTCTTCAGAATGTAATCGTAGATCAGCCGCGCCGCCCGGTAGGGGTTGGCCTCGCTCCCGACTATCTCCTTCGCCCTCTTCTCCATCTCGGGGGTTATGGTGATGTTGCCGTGTGCAGAGGTGTAAACCTTGAACAGCTCGCTCTCCCGATCGTAGGGACCGATCTTCTCCGGATCGATGCTGAACTTCTGCTCGTAGTGGGTGAAACGGGAGCGGACAGAGATCTGGAGATCCTCCTTGAGATCGTTGAGGGGAACTTCCAGGTAAAGAGAACCAATATCGCCGTCGATCTGAGGAAGACCCCGAACATACTTATCGGGGCTCACCTGGATCATCCGGGCTCCGTCCTGGCAGGCGGTCTCGATGGCGACGGGTATCCAGATCTTGACCAGCCCTTCCTTCGGCATCTCGGAACGAGGGATGTCGAGCCTCCCCTCGACCAGGTAAGTGACCGGGTTGGAGAAGGGTTTCCAGAAGGGAGCGGCGAGCGAGGCGGGGCGGAAGGCGATGTCCCGGGTCTGGTCGATGAAAGGATCCCCCTCGTTCCTTTTCGCGATCGCCGCGCGCATGACATTGATGTTCCGAAAACGATAATTCTCGGCGATGGAGACGAAATAGTAGACCGTGTCGCCGATGGTCACCCGTTCGGTCGACGGATCATCCAGGAACAACGATCTCTCCTTCTCCGATGCGCCGGCAAGTTTTTCCTCGAGATGCTTTTCGGCGGCGGCGCGGTCGAAAGGAAACTCCGACCGAATCGCCTCCGCCTTCCAGGCGGCGAACCGCGCCCGGGCGGGATCGGTGGCGGTTTGAGCCTCTTGGAGAGCCGCCTCGACAGCGAGAGCGAAACCGGCCCCGGCGGACCAGGCCCGAACGGGGAGAAGCAACGCCAGCAGACAGACGCCGACACAGAGAGTTCTTTTCATTATGTTCCTCCTTTTCTCCATGATACCACTCCCCCCCGGTCTGAAAAAGTCAGTCTCAGACCGCCCGGGCCAGAGTCAGGACATCAACCCGCGCCGCCCCGTCCTCTTTCAGCACCCGCGCGCACTCGTTAGCCGTGTAGCCGGTGGTGAAAACGTCGTCCACAACCAGGAGCGAACGGTCACGGAAATGCCCGGGAGGGGAGACGCGAAAGGCGCCCCGGATGTTTCTCCCGCGGGCGGCGAGGTCGAGGCGGGTCTGGGTCTCGGTGTAGCGCGTCCGGAGAAGATGCCTCCGATCGAGCGGAACCCCGCAGAGTGGACTCAGGCCGGCGGCGAGCAGAAGAGACTGGTTGAAGCCTCTCTCCCGCGCTTTCCGGCGATGCAGGGGTACGGCGAGCAGGAGGTCGTAGTCGACCCAGGACAGAGCGCCGTCCCCCGCCTCCTTCATCCAGCCGACAGCCGGCTGAGCGAGATAGGGGCAGCCTCCGTACTTGTATTTGAGGACGAAAGACTTGGCCGGATCCTGAAAAACGAAAGCCGCCCGCGCCCGATCATAGGACGGCGGATCGGACCGGCAGCGCCGGCAGACGACGGGGGATCGGACGGCGCCGTAGATCGGACGGCCGCAGAGATCGCAGAAGGGGCGGGAGATCCTGACCAGACTGCCGAAACAGGCGGGACAGAGATAATCGCGGTTGTCGAAAACGAGAGAGCTCCCGCAACCCGCGCAGGTCTTGGGGAAGAGGAGGTTGAGGAGCCAAAGGCCAAACCGATGTAGGGATTGCGATGGCATAGCTCATCTCCATGAAAACGATGGAGTGCGGCAACAGCGGAGTGATGGAGTAGTGGAGTAATGGAGTGGTGGGATGGACATCAGAGACGTCGTTACTCCATTACTCCAATACTCCAATACTCCAATTCTTCAGTATTCCCTCACTCCCATACTCCGTAACTCCCTACTGATAAGGACTGGTTTCGCGCCGCTTTTCTTGCATTAAATATTTTCCCCCCCCCAAAAAAAAACGGCGCCCTTTCGGGCGCCGCTTTCTTTGCTTCGGGGTTCGGGAAAAAGAATCAGTACATCCCGCCCCCGGGCGCATGCGGCATGGGAGACGACTTCTCCTCCTCCTTGATCTCGGTGATCAGGCACTCCGTGGTCAGCATCAGAGACGCGATGCTGGAGGCGTTCTGGAGCGCGGTTCGGGTCACCTTGGTCGGGTCGATGATCTTGGCCGCGTAGAGGGAGCCGTACTTCAGGCTGTCCACGTCGAAGCCATAGTCGCCCTTGCCCTTGAGGATCTCCTGGACGATGAGCGACCCTTCCTGGCCGGCGTTTTCCGCCAGCTTCCGGGCCGGCTCCTGGAGCGCGCGCTTGATGATCCGCACCCCGATCTTCTCGTCGCCGGTGGCCTTGACCTTCTCCAGGGCGTCGAGGCAGCGCAGGAAAGCCACCCCGCCCCCGGGGACGATCCCCTCTTCCACCGCCGCGCGGGTGGCGTGCAGAGCGTCCTCCACCCGGGCCTTCTTCTCCTTCATCTCGGTCTCGGTGGAGGCGCCCACGTTCACGATCGCCACTCCCCCGGCCAGCTTGGCGAGACGCTCCTGGAGCTTCTCGCGGTCGTAGTCGGAGGTGGTGTCGTCGATCTGCTTCTTGATCTGGGAGATCCGCCCCTGGATATCGGAAGCGGACCCGGCGCCCTCGATGATGGTCGTGTTTTCCCGGTCGACCGTCACCCGTTTGGCCTTGCCCAGGTCGTCCAGCCCGATGTTCTCGAGCTTGATCCCCAGGTCCTCGGAAATCATGCGGCCGCCGGTGAGGACGGCGATATCCTCCATCATCGCCTTGCGGCGGTCTCCGAAGCCGGGGGCCTTGACCGCGCAGCCGCGGAGCGTCCCCCGGATCTTGTTCACCACCAGGGTGGCCAGGGCCTCGCCCTCGACCTCCTCGGCGACGATCAGCAGGGGCCGACCGGTCTTGGCGACCTTCTCGAGCAGGGGCAGGAGCTCCTTGAGGCTCGAGATCTTCTTCTCGTGGAGAAGAATGTAGCAGTCCTCGAGCTCCGCTTCCATGCTGTCCGCGTTGGTGACGAAGTAGGGGGAGAGGTAGCCCTTGTCGAACTGCATCCCCTCGACCACCTTGAGGTAGGTCTCGATCCCCTTGGCCTCTTCCACCGTGATGGTGCCGTCCTTGCCGACCTTGTCCATCGCCTCGGCGATCTTCTCGCCGATGGTGGTGTCGTTGTTGGCGGAGATGGTGGCCACCGCGGCGATCTCGGAGCGGTCGCTCACCTTCTTGGAGATCTTCTTCAGCTCCTCCACCACCACGGCCACCGCTTTCTCCACACCGCGCTTGATCGCCATCGGATTGGAGCCGGCGGTGACGCTTCTCAACCCCTCCCGGTAAACGATCTCGGCCAGAACCGTGGCGGTGGTGGTGCCGTCGCCGGCGTCATCGCTGGTCTTGGACGCGACTTCCCGCACCAGCTGGGCCCCCATGTTCTCGTAGGGGTCTTCCAGCTCCACTTCCTTGGCTACGGTCACCCCGTCCTTGGTGATCAGCGGGGAACCGAACTTCTTGTCCAGGATGACGTTCCGGCCCTTGGGCCCGAGGGTGACCTTGACAGCCCGCGAGAGCTGCTCGACCCCCCTCAGGATGGCCTGGCGGGCGGCGTCATCGAACTTCAACTGTTTTGCCGTCATGCTTGGCGCTCCTTTTAGGTTGATTTTCGCCTAGGCGAAAATTACTCGATCACGGCGAGGATGTCGTCCTGGCCCAAAATCAGGAACTCGTCCCCGTCCACTTTGACGTCGGTGCCGGAATACTTGCCGATCAGCACCTTGTCGCCTTTCTTGACCTCGAACGCGATCCGCTTGCCTTCGTCGGTCAGCTTCCCGCTGCCCACGGCGATCACCTTCGCCTCCATGGGCTTTTCCTGCGCGGTGTCGGGGATGATGATTCCCCCCTTCTTTACCTCGGCGGGCTCCAGGCGCTGGACCAGGACCCGGTCTCCCAACGGCTTGATCTTCATACTTCTTTCTCCCTCCTTTTAAAATTTTTCCTGCGGAAAAATTTTAAGTTTCAGACAATTCCTTCCTTCTTCACCTGCTGCACAGTTTTCTGAAACACCTCCTCTTCTCCTAATGGTTGTTTCGGTTCACGGTTCACGGTTCACTTCTTCTTGTCGTCATCAACTTCAAACTCGGCGTCGATCACCTCGCCCTCGCCGGGGGCCTTGGGCTCGCCGCCCGGAGGAGGCGTCTCAAAACCCGCTCCCGGACACCCCTCCCCGCCCGGCTGCGCTCCCGCGCGGGCAGCGGTGGCGCGCTTGTACATCTCCTCGCTCGCCGCGTGCCAGGACTGGGAGAGCGCCTCGGCGGCCGCCTTGATCTCCTCGGTCTCCTCCTTCTTGAGCGCTTCCTTGACCCGCTCGATCGCAGCCTCGATCTTGGCCTTGGCGTCGGGCGAGATCTTGTCCCCGTTCTCCTTCAGGAGCTTCTCGGTCTGGTAGACCGCGGTGTCGCCCTGGTTCTTGGCGTCCACCCCCTCGCGCCGCTTCTTGTCGTCGGAGGCGTGCGACTGGGCCTCGTTCACCATCTTCTTCACCTCCTGCTCGTTCAGCCCGCTGGAGGCGGTGATGGTGATGTTCTGCTGTTTCTGGGTTCCCAAGTCTTTAGCCGAGACGTTGAGTATCCCGTTGACGTCGATGTCGAAGGTGACCTCGATCTGGGGAACGCCGCGCGGGGCGGGCGGGATTCCGGTGAGATGGAACTTCCCGATCGTCCGGTTGTCGCCCGCCATCTCCCGCTCTCCCTGGAGGACGTGGATTTCCACCTGGGTCTGGGAGTCGGCGGCAGTGGAGAAGATCTCGGACTTGTGGGTGGGGATGGTCATGTTGCGCTCGATCAGCTTGGTCATCACGCCGCCCAGGGTTTCGATCCCCAGGGAGAGCGGAGTGACGTCGAGGAGAAGGATGTCCTTCACCTCGCCCTTGATCACGCCGGCCTGGATGGCCGCGCCCACCGCCACCACTTCGTCGGGGTTGACGCCCTGGTGCGGTTTCTTTCCGAAGATGGCGCGGGCTGCTTCCACCACCTTGGGCATCCGGGTCATCCCCCCGACCAGAACTACCTCGTCAATGTCGGAGGGCTTCAACTTCGCGTCCTCGAGCGCTCGCAGGCAGGGCCCCCGGGTCCGCTCGATCAGATCCTCGACCAGCTGCTCCATCTTGGCCCGGGTGAGCTTCATGAGCAGGTGCTTGGGGCCGGCGGCGTCGGCGGTGATGAAGGGGAGGTTGATCTCGGTCTCCATGGTGGAAGAGAGCTCGATCTTGGCCTTCTCCGCCGATTCCTTGAGCCTCTGCAGGGCCATCGGATCATTCTTCAGATCGATCCCCTGCTCCTTCTTGAACTCGGCGGCGATCCAGTCCATGATCCTCTGGTCGAAATCGTCTCCTCCGAGATGGGTGTCGCCGTTGGTCGCATGAACCTCGAAAACCCCCTCGCCGATCTCCAGGATGGAGATATCGTAGGTTCCGCCCCCGAGGTCGAAGACCGCGATCTTTTCGTCCTTTTTCTTGTCCAGGCCGTAGGCGAGCGAGGCGGCGGTCGGCTCGTTGATGATCCGCAGGACCTCAAGACCCGCGATCTTGCCCGCGTCCTTGGTAGCCTGGCGCTGGCTGTCGTTGAAATAGGCCGGGACGGTGATGACGGCCTGGGTGATCTTCTCCCCCAGATAGGCTTCAGCGTCCTGCTTGAGCTTCTGGAGGATCATGGCCGAGATCTCGGGGGGCGAGTAGATCTTGCCCATGATGTCGACGCGGGCGTCGCCGTTGGTGGCCTTGATCACCTTGTAGGGGACGAGCTTCATCTCCGAAGAGACTTCTTCGTAACGGCGGCCCATGAAACGCTTGATCGAAAAGACCGTGTTCTGGGAGTTGGTGACCGCCTGCCTCTTGGCGGGCTGGCCCACCAGGCGCTCCCCGGTTTTGGTGAAGGCCACGACCGACGGAGTCACCCGTCCGCCTTCGGAATTGGGGATGACCACGGGCTCCTTGCCTTCCATCACGGAAACGCAGGAGTTGGTGGTCCCCAGATCTATGCCGATCACTTTAGCCATAAGAATCTCCTTTAGTATGCGCCGGGAAAAAGCCCGGCGCGAATTTTGTCGGTCTCATTCATGCCCTTGCTCCTGGGCTACCTTATCCCACGTAAAATAGAGCAATAACCGTGCCAAATTCTGAGATCAGGCAAGATATTATCGATCCACAACTCAAATCCTTGTGCTATATAGTGATATAAACATGCTATTTTCTAAAATTGGCCAAGGCTGACCAGAGCAGATGTGCCAGAGTGGCAATAACTGGCTACAATCATTAATAGATGTGCCATAATGACCCATGCCTGGCTGGTCGGACTAGTCAGGCTGGTCGGACTAGTCTGACCTGTCTGAATTGTCAGACCGGCCTGCCCGGCCGCTGTTCCTGGCGCGCCCGCGAGCGTTCGCGATAGAGACGTTCGGTGAAGCCGCCATCCTTCAGGAAAGCCTCTTCCAGCGACTGCAGCTGCTTCCTCAGAAGATAACTCGCCTGATTGATCAGGCAGATCAACGTGTTGGCGGCGGTTTCCGGGAAGGCCGTAGCGATAGAACAGGGGTCGGACCGGTCAGACAAATAGGCCCGACGGACAGCCAGGGCCTCCGGCGAATCTTTGTCCCAGAGCTTCAATCTTCTCTGCCGGAGGAAATCTTTATAGTCCAGAAGAAGTTCCTCCAGGCTGGCCCTGGCCACGCCAGTGAGTTTCAGTTCCGTCTTCTTCGAAGTCGCCGAAGCCATGGATCCTTCGGCGATGTTCTGCACACCGCTGCGCGCCGCCTGGACCATCTGATCATGAGTCCGAGAGCGCTTGTCGATGAAACGGTCGCAGAAGATCACGGTGGCGTCGTAGACCTGCTCGGCGACCCGGAAACTGCGGAGTTTGGAATAACCCCCATGGCGGGGAATCAGTTTCCTATCATCGTTCATGGCGGCACCTCCTTGTTTCTCCGGTCTTCCCTACACCTATATAAATGCAAAAAATGCCGATTTATTCCCAAAATATTTTTTATTCCTCACACCGCCCCGCACAACCGCACTATAATCCCATCGCGTAAAACCATGCTCACCGAACGACAACAGAAGGATCTCATCCGGAAAGCGCTCCTGGTCCGGAAGAACGCCTATGCCCCCTACTCGGCCTATCGGGTGGGGGCGGCGGTCCTGGCGTCAAGCGGGAAGATGTATGCCGGCGTCAATGTCGAGTCCGCGGCCTACACGACCACCGGCCATGCCGAGATGATGGCGATCGCAGCGGGGGTGGCGGCCGGAGAGAGAAGTTTTCTCGCTCTCGCCGTGGTCACCGACAGCGACACACCCCCCTTCCCCTGCGCCATCTGCCGCCAGGGGATGGCGGAGTTCAACCGGGGAGAGATGCTGGTGATCGGGGCAAACCTCGAAGGTAAAACGCGGAAGACCACTCTCGCCAAGCTTTACCCATACCCGTTCGGACCGAGCCGGCTGGGGATCGACCCGGCCAGATATTGACCGCGACGGCAGAGCGCACAGCGCATAGCGCAAAGCGCCTCCCAGAAGCAGCCGGGACGCTATGCGCTATGCGCTATGCGCTTTGCGCTCTACTGTTGTGAAAAACGACCATTCCTACCAGAACCTCTTCTGGCCCATCTTCGCCTCCGCCGGCCGGGCGACCGTTCTCCGCCTGACCTTCTTCTATCTGCCCATCTTCCTGATCGGCAGCGGACGGACGGGATGGGAGACGGGTCTCTTGATGAGCCTCTTCGCGGTCACCGCTTTCGTCTTCGCCCTGCCCATGGGCCTCTTCAACGACCGGATGGAATCGCGGAGGCTGGTGCAGGCGGGTTTTGCCCTCTTCGCCGTCTTCTTCTTCGGAGCCTGGTGGCGCGGAGATTTTTTCTCCCAGATCGTTTTCTTCTTCTGCGGCGGATTGGGGGCTCTCCTCACCCAGCTCTCGCTGGAGAGCCTTCTCCTCAAGGGGGCGCGGGAGGGGGTGCGGGGGAAGCGCTTCGGCCTCTTTCAGCTGATCACGGTCTCGGTCTTCGCTTTCGCCACCGCGGGAGGCGGCTGGCTGATCGGCGTTTTTGATTTTCCGAAGATATTCATCGCCTCCGGCATCCTCTCCGTCGTCTTCGCCGTCCTGTCAGGGAGGCTGGAGCGCGCGCCCACGGAGATCAGCCCGATCTCGTCCTACCGGGCGGAGATGAAACCGAAAGGACGAAAAATCTTCGTCCTCATCCTTTTCCTCTTCGCCTTCCACTGGGGGGCCGAGGTCACCTCTTACACCCCGTTCCTCCGCGACAACCTGGGACTGTCCCTGAAATGGACCGGCCTCTATATGGGCGGCTGCCTGATCTCGCTCGCCCTGGCCTCTTTCCTGAGCGGCCGATTTTCCGACCGGCTCGTCTCCATCCGTTACCTCATGGCGCTGGGCTTCATCCTCTCCGGCGTCTGCCAGATCCTGATGATCTTCCCGCCGGCGGGACTCTCCTTCGCTTTCCGGGTCCTGCACGAGATCGGCGATGGGATCATCATGCTCCTCATCTTTTTCTGGGTTTCCACGATCTTTCACGTGGATCGGGTGAGCGGGCACTACGGGCTGGTCAACTTCGCCCTCCTCGCCGGCCAGACCGTATCCAGCATCGTCTTCGGACCGGTGGGACGGGCCTGGGGATTTGCCGCCCCCCTCTGGATCACCGGGGTCACCACGCTCCTCTGCTTCGGCCTGCTTTCGCGCTATCGCCACACTGTCTTCGAGGGGGTCTGAGAGTATGGACGGATGGACTCGATGGACGGTATGGACGAAATGGACGGAATGGACGGGAGGAAAACGGCAGAGCGCAAAGCGCCAGAAGAAATAGCCGGGGCGCAATGCTCTTGGCGCTATGCGCTATGCGCCTTGCGCCCCCCGCGGTCGCCGGTGGCGGCGATGTACAGGCCGCGCAGTGTGAGGTAGGGGTCGATGACCCGGATCAGCCGGGAACGGGAGAGGATGAGGCGGGCCTGGCCCCCGGTGGCTATCATCTTGACTTCCCTCCCCCAGCCGAGTTCCTTCTTCAGCTCCCGCGCCACCCGCTCGACCAGGCCGAG
Source organism: uncultured bacterium (assembly GCA_964551475.1). Classification (GTDB taxonomy): domain Bacteria; phylum Auribacterota; class Erginobacteria; order Erginobacterales; family CAZKCI01; genus CAZKCI01. Next base: position 1,471 of record CAZKCI010000029.1, on the reverse strand, counting down.
CGTCCCGAAGTAGACGCCGGAGCGGATGGCGGAGACGGTATCCTGGCCCAACACTCTCTCGGGGATGGTTATCTCCACGGTGGGAAGCAGGGCCGTCTTCTGGAAAAGGGCCTCCGCGGAGATCTGGAGGCCGGGCGCGATCGCGCCGCCCAGATACTCGAACTTCCGGGAGACAACGTCGAAGGTGATCGCTGTCCCAAAGTCCACCACGATGGCGGGCCCCCCGTAAAGACAATATGCCCCGATCGCGTTGGCCAGACGGTCGGCGCCCACGTCCCGAGGGCGATGGTAGCGGATGGTGAGATCGGGCGGGAGGCGGTCCCGCAGGCGGCGGCAGGGAACGCCGAGAATCTTCCGGCAGAGGCCGGCGATCACGGGGTCGTGGGCGGGGACCACGGAGGCGAGTATGGCCTCCCCGATCTCCTCTTTCCTCCCCAGCCCCCTGAGCCAGGTCTCGAGACGGCTCCCGAAACGGCCTTTGGCGATCTGGATAAACCAGGGGCGGGTGAGCCGCCCGTCCTTCCAGACCGCCCCGGAGAGAGCGGTGTTGCCGAGGTCGAGAGTGAGAAGAGCTTTCATCGTTTTTTTTATAGGACCTATTAAAAGGGCCAAGCTGCGAACTCGGCCTTAAGCGCGCTCAGGTCCCCCTTCCGGACGGGCGCGTACAGCCGGTCGAGGCGGCTCAGCAGGGCTGCTGCCAGCTCGGCGAGCGCCCATTCGCGGCCACACTCGATCAGAAGGGAGGTCGCCGTCTCCCTCAGTTCCGGGGGAAAGCCCTCGCGCCGGATGTTGTCGTTCAGGCCGATCCCCACCACCGCCCTCCCCTTCCCGGTGGTTTCGGTGAGGATGCCGCAGATTTTCCTCCCGCCGACCAGCACATCGTTGGGCCATTTGATTTCGGCGGGGAGGCCGCAGTTCTCCTTGATCGTCTCCCTGACCGCCCAGGCCGCCATCAACGTGAGCCAGCACATTTCCCTCCCCATGAGCCGCGGGGCGAGGATGACGGAGAGCCAGATTCCTCCGGGCGGGGAAAACCAGGACGCCCCCCTTCTCCCTCTCCCCCCGGTCTGGGCGCGGGCGATGACCGCCGTGCCTTCCGGGCATCCCTCCCGGGCGAGCTTTTTCGCCAATAGGTTGGTGGAGGCGGCCTCCTCCCGGACGAAGATCGTCCGGCCGATCACGGCGGTGTTGAGAAGCTTCTCCAAAACGGCTTTGTCCAGCCGATCCCGCATCTATCCCTCATCCTTCGGCCCGGCAACTGATATCCACGAATTAGCACGAATTTGCACGAATGGGGCCTGGCTGATCATTTCCACAAATTGGCGCGGGAGCTAGTGTGGTGTTCCAGAAATACCTTGTCCGGATTTGTCATTGCGAGCGAGAGCGAAGCAATCTCAATTGCTTGCGCCCCAAGAGATTGCTTCGTCGCTTCGCTCCTCGCAATGACAGTATTATTGTAAAGCAGTGTTAG
>CAZKCI010000028.1:0-72116 GCA_964551475.1 uncultured bacterium | reverse complement strand
CTAACACTGCTTTACAATAATCCTGTCATTGCGAGGAGCGGAGCGACGAAGCAATCTCTTGGGGCGCAAGCAATTGAGATTGCTTCGCTCTCGCTCGCAATGACAAATCCGGACAAGGTATTTCTGGAACACTACACTAGCTTGCGGCGCAGAATCTGATTGACGATTTGAGGATTGGCCTTCCCGGCGGTGGCTTTCATCACCTGCCCGACTAAAAAAGCCAATGCCTTCCCCTTCCCCGCCTTGAACTCGGCCACCGGGCCGGGGTGAGCGAATATCGCCCGGTCGACGATCGCCTCGAGCTCTCCGGCGTCGGAGATCTGGGCCATCCCCCGCTCCTTCACAATCTCCGCGGGGTCCCGCCCGGTGGAGAACATCTCGGCGAAAACCTCCTTGGCCATCTTGCCGCTGATCGCTCCGTCCTCGATGAGCCCGACCAGCGCGGCGAGACGGACCGCGGAGACCGGAGAGGCGTCGATCTCCAGGCCGGCCGCATGGAGCTTCCCCAGGAGCTCCGCCATGATCCAGTTCGCGACCGCCTTGTGGTTGGGCCGGCCGCGGGCGGCGGCCTCATAGTATTCGCTCAGGCTTTTTTCCGCGGTCAGGACGCCGGCATCGTACTCGGAAAGGCCGTAGTCCTTCTGGAAACGGGCGCGGCGGACTGAGGGGGACTCGGGGAGGCCGCGCCGGATCGACTCCACCCATTCCCTCTCCAGGACCAGGGGGACCAGGTCCGGCTCGGGAAAATAGCGGTAGTCGTGGGCCTCCTCCTTGGAGCGCATGGAGAAGGTCTGCTGGGATTCGGCGTCGAAGAGGCGGGTCTCCTGGACGATCCGCTCGCCCCGGCCCACCGCCTTCCTCTGGCGCTGCGCCTCGTAGGCGAGCGCCCGCTCGACCGACCGGAAGGAGTTCATGTTCTTGATCTCCACCTTCACGCCCAGCGTGGCCTCGCCCGCCGGGCGGATGGAGATGTTGGCGTCGCAACGGAAGGAGCCTTTCTCCATGTCGCACTCGCTCACCCCGGCGTAACGGAGAACGGCCTTCAGGGCTTTCAGGTAATCGCAGGCCTCCTGGGGGGAACGGAGTTCCGGATCGCTCACAATCTCCAGGAGAGGCACTCCGGTCCGGTTGTAATCGACGCCGCTGTATCCCTGCTCGGCGCAGTGGGTCAGCTTTCCGGCGTCCTCCTCCAGATGGGCCCGGGTGATCCCGATCCTCTTCACCACCTCTCCGGCAGCGATCTCCAGACCGCCGCCCGTGGCGATCGGGCGGTCGAACTGCGAGATCTGGAAGTTCTTGGGCAGGTCCGGGTAATAATAGTTCTTCCGGTCGAACGTGCTGAAGCCGGCCACGGCGCAGCCCAGCGAGAGGGCGGCGGCGACGGCCAGCTCCAAGACCTTTTCGTTGAAGACGGGGAGGACGCCGGGCAGGCCCAGGCAGACCGGGCAGACGCGGGTGTTGGGGTCTCCTCCCCAGCCCGCCGGGCAGGAGCAGAAGATCTTGGTCCGGGAAGCGAGCTGGACGTGGACTTCCAGGCCGATGACGGTTTCGTAGGCGCTCATTTCCGCTATCTCATCATTAATATGGATCGGGGCGAGACGCCCCTCCCACAGATTTGATTTCAGATCTCAGATCGCCAATCCGAAATATCAGATCTGAGATCTCAGATTTGAGATTTCAAATTGTCGGCTTCCTTCGGTGGAAATCCGTCGCCTTTTCGAACGCGGAGGCGGCGCGGACGATCCTCCCCTCCTCGAAATGAGGGGCGATGATCTGCAAGCCCACCGGGAGATCGCCGGCGCCGAAGCCGCCGGGGACGGAGATCGCGGGGAGGCCGGCCAGGTTGACCGCGATGGTGAAGATGTCGGAGAGATACATCCGCAGGGGATCGGCCGTCCTCTCCCCGGCCCGGAAAGCCACGGTCGGAGAGGTCGGCATCAGGATGCAGTCGCAGGACGCGGCCCAGGCGGCGTCGAAGTCGTTCTTGATCAGCCGGCGGACCTTGAGGGCGCGGGCGTAGTAAGCCTCGTAATAGCCGGAGGAGAGAACATAGGTTCCGAGCATGATCCTTCTTTTCACTTCGTCACCGAAGCCGGCGCCCCGGGTGGCTTCATACATCTCCAGGAGATTCTTGGCGCCTTGGGCGCGAAAGCCGTACTGCACGCCGTCGTAGCGGGCGAGGTTGGAGGAGGCCTCGGCGGTGGACAGGATGTAATAGCAGGCCAGCGTATAGGGAAGATGCGGGAGAGCGATCTCCTTCACCCGGGCGCCCAGTGATTCGAATATCTTGAGGGCGCCGCGAAAGGCCTTCTCCACTTCGGGTTCCATCCCCTCGGCGAAACACTCCCGGGGAACGCCGAAGGTCATCCCCGTGACGCCCCCGGCCAGGGCTTCCCGGAGAGGAGGACGGGGAAAGGGGTCGGAGGTGGAATCGCGCGGATCGCGGCCGGAGATGACGTCGAGGAGAAGCGCAACATCCTCGACGTCCTTGCCGAAAGGGCCGATCTGGTCGAGGGAGGAGGCGTAGGCGATCAGCCCGTAGCGCGACACCCGCCCGTAGGTCGGCTTCATCCCCGCCACGCCGCACAAGGCGGCCGGCTGGCGGATCGACCCGCCGGTGTCCGAACCCAGCGCCGCGATGGCCTCGTCCGCGGCCACGGATGCGGCCGAGCCGCCGCTCGAGCCGCCGGGGACCCTCCCGGCGTCCCAGGGGTTCCCCACCGGCCCGTAGGAGGAGTTCTCGTTGGACGAGCCCATGGCGAACTCGTCCATGTTCGTCTGCCCCAGGAAGACCGCCCCGGCCGATCGGAGCTTCTCGACCACGGTCGCGTCGTAAGGGGCGATGAAACCCCGGAGAATCTTCGATCCGCAGGTGATCTCCCGCCCCCGGACGCAGAGGTTGTCCTTGAGCGCTATCGCCACGCCGGCCAGGGGCCCCGGTTCTTCCTTCCGGCGGATCTTCTCGTCCACCGCCTCGGCCATCCGGATGGCGCCTTCGGCGTCGACGCGGATGAAGGCGCGGAGGCGGCCGTCGACGGAACGGATCCGCTCCAGGCAGGACTCGGCCACGGCGGCGGCGGAGATTTCCCCCTGGGCCACCCGGGCGGCGGTTTCGTGGGCGGTGAGTTGGTTCAGGGACATAGAGGCGGCTGTTCAGATCTCAAATTCGAGATTTCAAATCTCAGAAAGCTCGCTGGCGACTGAAAACTCTGCCCGATGCGGCCGGCCCGGGACTTAACCATGGTTATCGCTATTCCACCACCGTCGGCACTTTGAACAATCCGTCTTTCTGCTCCGGCGCGTTGCGCAGGGCCTCCTCGGGGGGCAGGGCCTTGGCTGGCTCGTCCTTTCGGAGAATATTGTGGAGCGGCAGGGGGTGGGTCAGGGGCGCGACGCCCCCGACGTCGAGCTCGTCGAGCTTCTCCATGTAGCGGAGGATCTCGTCGATCTGGCCGCGGTATTTCTCCTTCTCGTCGACGCTGAGCTGGAGACGCGACAGGCGGGCCAGGTGCTCGACGTCCTGGATGGTGATTTTTGATTTTGTGCCCATGGCGTTGTCCTGTCCGTCCTGGCTACAAGCCGCTGTCCGTAGGCGCGGACCCCGCCCTCAAGGGCGGGCAAGCTTCAAATCCGCGCGGCAGGGCTAACCATTTCAACAGACGATTGAATAGGATGGAATAGGATAAAAATGGCTCAGACAGGCCCATCCTATTAAATCCTATTCAATCGTCTGTTGAATATGCCGAGTCAGCTCCATCAAAACATCTCGGATCGGGGCGGGACGCCCCTCCCACAGTCTCGCTATCTCTCGCCCGCTAGTCCTATCTGTGGGAGCGGCTGCCTGCCCTAAGCTCGTCGAAGGATCCCCGCCGCGATCCAGGCCGTCCGGCCCGCGGACCATTGATGTACGCGGCTACGATCGAACCGGCAGCGCGTTGGCGAAGCGCAGGAAATCGTCGGCCGAGAGGTTTTCCGCCCGCTGGCCCAGGTCGATCTCCGCGGCGGCTGCCGCCTCCATAATCCCCTGTTCAGTATAGCCAACGGCGGTAAGCCCGGCCAGAGAGTTCTTCAGGATCTTCCTCCTCTGATTGAAAGCGGTTTTGACCACGGAGACAAATGCGGCGAAGCCTTCCGGCCGTTCCGTCGTGCGCAGGCGGATGACCGCCGAATCCACGCGGGGGGGCGGATAGAAACAGGTCGGCTTGACGCGAAAAAGGATTTCCGGCCTGGCCCGCGCCTGGGCGAGGACGGAGAGGATGCCGTACCTGCGCCCGCCGGGGGGAGAGGCGATCCGCTCGGCCATCTCCTTCTGGACCATGCAGACCTCGAGGCGGGGACGGGGATCGTCGGAGAGGAGACGGAAGAAGATCGTCCCGGCGGCGGAATAGGGAAGGTTGGCGACGAGCTTGGCTCGATCGGAGAAGAGGCCCGGAAGGTCCATCTTCAGGACATCGCCCGGGACGACGCGGAGGTTGGGCAGGACGCGGGCGAGGTCGTTCAGAATCGCGACGAAACCTCGATCCCACTCGACGGCGGTCACCCGCCGGACTCTTCGACAGAGCTCGGCGCTGAGCGTCCCCAGGCCGGCGCCGATCTCCAGCACCTCGTCATCGGGATCCAGATCGGCGGCGGCGAGGATCTTGTTCAGGATGTTTCCGTCGATGAGGAAGTTCTGTCCCTGGCGGCGGCGCGGGGAGAGGCCGTGCCGCTTGAGCAAGGCGGCCACGACGGCGGGCGAGATCAAGGGTCTGACATCTTCTTCCATTCAAAACCTTCCCGGAGAATTGGCCTGGCCGGGCTAAAAAATACAACAGATGATCGAATAGGATCGAATAGGATGGGCCGGCCGGTCTGTTTTATCCTATCCAATCCTATTCAATCGTCTGTTGAATATGCCGGGCCGGCGAGCGGCCGGGCCATCTTGGATCGGGGCGGGACGCCCCTCCCACAAAAAAGCAGTAAAAGAAAAAGAAGTGATCAGCAATCAGTTACTGATGACTGATGACTTCATTGGCATTTACTGATCACTCTTTGTTTCTTGTGGGAGCGGCATTCTTGCCTGCCCCGATAGTCCCGGCAGAAGTGCGGGACTATCGGGGCCGCGATCCATCCGATACGCCGCCAACTGTTCGGCCAGTTTGATCGCGGCGATCATGGAGCGGGGATCGGCCGTCCCCTTCCCGGCGATGTCGTAGGCCGTCCCGTGATCGGGAGAGGTCCGGATAAAGGGCAGTCCCAGGGTAATGTTCACCCCCTCTTCGAAAGCGATCATCTTGAGGGGGATCAGCCCCTGATCGTGGTACATCGTCACGGCCGCGTCAAACTCGCCCCGGTGCAGGCGATGGAAGAGGGTGTCCGGCGGCAGGGGGCCGCTGACAGCGATCCCCTCCTCGCGGCAGATCTCCACCGCGGGCGCGATGACCTCGATCTCCTCCCGCCCGAAAGCCCCTCCCTCCCCCGCATGGGGGTTAAGGCCCGCCACCGCGATCCGGGGAGCGGGGCAGCCGAAGGCCGGAAGATACTCGTGGGCGAGGCGGATCTTGTCGGCGATGCCCTCGACATTGAGGGCCGCGGCTACGTCCCGGAGGGCGATATGCACGGTGGCGAGGATCACGCGGATGGTTCCCCCCGCGAGCATCATGGCGTGACGGGGGGAACCGGCGAGATGGGCGAGAAAATCGGTGTGGCCCTGGAAAGGGTATCCGGCCCGATGGATCCCTTCCTTGTTGAGGGGAGCGGTGACCAGGGCGGATCCCTCCCCGGAGCGGATCAGGCGCACGGCCTCCTCCAGGCAGAGCATGGCCGCCCTCCCCCAGTCGGGATCGACCCTCCCCGGCGCCGGGAGGCGATCGGGGAGTCCGGCCGGTTCGATGAGACGGAAGGCCGGACGAGGGGTGATCCGTTCGAGCAGGGGGCGAAAAACGCGTTCGGCGCCGACGAGCAAAGGCGCCGGAGAAGAGGCGAGCGCTCCGGAAGCGAGCGCCTTGACGACGACCTCGGGGCCGACGCCCGCGGCGTCACCCATGGTGATGACCAATCGATTAGCAACATCCATCGAATATATCGTTGTGGGCAAACAAATGCGGTTCAACGGTTCACGGTTCAACGGTTCAGCGGTTCACGGTTTGTTTTTCAACCGTTGAACCGCTGAACCGTGAACCTGGAACCTCATTTATTCTTCTATTTTAATAAAGGTCTTGGCGCGGAGCTTCGCCATCCAGCCATCGTAAAGTTTCTCGTATTGTTCCTGGGAGATCCGGTCGTCTATCTCCCCCCATACTTCGGAGAGCGGTTTGGCATACGCCTCCTTCCGGCCGATGACCTGGATGATCAGGTATCCGCTGTCGCTCTCGAGGATGCCGGTGTGCCCGCCCACGTCGAGGGCGACCACTTCGTTCCGGAGTTGGCCTTTCTCGAAGTAGCCCATGTCGCCGGTCCGATCGTCGTCGGCGCCGACGGAGTATTCCCGGGCCAGGTCGGCGAAATCCTCTCCGGCGGAGAGCTTCTCGAGAACCCGCTGGGCCCGTTCCCGGGCCGGGTCGGGCTCCGCCGACTTGTCCGCGTAGGGAATCCGGATCTGGCTGATCCGGACCATCTCGGGCGCCGCGAATTCCCCGGGATGGTCGCGGTAATAATCCATCACCTCCCGGGGAGAGACATTGATCTTGGACTGGACCTCGCGGTAGGTGAGCAGGCGCACCCGGTAAGAATCCTCGATCCTCTCCCGGAGCTTCTTTTCGTCCAGCCCCTCCCGGGCCAGGGCGGCCGCGAAGGCCTCGGGCGAGGGAAAACGGCTTTTCTGTTCCTCCACCTGCTGATCGATCTCGATGGCGTCGAGGGGAAAATTCTTCAGCTCTTTCGATTCCCGCAGGATCAATTGCTGCTCCACCCAGTGGTCGATCGCGGTCCGTCGGCCCGTTTCCTCCCCCCATCCCGACGAGTTCTCATAGGGCTCCCGGACGGCGACCAGAAAGCGACCCAGCTCGCCCTCGGTGAGAATCTTGTCACCCACCCGGGCGACAATCCGGTCCACCGTTTCTCCCCGCGAGCCCGCCGCGAACGCGCCGGAGAGGAAAGCGACGAAGATTATGGCCGCCCGGATCCTCATTTCGGCGGCCGGGCGGGCGCCTTCAGCTCGCCGCGGAGCGCGTTCAGGATCTGCTCGTTCCTCTCGATGGAGGTCCGGTTGCGCAGGCGGGCTTCCAGGGCGTCGAATCTTTCCTTCCGCCGGGCGGCCATGATCGCCGCCTTCACCTCGTCTCTGGCCTCATCCAGCGTCTTTTCGCGGGGCGCTTTGCGGTCGGTGACCAGGAAGATGTGGCAGCCGCGATCGGTCGCGATCGGTCCGGCGGTTTTCCCGACCGGGAGCTCCCAGACCGCTTTCTCGATCTCGGGGGACCACTGGGCGAGCTGGACGCGGCGGAAATAGCCGAGATCCGGGCCCTGTCCGGCCGCCTCCCGGTCCGCGCTCGAGGCGGCCAGACGCGCGAAATCTTCTTCGCCCTCGATCTGGTCGACAGTCTCCTGGGCGCGCGCCCGAAGGGCGGCGGCGTCTTCGCCGGCTTTCGGCTGGATCAGGATGTGGCTCAGGCGCACGAGCTCCGGCACGTGGAAATCGGCGGCGTGATTCTTCCAGAAGGCCTCCACGTCGGCCGAAGAGGGAGGCGCGATCGCCAGGACTTCCTTGTTGAGAAGCATCTCGACCAGGAGCTGCTCGCGGTAGCTCTCGACCTCCCGGAGAAAACGGGGGTCCCGGTGGAGACGCTGGCGTTTCGCTTCGGCCAGGAAAAGCTTCTCCACCACCATGTCGCCCAGGAACTCCTCCACCCCGGCGGGGGGAAGGCCGCTCGGCGCGGCGAATTGCTTGCGCCATTCCTCCCGAAAAGAGTCGGTCGTGATCGGCTCGCTCCCCACCCTGGCCAGCACCTCGCCGGAGGGACGGCGAAAGGTTTTTCCGGCAAGAACGACGACGGCGATCACCGCCACGAGAGCCACGACAACCAGCGCCCACCATGCGCCCTTTTTCACGCGTAGTCTCCTTATGTTCGATTCGACTAATTCCTAAACTCCCGGTGATTTTAGCAACTCACCCCTTCCCTTCCAACTCTTTCCTGAGAAGGCGATACGATTCCCGGGGCGAAGAAGCCGGAGGAAGCGGGATCACCCGGACGATCTCCTTCCCGCGCCGGAAGACGTAGTCCCGGCCCATCCGTCCGACCCGGTCCGCCCCCGCCCGGCCGGCCGCGAGGCCGAGGAGAGCTTCCTCGGCCAGAATCTCCGCCGGCTCGGGCAGCGGACCGAAACGATCGCGGAGAGAGGCCTTCCAGGCGGCGACCTCCTCCGCGCTCGTGGCCGCGGCCCAACGGCGATACATCTCCACCCTCTGGGACTGGTCGGCCACGTAGCCGGGTTCCAGCGCGCCCTGGATCTCGAAATCGAGCTCCGCCGGCGGAGGCGCTTTCGGCGCCTCCCCCTTCAGCCGTTTGACGCTTCTTTCCAGCAGGCGGCAGTAGAGATCGAAACCGACCGCGGCGATATGGCCGTGCTGCTGCTTGCCCAGGATGTTTCCCGCTCCCCGAATCTCCAGGTCGCGCACGGCCAGGCTGAAGCCCGCCCCCAGCTGGGAGAACTCCTCGATCGCCTGGAGGCGGCGGCGGGCGCTCTCCTCCAGGAAAACGAACGGCGGGTAGAAGAAATAGGCGTAGGCCCGGTGCTTGAAACGCCCCACCCTCCCCCGCAGCTGGTAGAGGTCGGCCAGGCCGAAGCGCTCCGCCCGCTCCACGATGATGGTGTTGGCGTTGGGGATGTCCAGCCCCGACTCGATGATGGTGGTGCAGACCAGGATGTCGATCTTCCCCCGGGCGAACCTCCGCATCACCGAAGCGAGGTCCTCTTCGTCCATCTGGGCGTGGGCGACTTCCACCCGGCGGCCGGGGAACCAGCCGGCGATGCGGTCGCGGACCGCCTCGATCCCCTTCACCCGGTTGAAAAGGTAATACACCTGCCCCTGGCGCCGGATCTCCCGGTCGATCGCCCGCCGGGCCGCCTGAGGATCGTAGGCCGTCACCCGGGTCTCCACCGCCAGGCGGTCCTGGGGCGGCGTGGCGATGGAGGAAAGGTCGCGGGCGCCGGTGAGCGAAAGGTAGAGGGTGCGGGGGATGGGAGTGGCGGTCAGGGTGAGGATGTCCACCAGCTGCCGCATCTGCTTGAGCCTCTCCTTGTGGCGGACGCCGAAGCGCTGCTCTTCGTCGATGATGACCAGGCCGAGGTTCTTGAAGACGATGTCCGCCTGGAGGAGGCGGTGGGTCCCGATCACGATGTCGGTCGCGCCTTGGGCCAGGCTTTCGCAAACCGCCTTCTGCTCCCGGGGGGAGAGGAAACGCGAGAGCATGGCCACCCGCACCGGATAATCGGCCATGCGCTCCCGGAAGGTGTCGTAGTGCTGCTGGGCGAGGATGGTGGTGGGGACCAGGATCGCCACCTGAACGCCGTCGGTCGCCGCCTTGAAGGCGGCCCGGATCGCCACCTCGGTCTTGCCGTAGCCCACGTCTCCGCAGAGGAGGCGGTCCATCGGGCGGGTCGACTCCATGTCGGCCTTGATCTCGGAGAGGGCGGCGAGCTGATCCGGTGTTTCCGGATAGATGAAAGCCCCTTCGAACTCCTTCTGCCAGGCGGTGTCCGGGGGAAAGGCGCGGCCGGCGAGAAGCGAGCGCTGGGCCTGCACATCCAGGAGATCCTTGGCCAGGCCGTCCGCCGCCTGGGCGGCCTTGAGCTTCGCCGTCCGCCAGCGCGTCCCGCCCAACCGGTCGAGCGCGGGAGGGCGGGACCCCAGTCCCAGGTAGCGGGAGATCAAGAATGCCTGCTGGAGAGGCACGTACAGGCGCTGCTTCCCCGCGAACTGGAGGAGCATCTTTTCCCGCTCGCTCCCGCCCGAGGCGATCTTTTTGATCCCGAGGTAGCGGCCGACGCCGTAGTCGATGTGGACCACGAAGTCCCCGGGGCGGAAATCGGAGGGCGCCGAGGCGGGGCGGCCGCCCACGAAAACGCGCGCGGGGCGGCGAATACGGTAGCGGGAGAAGATCTCGGAGTCGCTGACCACGGCCGTCCGGGCCTGCTCCCAGAGGAAACCCTCGTCCGCCTCTCCGATCCCGAAGCGGAGGCGGGGGTGATCGGCGATCCCCCGTTCCCGGACGATCTCCCTGAGCCTCTGCCGCTCGGCGTCGTTGTGGGCGATGACCAGGCAGGTGAGCCCTTCCGTCAGCCAGCCCGGAACCGCTTCCAGGAGAGGATGGACGCTCCCCTCGGCCTGGTACTTGAATCGTTCCAGGCTGTGGATCGAGAATTCGCCGCGGAGGGGAAGGTCGAGGCCGGGGCAGGGAGCGTCGATCCCCGAGAAATAGACCGCCCGGGAATGGGGGAGGCGGGGAAGCGTCGCCTCCCAGGTTTCCCGGGAGAGGATGCCGCTCAGCGCCACACGGCTGGTTCGGGGGAGGTAGTCCCAGAGGCAGGCGGACGTTCGAGGGGCCGAATAGGCGGCCGGATAGATCAGTCCCTCTATTTCCGCCCCCCGGGATGACTGGCTCTGGGGGTCGAAGGAGCGCAGGGAGGCAACGCGGTCACCCTCCAGCTCCATCCGCAGAGGATAGATGGACTGTCCGGAGAAAACGTCCACGATCCCTCCCCGGCGGGCGAACTGCCCCTTGATCAGAACCGGGTCGGCGTGCTCGTAGCCCGCCTTGATGAGCCAGCGGACCAGGTCGGCGAGGACGCAACGGTCGCCGGGGCGGAACCGGAGCAGATGGTCCTCCATCTCCTCCGGCGCGGGGAGGGGCTGGGCGGCGGCGAGCGGCGTGGTCGCGATCACCATCTGAGAAGAGTTCCGCAGTGCGGCGGCGATCCGGCAGCGCTCGCCCACCAGCTCGGGGTTGGATTTTACCTCGTCCCGCTCCAGGACTTCCAGGGCGGGGAAGCTCTCCACGCCGGATCGTCCGAAGGACTCCATCTCCCGCTTGACCCGCTCCGCTGCCCGGTCGTCCCGGGCGAGGATGAGGAGGGGCCGGGGGCGGAGGAGATGGGCGCGGGCCAGGATCAGATAAGGGGAAGACCCCGGCGCGCCGGAGCAGCGGAAGCCCTCGTCCGAGGACCAGGCTTTCAGGAAGGAGACGAATTCCGGGCAGGACTCGAGGGCGGAATACATGGGAGCAAGGATAACAAGGGAATGAGAAAAATGGGAGTGTTGGAGTAATGGAGTGTTGGAGCAATGTTCGGCGGGACCATCACTCCACTACTCCCTGACAGCGTCGGGGGAATAGCGCCCGGAAGGCGCTCCCGCATAGGGCATGGAGACATCCTGTCTCCGCGGATCGCTCGGCAAACTCACGCATCTTTTCTCAGCAGATTCAGCATCCCCCCCGCCAGCAGGATCTCCCTCTCCCGCAGGCTCGCTTCAAGAAGCAAGCTCATTTCCGAACCGCGCGTCCGGTTGCGGACGGTGATCCTCTCCCCCTTTTCCGTCTCCCGGCGGAGATGGGGGAACTCCAGCTGATCCCCCGCCGAAAGGGTCCCCTCCCCCCTCTCCGCCGGGAGACGGAGCGGGAGGATCCCGAAGTTGATCAGGTTGGCGCGGTGGATGCGGGCGAAGGAACGGGCGATCACCGCGCGGACGCCGAGAAAACGGGGGGCGAGGGCGGCGTGCTCGCGCGAGGATCCCTGCCCGTAGTTCTCCCCGCCCAGGACGATCGTCCACTCACCCCGGTCGCGGGAGGCGGCGGAGCGGGCGGCGAAATCGGGATCGAGCGCGGAGAAGACGAAGCGCGAGATCTTCTCGATGTTGGAGCGGAACGGGAGAACCTTCGCTCCGGCGGGCATGATGGCGTCGGTGGAGATGTTGTCACCGACCGCGAGACGGACGCAGGCGCCGAGCGATTCCGGGAGCGGCTCGAAGACGGGGATATTCGAGATATTGGGCCCCTTGATCACGGTAACGGACGCGGGATCGGCGGAGGGGGGGAGGACCATGGAATCGTCGGCCGCGAAATACTTGGGCAGGGAGACGGCCGGGGGAGCGCCGAGCGTCCGGGGGTCGGTGAGACGTCCCGCGAGCGCCGTGGCGGCGGCCGTCTCGGCCGAGACCAGGTAGATCGAGGCGTCCTTGGTTCCGCTCCGCCCCGGGAAGTTGCGGTTGTAGGTGCGCACGCTCACCCCCCCGCTCGCCGGCGCCTGGCCCATCCCGATGCAGGGGCCGCAGGCGGTCTCCAGAATCCGCGCCCCCGCCGCCGTCAGATCGGCGAGCTCGCCGCTTTTGGCGATCATGGTCAGCGCCTGGCGGGAGCCGGGCGAGATGACCAGGCTGACGTTGGGATGGACGCGCTTTCCCTTGAGGATGGCGGCCACGGTGGAGAGGTCCTTGAGCGAGGAGTTGGTGCAGGAGCCGATGCAGACCTGGCTGACGCTGACGGCGGAGAGCTCGGAGACGGGCTTGACCGCGTCGGGCGAGTGCGGGCAGGCGGCCAGCGGCTCCAGTGCGCTTAAGTTCACCTCCAGCTCCCCGGCGTAGCGGGCGTCGCGGTCGGCCTTGATCTCGCGGAAGTCCTTGCGCCTCTTCTGGGCGCCGAGGAATCCGGCGGTCTGCTCGTCGGAGGGGAAGACGGTGGAGGTGGCCCCGGTCTCCGCCCCCATGTTGGCGATGACGGCGCGCTCGGGGACGGAGAGGGAGGGCAAGCCGGTCCCCCCGTATTCCAGAATTCTCCCCACGCCCCCCTTGACCGAGATCTCCTTCAGCACGAAGAGGATGATGTCCTTGGCGCTGACCCAGGGGGGGAGAGACCCGCTGAGGCGGATCTGGAAAATCTCCGGCAGGGAAAGGGAGTAGGGCCGCCCGGCGAGCGCCGCCGCGATCTCGAGGCCCCCCACGCCGATCCCCAGCATCCCCAGCCCCCCCGCCGTGGGCGTATGGGAGTCGGATCCCAGAAGCACTTCGCCGGGGCGTCCGAAGCGCTCCAGGTGGACCTGATGGCAGATCCCGTTCCCGGGGCGGGAGAAGCGGATGCCGGAGCGGGCGGCAAAGGTCTGCAGGAAGAGATGGTCGTCGGCGTTCTCGAAGCCGGCCTGGAGTGTGTTGTGATCGACGTAGGAGACCGAGAATTTGGTCCGAATCCGGGGGATCCCGAGGGACTCGAACTCCAGGTAGGCGAGAGTCCCGGTGGCGTCCTGGGTGAGCGTCTGGTCCACCCGGAGGGCGATCTCCTCTCCGGGAACCATCTTCCCGGAAGCCAGATGGGATGCGATGATTTTTTCGGCGACGGAAAGCCCCATGGTGTTTCCTCCTTGAACGCGACCAGTATACTACAGCCGCGCGCCATCGGCTATCCGGACGTATCGGGGCGAATCCGGACGGGCTTTATCCGATCGGACGGATCGGTCGGATCCGACGGATCGGTCCGATGGCCGCGGCAGATTCAACAGACGATTGCAAAATTGTGGGAGCGGCGTCTCGCCGCGATCCGAGCCAGCCTGGATCGGGGCCCCGATCTTTATCTGCATAATACTCGTAATCGGGGCAGGCGAGACGCCCCTCCCACAGTTCGCGGAGACGATGCTCTGATCTGCGCGCGCAAAAAGCGCGGGAGGGCCGGACGGGCCTCCCGCGCTTTTTGTATGTGAAAATTTCCGCCTTCGTCCCGACTGACGTCGGGACTACGGCGGGCAGGCGCATCAATTCGTGGAATGCTTCAACGCGCCAGCCGGGCGACGAAGTCCTGGAGCCGATCCAAGCCCTTGAGCAGGTTCTCCTTCGAGTCGGCAAACGACATCCGGATATGGCTGTCCCAGCCGAAGGCGATACCGGGGACAACGGCGATCCGGGCCTCCTCCAGGAGACGGTCGGCCAGTTCCAGGGAGGGGATCTTCAAGGCCAAGACGTTGGGGAAGGTGTAAAAGGTCCCCGTCGGCTTCACGCAGGAGACGCCGGGAATGCGGGATAAGCCGTCGAGCATGATGTTCCTTCTCTCCTGGAAAGCCTTCCGCATCGTCTCCACGCAGGACTGGTCTCCCGTGAGCGCCGCCAGGGCGGCGTACTGGGAGATCGTGGTCGGGTTGGAGGTGGTGTGGTCCTGGAAGTTGCTGATCGCCTTGGCCACCGCCGCCGGGGCGGCGAGATAGCCCACCCGCCAGCCGGTCATGGCGTAGGTCTTGGAGACGCCGTTGACCACGATCGTCCGGTCCCGGACCTCCCGGGAGAGGGAGGCGGGGCTCTTCGCCGCGAAGCCGTCGAAGACCAGCTTCTCGTAGATCTCGTCGCTGACCAGGCAGAAGTCCTTCTCCACGGCCAGACGGGCGATGAATTCGATGTCCTCGGCCGGATAGGCGTTCCCCGCGGGGTTGGCGGGGCTGGAGACGATCAGGGCGCGGGTCCGGCCGGTCACCGCCTTCTTCAGCCGGTCGGGATCGATCCGGAAGCCATCCTCCTCCTTCGTGGGCAGGAATACCGGCGTCCCCCCGGCGAGCTTCACCTGCTCGGGATAGGTCACCCAGTAGGGAGAAGGGATGATCACCTCGTCCCCTTCCTCGCAGATCGCCTGGAAGGCGTTGTAGAGGGAATGCTTGGCCCCGCAGGAGACGATGATCTCCTCGGGGGCGTAGTCGAGTCCGTTGTCCCGGCGGAATTTGGACCGGATCGCCTCGATCAGCTCCGGCATCCCCTTGGCCGGCGTGTAGCGGGTGCGCCCGTCGGCGATCGCGCGCCGCGCGGCCTCCTTGATGTGATCGGGCGTCTCGAAGTCCGGCTCGCCCGCCCCGAAGCTGACCACGTCCACCCCTTCCTTCTTCAGGGCCTTGGCCCGGGCGGTGACGGACAGGGTCAGCGAGGGACCGATATTCTTCAGGCGCCGGGAGATCTTCATGAGCGATAGAACTCGTTGATCGCCTGCTTGAAATCGTTCTCGCCCATCCGGATGATCTTTATCTCGCGCTGAGCGTTGGGGCGGGAATCGGAAGCGTGGGCGACGTTTTCATTGATGGTGTGGCCGTAGATCCGGCGGATGGTGGCCCATTCCGCCTGGTGCGGGTCGGTCGCGCCCAGGACGGAACGAATCCGCGCGATCGCCTTGTCCCCCCGGTAGATCAGGGCCAGGCACGTCTCCGGTCCGGGGACTTTCCGCCCCTGGGCGGTGGTCACCACCGCCGGATCGAGACCGGTCATCGTCCGCACGATATTGCGGAACTCGCTCTCCCCCTTGAAGCCCTTCAGGCGGTCGGCCATGTCGGCATAGATGTCGTCGGAGACCGCGAAATCCAGGACGTCGGCGAGGCGCTGCTTGAGATCCTCCTGGAGACGGCCCTTGAACCGGTCGGGGAGCCGCTCCAGCACCGGGCGGTAGAACTCCTGAGCCTGCTCGACGGACATGTGCACTACCTTGGCCCCGATGATCTTCAGGCCCGTGCGGGAGATCAGGTCGATCACGTTCCCGGCGAGGCTCGACGGCCCCTTGAAGTTCTCGGGCTTGATCAGGACCAGCGTCGTCTCGGGCTTGGAGTCGGCGGGGAAGCGGCAGGCCTTCTCCAGGATTCCCCCGTCGGAGTCGGAGTAGCGCGCCCAGAGCTTGAGCGTCGCCTCGGCGTCCGCGGCCTCGGGTATGATGAAGACCGCCGGCTCGAAATAGCGGATCCTCCCCTGGGGGTCGGTGATGAAGTCCCCATAGGTGTCCCGCACCGTCTCGCCCAGGATCGAGTCCCGGGTGATCGGCCCCACCACCTGGGTCCGGAGGATCGAGACCGCGTTTTCCCCCTTGAAGAGGAGGACCATCACCCGAGGCTGCTCGGCCGCCCCGTCCTTCTTGAGCCACTGCTCGCGGATATAGGAGCGGATATGGGACCGGACGTCACGGGACTCGGCCGAGCCCTTGGGGCTGATCAGGGCGGTGTATTTCTCCACCAGTTCGGCTCCGGGGGCGAACAGACGCGCCGAGACCAGCTCGCAGGGAGAGAGCGAGAGAAGCCGGGCGATCACGCCGCCGGTGCGTGACTTCTTAATCGTATAGGGATTGATCCAGACTGCCGCCAGTTCGACCGCCATAGAATGCTCTCTTTCCTTAATAACCCGGCATTGATCCCGGGATAAACCGAACAAGCAGGACGCGCGCTCCCGTCCTGCTTGCTCGGACAACTCCATCCCGGCCGTAAGGCCGGGGCGATGGGTTACTTACCGAGGATCTTGAACATGCCGGTGCCGCAGCTCGGGCAGGTTCCCTTCATCGCCTTCCGCTTGTTCTTCATCGTCACTTCTTGGGTGTCCTTCATCTCCTTCTTCGCCTTGCACTTCACGCAATACCCTTCCATCGACCGCCTCCTCCCCCGTAGGGGATTGGATTTTTAGTGGCGCGGGACTCTAACACCAGGTCCCGGTGGTGTCAAATGATAATAATCTCAACTCACTACCGGCGGTCAGAAGCGGAAGTGCAGCCTAGCCCCGAAGGTCAGGTAGTCGATATCGAAGTCCTCGATGTCAGCGAATTTCTGGACGAAGTAGTAGGCGTCGGCGTTGATCCAGAGCGCATCGGAGATCGGGATCTGGAGACCGGCCTGGAACTGGTAGTACACGTCTCCCCACTCCCCGTCGCCTTCCTGGGGCTTCAGGTAAGGCTTGGTGATCCCGACTCCGGCGTTGATGAAATCGCCCAGGATGACCGACGCCGCGGGGCGGAAGGTGTAATCGACGTCCCCGCTCCCCGGATAGTAATCGCCCGTCGCCTCCACGGCCAGGAAGGGGAGAAACTGATACTTGAGGGAGAGGACGTAGGAGAGGTAGTCCTCGTCGAACTTGAAATCGTCGTTCTTCAGGGACTGCAGGGCCACGTTGTAACGGACGCCGCCGCCCAGGCCGACGTTGTTCGCGGCCTGGACCGGGAAGGCGGACATCGCCAACGCCGCGGCGGCCAGCGCCGACACCACGATCTTGGTCATCGCGCACCTCCTTATTGATCACCGCTTACAGATTACCGATTACAGGGGCCGCTGGCTATATTTAATTTCACCCCCTGCTCAATCGGGCATATCATGCCGCCATGAGCAGGCGACGCGCAGCATCCCCCCCCTCCCCCCGGCAGAATCCCCCCCCGAGCGCGGGCCGGCGGACCGCGTTCCTGCTGGCCGCCGTCCTCCTGCTGGCTTTCGCGCTGCGCTTCATTTATTTCTACCAGATGGCCCGCTCGCCGATCGCCGAGATGGTGATCGAGGACTCCAAGACCTACGACGACTGGGCACGGGAGATCGCCCGGGGCGACTGGCGGGGCAAGGAGGTCTTTTACGCCCTGCCCCTCTACGGCTACTTCCTGGGCGGGATCTACGCTCTCCTCGGCCCCCATCTCCAGGCCGCCAAGTTCATCCAGGTCCTGATCGGGACAGCCAACTGCGCTCTCCTCTTCCTGGTCGGCCGCCAACTCTTCGCTCCCGCCGTCGCCCTGCTCGGCGCCTTGGCCATGGCGGTCTACGGCTGGCTGATCGTCTACGACTCCGCCATCCTCTCCCCCGTCCTGATCATCTTCATCGAGCTCCTGGCCTTCCTGCTTCTCCTGCGCATCCGGAGACTCCGGCGTCCCTGGCCGTCCTGGTTCGGCGCCGGCCTCCTCCTCGGCCTCCTCGCCGCGGTGAGCGGACCCGCCCTCCTCCTCGTCGTCCTGGTCCTGGCCTGGGTCCTTTGCGAAACCGGCCGCCCCGGGAAGGCCCGCCTCCTCTGTGCCCTTTCCCTCCTGATCGGCTTCTGCCTCCTTCCCGGACTGATCACCTGGCGCAACGCGGTCGTGGGAGGCGACCCGGTCTTCCTCACCGCCCACGGCGGGATCAACTTCTTCATCGGCAACAACCCCAACGCCCGGGGCGTCTTCGAACCGCCCTCCATCCTGCGCAGCGGCGGGGCGACGCTCCGGGAAGACTCGGCCAAGATCGCCGAGAAAGATCGCGGGCGCCGCCTGAAGCCTTCCGAGGTCTCCGGCTACTGGTTCGACCAGGGCTGGTCGTTCATCAAAAAACAGCCCGGCCGCTTCCTCGGCCTGTTTTTCTCCAAGATCCTGATCTACTTCGACGGCCTGGAGATCGCCGACGTCATCCACCCCTTCTTTTTCCGGGATTTCGCGCCGATCCTGAAGATCCCTCTCCTCACCTTCCCGGTCGTCTCGCCCGTGGCTTTGCTCGGCATAATTTTAAGCTCAAGAGAGCGCCGCCGCCTGACTCTCCTCTACCTCTTCCTCGCCTCTTATCTTTTCTCCACCGCCCTCTATTTCGTCAACTCACGCTACCGCCTCCCCGCCGTCCCCTTTCTTCTTCTCTTCTTCGCCTACGTACCCTGGTGGTGGCATGAGCGCTATCGGGAGAAACGCTGGCATCTGATCCCGCTCTCCCTTCTCCTTCTCGCCGGCCTGATTTTCCTCACCAACCCCGGGCTGATCGGCCGGCCCCGCTTCTCGCTCAACCTGGGCGCGGGATACAACCACCTGGGGACTTTCTACTCGCAGAAAGGCGATCTCGAGGGGGCGCTCCGGGAATTTCGCCAGGCGATGAAGATGGAACCCTACCGGCCGGAAGCCCACTACAACCTGGCCAACATCTACCTAAAACACGGCGATTACGACGCGGCCATCGCCGCCTACCGGGAGGCGATCCGCCTCAACCCCTTCTACGAGTCGGCCCGCCTCTCCCTGGGCATGGCCTACGAGGGGAAGGGTGAGAAGGATCTCGCCCGGCGCGAGTTCCTCGAAATCATCCAGAACCTCCCCCGCAATGTGCCCGCTTATCTGCGCCTCTCCCAGCTCCTGGTCGGCGAGGCCAAATACGACGAGGCGATCGCGGTCTTGAATCGTCTCCTCGCGGTCTCGCCGAACCTCTCGGCCGCCCATCTCTATCTCGCCCTCGCCCAGGAGAAGAAAGGCGATCCGGCCGCGGCGCGGGCGACACTGGAGAGCGCTCTGAGGACCGACACGGATACGGGTATGCTCCACCTGGAGCTGGCCCGGGTCTGGAGCGCCCACTTCAAGGACGAGGAGGCCGCCGGCGCCCACCTCGCGGAGGCGGCGCGCCTGATGCCGGGTAACTATTACGCCCGCCTCTATCTCGGCGACGCGCTCCTGCGCCGCGGCGATCCGGGGGGCGCCTTGCGCGAGTGGGCGGCGGCGGACGCGATCCGTCCGGGTGACGGGGCGGTGGCGGAGAGGCGGCGGGCGGTTACCGTGGGGAGATAAAACGATAGGCTCGGCATGTTTAACAGACGATTGAATAGGATGGAATAGGATTGTCTGGCCGGCCCGGCCAATTTTTATCATATTCAATCCTATTCAATCGTCTGTTGAAAAACGTCAAGCCAAGCCTAATTCGCGCGTTATTCACGGTTAAATCTTTAGCCGGGTCGTCGGTCAGGAACAAATGACCATCGAGAGGCGGCGGCTGAATTTCCGCCCGATCTCGCTCTCCCGCCCCACGATTTCGACGACACTCAGGAAGGCCCTCTTCGCCTCCCCCTCCCGGGCCGCCGGATCCGCCTCCAGCGCTTGTAGCAGCTCCTCCAGCGCCTTCTCGTATTGGCGCCCCTGGGCATAGGCCAGGCCCCGGGCGAGGAGCCCGGCGCTGTCGGAAGGATTATTCTGGAGACGCGCCTCCGCCGCGGAAAGATCCGGCAGGGGCATGAGCTCGAACCAGACCATCGCCATCATCTTGGGGACGGTCTCTGCGCCGGGCGTCCCCTCCTCCACCCTTTTCAGATGAACTTCGGCGTCGGCATAGCGCCCCTGGTGAAAGGCGATCGTCCCCAGTCCGAAATGGGCGGCGGAGTTCCGAGGATCTTTTTTCAGTATCCCCAGATAGCCATCCTGCGCCTCTTCCCAATGGCCTCCGGAAAGAAAACGGTTGGCTTCGTCGACGGCGGAGATCAGATTCCGATGTTCATTCATATGGTTGGCAAACCCGTTGTAGGCCGGTTCTGTGAACCGGCGAACGGGCCGCCCGCTCACAGAGCGGGCCTACAACGATAACCTCTCTCTGCGCGGCGCATGCGCAAACGCTGATATGCCCCGGGGAAATGGGCGTAGAAGAGGCTCGCCCGGACGAGGTCCTCGGCGCGGATGCGTTCGTCGGGAGCGTGGGCCATCGCCTCCTGACCCGGCCCCAGGCCGATCGCCGGGATGCCGTGCCTCCCGCAGATGGAGACGCCGTTGGTGCTGAAAGGCCAGACGCCGACCGGGGCCGGCCGCCCCCAGGCCGACCGGGAGGCAAGACGGGCCGCCGCGACAGCCGGATGGCCGGAGGGGAGGATCCAGGAGGGGAAAAACTTCTCGCCCTCCGCCGTATAGCCGGTGAAACCCGTCCGCCGGTAGACATGATACTCGGCCCGGACATCTTTCTCCGGGCCGAGACGGCGGACTTCCCGGAGAACGGAACGGCGGTCGTCGCCGGGGACAAAACGGCGGTCGAGGAGCATCCGGCAGAGGTCGGGTATGGAGTTCCCGCTGGGCGACGAGGAGCGGACGCGCGTGATCGAGATCCTCCCCTTCCCCATGGCCGGATGGGAGCGCAGGCGGGCGGCGAGAGCGGGGATCTTTTGCGCCACGCCGCACATGACCATGGCCGCGTTCCTGCCCTTCTCCGGGCAGGAGGCGTGAGCGGTGACGCCCCGGGCGGTGACCAGGATCTCCGCCCTTCCCTTCTGGCCGCGCATGATTTTGAGATCGCTCGGTTCGGTCAGGACGACGAGGTCGGGCCGGAAGCCGTCCTCCTCGATGATGTGGTCCCAGCTCAAGCCCTCCGAGCCTTCCTCTTGAACAGAGGCAACCAGATGGAGAGAGTAGTCTCCTTCCAGGCCCAGATCCCGGATCAGGGGGAGAGCATAGACGGCGGCGGCGAGACCCCCCTTCTGATCCACCGTCCCCCGCCCCCAGATCCATCCGTCATCGAAGCGGCCCCGGTAGGGGTCGCAGGTCCAGTTCGAAAGGTAACCGGGCCCGACCGTGTCGGCGTGGCCGTCGAGCGCGACCACCGTCTTTCCCTTTCCGAACCTCCCGTGGAGATTCCCCATCCGGTCGTAGCGGATCTTCTCCCAGCCCAGTCCGGACATCTCCCCGCCGATCCGTTCCAGGACCGCCTTTTCCCCGCCGGGAGGAGAGGCGATGGCGACGATGTCGCGGGTGAAACGGATCAGTTTTCTCCGCCAACGGTCTTTCATGGACTGTTTAACCACGAATCTGCACAAATAGCGGCTCGGCTACTGCTTTTCCACGAATTTTCACGAATTAGCACGAATGGAAAACGTGATCCGCTGATGCCGCCGGTGTGATTTTGTGGGAGCGGCGTCTCGCCGCGATCTCCGCCAGCATGGATCGGGGCGAGTCCCGAAGAAGATTTCGGGATGGGGCAGTCGCCCCTCCCACGGAGGCACCTGGAACGCGCCGGTGTTCAATTCGTGCTAATTCGTGAAAATTCGTGGACATCATCTGCGAGCCAGGCTGAAGGCATTCGGGATGATTCGCGGTTAACTATTTTTCCGGCAAACGACGGAACAGACTGATCCGCGGGCAGTTGTAGGTCATGTCGTGGGGGGCGAAGGGCTGGCCGAAGGTCAAACCCAGGATCGACGGCGGGCGGTAGAACTCCTCGATCTTCTCGTATCCGGCTCGGCCGGGGAAGAACTTCATCCAGAGTTTGTAGCGGATGATGTCGTATTTCTCCTGGAGGCGGATGATGTCCCGGTAGTCGAAATCGGTGACGAGCAGGTAATCGGGTTTGCCCTCCAGCGCCGGAAGGAGGCGGTTGTATCTCTCAATCGTGAGAAAGGGATGAGGATAGGCCAAAGCCGGATCGTCGAGGAAGATCAGTCCGGTCTCGGTCTTGATCATGCCCACGCGCGCGCCTTGGGGAAGGTTGGCCTCAATCCAGTCCCGGGCGATGAAACGCGCGTCCGGACGCACAAGCATCCGCGCGTAACCCGCGCCGAGGAGAAAGGTCCCGAGAGCGCCGGCGGCGAACAGGCCGATGAAAACTCTTTTCATCGCCGGGCGGGGGAACGGCAACTCCAGGAGACGCCCGGCCAGGAGGGCCAGGAACGGAAGGAGGGGGATGAAGAAACGGGAGAACTTGACGACCGGGATCGAGATCAGAACGTAGTAGGGGACGAGGAAGGAGAGAAGCAGGATGTCGCCCCGGCGACGGAAGATGACGGCGGCGATCACGCCGGCGACGGCCATAATCCAGAAGGCTCCTCCTCCGGCGTAGTAGAGAACGTTGAAGAGCTGATAGAGCGCGCCCGGAGAGGTGGCGATGAAAATCGGGCCGTGGCCGTAGCGGATGAGATAATGGGACTGAGTCGAGAGATCCTTGAAAAACTGTCCCGGCGCGGAGAGGATGAAGGGAGAGACGGCGAAAAATACCAGGACGAGCGCCGCCACGGAGCAGGCCAGACTCCGCCATTCCCGCCGGTCGAACGGCTCGCCCCCCTCCCCTCCCCAACCCCGCGAGCGGACGAGACCGGCGGCCAGGAGGGGGAAGAAAGCGAAAGCGCCGTTGTATTTCAGCGACGCCGCCATGCCCGCGAAGATGCCGGCGAGTATGTAATCCGACAATCGCCCTTGGCGGAGAACGCGGGCGGAGAAAAGCAGGGCGAGCGCGATCGTGAAGGTGACGGGGACGTCCACCGTGGCGTAGTGGGAATGGAGGACGTGGAGCGGGAGCGCGGCCATCAAAGCGGCCGCTCCCAGTCCCGCTTTCCGGCCGTAGAGTCTCTTCCCGGCGAGAAAAACCAGGAGGACGGTGGCCGAGCCGAAGATGGCCGACCAGAGACGGCCGATCAGATAGAGAACTGTCTGGTTGCTTTCAAAATGGGCGATGCCTTTGAGAGCGCCGTAGGCCCGGTAGTTGAAGTGGAGAAGATAGAGATAACCGGAGGGCATCGCGAACCAGCGGGGGTTCATGCCGTCGCGGAAGAAGAGGACCGCCCTCTTCACCGCCGTCGGTTCGTCGGGATGGAAAAGGTGGGGAAAACCGAAGGAGAGACCGGAGAAGCGCACAACAGCGGCGGTGATCAGAACGAGCGCGACCAGCAACCAATACCATGTCCTCTTCCTGTCCATTCCGCTCCCGTCTCCGCCAATGGTGGGAGCGACTTTCGTGCCTGCCCCGATCTATCGGGGTCGCGATCCCTGTCGGCCGAGAGTCTTTCTCCTGCCTTGCCTGCCTATCCTGCCTTGCCTGCCGTTCCTATAAAATATCTCCGCGATTCAGTATTTTTCCGAGGCCGCGAGCTTCCTGCCCAAGACCAGCTCCACCGAGTGGCTGGTGCCGATCCGGTTGGCCCCGGCGGCCATCAGCTCCCGGGCGAACTCCTTGGTCCGGATCCCCCCGCTGGCCTTGATCAGGAGCTCGTCCCCGACCACCTCCCGGATGAGCTTGATGTCGTCGACGGTGGCGCCGCCTTCCACCGTTCCCGTGGACGTCTTGATGAAGCGGGCGCCGGCGGCCTTGGCCAGGCAGCAGCCGCAGACCTTTTCGTTGTAGCTGAGCTTGGCCGTCTCCAGGATCACCTTGACCGGCTTCCCCTCGCAGGCCTTGACCACCTGCTGGATGTCCTCGAGCACCACGATGTAGTGCTTGCTTTTGAGGGCGCTGATGTTGATCACCATGTCGATCTCCTGCGCCCCCCGGTTGACGATGGCGTCATGGGCCTCGAAGGCCTTGGC
Organism: uncultured bacterium; assembly: GCA_964551475.1. GTDB lineage: Bacteria > Auribacterota > Erginobacteria > Erginobacterales > CAZKCI01 > CAZKCI01. The sequence continues at coordinate 48,408 of CAZKCI010000028.1, read as the reverse complement.
CACCGCCGTCAACTGCCCGTGGGGGAAACCGACCACGGCGATCGGGATCACGTCGGAGCCCTTGAGCAGCTTGGCCGCGTACTCCACGTTGCTGGAGTGGACGCAGACCGAGCGGAAGTGAAACTTCTTCGCCTCGGCCACGAAGCGGTCGAAGTCTTTCTTCGTCGCCTCGGGCTTCAAGAGAGTGTGGTCGATGATCGCCGCGAGTTCGCGGTCGTAGTCGAGTTCTTTCATGTGTGATGCTCCTTATCTTGGGATTTTAAGAGCTCAGAAGCGTATGAGGAGGAAGACGCCCAGCGCCAAAAAGATGACGCCCGTCAGTGCCTTGGAGACCCAGGCGTATTTCCCCACCGCCTCGGCGACCCGGGGTATCCGCGAACCCCAGAAGACAGCACCCAAAACGATGAGCAGGGGGAGAATGAACGCCCCGCAATAGAGGAGCAGGTAAAGGAACCCCCGGGCCCGGAGGGAGGCGTTCTTCATGATCAGGATGATGGTGGGGAAATAGATCTGGCCGGTGCAGACCAGTTCCAGGAATGAGACCAGCAGGCCGAGCGTGAAGGCGGAGACGATAAGATGGCGGGGGTTGATCACGGTGCTGATCGCCCGCTGGATTCGGTTCATCAGGGCGGAGGGAAGCTTGAGGCGCGCGTCTTTCAGTTCCCCCGTGCGGCGGATGACGGCCGCGTCGTAGAGGGAAATCGCTCCCAGGACGATCGAGACGACGCCGACCACCAGATAGACGATATCGGCGGCCGTCCGGTATCCCTGCGTGGCTCGGGCGGCGGATAAAAGGCCGAGGCCGACCAGGAGATAGGCGAGGAAGACCGCGGCGGCGAAGGAAAGCCCGGCCAGCAGCGTGTGGACCCGGGAGAGTCCTCCCACCATCATGAAGGAGAGGAGCATGACCAGGACCGTGAAGGCGCAGGGGTTGATCCCGTCGATCAGTCCGGCCAGGGCCACCGTCCCGGGACCGAAGCGGCTGAACTCGCTCTCGACCGACCGGCGGCCGGCGGGGAGCGGCGAGGGAGCGGAAGGCGGCGCCCGACTCGACGCGTAATCCTCGAGAACCGTCCTCAAACGCTCCTTGATCTCTTCATAACCGGCCAGGAACTCCTCTCCGATCACCACTCCCAGCAGGGGCTCGGCCTTCTTGCCGGTCTTCTCCTCCCAGCCCCACAAAAACTCTATGTTCCTGCCCTGGGTCAGGTCAAGGGAATCGACCTCGAGCGCGATCCCCGTCTCTTCCCCGGTCCGGCGGATGAGATCCCGGATCTCATCGCATTCCCGGCAGCCGGGGTTGAAGAGGAAAGTGACTTTCACGGGAGCGGCATCCTCCGCCGCCGCGCGGGGGGCGCCGGGAGCTAATGCTCCCAGGCAGATGATGGAAATATAGAAATATGGAAACAAGGCGCGGTGTGGACGAGAGGAGAGCGTCATTTTAATAAGACCTATAGGACCCATGAGAAAGTCAGATTTTCTTCATCACCACACTGACCAGCTCCGCCAGATCGTCGATCGGATACACCCTGACCGCAAGCGCCGGCAGGGAACGACGGCAAACGACCCCCGCGAGACCGGGATCGGACAGGCGCCGGAGGAGGGAGATATCGTCGCTGAGGCAGGCTTCGACGCAGGGAACCGGATCGAAGTAGCCGGCGGCAAGAAGCACATCGACGGCGTTGAAATAGCGCGCGCCGATCCGCTTCAAGGGCGTGAGCCCGCCCTGTTTGCCCCTAAGCGCCGTCTCCTTGCCCCGCGTGATCAGCGCCTGGACGGCGCCGGCGCGGGAAAAACGCTTGTATCCCTCTCCTTCCCTCCCCTTTTCCTCTTCCTCGAGCGTCCGATGGATGGCGACGCCGGTTTTATACCCCGCCGCGGAGAAAGCGCTGACAAGCTTCTCCAGAACCTCCTCCCTTTCGGAGCGGTCGGGGCCGGCGACGATCAGGAATCGGGGCATGACGACAAAGGGAGTATTGGAGTAATGGAGTATTGCCGCTGCCCCACCACTCCATCACTCCACTACTCCATGACTCCTCTCGTCCGTGATCGGTGATTCTTCCTCTTCCGCTTGGCTGGCGCGGGAGCGGCGGCGAATGATTCCAGGAACTCCTTCACCTGGTAGCCGGCCTTCGCCGCGCGCTCCCGGAGCGATTGGGCCGCGCGGAGGGGAACGGCGACGGCCATCCGCGGAGTTTTCCCTCTCCCCGGTGTCCAGGAAGAGAGCGCCCGTTCGATCTGGGCGGCCGCCCCCAGCCAGTCCGCCATCTCGCCGATCCTCTCGGCGCTCAGCCAGAGCGTGTCCTCGTACCAGTTGAAGTTCAGGAAACCCTTGACCTCGGCGTCTTCGAAGATCGGGGCGAGAGAGGCGATCCTCCGGGCGGATTTCAAGGCGCCGATCTTCCCGGCATGGCGGAGGAGGATGGTGAGGAGGGCGAACTCCCGGAGCGCCGTATCCCAGTCCGCTCCCAGGGACTCAAGGAACTCGACCGAGGTCTCCCCCAGGAACCATTCCTTGAGCCAGGTGGTCTCCCCCGGGCGGGCGGAGAGCTCCTTCTCGATCTCCTTGAGAACCGACCAGAGGAGCAGGACACGGAGGCCGAGGAGCCGGTCGTCTCCCGCTTGGGGGATCAGGGCGAGGACGTGTTTCAGCGCCGGGCGGCAGGCGGCGGAACATTTCCAGGAGGGAATGCCGGGCGCGGGGAGGAGGAGGAGAACCGCTTCCAGCGAACCGAGGACCCGATCCGGCGCCGCGGCGGGGAAACGCGTCCCGCCGGCGCGGGAGACCTCCCGGAAGAACGACGACAGGGCGGGAGAAAGGGTTTCCCGGAGGGAGAGGGCCAGTTCGCTCTCCGACTTCGCTTCCCCCGCCAGACGGACGAGGCGGCGGGCGGTGTCGGGGTTGAAGATCCCCTGGAAGGAACGGTGGAGGGAGGCAAAACGGATCTTCCGCACGGCCTCGTTGATGTTGCGCACCCCCCTCCCATTGAGGAGGCGATCGAGTTGGCGGAGCAGCCCCCGCCCGTCGTCCCTGATCTCGCGAAAATCGGTGAAGACGGTAGTCTGATAGGCGGCCAGGCTGATCTGGAAACCCTTCTTCCTGAGGACGCGGCTGGAACGGATGTACTCCAGGTTGCTCCGCAGATCCCGGAAGACGCAGTAGTCGTTCGCCTCCCCCCGGATGCCCAGGCCGTCAGCCAGATCCGTCCGCTCCAGCCTTTTCCCGCCCGCGCCGTCCTTGACCAGGCGAGCGGAGGAGAGGCGGACCCAGCCCGAGGTGCTGCTATAGCGGTTGTGGTAGAAAACCAGCGCCCGGTCGTTCCCGTAGCGGTTGGAATAGGCAAAAACGTCTTCGTTGACCCGTCCGTTGTCGAGGTAGAAATCGTAGAGATAGAAGTTGGCGACATCGGAGAAAAGGGCCCGGCGCTTCATCAGGGGGAAGATCTCGGACTCGTGCCGACTGACCAGGAACTTGTCCACCGGCTCGTCCCAGTAGGCCTTGCGGTATTCCATCCCGTACTTCTCGGTCAGCCCCTCCAGCTGGCCGTGGCCGAAGAGGGGCAGCCCCGGCATCGTCACCATCATGGTGCAGACGCCGAAATACTTGTCCCCCTTGCCGAACTGGGCGACGGCGGTGGCCTCGTCGGGATTGGACATGAAGTTGACGAAGCGCCTCATGATCTGGGGGTCGAACTCGAGTATGTTCTTGACGAGCTGGCGGTACTCCGAGTTCAGCTCCATCTTGAGCATGTTCATGAAAGCGCTGTTGTAGACCCGGTGCATCCCCAGCGTCCGGACGAAATAGCCCTCGAGGAGCCAGAAGGCCTCGGCCAGCAGGAGCGTTTCCGGGACCTCTTTCGCCACCCGGTCCACCACCTCGCGCCAGAACTCCTTGGGCATCAGGCGGTCGAACTCCTCGGCGGTCAGCCCCCGCCCGGCCCGGGAGGGGATGGCCCCGCCGGCACCCGGCGGGGGAAACCAGAGGCGCTGGAAATGCTGGCGGGTGAGAACCATGGCGGCGTCGAAGCGGATGATGTGGAAGCGGCGGGCGACGGCGAGGACGGTCTGGATCACCGCTTCCCGCGCCTCGGCGTTGAGGAAGTCGATCTGGGCGGTGTCGTTCCAGGGCATGTTCGTCCCGTCGTTCCCGTGGTAAATGTAGCGGACGTCCCCCGTCCGCTTGTCCCGGCGCTCGAAGACCACGGCGGCGTCCCGCTTGGTCCAGTAACCGTCCTCGATGGCGATCCGCACGCGCGGATCGTCGGAGAGGTCCTGGCCGGTGAAGCGGTAGCCGGGGAAGGGCGGCGAACGGACCTGGATGAACCAGTCCGGCCGGTCGATCACCCAGCGCGAATAGATCCCGGTGTGGTTGGGGACCATGTCGCTACTGAGCTTGATCCCTCGTTTAAGCGTCCGCTCTTTCAGGTCGCGCAGGGCGTTCTCCCCGCCGAGCTCCGCGGCGATGGTGTAATCGAAGAGGGAGTAGGCGGAGGCGCCCGCTTCGGGGTTGCCGCAGGCGTGCTTGATCTTCCGGGAGGCCGCCGATCTCTCCCAGAGGCCGATCAGCCAGAGGCCGGTGAAGCCCCAGTCGCGGAGCCGGTCAAGCTCCTCGTCCGGGATCTGGTCGAGGCGGCGGATGGGGCGGGCGTAGCGCTTGGAGAGCTGGTCGAGCCAGACGTAGGTGTTCTTGGCCAGCAGGACGACCCGGGGCATCCAGTCGAGGTCGGTCGAATACTTCTCGTATTCCGGGAAGCGGCGGGCGTCTTCCCCGTCCAGATAGCCGAGAAAGCGGGCGAAGTCCGGGACCACCACCGGCCCCGGCCCCATCCCCCGCATCCGCTCCTCCTCCTTGATGATGTCCAGGCTGATCAGGAGGCGGCGGAGGAGCTCGGGGCTGAGATAGTCCTTCCACTTCTCGACGATGTAGGTGATCTGCCCGGGAAGCGAGCGGGGCGAGGCGCGGATGGGAGCGAGGAGGAGGTCGAGCAGGGGGAGGTTTTCCGGTCCGAAGGCGGGCTGAGATTCGAAGAAAGAGCCGGTCTCCCGGCAGATCTCCCGGTAGGCGGTGGTCTCCTTGAGGGCGGCCTCGTCGAAGAGATCGGAGAGGGGATCGAAGGCGCGGTCGGCGTTGGCGAGAAAGAGCATGAGCAGCTCTTCGCAGAGGATCTGGCGGTTGGGAATCCCCTCGGTCACGCCCCGCAGGTACTCCTCGGGCGTCTGGCCGTCCCGCCAGACGGCAGAGCCGGGGAAGCGGTCGACGAAGGCGTTGAGCGTCTTGCGCAGCGGCTCGCCCCCCACCTGCTTCTCCAAGCGGGCGAGCAGGGCGGGAAGGGCGGCGGGGTTGATCATCTCCCGGTAGCGGGCGGCCATGTAGTGGAAGACCTCGTCGATCAGCCCCACGGCGTTGACCTGGCCGGCCCGGACGGCGCGCGCGGGATGGGAGGAGGCGCCGCGGACGGCGTTGATCCGCTCGGCGAGGAGCTGGGCGCCCTCGAGATCGGCGATCAGGACGTTGCCGTGGAGGCCGTAGAGGACGCGGTCGAGACCGTAGCGCTTCCGGGCTTCCCGGGCGATGTGGAACTCGACCGGGAAACGGACGGGGGAAGCGGGAAGCAAGATCGCCTTGTCGCCTGGCTGCGGCATGGGCACCTACTCTACCAGAAATCCCGGGGAACTGAAACAATCGCGAAAATCAGATCCACTTGCGCCGCTTGAAAAAGGCCAGCATCACGGCGACCACGCCGAGCATCACCAGCCAGGCGAACAGGTATCCGTATTTCCAGTGCAGCTCCGGCATGAACCGGAAGTTCATCCCGTAGACGCCGGCGAGGAAGGTCAGGGGCATGAAGATGGTGGAGAACACCGTCAGAATCTTCATCACCTCGTTCAGCCGGTTGGAAACGCCGGACATGTAGATGTCGAGGAGGCTCGCCAAGGTATCCCGAAAGGTCTCCACGTTGTCGATGATCTGCACGGTGTGGTCGTAAACATCGCGGAAATAGACGACGATCGGCTCGGTGATCAGGACGGAATCCCGGCGGAGAAGCGCGGAAATCACCTCGCGCATCGGCCAGACCGACTTGCGGAGGAAAATCATCTCCTTCTTGAAAGCATGGATGGACTGCAGGGTCTGCTGGGTCGGACGGAGCACCACCGTCTCCTCGATGCCCTCGATCGTCTCCCCGAAGCTCTCCAGGATGGAGAAATAGCCGTCGACCACGGAGTCGATCAGGGAATACATCAGGTAATCCGCCCCCATCGTCCGGATGCGCCCTTTGCCTCCCCGGATCCTTTCCCGGACCGGATCGAAGAGATCCCCCACCGCCTCCTGGAAGGAGATGACGAAGTTGTCTCCCAGGATCAGGCTCACTTGTTCGACCTCGATCTTGGGGGCGCGGGCGGGAAGGGTCAGCATTTTGAAAACGATGAAGAGGTAGGATCCGAAATCCTCCAGCTTCGACCGCTGGAAGGTGTTGACGATGTCCTCCAGGACCAGATGGTGAAATCCGTAGCAGTCGCCGAGCTTCCGGATGACGTCGAGATCCCGGAGGCCGTCGATATTGATCCAGGTCACGGTCGACTTGGTCTTGAAATGGAAGCATTCCTCCACCCGGTCGACAACCTTCTCCTCGAAGCTCTCCGGTCCGTAGTCGATCACGGTGATCTTGGCCGGTTCCGGGGGCTTCTCCCCGATGTAGACCATGGTCCCGGGCGAGACCCCGGCCTTTTTGCCTCCCCGTCTCAGGAATCTGGACATCGTCCCTCTCTTCGGTTTCCTATCTGCCTGGGCACAAGCAAACCGTTGGTTGAGCGGATTTTAGCATAGCGTTTCGGCCGGTATCAGTATTCCGTCGCCACGGGAGCGGCCACGCTACGAATATGCTCTGCGGACCTTATGCTTATCTTGTTCCTGCCCCCGGGGAAGACAGGAAAAAGATCATCCGGGAAAAGGCCGAGAACGGCGGCGGCGGCGAGAGCCTCCTGCTGGCGCGTCTCGCCCCGGTTTGCCTTCCGTCGCATGGCGGAGACAAGATTACCACACGGGAAGCAGGGCCGACAGCCCAAGCTGGCCCATCCCCTCTTGACACACCCTTCCATCCTATGGTAGCTGTGCAATTCCACCCATTCGAGGGACGCGCCTTATGTTCGCCCGATTCTTTCGTTTCTCCGATCACCGGACCAGCCTGAAGATCGAGGCCCAGGCCGGACTGGCCACCTTCCTCACCATGGCCTACATCATCTTCGTCCAGCCGGCCGTCCTCTCCCGGACTTTCGGCGGGGCGCCGACCGGCCTCGACTTCGGCGCGCTCACGGTCGCCACCTGCCTCGCCGCCGCCCTGGGGACTCTGGCCATGGGCCTCTACGCCCGCTACCCGGTCGCCCTGGCTCCCGGGATGGGCGAGAACTTCTTCTTCGTCTCCGTCATCGCCGCCCTCGCCCAGAAGGGCGCGGCCGACCCGGCCGGCACGGCCCTGGGCATCGTCGTCGTCTACGGCGCCCTCTACTTCCTTCTCTGCCTCCTTCCCGTCCGCAAGGCGCTCACCGCCGCCCTCAGCCCATCCATGAAAAACGCGCTGGCAGTGGGGATCGGCCTGTTCATCGCCTTCATCGGCCTGAAAAGCGCCGGCCTGATCCTCCCCCACCCCGCAACCCTGGTCAGCTTCAATCCCCGGCTGACCGAGCCCTCCATCCTGATCTTCTTCGTCGGCCTCTTCGTGACCGCCGCCCTCCACGCCCGCCGGGTCGCCGGGGCGATGATCATCGGCATCCTCTCCGCCGCCCTCTTCGCCCTGGCCATCGGCTCGGTCAAATATGAGGGAGTTTTCGGCCTCCCGGAGGTGAAGGAGGGCGCCTTCTTCCGCGCGGACATTCCCGGCGCGCTTTCGCTCGCGGCCCTCCCCTTCATCGTTATCTTTTTCATCATGGATCTCTTCGACAGCGTGGGGACGCTGATCGGCGTCGGCGAGCAGGCGGGCCTGATCCGTGACAACGACCTCCCCCGGATGAAGGAGGCGCTGCTCATCGACTCCGGAACCACCGTGGCCGGGGCGCTCCTGGGGACGTCCCCCGTCACCTGCTACATCGAGTCCGCGGCCGGCGTCGCCGCCGGGGGGCGGACGGGGATGACCAGCGTGGTCACCGGCCTTCTCTTTCTCCTCGCCCTCCTGCTCGGGCCCCTGGTCGCCATGGTCGGGAAAAACCCGGCGATCACGGCGCCGGCTCTGGTGATGGTGGGAGCGCTGATGCTCCGCAACACCTCCCGGATCGACTGGGACGACCCCTCCGAGGCCATCCCGGCCGCCCTGGTCATCCTGGGGATCCCCCTCTCCTACTCCATCGCCAACGGCCTGGCTCTGGGCTTCATCAGCTACCCGGTGATCAAGCTTCTTTCCGGAAAAGGTAAAAGCGTTCCCCCGCTCGCCTACATTCTGGCGGCGATCCTGGTCCTGTATTTCGTCTATGTCTACGCGGGCAGAGCGTGAAGTAGCCCGGATGGATTGCTCTGCGCAGGCTGAAGCCTGCGGCTACCAGTCCTGGTTGAGAACGTGAACGGATAAGGGGGAAAGAGTGAAGAAGATGCTCCTGGCTTTAGCGTTGGGTTCAGCCCTGGCCGCGCCGGTCCTGGCCCGCGAGCCCGTCCAAGAGATCAAGGCCGGCTTCGTCTACGTGGCCCCGGTCGGGGACGCGGGGTGGAACTACGCCCACGATTTGGGACGCAAGGAGATGGCCGCCCTCCCCTTCGTCAAGGAGACCCGCTATGTCGAGAGCGTCAACGAGGGCGGCGACGCCATCCGCGTCCTCACCCAGTTCGCCGAGATGGGCTACAACCTGATCTTCGCCACCAGCTACGGATACATGGACCAGACGGCCCAGGTCGCCGAAAAATATCCCGGCCTGGTCTTCATGCACTGCTCGGGATCGAAGACCTCGGCCAACATGGGCAACTACTTCGGCCGGATGTACCAGGCCCGCTTCCTCACCGGGATGGTCGCGGGGAAGATGACCAAGAGCAACGTCATCGGCTATGTCGCCGCCCATCCCATCCCCGAGGTGATCCGGGGGATCAACGCCTTCACGCTGGGCGCGCTCCAGACCAACCCGGCGGCGAAGGTGAAGGTGGTCTGGACCTACACCTGGTTCGACCCGGCCCGGGAGAAACAGGCGGCCGAGTCCCTGATCCAGGTCGGCGCCGACGTGATCGCCCAGCACCAGGACTCCCCCGGACCCCAGCAGGCCGCCCAGGAGAACGGGAAATACTCCGTCGGCTACAACACCGACATGTCCGCCTTCGCCCCCAAGGCCCACCTCACCTCGGCCATCTGGCACTGGGGCGTTCTCTACAAGAAGATCGCCCAGGACGTCCACGACGGGACCTGGACCAACCAGCCGATCTGGTGGGGACTGGAGACCGGTCTCATCGACATCGCCCCCTTCGGGCCGATGGTTCCGGAGGAGGTAAAAACGCTGGTGAACAAAACCAAGGCCGACATCGCCGCGGGGAAAAAGATCGTCTTCCAGGGTCCGGTCAAGGATCAGTCCGGGAAGATCGTCATCCCCGAGGGGACGGTCCCCTCCGACGGTGAGCTTTTCAGCATGAGCTGGTTCGTCCAGGGAGTGGACGGCCAAATCCCAAAATAGAAAATGTTATAAGTTATAAGTTGTAGGTTGTAAGGGAAAAGCGCGAGATCCCGCGAAAGACACCTTATAACTTACAACTTTTACTACTCCGGTTTGGACTGACCCTCCCTGGCACGCCCACTCATGACCGACCCCCTTCCCGACACTGCCGTTGAAATGCGCGGGATCGTCAAGCGTTTTCCCGGCGTTGTCGCCAACGACTCCGTCGATTTCGACGCCCGGCCGGGCGAGGTCCACACCCTGCTCGGCGAGAACGGCGCGGGCAAATCCACGCTGATGCAGGTCCTCTCCGGCCTCTACCGCCCCGACGCGGGCGAAATCCTGATCGGCGGCCGCTGCGTCCGCTTCATGAGCCCCCGCGAGTCGATCGCCCAGGGGGTCGGCATGGTCTACCAGCACTTCATGCTGGTGAAGAAGCACACCGTGGCCGAGAACGTCATCCTGGGGCTCAGGCGCTTCGGCTTCGTCCTCGCCTACGGCGAGGCGGAGAAAAAGATCGAGGAGATCTCCTTGGGCTATGGCCTCCAGCTCGATCCCCGGGCTTATGTCTGGCAGCTCTCGGTCGGCGAACAGCAGCGGGTGGAGATCGTCAAGATGCTGATCCGGGAGGTGAAGATCCTGATCCTCGACGAGCCCACCGCCGTCCTCACCCCCCAGGAGACGATCGAGCTCTTCGGGACGATCCGCCTCCTCAAGAAACGCGGCCAGACGATCGTCTTCATCTCCCACAAGCTTCCCGAGGTCATGGACATCTCCGACCGGATCACCATCCTGCGCAAGGGGAAGAAGGTGCGCACGCTCGCCAAAACCGAGACCGACGAGCGCTCTCTCGCCCGCCTGATGGTCGGGAAAGAGGTGCTCCTGGAGGTGGAGCGGGAGAGGCTGGCCACGATGGAGCCGGTCCTCTCCGTCCGGGGACTCTCCGTCCGCAACGACCGCCTTCTCCCCGCCGTCCGCTCGGTCTCCTTCCGGGTCAACCGGGCGGAGATCCTCGGCCTGGCCGGTGTCTCCGGCAACGGCCAGCGGGAGCTGGCCGAAGCCCTGGCGGGGCTCCGCCCCCCTACGGAGGGGAGGATCTTCCTCCACAACCGGGAGATCACCCGCCTTTCTCCGCGGGAGATCATCCGGGAGGGGTTCGCCTACATCCCGGAGGACCGCCTGGAGGTCGGCGTCGCCGGCGGCCTCGATTACGCGAGCAACGTCATCCTGAAGACATACGCATCTCCGGAGTTCACCCGGGGGATTTTCCTCAACCCGAAGAAAGCCGCCGACCGGGCGGAGTCCCTCCGCCGGGACTACGACATCCGGATCCCCGATCCCGCCGCCCCCGTCCGCCTCCTCTCCGGCGGCAACCTGCAGAAGGTGATCCTGGCCCGGGAGCTCTCGGCGCGCCCGAAGTTCCTCCTCGCCGTCCACCCTACGCGGGGGTTGGACATCGGCGCGACGGAGTTCATCCGGCGGACGCTGGAGAAGCTCAAGCGGTCGGGGACGGCGATCTTCCTCATATCGGAAGATCTCCAGGAGCTCCTCACCCTCTCCGATCGGATCGCGGTCATCTACGAGGGCGAGATCACCGCCCTCTTCGACACCCGGGAAGCGACGATGGAGAAGCTGGGCCTGTCGATGGCGGGCAACAAAGCAAAGAGCATGGAGCCGGTCCCGCGAAAGGCAACAAAAGGAGCAGACCATAAAACTGGAAGAGACGGGCCCGGCTGACCCTATGCCCTATGCTCTATGCCCTATACGTATCCCATGAGTTTACTCTCAATAGAAAAACGCCCCGCCCCCTCCCCCGGTCTCCGCCTGACGGTGACTCTGGTCTCCGTCCTCCTGGCCCTCGTCTTCAGCGGACTGGTCATCCTCGCCATCGGCGTGAACCCGGTCGAAGCCTACGGCGCCCTCCTCCAGGGCGCCTTCGGGAACCTCTACGGCCTCTCCGAAACACTGGTCAAGGCCACCCCTCTCATCCTCTGCTCCCTGGGCGTGGCGGCCGCCCTCCGGATGAAAGTCTGGAACATCGGCGCCGAAGGCCAGTACGTGGCGGGGTCGCTGGCGGCCTCGCTGGTCGCCCTGAATTTTTCCTCCCTGCCCGCCAGCGCTCTTCTGCCGCTGATGGGACTGGCCGGCATCCTGGGGGGAGGGATCTGGGCCGGCCTAGCCGGGGTCTTGCGGGCCTTTCTCTCCGTCAACGAGATCATCACCACGCTGCTCATGAACTGGATCGCCATCCTCCTCTCCAGCTACTTCGTCTACGGCCCGCTCAAGGGGGCCGACGGATTTCCCTTCAGCCAGTCCTTCTGCGCCGCGGCCTGCCTCCCCGACCTGGGATGGGGACGGCTCCACCTCGGGATCTTCATCGCCCTGATCGCCGCCGCTCTCCTCTATGTCGCCCTCCATAAGACGGTCTGGGGCTTCGAGGTGCGCGTGATCGGGGAGAACGAGGCCGCCGCCCGCTACGCCGGGATGAAGATCGAGAAGAACATCGTTCTCATCCTCTTCCTCTCGGGCGCCCTGGCCGGGATGGCGGGCTTCACCGAGGCGGCGGGGATCGAGCATCGGGTGGGCCGGGTGGTGGCTTCCGGCTACGGCTACACCGCGATCCTGATCGCCTGGCTCGCCCGCACCCATCCCCTGGCGGTGGTCCTGGTCGCGCTCCTCTTCGGCGGCCTGCTCACCGGGGGGGAAATGATCCAGATCTCCCTCCTGGTCCCGGTCTCGGTGGTCCCGATCCTGGAGGGAGCGATTCTCTTCTTTTTACTGGCGGGGGAAGTTTTGGTCAACTATCGGATTCGCATACGCGTGAAACGTGTAACGTGCAACGTGTAACGTGCAACGGACCCGCCGGATGTGCGATGCTTCGTTGCGCATGACCCGCGACGGGTAACGGTCATACCATGCTCGACTTTCTGACATCGCTCCTGACCGCCGGCGTCGTCCAGGGGACGCCGCTCATCCTGGTCGCCCTGGGCGAGATCGTCTGCGAACGGTCGGGCGTGCTCAACCTCGGCCTGGAAGGGATTATGTTGATGGGCGCTTTCTCCGGCTTCTGGGCGGCGCAGGCGAGCGGATCCCTTCTCGTCGGCTGCCTGGCGGCGATCGCCGGCGGGGCGGTTTTGAGCCTGATCCACGCCGTCCTGACGGTCAGCCTCCGGGCCAATCAGATCGTGAGCGGCCTGGCCCTGACCATCTTCGGCCTCGGACTCTCCTCCTTTTTCGGAGAAAAATCCGGCATGGCGATGGCGCCGGCCGCCGACTCCTTCCGCCCCCTCGCTCTCCCCCTCCTCTCCCGGATTCCGGTGCTGGGGACCGCTTTCTTCGCCCAGGATCCGCTGGTCTACCTCTCTTTCTTCTGCCTGGCCGCGGTCTGGTTCCTCCTCCGGCGGACCCGGGCCGGCCTGAACATCCGCTCCGTCGGAGAGAACCCCGCCGCCGCCGACGTGATGGGCGTCGACGTCACGCTCACCCGCTACCTCTGCGTCCTTTTCGGCGGGGGTTTCGCCGGGCTGGGAGGGGCCTATCTCTCCCTGGCCCTCTCCCCGGGTTGGAAGGAGCAGATGGCCGCCGGGCGGGGATGGGTGGCGATCGCCCTGGTCATCTTCGGCAACTGGGGCGCGGGACGGGCGGCGCTGGGGGCCCTGCTCTTCGGCTCCCTCTACGCTCTCGACTCGACGATCCAGGCCCGGGGAACGGTCCTCCCCGCCCAGTTTCTCCAGATGCTCCCCTATCTCGCCACCATCGCTTTTCTCGTCCTGGCCCGGACGCGGTTCTACCGCAAGACGCTGGGCGCGCCCGAGGCGCTGGGGAAGCCATACGTCCGGGAAGCCAAAGAATAAGCAAAGGTTATTAGGTTCAACGGTTCAGCGGTTCACGGTTGTCTCGGTTCAACCCGCCTAACCGTTGAACCGCTGAACCGTGAACCGTGAACCGTTGAACCGTGAACCCTGCTTCCTGAATCCTGGCGTCCTGTCCTGTCTGCACGCATCATCAGCGTTTTTGACTATGACACCATTGTCCCGCACCGCTTTCGTCTTCGACTTCGACGGCACCATCTCGGAAGACGACGTCTTCGACGCCGTCTTCCACCGCTATGCCGATCCCGCCTGGCTCTCCGCCCACGCCGACTACCACGCTGGTGAGATCTCCCTCAAGGAGGCCTATCGCGAGATGGCCCGCCACTTCCGGGGCGGACGGCGCGATTTCTACGCCTTCCTCCGCGTGGAGACGGCTCTCCGGAAGGGGTTCCGGCCCCTCCTCGCCCGCCTGAGAAAGACGGGAGCGAAAATCCTGATCGTCTCCAACGGCTTCGACATCTATATCGATTACCTGCTCCGGCGCTGGAGCGTCGACCGGCGGGGGATCCAGGTCCGCTGCCATCATGCCGCCTTCGTCCGGGGCCAGCTCCGCCTGAGTTTCCGGGTCCATGCCCGCCTCCGGCACAAAAACTGCCTGATCGGGAAGGCGGAGACAGTGGAGGAACTGCAAAAACGGGGATACCGCGTCTGCTTCTTCGGGAACGGCTACAGCGACACGCCGGCGGCCCGGGCGGCGGACGCGGTCTTCGCGAGGACGGAGCTGGCCGCCTACTGCCGGAAGACGGGGATCGACTACCTGCCCCTGACGGACTTCCGCTCCGCGGAACGGATCATATTCCGCCAGCCGCCGGATCGCCGAATACGGAAGTTGCTAGGTCGACCGGGAGTAATGGAGTGATGGAGTACTGGAGTGTTGGAACCGACCGGCAGGGTATTAACGCCACCTCATTACTCCACTACTCCTCCCCAGTCCCCCTATCGGCGCAATCCCCGCTCCATCTCCCGCTCCGCCGCCTTCTCCTTGAGATCGGCCCGCCGGTCGTAGTGCTTCTTCCCCTTGGCCACGGCGAGCTCCACCTTGACCAGCCCGTTCTTGAGATAGACCTTGAGGGGGATCAGTGTGTTGCCCTTGAGCGCGACCTGACCGATCAGGCGCTTGATCTCGCGGGCATGGAGGAGGAGCTTCCGCTTCCGTTTGGCAGCCGGCGCGAAGGCGGAGCCGGAATCGTAAGGGGGGATGTGAAAATCGCGGAGCCAGACCTCACCCGCTTCGAGGGCGGCGTAGGCCCCGGCGAGCGATCCCTGCCCCCGCCGCAGGGATTTGACCTCCGAGCCCTGCAGGGCGATCCCGGCTTCCATCGTGGCCAAAACCAGGTAATCGTGCCGGGCGCGGCGGTTGCTGGCCAGCATCTTTTCCGCGTTCATCGCGGAAACTCCGCGATGAACGCGGGAATGAGAGGAACGCCGGCGGAGAAAGGCATGTGCTCGTAATCGTGCACGTTCCCGGTCGCGGTTTGATTACTTCGCCGCCGGCGCGGCCGGAGGCGGCGGGGGGGGCGGCGGAATCTCTCCCCAGCCCTTGACGATCTTGCTCACTTCGATGATCGGCTGGAGCTTGAGGGTGTCCCGGGGCCCGTTGAAGCGGACCCGGGGCTCCTTGAGCGTCCCGATGACGGTGATCTGATCCCTCGGCTGCAGCCCTCCCACCAGCGCCTCCGCGGTCGAATCGCGGCGGATGAAGCAGCGGATCCCGGCTCGTCCCAGCCCAAAGGTTATCCACTGGTCGAGGGGATAGCCCGCCTCCTGCATGCGGACCGGCTCGCCGGCGCGGCCGTGCAGATAGACGTCCATGACCTTGATGTAGGATCCCCGGTATTTGAGGGGGCTGACCTTGAGCTGATCGGGTTCGACCACCTGCTGGGCGAGGACGGCGGAAGACGCCGCCCCGATCGCCAGCGCGAGCACAACCGCGGTTGAAATTCTCATCTGTCCCTCCCGCCGCTTTTCAAGGCGGCTATTGACACCGGCGTTATTTTACCATATCTATAACGCTTCCAGAGTGGGAATGGTTCAATTTCCGGAAGCCCGTTTTCGGGGTTGGGCGAGCATGTTCACGGTATATGTCATCAAGAGTTTGGTTGACGGTAGATGCTATACCGGTCAAACCGCGAACCTGAAGGCAAGGTTGGCGCGCCACGTAAAAGGCGATGTGCGCTCCACCTCCTATCGCGGGCCTTTTGAGCTTGTTTACCAGGAGAAGTGCGCGAACCGTGCGGAAGCGCTGAAGCGAGAGAGATACTTGAAATCCGGACCAGGGAAGCGGTTCTTAAAATCGAAAGTCTAAATATTTGCCGCCGTGGCGGAACTGGCAGACGCGCTAGGTTCAGGACCTAGTGGGCGCAAGCTCATCGGGGTTCTGCGTCAAACCCGCCAACGGCGGGTTTGCCGCATCCGGCCATAGACGGAGACTCCCCGCGGCGGCAATAAAAATGCGACGCATCCGCGTCGCATTTTTTGGTGTGCCGAGCTTGTTCTCTGGTCTATACAGCTACGGGGGTCAGGGTAAAAATGCGCGCCTGGCGGGAGGCGGTGCTGACATCGCCGCGACGAAGCGCTTCGCGAACATCGTCAAGCTTGAAGGCATCGTCGAGCGAGAGATACGGAGACCAGCCCGAATCGGTTTCCAGCAGTTCTACATCGACCTCCGCGACAAACTTCCCTTCATGCACCAACTTGGTATAGCGTCTGCTTTTCATTTTCTTCTCCTTCTGAAGTCGGCGGACCAACGATCGGCCGCAGGGCGATACGCCGTAACCAGGACTGCAGGCGTGTTCTCTCCTTTCGGGATGCCCCATACGGCATGAAACGATCTGCCCTGACCGTCCCTTTCGAGAACCAACACGCAGGGGCCCTTCGGGAAGTTGGGATAATCCTCCACCATTTCCGCGGCAGAGACGCCCGCGACCACATCTCGGACAAGGATACCATCCGCGGCTAGTTCGTCGTATCCATGGTCAGAGATGTAGGCCTCTCCTCCCGCCACGAGATCCTTGATCCGCTCCAGGGTGCTGGTCACTCTATGAGTCTATCATGCCCCTCTTCGGGGGACAAGTTCAGTCTCCCCGCTCCGCGGATAAACTTGGCCCCCAATCCCAAACGGAGGCTTCTTGGTCGGCTCTCGGGCCATTTTCTTCTCCTCAAGACAAAACCGGCTATTAAAACAAAACCCCGCCCGAGCCCTTCTTGCGACAGGAATTTCAATATTCTCTACGGTATAGAGGGGTTTTCGACGGTAAAAATAACTTGACATAAAAGACGCTCATTCGACTCCCCGCGGCGGCAATGAAAATGCGACGCATCCGCGTCGCATTTTTGATTTCTCCGCTTCAAGGTCCTCCGGTCGGACGTAGCCGCGGACCTGAAGGTCCGCGGCTGCTCGGATCGCGACCCTTCGACCCCTCTTCGACCCGGAATTCGCGTTGATCGATGCAAGATCTGCCGCTATAATCCTCGCCATGAGACACGCCTTGCATCTGAGCCAAGAAGCGCGCATTTCAGCTTGGCTTGATCTGTGTGATTTGACGTTTCGCTTGATGAAAAGCAGCCTGGGTGAAAAGACTCTCGAGCAAAGGCTCAAGCGGATGAGGCGGGAGCAGGAACAAGCCAACCGGAGGTTGCTGGTCAAGCTCAGCCGGGCGGGCAAATGACCAGGAATGACCTGATCGGGGTTCTTAAGACCCTTTCGGCCGTCGCCCGAAAATCACGGGTGAAGATTGTTCTCATGGGCGGCATGGCAACCAGCGTTTACGCTTCCCCGAGGGCTACGTTCGACATCGATGGCCTGGCGGATATCGGGGATGAGGCGCTGTCGGGGTTCTTAAAGACCGCGCGCGGAGAAGGTTTTACCTTCGACCGGAGACGACCGGTCAAAGCTATCCGCGACATGGCGTTCCTGACCCTTTTCTCGCCGCGGGGGGGTATTTACGTTGACCTGTTCCTGGCCAGAAGCGATTACCAGAAACAGGTTATTGAGCGAGCGCGATCGGTCAGGATCGACGGTCTGACCGCCCACATCGTTTCCCCTGAAGACCTCATACTCCTGAAGCTCCTGAGCGGCCGGCCCCGGGACACGGAAGACGTCCGCCAGATTCTCATCGAGAACAAGAGATCCCTCGATCCCCGGTATCTGCTGTCCCGGGCCCGGGAACTGGGGGTTCATACTTTCCTCCAGGATGAGCTCCGCAGTCTGGAGATCAGCTTCAAATCCGGGGGCATCTCGCTCAATCCGACAGAGAAACGGGGGAAATAGGTACGTATCCCCGGGATTCGTGAGTAGCCGCGGACCTGAAGGTCCGCGGCTACGAACGCATAACCTCCCCCTCAGCCGGCGAGCCGGCCACTGATCACTGATGACTGATCACTGTTTCTTCGGTTACTGCTTCTTCAGGATCGCCGCCCGGCGAAGGTTGCGATGGTAGGCCAGGGCGAAACGGTGGGCCTCGTCACGGACCCGCATCAGGAAACGGAGAGCCGGAGAATCGGGGGGAAGGAACAACGGCTGCCCGCTCCCGGGGAGGTAGACCCGATCGATGACCCTCTCCCCTCCCCTCTCCCGCTCCTTGGCCAGTCCCGCCACGTCCGGATAGTCGAGCCCTGTGCGCTCCAGCGCTTTCTGTGCCTCGCCCAGCTGGCCCTTGCCGCCGTCGACCAGGATCAAATCGGGCGGCTGGCCTTCCCTCTTGACCCGCTCGTAGCGGCGGGAGAGGACCTCGCGCATCATCCCGTAGTCGTCGCTCGTGGCAAGGGTGCGCACCCGGAAGCGCCGGTAGTCGTCCGGCGATTTTCTGCCGTCGACGAAGACCGCCATCGACCCCGCCGCCTCCCGTCCCGATAAATTGGAGATGTCGAAGCACTCCACCCGGCGCGGAAGGTTGCGGAGGCCGAGCTGAGACCGGACGGTTGCCATGAGGCCGCCCCCGGCGGGCTCCGCGCCGGAACGGAGGAGAGCGAGCGAGGCGTTTTTCATCGCCAGTTCCACGAGGCGCCTCTTCGGGCCGGTGACGGGGACCCCAACCGACACCCGCCGCCCCTTCTTCTCCCGGAGCACGGCCTTGATGACGGCGGTGTCGGAGAGGGGCGCGGAGAGGAGGATCTCGTCCGGGACCAGGCGATTCCCTGAGTAGAACTGGGCGACAAACGACTCCAGGGCCTCCGCGTCGTCGGGATGGGCGCGGGGAAAATACTCCGAGCGCCCCCCCGTCATCTTCCCCTGGCGCAGGTGGAATACCTGGACCACCGCTTCCTCGAAGCGGCGGGCGAGGACGATCACGTCCTGGTCCAGCGCCTTCACCGCGCTCATCTTCTGCCGGTCGATCGTCTCCTCGATCGCCCCGATCAGCTCGCGGAGGGCGGCCGCCTGCTCGAAGCGGAGCGCGCCGGCCTCTTCCCGCATCTTGTCCCGAAGATTCTTCAAAAGGGCGGGCTGGCGCCCCCGGAGGAAGAGCGTCGCCTGCTCCACGGCTTCCCGGTATTTCTCCGGCGCGATCAGTCCCACGCAGGGCGCCGGGCAGCGGCCCATCTGGTGATAGAGGCAGGGGCGGGAGCGGTGGCGGAAGACGTTGTCCGAGCAGAGGCGGAGGGGGAAGAGCTTCTGGGCGAGCTTCAGGGCGATCTTCAGGGCCAGGGCTGAGGAATAGGGGCCGAAATAGACGCAGCCGTCGGCTTTGGTCCGGCGGACGAAGGAGAGGCGGGGGAACTTCTCCCGGGGGTCCAGGCGCAGGCTGGGGAAGGTCTTGTCGTCGCGGAAATAGATGTTGTAGAGGGGGCGGTGCTTCTTGATCAGGTTGTTCTCGAGGAGCAGGGCTTCTTTCTCGGTGTCGGTGACCACGAACTCCATCCGGTCCAGGCGGGCGAGGAGATAGGGGATGGTCGGCCTCCCGTCGCCGCCGGCGCGGAAGTAGTTGAGGGCGCGGGCGCGTAAGTTTTTCGCCTTGCCGACATAGATGATCCCCCCGGCGGCGTTCTTCATCAGGTAGACGCCGGGGAGGGCGGGAAAAGTCCGGACACGGGCTTTGATTCCCGGGAGGTTCATGGGGCGGCTCGGCGATTTACCTACGAATTACGCGCTTGCGCGCCGTTCCGGCCGTCGTAGCCAAAGGCTACTTTGACGGAGTCGGCAGCGCTACAGCGCGCAGGCGCGAATTACACGAATTGGCTCGGCGATTGTTACAGACGATCGAATAGGATCGAATAGGATGGCCTCGCCTGACCGGTCTGTTTTTATCCTATCCAATCCTATTCAATCGTCTGTTGAAATGGTCGGCCGGGCCAGCCCAGTTACTGATCGCTGCTTTTTCGGCTTACGTCCTTTCGGCTGCAACCTCAGCGGACCGGATCCCAACCCGAGATGCGCCTTCTCCAGGCGGAAGAGCTCGTCACGCGCGGCGGCCGCTTCCTCGAAGCGGTATTCCTTGGCCAGGGCGGCCATCTTCTTTCCCAGGGCACAGATGCGCTCCGCGGCCTCGGCGGGGGACAGGAGCTCCTCTTCCGCCACGGTCTGGGCCGGCACGGTGACGTAATCCGCCTCGTCGACCGAGGAGAGGATGACGGCGATATCCTTCTTGATCCCGGCCGGCGTGATCCCGTGGACCCGGTTGAACTCCTCCTGGAGGGCGCGGCGGCGGCGGGTCTCCCCCACCGCCCGCCGGATCGCGTCGGTCAGGGCGGAGGCGTACATGATCACCAATCCGTGCAGGTTGCGGGCGGCCCGGCCGCAGGTCTGGATCAGCGACCGCTCGGAGCGGAGAAAGCCTGCCCGGTCGGCGTCGAGGATGGCGACCAGTGAGACCTCGGGAAGGTCGAGACCCTCCCGGAGGAGGTTGATCCCGATCAGGACGTCGAACTCTCCGAGCCTCAAGTCCCGGATGATCTCCATCCGCTCGATGGTGTCGATGTCGGAGTGGAGGTATTTGACCTTGATCCCCGTCTCCTGGTAGTGCTCGGTCAGGTCTTCGGCCAGCCGCTTGGTCAGCGTGGTCACCAGCACCCGCTCCCCGGCGGCGACCCGGGAGCGGATCTCGCGGCCGAGGTCCTCCACCTGGTTTTCGGCCGGACGCACCTCGATCGCCGGATCGATCAGGCCGGTGGGGCGGATGATCTGCTCCACCACCCTTTCGCCGCTCTGCTTCCGCTCGAAATCGGCGGGCGTGGCGGAGACGTAGATCGTCTGGCTGATCGCTCCCTCGAACTCCGCGAAGGTGAGCGGTCGGTTGTCGAGAGCGGAGGGGAGGCGGAAACCGTAGTCGACCAGGGTCTGCTTCCGCGAGCGGTCCCCCCGGAACATCCCCCCGATCTGGGGGACGGTGATGTGGCTTTCGTCGATGAAGAGGACGAAGTCTTTCGGGAAGTAGCTGAGCAGCGTGGCGGGGGGCTCCCCCGGTTTTCTCCCGTCGAGGTGGCGGGAGTAATTCTCGATCCCCGAGCAGAAGCCGGTCTCCTTCATCATCTCCAGGTCGTAGCGCGTCCTCTGCTCCAGGCGCTGCGCCTCCAGAAGCTTGTTGCCGGCCTGGAACTCCTGGAGCCGCTCCGCGAGCTCCTCCTCAATCTGCCGGCGGGCGCGGGCCAGGTTGTCGGGCGAGGAGACGAAGTGGGAACCGGGATAGAGCACTGCTTCGTGGAACTCCCTGGTCTTCTTCCCCAGGAGCGGATCCACCTCGGCGATACTTTCGATCTCGTCGCCGAAGAACTCGACCCGCAGGGCCCGCGATTCCTCGTAAGCGGGAAAGATTTCCACCACGTCCCCCCGCACCCGGAAGGTCCCCCGGTGGAAATCGATGTCGTTTCTCTGGTACTGCATCCGGACCAGCTCCGTCAGCAGCTCGCGGCGGGGGAGGGTCATCCCTTTCTTGAGGGCGATAACCATCTCCCGGTATTCGGCGGGGGAGCCCAGTCCGTAGATGCAGGATACGGAGGCCACGATGATCGCGTCCCGGCGGGTCCAGAGGGCGTGGGTGGCAGCGTGGCGCATCCGGTCGATCTGCTCATTGATCGCGGAGTCCTTCTCGATGTAGGTGTCGGAGGAAGGGAGATAGGCCTCCGGCTGGTAGTAGTCGTAGTAGGAGACGAAGTATTCGACGGCGTTTCCCGGGAAGAGGGACTTGAACTCGCCGTAGAGCTGGGCGGCCAGTGTCTTGTTGGGGGCGATGACCAGGGCGGGGCGGTTGACCGCGGCGATGACATTGGCCATGGTGAAGGTCTTCCCGGAGCCGGTCACTCCGAGGAGGACCTGGTGCTTCTCGCCCCGAGCCAAGCCTTCGGTCAAATACTCGATCGCCCGCGGCTGGTCTCCCCGCGGTGTGTAGTCGGTGGTGAGTTGGAAAGAGGTCATAGGGCAAGCAGAGGGAGTAATGGAGTTATGGAGTAATGGAGTACTGGAGTTGTGGAGTAATGAGGCCACTGACCGAAGCTCCATTGCTCCAATACTCCATTACTCCGCTATCGTCCAGATGGAACCCTCCGCCGAAAAAACCAGCTAAGCTTGGAAATACTTGCCGGTCAGCTTCTTGAAGGCCGGGAGATGGCGAATGCCGTCGAGATCCTTGTCCCGCTCCAGCCACTCCCTGTCCCGATAGCCGAGGCGCAGGGCCCGGGAAAGGGCGGCCAGGGCCTGGCGGCGGGAACCGAGCAGGGCGTGGCTGCAGGCGAGGTTGTAGAAGACCACCGGATCGTCGGGGAGGAGAGACGCGAGCTTCATGTCCACCGCGAGCCCTTTTTGATGAAGGCCGCGGCGGGTATAGGCGTCGCCCAGGGGGATCAGGACATCGATGAAATCCGGGTGATCGGAGAGGATGTCCTCGAAAAACCGGATCTGGAACGAGAGATTTTCCCTCATAGCCTCAAACCGAAAGCAGGAAAGATTATATCAACCGGAGAAGACCGTTGGAAAGGCAAACTCTTGATCCTTTGATCTCTTGAACTCTTGAGCGTCATGGCCTATACTGTTTCCACAATCCCTGAAAAAGGACCTTACCACCATGAAGCTTGTCCCCTTCTTTCCTGCGCTCGCGGTTACGCTGTTCATAGCTCCCCTCCTCTCCGCGGCTGAGCCCGCTTCTTTCCGACCTCGCTGCGCCGATCGGACGATCCTGGAGCCGGAGGCGAGAATCGACGGCCGACTGCTCGTGCCCGCTTTCTACCGCCCGGCCGAGCGAAACGGCTATCTGTGGGTGGAAACCCAGCGCGACGAGTACGGGAGGTGCTTCCCCGGCTACTGGGAACCGGTGGGACCATACCTGAGGAAAGGGGGCGAAATGGCCTGGGTCCCCGGCCGTTTCCAGGGCGGCCGCTGGAGCGAAGGCTACTGGAGAATGCCCGCCCGCGAGGGGTATTCCTGGCTCAACGGCTATTTCGACGAAAACGGCCGCTGGCACGAGCCCGGCTGGAAAACAGACGATCCCGTCAATTATTTTCCCGACGGTCCGGCCCGCTTAGATGATGTCCGCCTCTGCCGGTCGACGCATCCCCGATGGTGCTACTGCAGCGTTACGAACGCGTCGCGCATCAGCTACCCCACCAGATCGTTCAGTCTGACCAAGTGGTATCCGACGAGATCAAGCTGCTTCTGGATGAAGGACCGTCCGATCGAAACACTGCAGAACAAGGAAACGATAGCTCCATAAAAAAGTGATCAGTAACTGATCACTTCACTTCCCCTACCACAGCCTTCGCATCTCCTTCCGCTTCCTGCGGCTTCAGGAAATGATAGGCGGCGTAGATAGCCGCCGCGGCCAGCAGGATCGCCACCGTCCAGAGAATCCTCTTTTTTCTGATCAGGTCGCTCCGGAACTTGTAGTCCCGGATGGTCTGGAAACTCCCGGTGGACAGATAGCTGACGAACCGCTTGCGGTCTTCCGTCGGCGACGACGGGGCTCCTTTTTCTCCCCCGGCGCTCGTCTTCGCGCGCGGCGGCGGGCGCGGTATGACCGGGCCGCCCGCCTGGCGGAGGTTCTTCTCCAGGCGGACGACTTCCCGGTCGATCTCCCGGAGCTCCGCATCGAGATGGGAGATCTCCTCGTGGTAGGGATTTTTTTTAGCGCGGAACATAGGTGATCATCTGAGCAGACGGAAGATCAGGATCAGGATCAAGGCGAAGACCGCCGCGGGCAGGAAAAAGAGCAGCGCCCGCAGGAAAGCGTCCCGGGCGGAGAGACCCTCCGGGGCGAGCGGAATGACCTCCGGAGCGGGAAGCGGTTGGCCGCCCTCGACCGGGAGACGGGCGGTGAGCGCCTGGATCTGGCCCTGGGCCTTGGAGAAATCGCTCTTGGCCCGGGAGACCGCGGCCAGGGCGGAGAGAATCTCGTCCTTGATGTTCTCGGCCGCCCATTCCTCCTCGCGGATGGTCCGCAACTCCGAGAGGGCCTTCTTGAACTCCTCCCGCGTGGTCTGGACCAGGGCGTGCTTGCGCTGGAGATCGTTCTCCTCGCGCTCGAGGACGGCCAGGGCTCGTTCCAGGCCGGAGACGATCTCCCTCTTCCCGCCGTCGAGCTCCTGGCGCTGGCGGCTCAGCGCCTCCAGATCGGCCTTCTGCTTCTGCAGATCCTCATGCTGGCGCTTCAGGTAGGCGATCCGGTCCGTGGTCGCCTCCACCATCTTGTTCAGATCGAACTTGTCGGCGGCGGTCCCCTTCCCCTTCGCCTCCGTCCGCTCCTCCTGATCGACCAGCTTGCTCTTCTCGCTCATCGTTCACCTCTTGGCTTGGCTTTAACCGCGAATAACGCGCGAATAAAACGCAAATTGGGCTCGGCTTGGATCGTCGATTTAACTACGAATTGCGCGAATTTCACGAATTGGCTTGGCTTTTAACCGCGAATGGCCACGTGCCACGTGCAACGATTTCAACGTTTTGAACGGTTTCAACGACTTCAATGTTTTGAACGGCCCCTCTAGAGCAGCGGTATGATCTCCGTCAGCTTGGTCACCTGGTAATCCGGGACCTTGTTGAAATCCTCCAGGCGCGCCATGTTCCCCTGGATGTCTTCGATCTCCCGCTCGATCTGGGCCACCAGGGGGCCGTCCTCCTCCACCCGCTTGACCAGGACCGTGGTCATCCCGGCCTGGTTGCCGAGCTCGATGTCGGTCAGGCGGTCGCCCACCATCAAGGCGTCGTCGGCGGAGACCTTCATCTGCTTGAGCACCCGATAGGCGATCTCGGGGTTAGGCTTCTCCAGCTTGTGTTTCAGGGAGTCGTCCCATCCGAAAAAACCTTCCGGCCGGGGGAAGTCCGGGAGGGCGTCGAAAGCGGCCATGACCACCCGGCGGGTGCTGAAGGTGGCCACGCCGTACTTGATCCCGTGGGCGGAGAGATGGCGGATGAACTCGACGGCGTCGGGGAAAAGCCCCGCCTTCTCCGCCTTGATGTAGGATATCCGCTTGCGCTCGTCCACCACTCCCTTGAGCCTCTGAAACTCGTCCCAGCTGGTCTTCAGGCCGATCTCCGAGAGACGGGCCATGAATCCCTTGCCGGTGTAATAGGCGAGCATGTACTCGTTCTCGCGGCCGGCCGGTATCTTTCCCCCGCATTCCCGGACCGTCTCCAGGAAGACATCCAGCCAGTAGGAGCGGGGATCGGGATAGATCTTGGCGATGGTATTGTCGTTGTCGAAAACAACTCCCCGGATGGTCATAAGGGCTCCCTCTGGGTTTTCGGCCGAGCTCGCTGTCGGGTGCTGAGGCGCACCACATTTCCAAGCCGAGGTCCCTGGGCGGTCCGTGAAATGTCCGCCCGGCTGTAGCTATAAGATTATCCGCGGCCGCCGGGATCGTCAACGGGTCTCTTGTCGAAAACTTCGATACGGGATAGGGGATGGGGGTCGCGACGCTACAAAAAAGAGTTCTCTCCCATTCCGTGTGGGTGAAGCAAGCGAAAGGCGGATCGCGGCCGCGCTTCGGATTTCGTATTTATATCGTAACCTTGCGTAACTTCACGACAAAGCTTCATCCAGCAGACGGGCGAGGGCCCGGTAGGCCGGGGCGGCGGCGGGGATCTCCAGCAGCGGGCGGCCGGACTCGTCGAAATCGGAGACCTGAGGATCGGAAGGTATGACGGCGGCGACGGCGAGGCCGGCCGGGGCGACGGGGGCGGCGGCCCCCTTCCGGAAGCGGTTGACGATCAGCCTCTCCTTGCCCACCGCGATCTTGAGCTCGCGGACCAGTTCGCGGATGCGTCCGGCGGTCAGAAGCCCCCGCGGGCCGGGGTCGGAGACGACAAGCATGAGGTCCATCCTCCGGAGCAGACGGCGGCTCAGATGCTCGAGACCGGCCTCGTTGTCCACCACCAGCGCGGGGTAGCGTCCGGCGACTTTCTCCAGAAGCGTCCGAAGGACCTGGTTCGGATAGCAGTAGCAGCCGGGGCCTTCCGGCCGGCCCATGGTCAGGAGATCGAACCCCTCCCCTTCCCAGAGGAGCCTCTCCACCTCCATTTTCAGGATCTCCTGCTTGCTCAAGGTCGCCGCGGTCCCCTTCGCTTTGTCCAGAAGCTCGTCGCAGATCGTCCCCAGATCGCCGGCGGAGTCCGCCCCCAGCAGGCGTCCCAGGTTGGCGTTGGGGTCGGCGTCGACCGCGAGCACGGGACGAGTCCCCCGGGCCAGGAGATACTTCACCGTGAGTGCGGCGAGCGTGGTCTTGCCGGTGCCGCCTTTCCCGCAGATCCCGATGATCATATCCCCTCGCCTTCCCGGAACTCCTCGCACTCCGGGAAGAACTCTTCCATGATCTCGCTCTTCTTCTCTTCCCAGGCCCGGTCGACGGCGGCGGAGATCCCCTCCACCGACTCGAGCTTGGCGAGCCGCTCCTCCAGGCTGCCCTGGGCCCGCACGATCACCTTGATGGCGTCGGCCACGGGGTCGGGGAGACGGTTGTGCTGGAGACTCTCGAGATCCTGGGCGCTGAAGCCGAGCGACACCCGTCCCGGGACGCCGATGACCGTGGCCCCGGCCGGGACGTCGCGGATCACCACCGATCCCGCCCCGATGCGGGCGCCGTCGCCGATGCGCAGGGGCCCCAGGATGATCGCCCCCGCTCCCACTTCGACGTTCTTCCCCAGAGCGGGGTGGCGCTTCTTCTTCTCCTTGCTCGTCCCTCCCAGGACCGCTCCCTGGTAGAGGAGGCTGCCGGATCCGACCACCGCCGTCTCCCCGATCACCACGCCGGAGCCGTGATCGATGAAAACTCCGGGAGCGATCTCGGCCCCGGGGTGGATGTCCACGCCGGTCAGCCAGCGGGACAGATTGGCAAGAATCCGGGCCAGCAGCTTGAAACCCGCCCGGTGCAGGGCGTGGGCGAAGCGGTGAAACCAGACGGCATGGAGGCCGGGATAGCAGAGGAGCACTTCCACGAGCGACCGGGCGGCCGGGTCCTTGGCGAAGATCGCCCGGACATCTTCTCTCATCGTTTGGAGCATGGCTTGCGATTCCTAATGGTAGCCGCAGGCTTCAGCCTGCGTTTTAGCATTCGTTCCCAACTCGATTGAAACGCACCCTAAAGGGTGCGGCTACCGTCTCGTCTGGCCTCTGCGCACCCTAAAACCTGCGGCTATATCCCCCAGTTTGGCGATCTCCTCCGGCACCCGGGTCGGCTTCCCCTCCCGGTCCAGGCAGGCGTGAATGGTATATCCCCGCACCAGGATTGTCGAGCCCCTCAGTATTTCGTAGTCGATCCGGAGACGGACCTTCCCCAGCTCGCTCACCCAGCCCTTCACCTCCAAAAGATCGTCATAGTGAGCAGGGGAACGGTATTCCGCGTGCGCTTCCACCACGGGAAGAATCAAGCCGCGCTTTTCCCAATCCCGGTAGGGCACGCCGCTCGAGCGCAGGAGCTCGTTGCGAAGCCGTTCGAAATAAACGAAATAGTTGGCGTAGTACACGAATCCCATCTGGTCGGTGTCGGCGTAGGGGACGCGGTACTGGATGATCGTTTCCTGGCTGTTGTCCGTCACTGTGGTCCCTTCTGTCCCTTCGGTCCCTGTCCCTTGCCCGGGGACTCCCCGATTTTCCGGTATAAGGTCCTCCGGCTGATCCCGAGCAGACGGGCCGCTGCCGCCTTGTTTCCGCCCGCCTTGTGGAGGGCCTTCTCCATCAGGTCTTTCCCGGCGTCCTTGAGGTTCCAAGGGGCCGGCGAAACGCTGGGCGCCGGCGACAGCTCCCGGAGGGCGGGAGGCAGATCGGCGACCGTCAGCTTGAGGCCGCGGGCCAGGACCACCATGGACTCCACGCAGTTTTTCAGCTCCCGGACGTTGCCCGGCCAATCGTGGGCCAGGAGCAGGCGGATGGCGGGCGGGGCGATGGCTATCCCCTCCCTCCCGTTCTCCCGCCCGAATTTGTCCAGGAAGCGTCGGACCAGAAGAGGGATGTCCTCCTTCCTCTCCCGAAGAGGAGGCAGATCGATCCGGACCACATTGAGTCGATAGAAAAGGTCCTCCCGGAACTTCCCCTGCGCCGCGAGCCGGGAGAGATCGGCGTTGGTGGCGGCGATCAGGCGTATATCGACCCGGATCGGCCGGGTTCCGCCCACCCGTTCGAACTCATGGGTTTCCAGCGCCCGGAGAAGCTTGACCTGGGTCTCCGGCGGGATTTCGCTCACCTCGTCGAGAAAAATGGTCCCCGCGTCCGCCAGTTCGAAGCGCCCTTTTTTCATCGCTCCGGCTCCGGTGAACGCCCCCTTCTCGTGGCCGAAGAGCTCGCTCTCCAGAAGCGTGGAGGCCAGCGAAGCGCAGTGGACGGGGATGAAAGGGGCGGAGCGGCGCGGACTGCCCAGATGGATGGCCCGGGCCACCAGCTCTTTCCCCGTGCCCGACTCCCCGGTGATCAGAGCCGTGGAGCGGCTGGGCGCGATCTGGCGGATGAGCTCGAAGACCTTCTCCATGGCCGCGCTCTTTCCGGTCAGGGCCTCCAGGCCGAAATTCTTGGTGAGCTGTTCCCTCAGGTAGACGTTCTCGGCCTCCAGATTCTTGCCCTTGAGCGCGCGGGCCACCAGGAGCTCCAGCTGGTCGAGGTTGACGGGCTTGGTGAGATAGTCGTAGGCCCCCTGCTTCATCGCCCGGACCGCGGTCTCCACGGTCCCGTAGGCGGTCATGACGATGAAGAGGGGAGCGAGCGACATCCCCTGCACCCGGCGGAGCAGCTCCAGACCATCCATCCCCGGAAGCTTAAGGTCCGCGAGAACCAGGTCCACCGGCTCGCTCTTCAGGATCTCTTCCGCGGAGGGGACGTCATCGGCCAGCAGGATCCGCCGCTCTCGGGAGCGCAGGGCCTGCCCGAGCCCCTCCCGGGTGTTTTTTTCGTCGTCGACGATGAGAATGACTGCGTTCATGTGAGCAATTATAATCCGCGTAATCCCTGCCCGCCCTAGCCCCGCGCCGGCGGGCGCGGCTATCTTTTGCCGGTTAGGCGGAGGCCGGCGGCAGCAGCTTGATCCGCTCCGGGCGCAGGGGCAGCCGGACGGTGACCGCCGTCCCCCGGGAAGGGACGCTCGACACCTCGATCGTCCCCCCGTGCTGGCGGACAATCTTGTAGACCACCAGGAGGCCCAGTCCGGAACCGCCCTCCCGGGTGGAGGAAAACGGCTCGAATATCTGCGGCATCTCCCCGGTCGGGATCCCCTTCCCCTCGTCCCTCACCTGGAAGGAGAGATGGGTCTGCTCACGCATCAGGATCAGCCGCACCGTCCCTCCCCGCGGCATCGCCTGGGCGGAGTTCTTGACCAGGTTCAGGATCGCCTGCTTGATCGCGTTGCGGTCGATCACGCCCCGGACCGGATCGGAGGGCGACTCGAGCTCGATCGAGATCCCCTTCCCCTTCAGCTCCGCCGCCACCAGGCGCCGGACGTCCTGAGCCACTTCCTTGAGATCGTCCTCCCTGAGCTGCAGCGGGGCGGGACGGAGCGCTTTCAGGAACTGGACGATGATCCCGTCCAGGCGGGCGAGCTCTTCCTTGACCACGGCGATCGACGACAAGAGCGGCGCGGCCCGATCGGCCCCGATCTGCCTGACCGCCCGTTCCAGAAGCTGAACGTGGATGGCCAGCGAGGAGAGGGGGTTGCCGAGCTCGTGGGCCACCGTGGCGGTGAGAAAGACCAGCGCGTCCATCCTCTCGCTCGCGCTCGCCTCTTCGTCCGCCCGCCTCTGCCGGGTGACGTCGCTGAAGAGAAGGAGAAGCCCCCGCACCTGGCCGGCCTCGTCCCTTAGTGTGCTGCGGCTCAGACGGATCCAGCGGGGGGGCGGCTGGACGGTCCGGAAGTCCCGGACCAGCGACTGCTCCGGAAGCTGCAATCCCTGGAGAGCGATTTCCTTCAGGCCGGGATCGGCGATGAACTCCTCCAGGGGGCGTCCCCGGCTTTCGGGGGGAAGGCTCAGGAGACGGCCGGCGGCGCGGTTGAAGAAAGCGATCCGGGAAGAGGGATCGATCACCACGAGCCCCTCCAGCATGCTGTCGAAGATGTTTTCCAGGAGGCCCTTCTCCCGGGCCAGGCCGAGGAGATAATCGCCGACCTCCTGGCGGTCGACGCGGTCCAGGCGCTCGATCAGGCGATCCAGGAATGTCTTGTTGGCGGGCATGGCGGCTCCATCAGGCGTCCATCTTGTCCATCTCGTCCATAGCGTCCATCTCGTCCATAGCTCCGCGCCGGACCGGCTAGATTTTCCCGGAGGCCAGGATCCCGGAGATGATCGCCTCCACCGCCGGCGCGATCTTCCGCGCCGTGGCCAGCACCTGCTCCGCGCTCAAAGGCTCGAGCTGGGCGTGGAAACACTCGTCGCTCATCCCCGCCAGGGCCAGGACCTGGAGACCGCAGTGCGCCGCCACGATGACCTCCGGGATCACCGACATCCCCACCGCGTCGGCGCCGAGGAACCGGAAGGCCCGGTATTCGGCGGCGGTTTCGTAGTTCGGCCCGCTGACGGCGGTGAGCACTCCCGGGCGGACGTCGAGCATTTTCTCCCGGGCGATCTTCAGCGCCGTTTCGACCAGTCTCGGGTCGTAGGCGCCGGTCAGGTCCGGGAAACGGGCGCCCAGGCGCTCCAGGTTGGGCCCGACCAGGGGATTGGCCGCCAGCAGGTTGATATGGTCGGTCACCACCATCACCGATCCCGCCCGAAGATCCGGGTTCAGCGATCCGGCGGCGTTGGTGGTGATCAGCGTCGAACAGCCCAGGAGCTTCATCACCCGCACCGGGAAAGCGACCCGGCCCAAGGGATATCCCTCGTAGGAATGGAGCCTTCCCTTCAGGACCACGACCTCGGTCCCCGACCACCTCCCCCAGACCAGCCTGCCGGCATGGCCGACGGCGGTGGAGACGGGGAAATGGGGGATCTCCCCGTAGGAGAGATCCCCCCGGCGCTCCATCCGATCGGCCAGATCGCCCAGGCCGCTCCCCAGGATGACGCCCGCCCGGGGGGCGGCGCCGATCCGCGCCTGGAGAAATCCGACCGTTTCGTTCAGTTCATTCCAATCCGAGATCATGAATCTTCCTCCGCAATGCCTGAGCGCTCATTCCCGAGACCACGAGCGATTTCCGGCGTCCCTTTTCGCCCCGGACCAGGGAAACGGACGAGGCCGGGACATCGAGGGCCCGGGCGACAATCCTGATCAGCGAGCGGTTGGCTTCGCCCTCGACCGGCGGCGCGTGCACGGCGGCCGTGAGCATCCCCTCTTCCACCCCCTCCAGCCCCTCTCTCCGGGCGCGGGGTTTCAGATGGACGGTAAAAAAAGCCCCGGAAGGAGTATCCCGGCATTCCAGCCCGCTCATAAACCCACCGTCCACCTCAAGAGAGCGGCGAGGATGATCATGGCCAGACCACGGCCGATCAGGAGAGCGGCGATCGCGGCCATCGGCGTCAAATCCCACTGGCCGAAGCGAAGGTGGAAACGCCGAAACGGCGCGATCAACGGTTCGGTCAGTGACGCCAGCCAGGCGCCGGACGACCCCGAAAATCCTCCGAGAGGAAGCCAGGAGAGAAGCGCCTGAGCGAAGATCAGAAGAGCGAAGACGGAAGAGAGGCCGGCGAAAACGGCGGCCGCGATCAGGAGGGACTGGAGCGGGAGCATCGTCTCGCCGGGAAGAAGGCCGAGAAGGGAGAAGGCCTTCCAGAAGAGCGCCAGAGCGACCGCGAAAAGGACGACCAGGAGGCCGGGAAGGGCGAAACGGTTTTTTGCGCAGAGGCGGTCCGCGGGGGAAAGCGCCTCCCGGAAGAGGCGCGAGATCTGATCGCAGGAATTTTCCGGGCGCTGGAGAGCCAGGATGACGGCGGCGAAGGCGAGGAGGCGGAAGATGAGGGAAAGGTAGAAAACGGCCGCCTTGGCCCAGCAAGAGAGGGGAGAGATCCCGACGAAAAACCAGGGACGCAGGACAAGATCGACGCGTCGCCCGGAAGGGCCGGACAGGAGATAGAGCAGCCCCTGGAAAGCGACGATCAGCGCCATCAGCAGGACCGGCCCGGTCCGTCCCGCCTGCGGGATCAGTCGGCGGATCCGATCGAGAGCGGGGCGGGTGAGCGCGATCGTTGTCCGGTACAGCGGGTTAAACGCCGCCTGGCCTTCGTCCGGCACGAGCGCGCGGACGAGGAGAAGGGTGAAGCAGAAGCCGAGTGCGAGTTCGATCAGGCCCATGACAGATTGGATAGGGGTTAGGGTAAGGTTAATGGTCTGGTCAATGGGTCAGGTCTCTGGTGGGGTCGGCAGCCAAGCCGCACCATTAACCTTACCTATTTACCAGACCAATATCTTTTCCCTTACCCATCGACCGGTTTCACTGCGTCTTCGGCCGTCCCGATATCTCCTTCATCCGCTCCCCCAGCTCCTCCCCCCTCCGGGAAGCCGCCCGCAGCGCCTCGTCAAGGAGGGCGAGAAGCTCGCCCCGCTCCAGAACCTTGAGGGCGGCTTCGGTCGTCCCCCCGGGCGAGGTCACCCGTCCCCGGAGGACGGAAGGGGATTCCCCGGCGGCATCGATCAGGCGGCCCGCTCCCACTAGGGTCTCCCGGGCCAGCAGCTCGGCGTCCGCCTTCTCCAGGCCGAGGTCGCGGCCGACCGAGGACAGGTAATCGCAGAAGAGGTAGAAATAGGCGGGGCCGGAACCGGAGAGCGCGGTGACCGCGTTCATCATCTTCTCGGGCACCCGGACCACCTTCCCCACCGATCCCAGTATCTCCTCGGCCTGGCGAAGATGCTCCTCCCGCGCGCACGCCCCGGCGCAGAGCGCGGTCGCCCCGGCCCGGACCAGAGCGGGCGTGTTCGGCATCGCCCGCACCACCGCTATCGCTTTCCCGACGATCCCCTCCAGAAGGCCGGTCGTCACACCGGCCAGGATGGATATGAGCAGCTGGTCTTCCTTCAGTCCGGCCAGGTCGGAAGCCACCGCGGGGAGCGTCTGCGGCTTGACCGCGAGGACCGCGATCTTCCCCCAGTCCGCCGCTTCCCGGTTGTCCGCGGAGACGGACACGGCATGACTGCCGGCCAGATGCGTCCGGCGATCTTCCCGGGGCTCGCAGACCAGGATGTCGGAGGGTCGGAAGCGAGCGCCCTCGATCATTCCCCGGATCAGGGCTTCCGCCATGTTCCCCCCGCCGATGAAGGATATTTTCCGGTTCATGGATGGCATTATAACCGATAACGAGACCGACACAAGTCATGGGATGTCGCTTCTATGATATGCGGAGAGGCGGCCTCTCTGGTCCATTGTGGGAGGGCCGTCTCGCCCCGATCCAGGCCGACTGGGATCGCGACCCCGATAGTCCCGCGCTTCTGCCGGGACTATCGGGGCAGGCAGGAATGCTTGCCCCCCGCAGCGCGTAGCGCGAAGGAGGGTCGCTCCCACAAACTCGCAGGGAGACGATCCCGTTTAGTCCATTGTGGGAGGGGCATTCCTGCCCCGATCCAGGCCGACAGGGATCGCGGCGGGTTCCGAAGAAGATTTCGGGATGGGGCAGACGCCGCTCCCACAAGCCCGCATCGCGGCGGGGACCCTTCGATCCCCCCTATGACTTCGGAGAGAGGATGATGTCGTATTCGGAGGACGCTTCGGCCGCGTATTCCGCCGGCTTCTTCAGCAGTTCCGTCAGGTCCTTGGAGGAGATCCGCAGAGAGTTAGCATTCCCGGAGACGTTCTTGGCCAGCCTGAACTTTCCATCGTCGCTCTTTTTCAGCGCCAGCTTCCCGGTCTGGGGATCGTGGAAGATCTTGAGCCTGTCTCCCACTCCCCAGCTTTTCCACTTCTCCTTGAGGAACTCCATCGCCCGGGCGTTGCGCCTCAAGCTCCCATAGCCTTTTTAGTCCGGGTGAAGGTCGCCGCCGCGCCGAACTGCCCCATCCTCGCTCTGGTCTTTTCAACTTCGATAAATGCCATGGTCATTCTCCAGGTTTCCCGCGCCGGAATGGTTTGCTCGTCAAGCCGCCCCGCCATCGTATCCGTCCAACCACTTCCTCCAGCACTCGACCATCTGCCTCACCGTCTCCGACAGGAGGGCCAGCGGCTCTTTGACCGTCTCCCAACTCAGCTCAAACCCATAGCCGTGAATAAATCGGTGCCGGAAGCGCAAATACAACCCCAGCCGTTCACCTAACTCGCCCGGAAGCCGCCCCCCGAGATCTGCATCATCCAGGAATTCCGTCAGCATCTGCCGATGAGAGGAAGCCCCGGCCGGAGTCGGGAGGTTTAGATGCCGGCACCGCCTCCGCCAGAGATTCTCCAGTCCCAGCATCACATCCGAGATGTATTTGGCCGCCGCGGCGCAATGCCACGGTTGGGGGGTTCCCTCGGCCGCCCGATAGAGCCGCCCGGCCAGTTCGGCCGTGCGCGAGAGTTGCTCAAGCTCTTAGCCGATTTCTTTTCTCAGTGCGTCACGATTCATACAGCGTATTCGCGTTTCCCTCTATCATCGAAAAAAACTGCGGGGTCTCTTCGCGGCTGACCAGATCGAACGGGAGGCGTAACAGTCGATATACCGCGAGTTCGGCCGCGCCCAGGCGCCGAGGAGGGATGCCTTCCACGCCGATGTCGATATCGTGGGCGTTTTCCGGGGACTCCAGATAACTACCAAAAATGATGACCCGTCTCGCCCCGAATTCCTTCAGGGCATCGACTACTGATCTCATCTGTTCCGGCGCTATTTTCATGCCTTTCCCCGATCGCGATTATTCTCCTACTTTTCCGCTGTCAGGGCCATGTAAAAGTCGCTCGGCCCTGCCTGCGGCGAGACGCCACTCCCCTAAAAAGCCTTTCGAGCGGACAAAAACTGTCACTGTGGGAGGGGCCACGATGCGGATCAGCAGACCCCGCAGGAACGGCAGGTTTCGGGCCGGCAGGGCGGCGTCGTCTCGCCCGCCGCCGCCTTCTCCCTTTCTTCCCACAGGAAGTCCCGGCGGACACCGGTATCCAGGATCGACCAGGGGAACCGATCTCCCCTGCCCCTCTCGGAAAACGGCCGGACGCGCGCTGCCGCCGCCCGCCAATCCCCCTTTTCTATGACCTCCGCCATCTCCCGCCCGCCCCGGCTCAGGCAGGCCTGGCGGAAGGCCTCCCGTTCGGATCCGGCCGCCGCGGAAATCCGGGACCGGCCGTTCAGGGAGCGGAGGAGAAAACGGAGCCGGCGGCGGAGAAGGGCGCGGTCCGCCAGCGCTTCCCACTGGAAGGGGGTATGCGGCTTGGGGACGAAGGGATTGACCGAAACGGAGAGGGGAAGAATGGCGGAGAGGCGGCGGCAGACCTCCACGATCCCGAGCACGTCTTCTTCGGTCTCTCCGGGAAGGCCGACCAGGAAGTAGAGCTTGGCCCGGAGGTAGCCGGCTGAGCGAGCCGCGGAGAGGGTGGCGGCGAAATCTTCCTCGGGGATGTCCTTGTTCACCCGCCGGCGCAGTCGATCGCTCCCCGCCTCCGGGGCGAGCGTCAGCGTCTTCTGCCCTCCGGAGGCCAGCAGGGAGAGAAGTTCCCGGTCGGGACCGCCGGCGCGCAGGGAGGAGACGGAGAGGGCGAAACCGGACCCGGCCAGGCGCCGGGCGATCTCCCCGATGTCGGGATGGTCGCAGACGGCGGAGGCGATCAGGCCGAGGCGGCGGGTCGCCGAGGCCAGACCTTCCGCCGCGGCGCACACCGCGGCGGCATTGTATTCACGGACCGGGCGCTGGAGGTAGCCTGCCGCGCAGAAGCGGCACTGGCGGGGGCAACCCCGGCTGATCTCGATCAGTCCGCGGTCGGCGAATACCGTGTCCCGGGCGATATAGCGGGAGGCCGCCGGGAGCGAACCGGCGGGGGCGCGCGAACGACTGATCGGAAAAGGAGCGTTTTCTCCGGGGAGCGGCCGCGGCTCGCCCCCCTCGCCCGCCGGCGCGTAGAGGGAGGGAACGTAGACGCCGGGGATGGCGGAGAGCGCCCGCAGGAGATCCCGGCGCTCCCCTTTCCAGTCTCCGGCGAGGGCGAGGATCCGTTCCAGCGGCCCCTCCGCCTCCCCCAGGACGATGGCGTCCATGAAATCCGCGATCGGCTCCGGGTTGATCGTGGGCGCGATCCCCCCGGCGATCACCAGCGGATCGGATTCTTTCCGTTCCCGCGCCCGGAGGGCGAGCCGGGCGCGGGCGAATACGGCGGGCAGGTTGAGATAGTCGAGCTCGTAGGAGAGGGAGAAGGCGATCAGGTCGAAGCTGGAGAGGGTTTGCCTTCTTTCCCGGCTCCGTTCGTCTCCGGCGAAGGCCCTCTCCGCGCACCAGTCCGGTTGGGAATCGACCAGGGCAAGAACGCCCTGGAAGCCCAGGGCGCTCATCCCGAGATAATAACTGTCGGGATAGACCAGCAGACAGGAGCGGGGAGCGGAATCCTTGCGGAGTCCGACCAGCTTTTCACCGTCCGGATTTCGAGATGCTGTTGACTTCATGGCGGAAACCGGGTGTTGCCGGTAAGCCGCACCCTTCAGGGTGCGTGTCGGACGGGCTCGGCGCGCAGGCTGAAGCCTGCGGCTACCAACCAGCCCGATAAAAAAGGCCGGGACGTGGACCATCCCGGCCGTCGATCAAACCACCGATCTTCGTCTGCTCAGCTCAAACCTCCGTTCTGGAAATAGCGGCGCAGGCGCAGGCGGTCCTTGCGGGCGATCTCGGTGAAGAAGAGCTCGATCCAATACTGTCCGGTATCGTTTAACTTCTCGCAGCTCACCACCACGCCCGAGCACCGGATGGCCGGATCGGGGCGGCCCGCCGGACGTTCCGAAGAGAAGGAAACATTGATCTGGACTTCGTGGAAGAGCGGGATATAGGCATCCGACGAGCATCCTATCCCGTTTGAAGATATGGCGGCGTCCGCGCTCACGATTCCTCCCGGGGAAGCGCCCGACTGGTTAATTTTACCGGCGATAAACCGCTCGAGCTTCTCCCGGTCGGCTTTCGCCATCCGATGGAAATTGAAGGCGAGCAGATAGCCCTTCGACCCTCCCTTGGCCCGGGGGCATTCCACCCGCACCACCTGGGCGCGGCACACCACCTCGTCTTCACGGGGGGCGGAAGGCCGGGGAGGGAGAGCCAGGCTGATCTGAACGGTGGAGGAGAGAGGCAGGGGCTGGTCCGATGTGCAGGCCAGCCCCGTGGAACTCACATTGCGGCTTTGGCCGCGAAGGGTATCGCCGCCGCTGGAAATATATACCGGGAAAATGCCATCCACCCGGGGCGCCGCGCGCATCCGCGCGTCCTTCACCGCCGGGCCCTTTTCAGCTTCGCTCAATCTCACGTTTTCTTATATAACACTCTTTCCCGGCTTTGTCAAGACGACGCCGATCCGCCTTTTCCGGACGGAGGTTTCCCAGCCGCCGCCTTGCCTCCCGCCGAGGCGGCCAGGATGATCCCCACGATCAGGATGAGAACGGCCGCGCCCAGGGCCGGACCGGATCGGGGACCCAGCGTGACCGAAGGCTCGTGCTTGATAGCTATGTCATACATATATATGGCCACGGAAGCCCCCAAACCGGCCAGGATCAGAAGCACTCCCGCTGTCTTCATATCTTTTCTCCTCCTCCATTTTCCGGATTGTCTTCCTCAGCGGTGAAAAGAAACCGCCGGCCCCCGCCGCTGCCGTCGAAGGCCAGCTCGGCCGGCAAACGCCCGACCAGAAGATTGTAGGGTATTTTCACTTCCCGTTCGCCGGTCGCCACTCCCACGCAAACACGGGAGAGGATCGGGCGGGCTTTGCGGACGGCCGCCCGGAATTCCTCCATCCTGGCAAGATCGGCCATGATTTCCGAGGAGAGACGATGGACGACGCCGCAGGCGGAACAGAGCACGGCGATCTCCGAACGGTCGGGAGGAACGGTCACCGTCGGTTTGCCGGCGCAACCGGGAGAAGGGCAGATGAGTCTGATCATGGATCGTTTCCTTGTTTTCTCAGCGGATAGTATCAGGATCGAGCGGAGGTTTGAACAGGATTCGCCATTTCCTGCCTTTCCTGCCTCTCCTGCCTTTCCTGCCCCGCCTGTATTGAATTACAGAGGCAGTCCCGTCTCCTCCGGAGAGGCGATCTCCCGGAGACGGGGATAGGCCGCGAGCAGCGGGGGCGGAACGCGGACCTTCCTTCCCTCCAGGCGCGAGCGGATTTCCAGGGCATTGCAGGCCGCCTGGCCGCGGAAGTGATTGTTGGCGACGACATAGACCGCGGGTACCTTTTTACCCACGGTCCGCATCCTCTCCGTCCACTCCGTGAGCTCCGCGGCCGAATAAAGGTAGTTGTAGCGGTCGTCCCGTCCCGCGTCTTCGCGGAACCAGTCGGCGGCGTTGCGACCGTGCAAGCGGACATATCCCACGGGAGAGGTCGCGATCGCCGACGGCGGCAGGGAATACGAGACGGGGGGCTGGTCGATGTTGCAGAAGCCGATCCCCTGTTCTTTCAGGAAAGGCGCGACCTCGGGAGCCCCCCAGGAGCGATGGCGAGCCTCCAGGACCAATGGATCGCCGGGGAAAAGCTCGCGAATCCGAGACAGCTTGGATCGGTTTTCTTCCGTGCAGTGAAAGGAGTAGGGAAACTGGGCGAGGACCGCTCCCAGAAGCCCCGCCGCCCGCAGAGGCTCCAGCCCGGCGTTCCAGATCCGGAGTTCTCCCGTGGAGACCGGCGTTTCCTCGTGTGTGAAATTTCGATGGAGCTTGGCGGTGAAGCGGAAAACGGGATTTTCCGCGACCCGGCGGGCCCAACCGGCGGCAACGGCGGGAGATGCCGGTCGGTAGAAGGTCGCGTTGATCTCGATCAGGTCGAAATAACCGGCCAGAAAGGCGAGCCGATCGAAGCCCCTCCCCTTCCCCGACGGATAGACCCTGCCTTCCCAGTCGGGATACGACCATCCCGCCGGCCCCACCCGGATCGTCGCCGTCATCGCGGCCGCGCGAATGATTTCCGCGGTCCCTCCCTGGCCCCGGTCAGGCCGACCAGGAACCAGAAGAGATAGGCCAGGCGGACGGTGAAAAGGGGCTGGTCGATCAGTCCGCCAAACAGAAAACCGGCGAATCCGGCCAAGAGACCCGGCCCGAGGGCGTTAAAAAACCAGTCGGTCGACCAGAGCTCTCTCCGGCCCAGGATCAGGGAAAGGCGCCACAGGATCGCGACGAAAGCGGCCAGTCCGGCCAGGCCGACGGAGAAAGCCAGGGAAAGATACAGGCTGTGGGGGTGGATCGGCTTCTCGCCCGTCTGCTCCCGAAGCAGGGGCTCCGCCTGTTCCTCCCAGACGGCCATGAACGTCTGGTAGCCCGTCCCATAGCCGAGAAGCGGACGACGGGCGATGAGACGGGCCGTCCCCTGCCAGTAGATCAGGCGTTTATGCAGGTTGACGTCGCGGGAGATGTCGAAGACGGACCGGACCCGCTCCCGAAAGTAAGACCGGGGGCCGGCGGACGCCCCCACCACGATCAGGAAAACCGCCAGAGCCACCGCCGACCAGAGATGCCATCTCCCTCTCCAGCGGCAGGAGAGGACGAAGAGACCGAAGAGGAGGCTGATCCAGGCGGTCCGGGAAAAAGTGAGAAGCATCGCGGCCGCGAGGGCCAAGGAGACCGCCCCGGCGGCGGCCTTCATCCCGGGCGGAGAAGGGAAGATGAGAAAGGAGAGAACCAGGGGAAGAAGAAGCAGCAGGGCGGATCCGCCGGCGTTGGGATGGAGGAAGGCGAGCCAGATCCGGTGGGCGGTATCGGGGAAATAGACCCCCCGGCGATAGAGATACAGCCCCCCCAGCGTAGAGACGAGAACCGCCGCGATCAGGACCAGGACCGCGATTTTTTGCAGTTGGGGACGGCGCAGGACGAAAAGCGCGGTCAGAGCCAGCGCTCCGTCAGCCAGAATCTCCCGCAAGCCCTCCTTCCATCCCTGGTCCCGCCAGGAGGAAAAAAACCAAGCCAGCGCACAGACCAAAAGGAAAACCAGGATCGCCAGCGCCAGCGGAGAACGGAAGGGGCGGGTTTCCTTGTCCCAGAAGCAACCCACCGCCCAGAGGGCCAGGACAGCCCAGGCCAGTGTGTGAAGTTTCCCTCCCGCGCTGAACCGGAGCGGCTCCAGCGCCGGGACGGAAAAGGAGAAAAGGGGCTGTTCCAGGGAGAAGGCTTCCCGGGGCGCGTTGAGACCGATCTGTCCCAGGCCGATCAGGGCGACCAGGATCAGGATGGCGGCGACCAGAAGCGAGCGATAGATGGCGGCGAACCGTTTCATGCGCGGAAAAGAAATTCGAGGGCATAGCTTTTCAAAAAGGCCCGTTTCCGCTGGAACCGTCGCCGCGCTTTTTCCACCTTTTCCGCCGGAGCGCCGAAAAACGATCGCCCCGCCAGCGCCCCCCCGGCTTCGATCGTCCCTCCGACCGTTCCCAGAAGATAGAGCGGCTTGAAGACCGCGATAAAGCAGGACGTCGCCGCGCCCGGCCGGAATTTGCGAAAATAGCGGATATAGCCGCGCAGGAGATGGAAGACGGGCCAGGCGCCGGCCGGACCGGTGGATCGCCCCCCGGCATGGAGAATGTTACAGCGCGGGTTATACCAGATTTCCCCCCCCGCGTCGAAAAGGCGCCGGCAGAGATCGACTTCCTCCAGGTAGAGAAAATAGCCTTCGTCCATCCCCCCGGCTTTTTCCCAGGCTTCCCGCCGGAGAAAAAGGGCCGCCCCCATCGGCTGTTCGATCCGGCTCTCCCGGCCATAATCAAAATCCGTCTGCCGGTAGCGGCGGACGGCGGAGCGGAAGAAACCGAGACAGCCCAGGACGGTGAACATCCCCAGGACGGCGGCCGGCGTGGGGAAAGCGCGAACGGACGGCTGGAGCGTGCCATCGGGGTTCGCCAGACGACAGGCGGCGGCGGCGGCGCGCGGATGAGAGTCCAGGAAGCTGAGCATCTCCTGGAGCGCCCCCGGACTCACGGTCGTGTCGGGGTTGAGCAAAAGAAGGTACCTTCCGCGGGCGGACCGGAGAGCCTGGTTGCAGGCGGCGGCGAAGCCCCGGTTCTCCCGGTTAGCGATCAGAGCGACCGCGGGGAACTCGGCCTCGACCATCTCGGCGGCGCCGTCGCTGGAGGCGTTGTCGACCACACTCACCTCGCCGATCTCCGCGGGGAGAGAGGCCAGGCAAGCGCGCAGATAGTCCCGGCAGTTGTAGCTGACGATGGCGATGGTGAGGTCCATGATTAATAATGGTCGATGGGTACGGGTAAGGATATTGGTCTGGTCGATGGGTGAAGTCGATGGTGCAGCCCGGCGGCCGTTTTGCCGCGCCACACCTAACCCCAACCCATCCACCAGACCCACTTCCTAACCTTGACCCATTATCCAAGTGGCATAAGGTCTCCGCGGAGGAGGGCGGCGAAACGGGGGGCGAGCGTGGAAAGCGAATACCGCTCTTCGACCGTCCGTCTCCCGGCCCGGCCCATTTCCCGCCTCTGGCCCGGCGAATCGAGCAGCTCCCCTATCCGCTCCTCCCACTCCCGGGAGGAGCGGGCGAAAAATCCGCTCACCCCTTCGCTCACCGCCTCGCGATTGGCCCCCACCGGGGAGCAGACGACCGGGAGGCAGGCGGCGAAGTACTGGAGGATCTTGAGCGCGCACTTCCCCCTCGTCCATTCGTCGTCGAGAAGCGGCATGATCCCGACATCGAAACCGCGCAGATCCCGGACCTCGCTCTCCTGCGACCAGGGCGGGCAGGCGAGGGAGACCCCCGACAGCTCGGGCCGCCCGTCAGAGACCACCCGGAACACGAACCCCGGCCGGGCGCGGGAGAGGGAGCGGAGAGGTTCTTCGACCGCCCGGAGATAGACGAAATTGGACCGGGTGCCCATCCAGCCGACCACCTCTCCCCCCCCCTCCCGCGGACGGTCCGGGAAAGGAGAGAGATCGATCGGCGTGGGCAGCACACGGACCGGGACCCCGCCGAGGCGGGCGAGATCGGCCAGATACTCGTTGCCGGCGATGACCAGGTCCGCCCCTGAGATCATGCGCCGGAAGCCGGCGCGGCGCACCCAGGACGAACGCCGGGGCGAGTTCGAGTCCCGGAACATCACCGCGTCGTCGAAGTCGAAGATCAGGCGCCGGGCCTTCCGTCGGAGCCGGCGCCGGTCGAACCGGTTGAGAAGCTTGCGCTGGACCAGCACGGCGTCGAAATCGCCGGCTTGGTCGAGGAGCCGCCGCCGCGCCCGGCCTCCGTTTCCGAGCCCGGCGAGTTGCAGGTCGATCCCGACGCGGCTAAGCGGTTCCTGATACTGCCGGACCCGGAACCGGCAGCTCGGGGCTTGCGGGTCGGGAACCAAGGCCAAAACATTCATGATAGATTTCCAAAATTTCCTGCATGTTGCGGCGGTAGGGAAAGGCTTCGGCCTGGAGACGGGCCGCCGACCCCATCTCCCGGCGGCGTTTCGGGTCCGAGAGACGGCCGATGGTCTCGGCCAGAATCTCGATGTCCCGGGGGGTTTCGACCACGAACCCCTCTTTTCCCTGGGTGATGATCTCGGAGGTGCCGCAGAAGGTGGTGGTGATGACGGGCAGACCGCTCGCCATCGCTTCCAGCACCACCAGAGCGGAGGGGTCATAATAGCTCGGATGGACGCAGAAATCGGCGGCGGCGTAGTAGCGGGGGGTGTCCTCCCGGCTCCCGAGAAATATCACCCGGTCCCCCACCCCGTGCTGGCGGGCGAGGGCGAAGAAGCGTTCTATCTTTCCCTCCCCCAGCACCGCCAGCCGATACGGGACCGCGCCAGAGAGGGAACGGAGCCGGGAGATCGCCAGGATCAGGGGAAGCAGCCCCTTGAGGCGGAAGTTGTGCGCGACGAAGAGGATGAGTATGTCCTCTTCCTTCAGCCCGAGTTCGTCCCGGACGGACCGGCGATGGAGCGGGATATTGCGGGGATGGAACTTTTCCAGGTCCACGCCGTTTCTGACGATCCTCACCTCCTCCGGCCCCATCCGGTTGTAACGGATCAGGTCGAATTTCACCATGGGCGAGATGGCGATGACCAGGCGGGCATCCCTCATCTGGGCTCTCTCCACCAGGAAATAGGAGATGCGGCGGAGGCTCAGGATGTAGCCCAGCGTCCGGAGCGCCTTGGCCCACGGGCTGGAGATGGAGCGGAGATTGCCGATCAGGGACGCCATCTGCGATCCCCCCAGGGGCTGGAAAACGTGCATCCCCAGGGTCCGCCCGAAGGAATGGATGATGTCGTAGGAACCGGAGCGGACCTGGCGCTTGACCGCCAGGGCGAAGGTCAGCGTGCGCAGCCACTTCGGCCGCCCGGGAACCCGGACGAAGTGGATGGAGAGGTTGTCCCTCGGAGCGACCGAACTGCTCAGGGTGTGGATATGCACCCGATGCCCCTCGTGGCAGAGCAGATAGGCGAGATCGGAGACATAGCGCTCCGCGCCGCCGCGGACGGGGTTAAAGTTTTCGAGGCACAAGGCAATTTTCATAAAGCAACCATCATCAGTCACGGTGCCTCATGGCTTCCCGAACACAGACTCGAAATCCCTGCCTGCCGGCAGGCAGGGATTTCGAATTCAATCCCCTGGCCGAGCGTAGCGCGAGCCGAATACCCTCTCCCCCCATCCCCAGCGCCAGCGGTGGACCATCCCCCCGCT
Organism: uncultured bacterium; assembly: GCA_964551475.1. Taxonomy (GTDB): domain Bacteria; phylum Auribacterota; class Erginobacteria; order Erginobacterales; family CAZKCI01; genus CAZKCI01. Next base: position 4,856 of record CAZKCI010000028.1, on the reverse strand, counting down.
TCTCCCCGCCCGGCGGAGGAGAAAGCGCCGCCAATCCCGGTCGCGGGGAGCGTAGGCCAGAAGAAAACGCAGAGCAGGACGGGGATCGGCGACTTCCGGGTAGGTCATTTTCAGATAGGAACGATACAAACGCAAAAGGTTTCTCTCTTTTTCCGCCCGCGACAAGCGCGGCCGGAAAAAGGATCGGTCCAGATCCAATAAGTACCCCTCCGGTCCGGCGTCGGTTTGTCGGATCAGTATGTTCTTTAGGTTCAGATCGGCGTGAAACAGGCCGTCCTGGTGGGCGCGGGAGACCAGGCGGGCGGCGGCCCGGATCATCCCGTCCGTCCCGGCGCCGTCGGCGCCTCGTGCGGAGAGCCGGCTCAGAAGATCGACCGCATCCGGGATGTATTCCGTGACCAGATCGGCCCGGAGGGCCCCGGCGAGATACGGGTAGAGGAATACCCCCAGTGCGGGCGTGACGGGAATGCCGGCGGCGCGGGCCCGTTCGAGAGCGCCGAGCTCCCGAAGAGGACGCTCCCCCCCGGACAGGAGCTCCCCGGTGAGGAGGCGAAACAGGCCCCCGTGGCGATAGCGGCGGACGACCACCCTCTTCTTCCGTATCTCCAGGACCAGGGGGCGGCCGCGGCCGCAGAGAAACTCCGCTCCGTCGGAGGAAGAGACCATCTCCTCCCGGGTTTTCTCCCCCAGGGGGAGGAGGATTTCTTCCCAGCCCCGGCGAACGACCAGGACGGCCTTTCCCTTTTCCGTCAGGGAAAAGCCGGGGGGGAGAAGTGATTGGAGGCGAGCGATCTTCAATTGCGGATTGCGGATTTGAAATTTCAGATTTTAGATTTCAGATTTGCGAGATGTTGTTTGCGAGTTGTGTTTTTTGCCGAGATCTGAAATCTGAAATCTCAAATCTGAAATTTTCGATCCGAGATCACAGATACGGTCGGATTCGATCGTAGACTTCCTCCGGCCGGATCGCCTCCATGCAGGCGGCGCTCGGACAGCGCCGTTTGCCGCAGGGCGAGCAAGCAACCGCTGAACGGACGACCAGGGAAAGATGGCGGAACGGCCCCGTGCGCCGGGGATCGGCCGGGCCGAAGAGGCCGATCGTCGGGACGCCCAGGGCCGAGGCGATGTGCATCGGCCCCGAATCGTTGGAGACCGCCGCCCGCGCGGCGAGAAATATCCCGGCCAGCTCCTTCAGCGTCGTCTTGCCGGCCAGGTTGACGATGCGCCCGGGAACCGCGGCGCGGGAGAGAAGCGCTTCCGCGCGGGCGGCATCCCCGACTCCCCCGGTCAGCACGGTCGCCAACGCTGTCTTTTCCGCGATCAGGCGGCAGAAGGCCGCCGCGTTCTCCTCCGGCCAGCGGTTGGCCGGTTTGGTCGCGCCGATGTTCAGGACCACAAATCCCCCGTCCCTAACGGACGCGGGCAGCAGCGCAGAGGCGGCCGTCCGCTCCGCCTCGCCGACCGGAAGATCGAAGACCGCGGCCGAGGGCGGGCAGCCCAGGTAGGCGGCGAACTCGAGATACTGCTCCACCAGGTGCCGGCTCGGATCGGCGAAAGGGATCTTTTCGTTGGTAAAAAGCCAGGAAGCCTCTTTGCACCTCCGGCGATCGAAGCCGAGGCGGCGCGGAGAGGACGAGAAGAAGGTGAAGAAAGAACTGCGCAGGATCCTCTGCAGATCGATGACCAGATCGGGCCGAAACTCCCGGATCTCCCGGAGCGCCCGGCGGGCGCCCGTCCATCCCGCTCCCCGCTCGAAAACGATAAAACGGTCCACCGCCCGATGTCCCGCGACGATGGGAGAGGACTTCGGCTCGATCAGCCAGGCCAGCGTCGTCTCCGGCCGTCCCCGCTTGAGGGCGCTGGCCAGGGGAAGGGTGTTGACCACGTCGCCGATCGAACCGAGCTTGACCAGTAAAATTTTAAATTGCTTCTCCTTAAGATGCTCCGCTGGGGCGACGCCTCTCGATCGAAGCAATTTAAGGCTGTCCCCATTCACGATGAAAATGGCGGGCCTGAGGCCCTTGCGTTCTCGCGATCAGTTCCCGGACGGACCCCGGCCGGCGGCGGGCGGGGATTTTTCCGGGCGCGGGCGGGCGTAGAGGGGGAGCGTCTTTTCGTGGCGGCCGTCGATGGCGAGGTCGATCGCGTATTCCCCCGCCCGTTCGATCTTGAGACTCTGGATGTTCAGGATCAGGTTGGCGGCGACGGTCGGGGCGCCCGGGGCGAAGCGGACGGCCATCCCTCCTTCCATCGGCGGCAGGAAAGCTTTGCCGTCGGCGTCGATGAAGGCGATCCGGACCTTGTGCTCCCCCTCCTCCACCGGGGAGAAGCGCAGGCGCAGGGCCACCGCGCAGTGGGGCCAGACCAGGGGATACGCGGAGGCGGTGATCGAGTCGAAGGTGCCCAAGAGCGAGAGTTTCCCCAGATAATCGACGGCCGCGTCGCAGAGAACGAAGGTTTCGATTTCCATCTCTATTCCTTTTGTTCCGGTTGATTCGCGCCGATTATATCACACCCCTCGCTCTCCCGCGAAGAGGGAGACGCAGTGCTCGCCGTAGCAGGGGGCGGCGGCGAGGAGGCCGGCGGAACCAGCCAGACTCTCCCGGAGGGCGGAAACCGGGTCGAGCAGGACATTGCCGGCCTGCAGATCCCGCCGATGGAAGCAGGGAGAGACCGATCCGTCGCAGTCGATGACGAAGGACCGCTCCCCCATCCCGCAGGACGCCGGACGGGCGCCGCCGCCCCGGTAGAGAGCGCGGAGATAGTCCAGGTAGCGGGTGCCGGAAAACTCTCCGGCCCAGGGACGGAGGGTAGTCTCCAGCTCGTCCCATTCCTCGCGGATCATCGCCGCCGGGGAGAAGCGCTCTCGGGAGGGGGAAGATCGGGGAAGAAAGGCGGGCTGGAGGATCACGGGCCAGCCCTGGTCTCTGGCCCAGGAGATGAGACCGGGCAAATCACGGAGATTCTCCCGGTGGAATACGGTCGTGATCGTGACCGATCCCCGGGGAAATCCCGCCAGGCCTCCCGCGTTGCGATCCAGCTCCTCAGCCTCGCTGACCGAGTTGACCGAAATCGCGACCGCCTCCAGGCCCTCTTCGCGCAGGAGACCGACCCGAGCATCGTCGAGAAGCTTCCCTCCGGAGGTGAGGAGGAGACGGCTCAAGCCGAGACGTCCCGACTCCCGAAGTATTTCCTGGAAATCCTCCCGGATCAGGGGCTCGCCGCCGGTGAAGATGACTGTCGATGCCCCCAGTTCTTTCGCCCGGCCGAGCGCCCGGCTGACCGCACCCGTATCCATCTCCGCCGCGGGATGGTCGAGATAACCCGTCCGGTAGAAGCAGCAGGGGCACTTCCGCGGGCAGCGGTTGGTGAGAACGAGAAAAACGGTATTCATCGGTTTCCACGACGCCCGATCCCACCTGTCCGGCTTGAGACGGAGATCGGGCCTACATCCGCTGAACAGACTATTGCGGGTTGCACTCTTATCCGCCTATCTCATCCACCGCGGCCATCACCTCCTCCACCGTGATCTCCGTCATGCAGCGAAAATCGGTCGGGCAGACGCGGCGCAAGCAGGGGGAACAGGGGAGGGATTTGTAGATCGTGCGGACTTTTTCGCCGCGGGGCGCGGTCGCCGCCGGGTCGGAGGAACCGAAAAGCCCCACCGTCGGAACCCCGAGGGCGGCGGCGAGATGGAGCGGTCCCGTGTCGTTGGCGACAAAAACCCGGCAGAGACCGATCAGGGCGGCGAGCTCTTTCAGATCGGTCCGGCCGGCGAGCGAGAAGACGCGCCCGCCTCCCGAAGAGGCCACCCGACCGGCCAGTTCCGCTTCGACGATGGAGCCGAAAACGATCACCGCGCACCCCTCCTCCTTCGCCAGCAGACCGGAGAGACGGGCGTAGTTCTCGACCGGCCAGCACTTGGCGGGACCGTGGCTGGCGCGGGGATGGATGCCGATCAGGCGCTTCCACTCCGCCTTGCCCGTGGCTTGCTTAAGCGCTTCCCGAGCCCGCGCGCTCAGTTCGCCGGGAACCGTGATCCGGTAGAGCGGCGCCGGAGTGCCTTCGGGCAGATCGGCGACCAGGCGGTAGTAGTAGTCGACGCGGTGGGTGTGGCGATAGCCCCGGAGAGAAGTGCGGCGGCGGGTGAGCAGGAAAGATCTTCCCTCCTCGGCGTAACCCCAGCGTTCCCCGGCTCCGGCCAGGAAAATCCAGATCGCCGATTCCAGCGAGCGGGGAAAGATCAATGCGCAATCGAAACGCTTCGCCCGGAGCGACCGGATGAGAGCGACTTTGGCGGCGAGATCCTGGAGCCCTCCCCGGACTTCATAGGGGATGACCTCGTCGACGCCGTCCACCAGCTCCCAGAGCGGATCGATGCCTTTCTTGACCAAGACGGAGAAGCGAGCGGAGGGGAAGAGCGAACGCGCCGCCGCCACCGCGGGAAGAGTGAAGATGTTGTCCCCCACCCAGTTGGGAGCCTTGATCAAGACCGAACGGATCGGCAGGGAGGGTTCGTTCATGCGGTTCAGCGGTTCAGCGGTTCAGCGGTTCAGCGGTTCAGCGGTTCAGCGGTTCACGGTTCAGCGGTTCACGGTTCAGCGGTTCACGGTTCAGCGGTTCAGCGGTTCAGCGGTTCACGGTTCAGCGGATATTTGTCAACCGTTGAACCGTTGAACTGTGAACCTTTTAACCTTTTTCACCCCCACCTCCGATGGCCCCAGAGCCAGAGATCGGGGCGCTCCCGGACGGCTTCCTCGATGACCGCGGCGATTCTCCGCGTCGTTTCTTCGACCGCCCGGGCGGGGGGAAGGTCCCGGGGAACGGGGATCTCCGGCTTCACCTCGATAGCATAC
>CAZKCI010000027.1:0-114752 GCA_964551475.1 uncultured bacterium | reverse complement strand
TCCGGGCGGGGCTCACCTTCCTCGTCCTGGTCACCCGGGAGGCGGTCGAGGAGCTGAAGCTCCAGCCGGGGGCCGCCGTCTACCTCGCCGTCAAGACCTCAAGCATCATGGTCTTTCCCGTCTGAGGAGCGTTTCCCCGCCGTGGTCCGCGGTTTCCGCATATTCGCGCAACAAGATTTTTTCGGAGCGGGTCATGAGCGGGGCGCGCTCGAAGGAGGCGCGATGGGATCACCCGTAGCCGCGGACCTTTCAGGTCCGCGGGACGGGACGCGCGGACCCGAAGGGTCCGCGCCTACGGATATTGTCGCGGAGGGAAGGACCGCTTCGGCGCATTTCTCCGCGGCCAGGCCCGCGATCCTCTCCGCGATGTCGGCCACGATCGCGTCGGGGACGCCGTCGGGGGCGCGGGACTGGAGGCGCAAGTCGATCTGGTCGTTGATGTAATCCACCGCCGTGAACAGGCCCTGCGGGGTGAGGGCGATCTCGGTCGAGAAGGAATCGAGGCCGCTCAGCCGGGCCAGGACGGGAGGGATCGTCCTCAGGGGCGCGAGGTCGAGCGACTCTTCCTCCTCGGTCGAGACCGGGATGTAGGCGTGGGTGCGGGTGTCCCACCAGCAGGGGTAGACCGCCCCGGCGCAGAAGAGGACGCGGAACCAGGCCGGCCTCCCTTTCAGGACCACCGGTTCGACATGGGCCTGGAGGAGATAGCGGTCGTCCGGGTTGTTCCGCCGGGCGGAGAGAGCCTCCTCCCAGGAGGTGGCCTCCAGGATCACTCCCACCCCGCCGCTCCCGTGGGCGGGCTTGATGGTGAACTTCCCCTGCAGGGGGGACAGATCCACCGGCTCCAGGGAGGGCTCCTCCTGCCAGGAGGGGAGGAGGATCGTGTGCGGGGTCTGGATCCCCGCGCCGATCAGGGCGAGGTGCATCGTCGCCTTGTCCCAGGAGCGGGCCGCCCGCTCGAAGGGGTTGATCCGGTAGACGGCGTAGTCCCGGGCCCAGGCATCGAGGAAGAGATAGCGCGGGTCGGACTCGGCCGCCCGGTCGAGAAAGACCCGGATGAAGATCCGGTTATCCCTCAGCGCGCGCTCGATCCCCTCCACCTTCTCCGGCGTGGCCTGGAGGAGGCTCAGGTTCCGCTTCCGGCAGGCCGCCGACAGGAGGTTCACGAAGTCCCGGTCGAACGGCCAGTTCCAGGCGAGGCAGAGATCGTAGTTGATCGTGGGCGTTGTCTGATCGGAACTCATGGCGGGAAGCATACACCATCTGCGGGTCGCCGCAAAAACGAGTAAATGGGTTAGGGTTAGGAAGTGGGTCTGGTAATTGGGTCGGGGTTAGGTGTAGCCGCGCTCACCATTAACTTAACCCATCGACCAGACCCACATCCTTACCCTTACCCATAAACTTCGGCATCAAGTTTCCCCTAACCTCACCCTTACCCATCGACTAAACCCACTTTCTCTCCCTTGTCTATCAACTTCGGTCTCAGACTTATCCCGGCGCCGAAAATGAGCGCGATGAGAAGGCAGACGGATCCGCCGATCAGCATGGCCCGGTCGGCGCCGATCCTCTGAGCGGTGAATCCGGCCAAGAGGCTTCCGAACGGGATGATCCCCATGAAAGCGGACGTGTACAGGCTCATCACTCGTCCTCGCTTGTCGTCCTCCACCACCGTCTGAACGACGGTATTGCAGGAGGCGAGGAGGACCATGGCCCCGAAGCCGGCGGCGAGGAGAAGGGCGAGTGAAAGCCAGAGGGTGCGGGAGAAGGAGAAGGCGATGATCCCGCCTCCGAAGAGCGCGGTCATCCGGGCGATGGTTTTGCCGATCCCGGCCAAAGCGGGCCGGGAAGCGAGATAGACGGCTCCGGCCAGCGCCCCCAGCCCCACCGCCGCGGTCAGGAATCCCAGGGTGTGGGCGCCTCCCCCGAGGATATCGCGGGCGAAGACCGGCATCAGGATCCCGTAGGGCATGCCGACCAGGCTGATCACGGCCACCAGGGCGATGACCGCGCGGATGGGCGGGGAGCGGAAGGTGTAGAGGAACCCCTCTTTCAGCTCCTCAAGGACGGGGGCGACGGGCGTCAAGCGCCGTCGCCGCCCCGATATCAGGGTGAGAGAGACGATCACCGCGAGATAGGAGACGGCGTTGATCATGAAGCAGACGCCTTCCCCGGCTGTAGCCACGAGGAAGCCCGCCAGTGTCGGCCCGATCAGGCGGGTGCCGTTGAACATGAAGGAGTTCAAGGCGATGGCGTTTCCGAAGTCCTCCTTGCGCGTGATAATGTCGGCGATGAAGGCGTGGCGGATCGGCATGTCGAAAGCGTTGACGACGCCCAGAACGGCGCTCAAGGCGACGATGTGGAGGACCCGGACCGCCCCGGTCAGGACGAGCAGGGCCATGGCCAGAGCCTGGAGCATGGCCAAAGCCTGGGTGGCGATGAGGAGGCGCCTGCGATCGTAGCGGTCGGCCAGCGCCCCCGCGAGAGGGCTCAGGAGGAGGGAGGGGATCTGGGCGGCGAACCCGACGACGCCGAGGAGCATGACCGACCCGGTCAGGCGGTAGACCAACCAGCCCAAGGCGAGCTGCTGCATCCAGGTGCCGGTTAGGGAGACCGACTGCCCGATGAAGAAGATCCGATAGTTCCGGTATCGGAAAGCGCGCAGCATGCGCCGGACGGGCGGGGGGAGGAGAGAGAAGCCGCGCGGGGGCGGTTTTGATGGGGTGTCCATTTCCGTTGTCTCGGCGCCTCTCTCCGGCTATAGTCTAACCTGGAGGGCGTAATAAAACCCTGCTTTTCACGCGCCGTCCGGGAAGAATCGCATGCGCCGGAAAGGATTTCCCTCCCGTTTCGCGAACCGTTTGGACTCCCCGACGGTTGAATCGGTCGGGGAGTTCGGCCTGATCGATCTCCTGCGCCGGCTGTCGCCCTCGGGGAGGGGCGTCCGGGAGGGGATCGGCGACGACGCCGCCGTCCTCGATGCCGGGAAGAAGGGATACTTCCTTCTCTTCGCCACCGACGCCATTCTGGAGAATGTCCATTTCCTCCGTTCCCAGGGAGCGGAGAGGATCGGGCGCAAGGGACTGGCGGTCAACCTCTCCGACATCGCCGCCATGGGCGGGATCCCCCGCTGGGCCGTGGTGAACCTGGGCCTTCCCCATCGTGTGCCCCTGTCTTTTGTCCGGGGCCTCTACCGGGGGATGGCCGCACTGGCCCGCCGGCACTCGGTCGGGATCGTCGGCGGGGACACCGTGTTTTCTCCCGGCGGGATCATGCTCGCGGTGGCGGTGCTGGGAGAGGTGGAAAAGAACCGCTGCGTACTGCGCCGCGGCGCCCGGCGCGGCGACGTTGTCTGCGTCACCGGCGTCCTCGGCGAGGCGGCCGCGGGGAAGCATCTCGATTTCACGCCGCGGCTGCAGGAAGCGCGCTTCCTGGTCGAGCGCTTCTCTCCCACGGCGATGATCGACGTCTCCGACGGGCTTTTCGACGACCTAAAGAAGCTCGGAGCGGCCTCCGGGGCCGGTGCGGTCGTCCGGGAAGCGGACCTCCCGCTCTCCCCCCGCGCGGCGAAGAGGCGGCGGGCCGAGAGGCTCCGCGCCGCCGCGGCCGGCGAGGAGTTTGAGCTGCTCTTCACCCTTCCCGCCCCCGAGCTCCCGCGCCTGCTCCGGGAATTTCCCCGAGCGACCGGGACCTCGGTCGCCGCGATCGGCGAGATGGTGAAAGGCCCGCGCCGTTTCGAGCTCGTGGGACGGGACGGGAGAGTGAGCCCGTTTCCGGCTGGAGGGTACGATCACTTCGGAAAGTAGGAATATCAGTAACTGCAAATGAATTAATCAGTTACTGATCACTTCTTCTGCTTTTACTGTTTTTTGTGGGAGGGGCGTCTCGCCCCGATCCCAGTCGGCCTGGCCGGAGCGGTCTCGGCATTTTGAACAGACGATTGAATAGGATGGGAGAGGATAATGCCAACCGGCCTTGCCCATCGTATTTCGCAAGGATTTTATAAAGTGTTTACCGTCATCACCAATTCTCCGAAAGAGACCGCATCCCTCGGCCGCCGTCTCGGCCGCCTCCTCGGCCCGCGGACCGTCCTGGCGCTGCGCGGAGATCTGGGCGCGGGGAAAACCACATTCGTCCAGGGTCTGGCGCGGGGGCTCGGCGTGAAGGAGGATCATGTCGTCTCTCCCACATTCGTTTTGGTCCGCGAATACCGGGGGAAGCTCCCCCTCTATCACATAGATCTCTATCGCCTCTCCCCCGGCCGCGAGGTGGAATTGTTGGGTCTCGATGAGTACCTGGAGGGAGAGGGGGTATGCGCGGTGGAGTGGGCGGAGAAGGGGGAGGGGATTTTGCCCGCCGCCGCCGTGCGGATCACGCTGGCGCTGAGGGACGCCTCCTCCCGCGAGATCACCGTGGAAGGCCTGCCCGAGTCCGTCGAGGCCGCCCTCGTCCGTCCCGGCTAAGATAAACTACGAATTTCGCGAATTCAAACTACGAATTACGCGAATTCGGATCGGCTCGGCCTAAAAAATGATATCTCCGAACAGGCGTGAATTTCCGAGATAGTTCAGCATTCCGCGCAGCTCTTGTCATTTGCGCTAATTCGTGCCTGCGCGCTGAAGCACTACGGCGCGCAAGCGTGTCAATTTGTGGAAGTCATTAGCCAGCCGAGCCAATTCGCGTAATTCGTAGTTCATGTTTTGCCAGGCCAAGCCAGGCCCATTCGCGCGTTATTCGCGGTTAAAATTTGCCAGGCCGAGCCAAGCCAAATTCGCGGAATTCGTAGTTATAATTCGCGCCTGCGCGCTGAAGCGCTTCGGCGCGCAAGCGCGTAATTCGTAGTATGAAGATACTCGCCATCGAAACCTCGACCGAGAAAGGCTCCCTCGCCCTCCTCGACGGCTCGACCGCCGTGGCGCATGCCGTTCTCCCCACCCACGAGCGGCATTCGGCGGGGATCATCCCCATCCTGGACAGCCTCCTCGGCCGGGCCGGTTGGACACTCTCCGAGCTCGCGGCGGTGGGAGCGGGATTGGGGCCGGGCTCGTTCACGGGGATCCGCGTCGGCCTGGCCGTGGCCCGAGGGCTCTCCTTCTCGCTCGGGATACCGCTCAAGGGGGTAGGTAGCTTCGAGGCCCTGGCCTGGGGAGCGGGGGGGGAGGGGAGGATCGCCGTCCTGGCCGACGCCCGCCGGGGGCGAATCTATTGCGCTCTGTATGAAAAGCGGGGGGAAGAGGTGTCCACGCTTCGCCCTCCCGCCTGCCTCCCCGCGGAAGAAGCAGCCCGGTTGATCGTCGGGCTGCGCGTGCTGACGCCTCAGCGCGAGCGTCTGCGTTCCGTCCTGGGCGCGGATGTCGCCCTGGAAGAAGCCTGGCCGGACGCCTTTGGGATCGGCCGGATCGCCGGGGAGAGGATGGCGGTCGATCCGAGTGATGAAAGTTCGAATGCCCTTCCCCTGTATTTGAACACGATTGATGTGCGATAATCAGCGCAAATCCGCGTAATCCGCGGCTTTCTTTAGTCGAGTCCAAGCCATGGATCGAGACAAATTTTTCAAGACCTGGGCCGAGATCGACCTCTCCGCCATCCGCCACAACCTTCTCGCCGTCCGCCGGCTGGTCGGCGAGGGGGTGAAGATCCTGATCAGCGTCAAGGCCGACGCCTACGGCCACGGCGCGCGCGATGTCTCGGCGGCCGCGCTCGCGGCCGGCGCGGACATGCTCGGCGTCTCCCACGTCAAGGAGGCGCTGGAACTGCGCTCCTTCTTCCCCTCCGTCCCCATCATGATCCTGAGTTCGGGGATGGTCGGCCATTCCCCCTTCATCGTCCGCAATGACCTCACGCCGGTGGTCTGCTCGCTGGAGATCGCCCGCGATATCGCCCAGGAAGCGCTCTCCGCCGGCAAGAGGATCAATGTCCACGTGATGATCGACACCGGCATGGGGCGGATCGGCGTCTGGCACGAGAACTGCCTCCCCCTGATCGAACGGCTCTCCCGGGTCAAGGGGATCCGCCTGGAGGGGATTTGCTCGCATCTCGCCGCCGCCGACAATCCCGACCCCTCCTTTATGAAGGAACAGATCGCCGCCTTCCTGGCCGTGATCCGCGCGGCCAAAGCGCGGGGGATCTCCTTTCCCATTCGCCACATCGCGAACTCCGCCGCGACCCTCTCCGCGAAGAAGGCCTGGATGGACATGGTCCGCCCGGGGATCATGCTTTACGGGATCCATCCCGCGCCGCATCTCCAGAAACGGATCGACCTGAAGCCGGCCCTCAGCCTGAAGACCCGGGTCGCTTATTTAAAGACCGTGGAACCGGGCCGGACCATCAGCTACGGCCGGACCTACCGGGTGAAACGCAAAACCCGGATCGCCACGCTGCCGATCGGCTACGGCGACGGCTTCAGCCGCGCCCATTCCAACCGGGGGGAGGTCCTGATCCGGGGTCGGCGGGCGCCGATCGTCGGGATCGTGACCATGGACCAGCTGATGGTGGACGTCGGAAAGATCCCGGGCGTTTCGATCGGGGACGAGGCGGTATTGATCGGCGAGCAGGGGGGCGAGCGGATCACCGCCGAGGAAGCGGCCCGGCGCATCGGGACGATCTCTTACGAGGTCCTCGCCCAGCTCGGGAAGAGGGTGTCGAGGGTATATAAGGAATAAGGCAGAAGTCAGAAGTGAGAAGTCAGAAGTGGGAAGTGAAAGCAAAAAATCGCCCTGGAAGGGCGAGCGATAATAGCCGGGGGGATTAAAGGCTGTCCGACAAACCCGGTAGCCGCAGGCTTTAGCCTGCGTTGCCGTGTGTAGCCTGAAAGCCGTGGCTATCCAAAACATGCGTTTTCGGAGGTTATCGGACAACCTCTTTACCCTGGAAAAGCCAGAAGTTTGATTGTTCTTATTCCCTTTCTTATTCCCGAACAATCTTGCAATTATTATCATATTTGTGGCAATATTTGACCTCAGGAAGCACCATGATGCCCCGCGCCGCCACTTCAGCAAATCCCGCCGTTTCTTCTTCTCCCGCAGCGCAGAATATTCACAGGGTAGCTCCAGGCCAATTCCGCTTTCTGCGACCATTCAAATATGGTTTTTAGGGAGGCTTTGAGATGAAGAATCCCATGGATCTCCCAACAGAGCGTGGTGAGAAAACGGGACCATGTCCAAAATGTGGCTATCCCGAGGTGGTTGCAAGGAAATCTCGGAAGACAGGGGAGTTATATTTTAGTTGTGCAAGACCAAAGCAGGGAAGATGTCGTATCACTGGCGCGACAATTGGAGGCGGAGTATGGGAGAGGATTCTCCGAAAAAAGCCTGCGGCACATGCTTCGTTTTGCCGAGGCCTTTCCCGATGACCGGATTGTCTCAGCACTGATGAGACAATTGAGCTGGACCCATTTTCTCTCCATCATCTACCTGCAGGATTCCCTTCAGCGGGACTTTTATGCCGAGATGTGCCGGATTGAACGTTGGAGCACCCGAACCCTCCAGAAAAAAATCGGCTCCATGCTCTACGAGCGCACCGGCCTGTAGAAAAAACCCGAAGAACTGGCCCGACTCGAACTCGTCGCCTTGCGTGACGAGGACAAGCTGACCCCGGACCTGGTTTTTCGCGATCCCTATTTCCTCGATTTTCTCGGACTCACCGGCGCATTTCAGGAAAAGGACTTGGAAGCCGCCATTCTGCGCGAGATGGAAGCCTTCATCCTGGAGTTAGGCATCGGCTTCTCCTTTGTCGCCCGCCAGAAGCGGATTACCGTCGATGAGGATGACTTTTATCTCGACTTGCTGTTCTTTCATCGGTACCTGCGCCGGCTGGTGGCGGTTGATCTCAAACTGGACAAGTTCCGCCCCGAGCACAAGGGGAAGATGGAACTTTACCTGCGCTGGCTGGATAAATACGAACGTAAGCAGGGCGAGGAGGCGCCGCTGGGCATGATCCTCTGCGCCGGAAAGAAACAGGAACAGATCGAACTGCTGGAATTGGGCAGCTCCGGCATCCATGTCGCCGAATACCTCACCGCCCTGCCGCCCAAGGAATTGCTGCGCGAAAAACTGCACCGGGCGATTGCCTTCGCCCGGGCACGGTTTGGCGGCGAGATTGAGATGGGGGAGTGATGGACACACGCGTGGCATTTCTTGCGTCAAAGTGTCGCGATTTCGGGATCAGATTGATCATAAAAGGAGAATCGCGACACTTTTCGCGATAAAATGTCGCGATTTGGAGGGTTGTACTCCCTTCAAGTGGGTATCCCGCCATTTTGGCGGGATAGGGAACTGAAACAATCGTGGGCGATCCGATCACGCCAGTCATTCCGCCCCGTGTCCGGATTCCATTGTTCCGGCGCATCAGATAAGGGTATCCGGACATTGTGTCCGGATAGAGGTGAGGCCGACCAGATATGAAGATCATCAAGGACCTGCCGGAGCGCCGCCGTCCTCGCGAAAGCGGACATTTCTAAATTGGTTGCATAATTCGCCCGCCCGTCGTTGACAGAACACCCGCCTTTGGAGTATATTAAACGCTTCCGGGTATCCCATGAAAACAGTTAAAAACAACAAACTCGCCAGCGCCGCCATCGTCAACGGGATCGAACGGGCGCCGCACCGCTGCCTGATGTTCGCGACCGGCGTCGACCCCGAGGACCTCTCGAAGCCCTTCATCGGCGTCGTCTCCAGCTTCACCGATCTCATCCCCGGTCACGTCGGGATGAGGGAGCTGGAGCGGTCGATCGAGAACGGCGTCTACGCCGGCGGCGGCCGCCCCTTCCTCTTCTCCGTCCCCGGCGTCTGCGACGGGATCGCCATGGGCCACGCCGGGATGCGCTGCTCGCTCCCCACCCGGGAGCTGATCGCCGACCTGATCGAGATGGTGGCCCGGGCGCACGCCCTGGACGGTCTCGTCCTCCTCACCAACTGCGACAAGATCACGCCCGGGATGCTGATGGCCGCGGCCCGGCTCAACATCCCCGCGATCGCGGTCACCGCCGGCCCCATGCTCGCCGGCCGACACCGCGGCCGCCGCCTCTCCCTGGTCAAGGACGCCTTCGAGGCGGTGGGACAGGCCAAAGCCGGGAAGATATCGGCCGAGGAACTCCAGGAGCTCGAGCTCCGAGCCTGCCCGGGGCAGGGCTCCTGCCAGGGGATGTATACCGCCAACACCATGGCCTGCGTCACCGAAGCGATGGGGATGAGCCTTCCCTTCTGCGCCACGGCGCTGGCCGGTTCGGCCGAGAAGAAGCGGATCGCCTATCGTTCCGGAAAGCGGATCGTTGCCCTGGTCAACGAAGGGATTTCCGCCCGGAAGATCATGACCCGGACCGCCATCGAGAACGCGATCACGGCGGACATGGCCCTGGGCGGATCGACCAACACCGTCCTCCACCTGATGGCCATCTCCGGCGATTTGGGGATCGACCTCAAGCTGGAGGCCTTCGACCGGATCAGCCGCTTGACCCCCCAGGTCGCCGACCTGGCGCCCGGCGGGGAGGGGCTGATGGAAGACCTCCACGCGGCGGGCGGCGTCCCGGCGGTGCTGAAGGTTTTAGGCGGCCGGATCCGCGACGTTCCCACGGTCAGCGGTCTGACCGTGGGGGAGATTCGCTCCGCGGCCTCTGTCGGCGACACCGATTTTATCCGTTCCCCGGAAAAGGCTTTCCGGCCGCAGGGCGGGATCGCCGTCCTTTCGGGGAACCTCGCCCCGGACGGCGCCGTGATCAAGCAGACGGCGGTCTCAGAGAAGGCGCGCCACTTCACGGGGAAGGCCAAGGTCTTCGATTGCGAAGAGGCGGCGATGGCCTGCCTGATGAAGGGAGGGATCGTCCCCGGCACGGTGGTGGTCGTCCGCTACGAAGGGCCGCGGGGCGGCCCGGGGATGCGGGAGATGCTCTCGCTCACCGCCGCCATCGACGGCATGGGGATGGGGGAGACGGCGGCGCTGATCACCGACGGGCGCTTCTCCGGAGGGACCAGGGGCCCCTGCGTGGGCCACATCTCCCCCGAAGCGGCGGCGGGCGGACCGATCGCTCTTTTAAAGGACGGGGACGAGGTCACGCTCGATATCTCGGAGAGGAAGATCTGCGTCAATCTTTCTGACCAGGAGCTGAAGCGTCGAGCTAAGTCGTGGAAGAGACCGGAGCGCAAACTCTCCGGCTACCTCGCCCGCTATGCCGCACAGGTGGGGTCGGCCGACCGGGGAGCGGTATTGAAAGAAAGTAATCAGTAATCAGGTTCAACGGTTCAACGGTTGGGAAAACATCAAGATAACCGTGAACCTCTGTACCGTGAACCTGATAACCTGAGCAGTCACAAACAGGAAGCGAGCGACTGCGGGAAAAAGCGGCGGACTAAAGTTGCTTAAAAATTTCCGGAGGAAATTTTTAAAATGAAGGGCGCCCAAGTTCTCATCGACAGTCTGATCAAGGAGGGCGTCGAGGTCATGTTCGGCTACCCCGGAGGGGCGGTCCTGGACATCTTCGACGCGATCTATCAGTCTCCGCTCAAGCTCACGCTCACCCGCCACGAGCAGGGGGGCGCCCACGCGGCCGACGGCTACGCGCGGGCCACGGGCAAGGCCGGAGTGTGCCTGGCCACCTCCGGTCCGGGGGCGACCAACCTGGTCACCGGCATCGCCACCGCCTACATGGATTCGATCCCGATGGTCGCCGTCACCGGCCAGGTCGCCACCGGGATGATCGGGAACGACGCCTTCCAGGAGGCGGACATCGTGGGAATCACCCGCCCGATCACCAAGCACAACTACCTGGTGACCAGCGCCGACGACCTGCCCCGGATTGTCCGGGAGGCTTTCTACCTCGCCCGCACCGGCCGCCCGGGGCCGGTCCTGATCGACGTGCCCAAGGACGTCCAGAAGGCGGAGACCAAGGCGGTCTTCCCCAAGGAGGTCGAGATCCGGGGCTACAAGCCGGTCTACGAGGGGCACTTGAAGCAGATCGAGAAACTCGCCCACGCCATCGCCAAAGCCCAGAAGCCGCTTCTCTACGTCGGGGGCGGAGCGATCGCTTCCGGCGCGGCGCCGGAGATCAAGAAACTGGTGGAGAAGACGGGGATCCCCGTCACCACCACGCTGCTCGCGCTCGGGATCTTCCCGGAGACCCATCCGCTGGCCCTGAAAATGGTGGGGATGCACGGCACTCAGTACGCCAACCTCGCGATCGCCGAGACCGATCTTCTGATCTCGGTGGGGGCCCGTTTCGACGACCGGATCACCGGCAAGATCGACGAGTTCGCGCGCCACGCGGTCATCGCCCATATCGATATCGACCCCACCGCCATATCGAAGAGCGTCCGGGCCGACATTCCGGTGGTCGGCGACGCCGCGCGGGTGCTCAAGGACCTGAACGCCATCGTCAAGGGGGGGAAGATCGATCCCTGGCGGCGCCAGATCGCCGAGTGGAAGGCGAAGTATCCGCTCACCTACAAGAAGGACGACCGGCTGCGCCCCCAGTACGTGGTCGAGCAGATCTACGAGGTCACGAAGGGCCAGGCGGTGATCTGCACCGAGGTCGGCCAGAACCAGATGTGGGCGGCCCAGTACTACCAGTATACGGAGCCGAGGACCTTCATCTCCTCGGGCGGACTGGGGACGATGGGCTACGGCTTCCCGGCGGCGATCGGCGCCCAGATGGGGCTCCCCGACCGGGTGGTTTTCGACGTGGCCGGGGACGGGTCGATCCAGATGAACATCCAGGAGCTCGCCACCGCGGTGCACAACAAGCTCCCGGTCAAGGTGGCGATCCTCGACAACGGTTTTCTGGGCATGGTCCGCCAGTGGCAGGAGCTTTTCTACGAGAAGCGCTACTCCTGCACCGAGCTCTGCGGCAATCCGGATTTCGTCCGCCTGGCCGAAGCCTACGGGGCCAAGGGCATCCGGGTCAGCGAGAAGAAGAAGGTCCGGGCCGCCCTGGAGACGGCCCTCAGCACCCCAGGCCCGGTCTTTCTCGATTTCATCGTCGAGAAGGAGGAGAACGTCTTCCCCATGATCCCGGCCGGGGCCACCATCAACCAGATGATCGGCGGGATGGCCTAACAGAATTGGAGTAATGGAATAATCAAGAAAACCGGAGTAATGGAGTAGTGGAGTAATGGAGTGATGTTGAAGAATTGACCGGCTGGCAGGCTGTTTTTTTCCAATACTCCAGTACTCCATGCGGGAACGCAATTTTTAACGTTGCACAAGCAGCTAAATTCTTAGAGGTGTATCCATGAAGCATACAATTTCCGTTCTGGTCGAGAACAAGTTCGGCGTCCTGGCCCGGGTCTCCGGCCTCTTTTCCGGGCGGGGCTTCAACATCGCGAGTTTGGCGGTGGGGGAGACCAACGATCCCACCGTCTCCCGGATGACCATCGTGGTCGACGACAAGGGCAAGCCCGAGATCATCGAGCAGGTGGAGAAACAGCTCAACAAGCTCATCGACGTGATCAAGGTGCAGGAGTTCGCCGGGCCGGAGTGCCTGGACCGGGAGCTCATCCTGGTCAAGGTCAACGCCACCGCCCGCACCCGCTCCGAGATCATCGAGATCGCCGAAGTTTTCCGGGCCCGGGTGGTGGACTTCGCTCCCGACACGCTGGTCCTGGAAGCGACCGGCGACGAGGGGAAGATCCGGGCGATCATCGGGCTGGTGAGCCGTTTCGGGATCCGGGAGCTGGTGCGGACGGGGACGGTGGCGATCGCGAGGAGCTGAAACAGGGGACCGCGGTTCGCAATGTTGTGTAGGCCCGCTCTCCGCCTATGCGCTCCGCGCTACGGCGGACAGGTGTGAGCGGGCGAAAAAGCGCCGCTTCACAGAAGCGGCCTACAACGCGCAAGTGGCATCACGAACCGTTGAACCGTGAACCGTTGAACCGGGAACCTTTTTAGAAAACCACGGAGGTTGGACATGGCCAAGATGTACTATGACAAGGACGCGGACCTGAAAATATTAAAGGGGAAGAAGATCGCCATCATCGGCTACGGTTCCCAGGGGCACGCCCAGGCCCAGAACCTGCGCGACTGCGGCGTCGATGTCATCGTCTCCGAGCTCCCCGGGACGGACAACTACCGCCTGGCGGTCTCCCACGGCTTTCAGCCGATGCTGGCCGAGGACGCGGCCAAGGCCGCCGACATCATCCACCTGCTCGTTCCCGACGAAGTGCAGGCGGCGCTCTACCGGTCCTGTATCGAAAGCGGGCTCAAGGCGGGCAAGGCCCTGGCCTTCTCCCACGGCTTCAACATCCACTTCGGGCAGATCGTTCCGCCCAAGAACATCGACGTTTACCTGGTCGCGCCCAAGGGGCCCGGCCATCTGGTCCGCGACGTCTTCGTCGAGGGAAACGGCGTGCCCTGCCTGCTGGCCGTCCACCAGGACCACAGCGGCAAGGCGAAGAAGATCGCCCTGGCCCACGCCAAGGGGATCGGGGCCACCCGCGCGGGCGTCCTGGAGACCACCTTCGGCGAGGAGACCGAGACCGACCTCTTCGGGGAGCAGGTGGTTCTCTGCGGCGGCCTGACGGAGCTCGTCCGGGCCGGCTTCGAGACCCTGGTCGCCGCCGGCTACCAGCCCGAAGTGGCCTATTTCGAGTGTCTGCATGAGCTCAAGCTCATCACCGACCTGATGAACAAGGGCGGGATCGCCTGGATGCGCTATTCGATCAGCAATACCGCGAAATACGGCGACATCACCCGGGGTCCGCGGGTGATCACCGAGTCCACCCGGGCGGAGATGAAGAAGATCCTCGCCGAGATCCGCAGCGGCGAGTTCGCCCGGGAGTGGATACTGGAGAACCGCGCCGGCCGTCCGGTTTTCAACGCTCTCCTCAAGAGCCAGGCCGATCATCTGATCGAAAGGGTGGGAAAGCAGCTGCGCTCGATGATGTGCTGGCTGAAGGCCCCGAAAAAAAAGTAGATGGGCGATGGGTTAGGAAGTGGGTTTGGTTAATGGGTTAGGTCGATGGTGATGGCCGGCTGTCCGGGCCGCACCATTAACCTTACCCAGGGACCAGACCACTATCCTTTCCCTGACCCGTCGACCATTGTTATGGAAGAAAAGACCATATTTGTTTTAGAAGATGAGCCGCTGACCCAGCAGGTCCTCCACCGCTTCATCGGATTGCTGGGATACCGGGTGGAGTCGTTCGCCCGGGGCGCCGACGCCCTGAAGCAGGCCAAGACGCGCCCTCCCGACGCGGTGGTGGCGGACAACAACCTGGAGGACATGACCGGGCTCGAGTTCTACCGACTGCTCCGGGACGCGGGCTTTCCCGTTCCCGCTCTCCTCATCTCCGCCTACGAGCTCAACGCGAACGAGATGCGGTCGGTCCGGGAGGCGGGTTTCCGGGGGATGTTCAGGAAGCCTTTCAGCTTCGACCAGTTCAAGAAGGCGATCCACCGTCTTTTCCGCCAGCCGCTTTTCTTGCGCCGGGATCGGTTTGTTTCCAATATCCCGTCGTACGATCTGCGGCCCAAGCAGCTGGCCCAGCAGGTGTTCCGCAGAGTATTCCGCCAGGGGCTTGACCATGGAGGGCACGTTCATTTTCATCTCGAGGGCCATTCCGATCACCTGGTCCTTCTCTGCAACCGGAGGGCGATGGGAAAGGTGATCGCCAAATCCTCCTCCTGCAAGAACGGGGAGTGCATCAAGTGGGAGCACTCCTCCTTCGGCAAGTTTAGCTCGGATACGGTTCTTTCCGATCTCAGCGGGGCCGTGAACCTGGTGCGGGTGGACTCGGCCGATTACGAGATGTCCTGGCCGACACTGGCGGATTTTTTGTGCTGGCTGGAGTTGAACCAGTGATCAGTGAACTGTAATCAGTAAACCGTGAACCGTTGAACCGTGAACCGTTGAACCGTGAACCGTTGAACCGTGAACCGTTGAACCGTTGAACCCTTCTTTGCTATGAAAGACCGTATCATCATCTTTGACACCACTCTGCGCGACGGCGAGCAGTCCCCCGGCGCGACGCTCAACCTCCGGGAGAAGATCCGGATCGCCCGCCAGCTCGTCCGCCTGGGAGTGGACGTGATCGAGGCCGGTTTCCCCATCGCCTCGGAGGGAGACCTGGAGGCGGTCCGCGCGGTCGGCAAGGCCGTCCGCGGGGTGACGGTCTGCGCCCTGGCCCGCTGTCTGGACAAGGACATCGAGGCGGCGATGAAGGCGCTGGAGACGGCGGAACGCCCCCGCCTCCATCTCTTTCTCGCCACCTCGAAGATCCATCGGGAGTTCAAGCTCCAGAAGCCCCAGGAGGAGATCGTCCGCTGGGCGGTCCGCTCGGTGGAGACGGTGAAGAAGCACTTCACGGACATCGAGTTCTCTCCCGAGGACGCCTCCCGGACCGAGCGGGAGTTCCTGGCCGAGGTGGTCGAGGCGGTGATTGCGGCCGGCGTCACCACCGTGAATATCCCCGACACCGTCGGCTACTCGACGCCGGAGGAGTTCGGGGGCCTCATCCGCTATCTCAAGGAGAAGGTTTCCAACATCGGCCGGGCGGTCATCTCGGTCCACTGCCACAACGACCTCGGCCTGGGCGTGGCCAACTCGCTCGCCGCCGTCCGCAACGGCGCCCGCCAGATCGAGTGCACCATCAATGGCCTGGGCGAACGGGCGGGAAACGCCTCCCTGGAAGAGATTGTGATGGCGCTGAGGGTGAGGAAGGATTTCTTCGGCTTTACCTTCGGCGTCGACACCCGCCAGATCTTCAAGACCAGCCGTTTGGTCAGCCATCTGACCGGGATCGCCGTCCAGCGCAACAAGGCGATCGTGGGGGAGAACGCCTTCGCCCACGAGGCCGGCATCCATCAGGACGGCGTCCTCAAGGAGCCGTCCACCTACGAGATCATGAAGCCCGCGGACGTGGGCGTCCCCCGCTCCACCATGGTGCTGGGGAAGCACTCCGGCCGCCACGCCTTCAAGGAGAAGGTCCACGCTCTCGGCTACCAGCTCGACGGCAAGGAGCTCGAGGAGGCCTTTGCCCGCTTCAAGACCCTCTCCGACAAGAAGAAGGTCGTTTTCGACGAGGACATCGAGGCCCTGGTCGACGAGCAGATCGCCTCCGCCCCGGAGCTGTTCGTGCTCGACTACCTGAACGTGACCAGCGGGACCCAGACCGTGCCCACCGCCACCGTCCGCCTGAAGAGGGGGAAGAAGATCCGCCAGGACGCCTCCACCGGGGACGGCCCCGTCCACGCCGCCTGCAAGGCGATCGATCGGATCACCGGGATCAAGGGCGAGCTCGTCGAGTACGGCCTCCGGGCGGTCACCGGCGGCAAGGACGCCCTGGGCGAGGTGACGGTGCAGGTCCGCTCGGGCAAGCGCCTGGTGACCGGCCGCGCCTCCTCCACCGACATCATCGAGGCCTCGGTCAAAGCCTACCTCTCTGCGGTGAATCGGCTAGCTCTCAAGCCGAAGGTTTCCCGCCGGGGCAAAAGGTAGTTGGAGCAAGCTGAAATGGTCGATGGGCAAGGGTAAGGTTATTGGTCTGGTGAATGGGTAAGGTTATTGGTGCAACCTGGCGGCGTTTTGGCGGACCATAGACCTAACCCCTTGACCAGACCAGTAACCTAACCCTGACCCATCGACCAACCCAGCGGCGGTTATCTTGTGGATGCGCCCGATAACTCCCCTCTGCTGACCGGTCTTTTCGGATTCCCCGTCTCTCACTCGATCTCCCCCGCCATCCACAACGCCGCCTTTCGGGCGCGGCGGATGAATTGGCTCTATCTCGCCTTCGCCGTCTCTCCGGATCGCCTGCCGGGGGCGCTTCTCGGCTGCCGGGCGCTGGGCTTTCGCGGACTCAATCTGACCATCCCTCACAAGGTGGCCGCGATCCCCTTTCTCTCCGGTCTTTCCCGGGAGGCCCGTCTTCTCGGGGCGGTCAACACGGTGATCTTCCGCTCCGGCCGCTCCTTCGGAGACAACACCGACGGCCGGGGCTTTGTCCGGTCGCTCGCGGCGGAAAAAGGATTCCGGCTGAAAGGGAAACGGGTTTTCCTCGCCGGCGCGGGCGGAGCGGGGAGGGCGGTGGCGATGCGGGCGGCCCTGGAGGGCGCGGCGTCGGTCTCGATCGCCGATCCTTTCCGTTCCCGGGCGGCGGGCCTGGCCGCGCGGGTCAACGGAGTATCGCCGAAGATCGCGCGCTCCCTGCCCGTCGGTTCCCGGCTTTGGAAGGAAGCTCTCGCCGCCGCCGATCTGGCCGTCAACGCTTCGCCCCTGGGGATGAAAGGGTTCGATCCCCTCCCGTTTTCCCCCTCGCTTCTTCCCCGGCCGGCAATTATCTTCGACCTGGTGTATAATCCTCCGGAGACGAGACTTCTCGCGGCCGCCCGAAAGATCGGGCGCGACGGGATGAACGGACTGGGCATGCTCGTCCATCAGGCGGCCCTCTCCTGGGAGCTGTGGACGGGCGAGAAGGCGCCGGTGGAAGTAATGAAGAAAGCCGCCCGGTCGGCGATGGGCTTGTAGGCCCGATCTCTACCTGCGCGCTGTCGCGCTTCGGCGGACAGGTGCGATCGGGCGCGGCGGTTCGCGGCCGCCGCTTCACAGAAGCGGCCTACAATGGCTGGCCGAGAAATCCGATGAATCTCATCCTCGACGCCATCGTTTTCCTCTTCGGCCTCTCCGTCGGGAGTTTCCTCAACGTCTGCGTCTTCCGGATGCCCCGGGGGGAGTCGATCGTCCTGCCCCGCTCCTTCTGCCCCGGCTGCCGGCAGCCGATCGCCTGGTATGACAACGTCCCCCTCCTGAGCTTTCTCCTCCTGCGCGGGCGCTGCCGTCGCTGCGGCGCGTCCATCTCGCTGCGCTATCCCCTGGTCGAACTGACGACCGGCCTCCTGTTTCTGGGCGTCCATTTTTTCGTTCTCATGTCCCGTTTCCGCCTCTTCCGGGAGACCGGCGTGGTTCTCCCCCTTCACCTCATACCTTTTCTCTGGTATTTCGCGGCGAGCCTTTTCGCCCTGTCCGTGATCGACTGGGAGCACTTCATTCTCCCGGACCGCATCACCTACCCGCTCTTCGCCGTCGGCCTGATCCTCGCGGCCTTGATCCCCGATCATTTCGCCCTTTTCCAATGGTCCCCGCCCGGTCCCTGGGCGCTTCTGCCCTCACTGCGCCATTCTCTCCTGGGCGCTCTGGCCGGGGGATTGAGCCTCTACCTGATCGGTGTCCTGGGCAAGGCGGCGCTGAAAAAAGACGCGATGGGAATGGGCGACGTCAAAATGATGGCCGCGGTCGGCGCCTGGATGGGCTGGCCGATGGTTCTTCTCTCGATCTTTCTCGGCGCTGTGGCCGCCGCGGCGGTCGGCGTCGCGCTGATCATCGTCCGCCGGGCGAAGTTCGGGTCGAGGATCCCCTTCGGTCCCTATCTGGCGTTGGGCTCGCTCCTCTGCCTCTTCTGGGGAAAGATGATCATGGTTTGGTATCTGGGGTGGTATGTAAAATAAGGTTACGTGAGGTTGCGCATGCTGTTCTGTGGGAGGGGCGTCTCGCCCCGATCCAAGTCGGCCCGGATCGCGACCCCGATAGTCCCGTATCTCTGCCGGGACTATCGGGGCAGGCAGGAATGTCGCTCCCACATGAAACAGTAACTGATCAGTAGCTGAAAACGATGTGATCAGTCATCAGTAGCTGATCACTGATTACTTCTTCTGGTGTTACTGTTTTTCTGTGGGAGGGGCGTCTCGCCCCGATCCAAGTTGACCCCGCCAGCTCGGTCTCGGCATATTGAACAGACGATCGAATAGGATTGGAGAGGATAAAACAGCCGGCCTAGCCCATCCTATTCAATCCTATTCGATCGTCTGTTAGATTATTTGCGGTCAAGAGAGGGGCGTGGCCCGGATCGCGGCGGGTCCCGAAGAAGATTTCGGGATGGGGCAGACGCCGCTCCCACAGGGAAGACAGTGACCAGTCGTCACTCAACAATCGCTATTTGGAGAAAAAACATGCTTGAATACCTGACCGCCGGTGAATCGCACGGGAAGGGGCTCCTCGCCATCCTCGAGGGCTTCCCCGCGGGCGTGAAGATCGACGAGGCTTTCATCAATGCCGAGCTCAAAGCCCGCCAGTCCGGCTACGGGCGGGGCGGGCGGATGGCGATCGAATCGGACCGGGTCGAGATCTGGTCCGGGATCAGGGGAGAGGAGACAATCGGCGCCCCGATCGGCCTCTTGATCAAGAACCGCGACTGCCGGATCGAGGATCTGCCCCCGGTCACCGCCCCCCGCCCCGGCCACGCCGACCTCGCCGGGGCGATGAAGTTCGGCTTCTCCGATGCCCGCAACGTCCTGGAGAGGGCGAGCGCGCGGGAGACCGCTTCCCGCGTCGCGCTGGGGGCCCTCGCCCAGATCATGCTCCGGGAGTTCGGGATCGAGGTGCTGAGCCGTGTCGTCTCGATCGGGGGGATCGCCGCGAGGACCGATCTCGGCGCGGAGGGCGAAAAGCATCGGAAAGAGTCCCTGCTCAACTGCCCCGATCCGATCGCGGAGAAGAAAATGATCGAGAGGATCGAGGAGGCGAAGAAGTCAGGGGATACGCTGGGCGGCGTCTTTCAGGTGGTGGCCCGCGCGATTCCCCCGGGGCTGGGAAGCTACACCCAGGCCGACCGTCGCCTCGACGCCCGCCTTTCCGCCGCGCTCATGTCCATACCCGCGATCAAGGCGGTGGGGATCGGCCTCGGCTTCTCCGCCGCTTCCTCGCCCGGGTCGGAAGTCCACGACGAGATCGTCTGCACGGAGAAGGGGCTCTGCCGCCTGACCAACCGGGCGGGCGGGATCGAAGGCGGCTTGAGCAATGGGGAAGAGATCGTTCTTCTGGCCGCGATGAAGCCGATACCGACGTTGATGAAGCCGCTCCAGACCGTCGACCTGAAAACGGGCCAAGCGGCCTCCGCGGCGCAGGAGCGCTCCGACGTCTGCGCCGTCCCCGCCGCCTCCGTGGTCGGGAGAAACGTGGCCGCGCTGGTCCTGGCCGAAGCCTTCCTGGAGAAGTTCGGAGGAGACAGTCTGGCCGAGATTCGCCGAAACTTCTCGGGCTACATGGAATCCCTGAAAAAATATTAGCACTGTGGGCTTGATTGATTCAGGTGAATCAGAGAAATCAGGTGCTAAAAAATATTGTTCTCTTCGGTTTCATGGGGACGGGGAAGTCCGCCGTCGCGCGGGAACTGGGCCGCTGCCTGGGCCGCCCGGTGGTGGAGATGGACGCCGTCATCGAGGAGAGGGAGGGGATGCCGATCAGACGGATCTTCTCCGAGAAGGGCGAAGGCTATTTCCGGGCCCGCGAGAGGGAGCTGGTCCGCGAGATCGCCCTTTCCGGGGGACAGATCGTCGCCGCCGGCGGGGGCGTTGTCCTCGATCCCAGGAACGTCCGCGACCTCGGGCCTAACGGTCTTCTGATCTGTCTCACCGCCCGGCTCGAAGTGATCCTCAAGCGGGTGGAAAAGGAGAGCCACCGCCCTCTTCTCGAGTGCGGCGACCGCCGGACGGCCATCCAAGACCTCCTGGGCGCCCGCCGCCGCTTCTACGACGCGATCGGGAACCGGATAGACACGTCGGAGCTGAGCGTGAGCGAAGTGGCGAGCCGCATCATTGCCCTGCTTCCCGACGGGGATGCATAACCGCATTTCTAATCGTTGCTTGTGAACCGCACCAGTATTTTGCCCCACCGCTTCCTACTGGCAGCTGTCTTTGCTCTCGGCTTTGCCTCCCTCTCCGCCCAGATCGCTTTTCTCCGCGAGCTGATGGTCCTTTTTTACGGGAACGAGCTTTCGCTCGGGATCGCGCTCGGCTGCTGGCTCTTCTGGACCGGAGCGGGAAGTTTGCTGGGGGGAAAAATCGCCGACCGTCTCCGCGATCCCCAACGATCGTTCGTCCGGGGCCAGATCGCATTTTCGCTTCTTCTCCTCCTCACCTTTCTCGCCGTCCGTTCGATCCGGATTGCCCTGGGGGTTGCCCCCGGCCAGATCGTCGGTTTCGCCGACATCCTGGTCTCCGTTTTTCTCGTCCTCTGTCCGCTCTGCCTCCTGAACGGCTTTCTTTTCTCCCTGGCCTGCGCGTCCGACCGCCATTCCCTTCCCGGAGGCGACTCGGGCCGGAGGATCGGCCTGATCTACATCCTGGAAGCGTCGGGGTCCGTCGTCGGCGGGCTGGTCACCGGTTTTTTCCTGATCCGTTGGCTCGCCCCCGCCGCCCTGGTCTTTCTCCTCCTCGGGATTTCTCTTTTCGCTTCCGGAGCGCTGGCTTTCTCCCGTCCCGGGAAAAGGAAAACGGAAATGGTGGTTTTGCTCGCGTTAGCCCTCGCCTACATCGCCGCCGTTAGTTTCTTCGTCCCGGAGCGGGTGGAAAGAGCGTCGCTCCGCCGGCAGTGGAAAGGATTTGATCTGAAGGGGACCGAGAACACGTTCTACGGCAACCTGGCCCTGACCGCCCGGGAAGGCCAGATCAGCCTCTTCGAGAACGGGCTACTGAGCTTCACCCGCCCCGACCCGTCCTCGGCCGAAGAGGCGGTCCATTTCCCCCTGCTCATGCACCCCGCCCCGCGCCGCGTGCTTCTGATCGGGGGAGGGATGGGGGGCGCCCTGGAGGAGGCGCTGAAATACCCATCGCTCAGGAAGGCCGTCTATGTCGAGATCGATCCCGGGATAGTCCGTCTGACCGGGAAGCATCTGGCGCCGGAAGAGAAGGCGTTCCTCGGCGATCCGAGGGTGGAGATCGTTCACGGCGACGGACGCGCCTATCTGCGCGCTTCCGATATTCCGGAGAGTTTCTTCGACGTGATCATCGTCAACCTCCCGGATCCCTTCACCGCCCAGATCAACCGCTATTACACGCGGGAGTTTTTTGCCCTGGCCAGAAGCCGATTGACACCCGGCGGGACGATCGGGATTTCGGCTTCCGGAGCGGAGAACTATATCGGGGGGGAGCTCCAGAACTACCTGGCCTGTCTTCACGCCACACTGGCCGGCGTCTTTCCCCAGCTTGTCGCTATCCCCGGCGAAAACTGCCGCTTCATCGCCTCCGACCGCTCGGACTGGCTCACCACCGACCCCGGCGTTTTGGAAGACCGCGTTGTGGCGCGCGGCCTCGACCTGAAATACGTGCGGAGCTACTACCTCGCCGACCGCCTGCGCCCGGAGCGTGTCGCCTATCTCCGGGAGAGACTCGCCTCCGCTCCCCGCGCGCGTCCCAATCTCGATTTCCATCCGGTCAGCTATTTCTACGACATGGTCTTTTGGTCCACCTACTTCAGGGGGGAAGGGGAGGGGTGGTTCACCCGTCTGCTGGAGGGGGCGACGGCCGTCCGCTGGTGGTGGTTTCTGTCGCTGCCCCTGGCGGCGCTTGCCGTCTATCCCAGCCTCCGCAGGAGGCAGGCGGCGGGAGCGTGGGTCCTCTTCCCGGTACTGGCCTCCGGTTTCTCCGAGATCGTCTTCCAGGTGGTCATCCTTCTCGCCTTCCAGATCTTCTACGGTTCGGTCTATCACCAGCTCGGTCTCATCGTCAGCCTCTTCATGGCCGGCCTGGTTCCCGGGGGGCTCGCGATGACGCGGATGCTCCCGCGGGTTTCGCGCCCGCGGAACCTTCTGATGAAGATCCAGATTGCGCTCTGCCTCTATCCGCTCCTTCTCCCCGCCGTCTTCGCCCTCTTCGCCCGCTTCCCGCGCCTGCTCTCTCCCGCGATTGGCGAGGTCGCTGTCTTTCCGCTCCTTCCCCTGGTCGCGGGCTTCGTCGGGGGGTTCCAGTTCCCGCTCGCCGCCCGGATCTATCTCGGGGGAAAAGGGGAGGTCGGACGGACGGCGGGCCTGGTCTACGGGGCGGACCTTCTCGGCGCCTGCCTCGGCGCCCTCCTGGTCAGCGCGCTGCTCATCCCCATCCTCGGGGTCTTCGCGACCTGTCTGGCCGCTTCCCTGCTCAACCTCGCCGCCCTGATCGTCATCCTCGCCCGCCGGGACTGATGCCGCCGCCAGGTCGGCGGAAGGCAGGTGGCGGCGCTCGTTGGCGCGGTCCCCGGGAAGCATCTTCCCCCGCTTTTACTCCGACAGGACCCGGAAATACCTCGCCCGTTTTCCCTTGGGGAAAAACGGAATCTGCGTCGCCCCCAGTTTACGCAGGAGCGGGATCAGGGCGACCGCGCCGAGCGGGATCCCCGTTTTCAGGAATTGTCTTCGGTTCATAGCTGTATTTCTATCGTTGCTTCACCTAAGTGAACGTTACCCGTGGCACTTTGCACGTCATCCCCACACCCCCGCGATGGTCTCGCCGCAGAAGGCGCATTTCCCATCCTGGAGATTCTTCTCGCCGACGAAGTAGGCCTTCCGCCCGATCACGATCTTCCCGCATTTCGGGCAGAAGGTGCTCTCCTGCTCGAGTCCGGAAACGTTCCCGATGTAGACGTAGCGAAGGCCGATCTCCCGGGCGATCCCGTGGGCTTGCCGGAGTGTTTCCACCGGAGTCGGGGGGAGGTTCTTCAGCCGATAGATCGGATGGAAACGCGAGAAGTGGAGGGGAACGTCCGGCCCGACCGCGTCGAAAAGCCACTTCGCCAGCCAGCGGATCTTCTCCGGGGAGTCGTTCAGGGTGGGGACGACCAGGTTGATCACCTCCACCCACACGCCCGCCTTTTTCATGATCTCGATCGTCCTCTGGACCGGGGCGAGCGTCCCCGAGCAGATCTCCCGGTAGTGATCGTCGTCCCCTTTCAGGTCGACATGGGCGGCGTCGATGACAGTGCAGAGCTCGCGGAGCGGTTTCTCGTTGATGTAGCCGGCGGTGACCAGGACGTTCCGGATCCCTTTCTCGCGGGCGAGCTTGGAGGTGTCGTAGGCGTACTCGTAATAGACGACGGGGTCGTTGTAGGTGTAGGCGATGGCGGGGCAGCGGTTCTTTACCGCCAGGGCGACCACCTGCTCGGGGGGGAGGTCGAAGTTCTCCGTCTCCTCGGGCGGCCGCTGGGAAATCTCCCAGTTCTGGCAAAAGCGGCAGTGGAGGTTGCATCCGGCGGTGGCGATGGAGAGGACGGGGGAGCCGGGAAGGAAGTGGAAGAGGGGCTTCTTCTCCATCGGGTCGACGTGGATGGAGCAGGGCTTGCCGTAGACGAGCGTCCTCAGCTCGCCGCCGGTGTTCTCCCGCACCCGGCAGTCGCCCCTCTGCCCGGGGGCGAGGATGCAGCCGCGGGGGCAGAGCTCGCATTGAACTTTGCTGTCGGAAGCCATGGTCCAATACCGAAGTGATCCGCAATCAATGAATAGTGATCAGTAATCAGTGATCAGTAACCGATGATCGATGGTCAATAATCTACGGTTTTCCAAAAACGGGCTTTGCCCGTGTCCGCGGTTTTCGCCTCCACGCCGGTTGGAGCGGCGGGGGCGCTGACCGTCGGCGAGGTTCGGTTGTCCGGGATTGCCCGTTTGTTCGGAGCGGATGGTTTCTCCCGCCCACAGCCGCCGATGAGTATCGCCACGGCCGCTCCGATCAGTAGTTTAGACACCATTTTCCAGTAGGCGTTCATATCCCGCTCTCTTTTTAGTCTAGCACCCGCAATCATCGCGATCAAGGCAGGAAGAGGGAAGGAGGGAGGGAGGAGGGACGGTGTCAAATTGTTAAATTGAATTTAACAATTTGACACCGTCCCTCCTCCCTGGTTCAGAGCTTTTACCCGTGTGCGGAGTTCCCGCACCGCCTCCAGGGAATAACCCTTCTGCTTGAGATAGAAGATGCTGTTGTTGTGCCAGAGGGGATCGAGATCCGCTTCGATGACGCCTTCGTTGACGAGGCGTTGGTAGTCCGGCGTCAATGGGATGGGCGAATACTCGGCCAGGCAGGCGCGCGCGCCCAGCGAACGCACGAAACCGGCGGCCTTCTCCGCCTCCTCCAGGGGCTGGCCGGGAAGGCCGAAGAGGATGTAGACGCCGATCTCCCGGCGCGGATATCCCGCCTTTTCGAGGAAGCCGAGCGCGCGATCGAGATCGGCGTTGCCGACCTTCCCTCCGCTCATTGCCTGCCGTCCCGTATCGCTGGTCTCCAAACCCAAGCGGATAGTAGCGAAGCCAGTCTTTTTCATCAGTCGGGCGGTCTCCCCCGTCAGGAAACGTGCGTGGAGGCCGTTGGGCGTGTGAAAGCGGACGGTGAGATTCCGGCGGATTACCTTCTTCAAGATGAGATCGATGTGGTCCTGGGACCGGTAGAGCAAAGCGTTGTCATAGAAGGCGAAATCGGCCGTTCCATAGCGGGAGACGTGGGCAGCGATCTCGTCCGCCACGTTTGCCGGGTCGCGCCGCTCCGTCTTCGGTTCCAGGAGAGAGGCCGCGCAGTAGGTGCAGGAGAAAGAACAGCCCCGTCCCGTGAGAAGGGGGAGAGCGGAACGGTCGGAGAGGAGGTCGTAGGCGGGGATGAGTTCCAGGTCGGAGCCGGCCGTCTTCGCGGGGAGATTGAGCGAGTTGAGGAGACCGACGAGAGCGTTGATATCTCCGCCGTGGACATGATCCGCACCGGAAAATGTGCGGGCGTGTTCCGGACAGAGTCGCGGATAGAGGCCGCCCAGTATCACCGGCGTCTTCGGAAAGAATTCTTTGAGCAGGCGGACGGCCAACGAATAGCCCGGATACCAGTAGGTCATTGTCGAACCGACTACGATGAGGTCGGGGCGGGGGAACCTGGCGGCTTCCCCGCGGAAGAGATCGAGGGGTATGCCGTAACGGTAATAGCGTTTGGGGACATCGCGGACGGCCGCGGGCTTCTCGATTTCTATCTTGGGAAAACGCCCGCGCCCGAAGGCATCCCTTTGGGGAGGCTTCTGCGGCTGGCCCGATCGGGGATACGAAGTCGTAGCGACGGGTTTCCTTTCCGAGTCATCCGTGCAATCCGTGAAATCCCTGCCCGCCGAAGCTTGAGCGGCGTCGGTCGCGGCTCCACTGTTTTGCGGCCTTGCCCGGTCAAGGCAATCGAGATAGTCGACCTCCCATCCCCAGGAACGGAAAGCGGCCGCCGCCCGGAGGAGACCCAGGGGTTTGAGCCAGAGGTCGAAGGCGGCGAAGTCGGTGATCCAGGGGTTGACAAGGAGGGCTCTCATACCAGACTACGAATTCCGCGAATTATAACTACGAATTGCGCGAATTTGGCTCGGCTTTGGCTCGCGTTTATAACTACGAATTACGCGAATTACACGAATTGGGCCTGGCTGGGCTTGATGGCTATGGATAAATTTCAGCCAGGCTAAAGCCGAGCTCAATTTGCGCAATTTGCAGTGAATTTTCGGCCAAGCCAATTCGCGCAATTCGTAGTTATAATTCGCGCAATTCGTAGTTAAATGTTTCCCGCCCCGCCGGCGCGGACGATGGGGACCAGTTCCCCGATCCGGTCGATCAGCCAGTCCGCGCCCGCCGCGCGCAAATCCGCCCTCTCCCCGAAGCCGTAGGTCACGGCGCAGGTTCTGATACCGGCCGCCCGCCCGGTCTCGACGTCCACGATCATGTCTCCCACCAGCAGCGTCTGCGCCGCCGTCGCCCCCACTGCCGCGGCCACCTGGAGGAGCGGGCAGGGGGAGGGCTTGCGGCAGCGGACGGAATCGCCGCCGAGCGCGGACTGGAAATATCCCGCGATCCCGCAGGATTGGAGGACCAGGTCCACCATCGACTTGCGCCCGTTGGAGACGACGGCGAGCTTGAGCTCGCGGAGGTTGTCCAGCGTCTCCCGCACTCCCGGGTAGAGGCGGCAGCGTTTTGCACCGGCGTCCATCCGATAATCCAGGAAAAGTCCCAGTGCGCGATCGAGCAGGGGGCCTTTCTCCGCCCCCACGATCCGCCCGACCAGGACCTCCACCCCGTGACCGATCAGCGAGCGCACCTCCGTCTCCGTTCGCGGGGGAAGGGAGAGGTCATTGAGCATCCGGTTGACGGCGGTCGTGATGTCGGCCAGCGTGTCGACCAGGGTGCCGTCCAGGTCGAAAACCACGAGACGAAAAGATTGGGGGATCATTTTCACCGATTCAGGTTCCTTGCCGGCGGCCCGATTTTACTATATACTTCGGTATGAACCGCCGTGATTTCCTGAAGCTGGCCGCCGGGGCGCTCGCCGCTCCGCTGGCGCGTCCTTTCCGCCTCTTCGCCCGTCCCCGCTCGGCTGTCCGCAACGACCTCTTCTGGATCACCGGCATCCCCGATCAGCCGTTTACCGACCCGTCGAATCCCCACGCCCACGCCGCCGTCCATCGCCTCCTCTACCTGATGGGGGGGCGGGGGCTCCAGTTCTACCGTTCGGCCGAGGAGTCTCTTCTCTCCGGACCGGGGGGGATGATCGCCGCCGACGACGTCGTCCTTCTCAAGGTGAACGCGCAGTGGAAATACCGGGGCTGCACTAACTCCGACCTGGTCCGCGGCGTCATCCGCGCGATCCTCGACCACCCGGACGGTTTCCAGGGGGAAGTGGTGATCATGGAAAACGGGCAGGGGAGGGGGTCCCTGAACTGCGCCACCGCCTCCTCCTACGACGGGGACGCCTCGGTCAGGGCCAACGCCAACGACGAGTCGCACAGCTTTCTTTATCTGGTGGACTCGGTCTTCGCCGATCCCCGCGTTTCCGCCCGCCTCCTCGACACCGTCCGCGGCGTTTCCTGCCCGGCCGGGGACCACGCGACCGACGGCTACCGTTCCTACGAGAACGTCTCCTATCCGTGCTTCACCACTGCGGGAGGGAGGCGGGTGGAACTCCGGGAGGGGATCTGGACCGGGAGCGGCTACGCGCAGAACCTCAAGCTGATCAACATCCCCGTCCTCAAGCACCACGACGCGGGAGGATCCGAGATCACGGCCGCGCTCAAGCACTTCTACGGGGTGCTCTCCATGTCCGACGGGAACAGCCCTTTCCGCCACTACCGGGGGCTGGGGGAGACAGCGGGGAAGATGGCGGCCTCGGTCCGGACACCGGTCCTGAACATCATCGACGCGATCTGGGTCTCCCATCTCTCGATCACCGGCTATCCCGCCTCGGCCACCGTCCGCCGGAATCAGATTCTCGCCTCCCAGGACCCGGTGGCGCTCGACTACTGGGCCGCAAAATACATTCTCTACCCGATCGACCTGAACCCCCGCCACCATCCTTCCTTCTCCGGGATCGCCGCCTGGCTCAACTCCGCCCGGGACACGATCAACTCCCGCGGGGGACTCGCCGACCCGGAGGCCGGGATCGCGGTCGGCTCCGTGACCGCGGACGAGGAGGAGATGCTCGTCCTCGGCGCCGACGTCAACGGCGACGGGTTGACGGACAGCCGGGACCTCGGGATCGTGATGAGCCGCTGGGGAGACGTCTCGTTTTCTCCCGCCGACATCGACCAGAACGGGGTTGTCGACCTCACGGATTTCGTGATACTTTCGGAATCGCTATGAGCGCGATCCGGGAAATTTGCACCGAGCTGATGGCCGCGATTCCCCGGACGGAAGGGGTGATGAGCTTCCGCTTCCGCGACCCCGGGGGGATCTCTTTCCGCCCCGGCCAGTTCTTCCAGCTTTTCCTGAAAACGGGGGCGGGGGAGGAGTCCCACTACTTCTCTTTCTCCAACTCGCCGACCGAGAAGGGCTACTTCGAGTTCACCAAGAGGCTTTCCCGGAGCTCTTTCTCCCAGGCCCTGCGGGCGATTACGCCGGGGACCGCCGTCCGGATGAAGCTCCCCCTCGGCCGTTTCGTCTTCGAGGGGAACCACCCCTATCCCGCTTTTCTTTCCGGCGGCATCGGGATCACGCCCATCCGCTCCATCTGCCGCTATCTCGCCGATACCTCCGCCTCCAGCGACGCCGTCGTTCTCTACACCGCCCGCACCGAGAAGGCCATCATCTTCCGGGAGGATTTTGACGAAATGGCGGCGAAGAACCCCCGTCTCCGCTTCATCTATTCGGTCACCGACGAGGCCCCCCCGCCGGGCTGGCGGGGGAGGACGGGGCGACTCGGTGCCGAGATGGTGAGGAGCGAACTGCCCGACTATTCCCGCCGCCTCTTTTTCGTCTGCGGGCCTCCGGGGATGGTGGCCGCGATCGCCTCCACTCTCAAGGACGAGCTCAAGATCCCAGCCGAAAAGGTGATGCTGGAGAATTTCGCGGGGTACTGAACGAGACAGACGCCCGGCGGAATAACATATTAGGAAACCAGGAAGGAGAATTTAAAATGCTCCTGGGTTCATGGTTTCCTAAGATGCATTTGCGTTTCTGTCAACGGTCAACGGAGGGAACCAGGAGGAAGCGATGGACAAGTGGAAATGCGTGGTCTGCGGATACATCTATGATCCCGCCCAGGGGGATCCGGACGCGGGGGTCAAACCGGGCACGCCGTTCGAGAAGCTTCCCCTGGACTGGGTCTGCCCGATCTGCGGAGCGGGCAAGGACCAATTCGAGAAGGCGTAGCGTCGTCGCGCGGATATTTGTTGCCGCTGGCTCGCCGCTTAACTTTCAGGCGTGTCCTCGCTGTTGCCGCCGGTACGCCTGTTCGGAGAGTGAGCCTTGACCCGTCACCGTGCTATTGTAGGCCGCCTCTGCGAGGCGGCGCCGGTCGCCGGTTCATAGAACCGGCCTACACGATGCGATCAAACGATCTGTTCCCGCGCAAAGAACAACATCGAGTTATCACAGTCGGGAAAAGGAGAGGAATCATGGCTTTGATTCACGTGACCGATGCTGATTTCGAAGAGAAGGTGGTCAAATCATCCCTCCCGGTCCTGGTCGATTTCTGGGCCTCCTGGTGCGGCCCCTGCCGGATGCTCGCCCCGGCGCTGGAAGAGATCGCGAAGAAATTCGAGGGGAAGGCCACGGTCGCCAAGATCGACATCGACCAGAACCCCGCTTCGGCGGGGAAGTTCGGCGTGATGTCCATCCCGACTCTGATCCTGTTCAAGAACGGCCGGGCCGGGGACCAGTCGGTGGGATTCGTCCCCGCCGCCGCCCTCTCCGACTGGCTGACCGCCCGCCTCTGATCCGGATACGGAAAAGACTCTTAAAGGTTCAGGCCATCGGCATCCGATGAAGATAGACGACCGCCTCCACATCCTATTCACTCCCCGACGCATCCGGAAACGGATACTGGAAATGGCGGGTGAGATCGAGGCCGATCATTGGGGGGAAGACCTGGTCATGGTCGCCGTTCTCAAGGGGTCCGTTCTCTTCCTGGCCGACCTGGTCCGGGCCTTCCCCCGCCAGATCGCCTTCGACTTCATCGGCGTTTCCAGCTACGGCTCCTCGCGGTCCTCGCTCGGGGTGGTGACGCTGGAGAAGGAGATCTCCTCGGACATCCGGGGAAAGAGCATTCTTCTGGTGGACGACATCCTCGACACCGGGAAGACGCTGGGCTGGATCAAGGAGCATCTCCAGCGCTTCGGCCCCCGGCAGGTCAAGGTCTGCGTTCTCCTGGAGAAGCAGCATCCGCGGGTGATCGAGGTGAAGGCGGATTACACGGGTTTTTCCATCCCCAATGTCTTCGTCTACGGTTACGGCCTGGACTTCGAGGACAAATATCGCCATCTGCCCTACATCGCGCGCCTGGGGGAGGGGGAAGCCCCGCCGGCGTTGTCGGAGTCGAGGAAGACGCGCCTCACCCGCCTGCCCGCCATAGCGCGTAGCGCGGCGGCGGGAATCTTCGCGAAGCTGAGGCGGCCTTAAATCCGCTGGAATCCGGGACAAACGTGGTGTATATATTTTCAGCATTTTCCATAGGAAAATGCTGAAGGTGCGGGATCGTCCAATTGGTAGGACGGGTGACTCTGGATCACCTGACCCAGGTTCGAACCCTGGTCCCGCAGTTAAAAACCCCGAGAGGTCCGTTTCGGACCTCTCGGGGTTTTTAACTGCTTCCCAATCCGCGTAATCCTTGCCCGCCGAAGCCGAGGCTTCGGCGGGCGCGGCTTTCTTCGGTCGTGTCCGCCTTAGAATAGTCCCAGCTCGAGGAGCTGGTCGAAGCGGTCGATGGTATGGGTGGGGACGATCTGGACTTCGCCCTCGGCGGACACGTTGCGCCGCTGGACGGAAGGGGCGGAATAATAGGAGAGCCGGGCCCTCATTTCGGGAGCGATCACGGTCCCGTAGCGGGCCCAGACGTCGGCCACGGAGCAGGCGCGGGCGACCACGATGTCCTTCTTCGCATTGTCCCCGACCAGGACGGCCTGCTCCGGACGGATCCGCTCCCGGCGCAGGAGCTGGCCGAGGCCCTCGGGGTTCGGCTTCTCGAAGGCGTGGTCCATCTCCACCACTTTCCCCACCTGGGAACGGTAGTAGCCGACCTTCATCCGGTTCAGTATCGCCTCGTCGAGATGGGTGGAGCGGGGAAGGGGATAGGTCTTCAAGGCGTAAAGGGCGGTGACGTAAGGGGAGATCTCCAGCCGTTTCAGCCGCTGTTCGGCCGAGAAGGAGGGGGCATCGGAGAGGACGAAGATCTTGATCCCCCGGTTGACCAGATGGCGCAGTGTCTTTCTCACGCCCGGATAAGGCTGTAGGCACTGCTCCCGGGCGCGGTTGAAGGCATAGCGGCTGGGGTTGATCACGTGCTCCTGGAAGCGGGCGAAATCCTTCCTCAGGTCCGCGAAGATCTCCGCCTCCTGGAGGACGAAGGCGTATTCGTTGGTGTTGAACTTCTCGAAAACCTTCCGCATGGAGGAGGCGATATCGTCCCGGCTGAAGCCGGTGACCCGGGCCAGGGCGTCGACCATCGCTTCCAGCGAGGGGACGATGTAGTCCACCCAGGAATACAGCGTGTTGTCGGCGTCGGCGATGAGGACTTTCTTGCGATCGGCAGTCATCTGGGCGCGAATATTAGCTTGCGGAGTCGCCGCCCGCAAGGGGAAACCCCGCAAAACGAATGTCTTTGCGGACATTCGTCGCGGGGCAGGCCAGGGGAACCCGGGGCCTTCCCTCTATAATCCATAATCTTAAAATATGATTGAAGACAACGGAGGCGTCTGGTAACCTTTTCCGACCGTGGTGGACGGTGTCCGCGTCCGCCCCGCCTGCGTCCCCGGCAGCTAGGAGAGGCGGCGGTTCAGCCGGCCGGCGTCAAGTCCCCGTGGCGGAACTGGCAGACGCGTGTGGCTTAGGACCACATCCCGCAAGGGTTGCAGGTTCGAGTCCTGCCGGGGACAATAAAAGCAGGATAGGCAGGAAGGGCAGGGAAGAGCAGGATAGGCAGGAAAGAGCGAAAGAAAAGAAAAACAACATAGTCCGCCCCGATGGCTTTTCGCCATCGGGGCGCGTGAATTTCAGGCGGGAGTAGCTCAGTGGTAGAGCCCCACGTTGCCAACGTGGTTGTCGCGGGTTCGAACCCCGTCTCCCGCTTCGGTTGTTTCGACTCAAGCTGTGTCGCATCTTGAGGCGAAACAACCTAAGTATAGAACGATACGCGATGTCCCGGTTGTAGCGGATGGAGGCCCGCTCTGCGAGCGGGCGGCCGGGCTGAATCGCCGGTTCGCAGAACCGGCCTACACGGTACTGATATGTGCTGTTCGGATGTCTTCCGCATAGCTAACGCATTAAGACCGAATAACTAATATGACCGACAAAGTCGACATCAAGGACATCGGCCCCTGCCAGAAGGAACTCTCCATCCGGGTCCCGGCCGAAGAGATGAAGAAGGATCTGGATGAGGTCTACCGCCAGCTGGCCCGTTCCCGCCGCATTCCGGGCTTCCGCCCGGGCCATGCCCCCCGGGCGGTCCTGGAGACTCACTTCGGCAAGGAAGCCCGGGCCGAGGCTCTCTACAACGGCGCCCGGACCGGCTATGTCCGGGCGATCCAGGAGATGTCGATACCGGTGGTCGGCGACCCGGTTTTCGAAGGCCTGAGCTGGGAAGGGGAAGGAGACCTCGTTTTCACCGCCCGGGTGGACACCCACCCAGCGGTGGAGCTGAAGGAGTATCGCGGGATAGAGATCGCGGCCGGCGAGACGGGTGTGAGCGAGGAAGAAGTGGAAAAGATGATCGCCTCCTTCCGGGAGCGCTCCGCCGTCTTCGAGGTCGTCTCCGGGCGGGAGGTCGCCGCCGGCGACTGGGCCGTGGTCGATTACCGGGCGGTATCCGACGCCTCGGTGCCTCCGCGAGAGAGCGTCCTGCTCGAGCTCAGAGCGGATGATCCGCGCAGCCTGGCCCCGCAGATTGTGGGGATGAAGCCGTCCGAGACCCGGACGGTGACTCTCTCCCTTCCCGTGCAGGAAGGCGCGGCGGAGCGAAAGGTCGAGCTCTCCCTCACCCTGAAGGAGATCAAGAAGAGGGTGTTGCCGGAGCTCAGCGATGAGCTGGCGAAGACCTGGGGCGACTTCAGCACCGTGGACGAGGTGCGGAAAAAAGTGTCGGCGGGCTGGAAGGAGCGGAAGGAGAAGGCGGCCCGCGAAGCGCGCGAGGAGCAGGTGGTGGCGCGCCTCCTCCGGGACAACGTCTTCCCCCTGCCCCCGCGCGCGCTGGAGCAGATGGCCGCCGGACATCGGGAAGACTTCAAGCGCTACCGCTCCGCCCTGCGCAGCCAGGACGGGACGGAGATGAGCGAGGAGAAGCTCGCCGCCCTGGCCCGGGAACGGGCGGAGGACGATCTGCGCCTGATTTTTATTCTGGAGGAGATCGCCCGACGGGAGAAGGTCTCGGTCGACGCCCGGTCCCTGGGCGAGGAGATCAGCCGGATCGCCCACCAGAACCAGCAAGCCCCGTCGGAAGTCCGGCGGGCCATGGAGGCGAGCGGGGATATTCCCGCCCTGGAGGAGCGCTTGCGCCGCCGTTCCGCCCTCGCCCTGGTGGTGGCAGCGGCCGTGGTCAAATAGAACGAGCGAGGGGGCGGAAAAGATGAGCGAACACGGGCAGTTGATACCGATGGTGGTGGAGCAGACCGGGCGGATGGAGCGGGCCTATGACATCTTCTCCCGCCTTCTCAAGGATCGGATCGTTTTTATCGGGAGCCCCATCGACGACACCGTCTCCAACCTGGTGGTCGCCCAGATGCTCTATCTCCAGATGGAGGATCCGGAGAAGGACATCAACCTCTACATCAACACCCCCGGGGGGATCGTCACGGCGGGGCTCGCCATCTACGACACCATGCAGTTCGTCTCCCCCGCGGTCACCACCTACTGCATCGGCCAGGCGACCTCCATGGGGGCGCTCCTGCTCACCGCCGGGACGAAAGGCAAGCGCTTCGCCCTTCCCCAGGCCCGGATCATGCTCCACCAGCCCTGGGGCGGGGCCCAGGGCGCGGCCTCCGACATCAGCATCCAGGCCACCGAGATCCTCCGCCTCCGGGCCAAGATCAACGATCTCTTCGCCCGCCACACCGGCCAGACCCTGGCCAAAATCGAGAAGGACACCGACCGGGACTTTTTCATGTCCCCGGAGGAAGCGGTGGAATACGGGCTGATCGACGCGGTGATCAACCGCAAGAAGGACAAATGACCCGCGCCTCGCCCCCTCCTTCCCCGCCGCCGCCCCGCTGCTCCTTCTGCGGCCGCCTTCCTCCCCATACCGGCCGCCTGATCACCGGTCAGGACGGGATGATCTGCGAGCGCTGCGTCGAGCTCTGCCGGACCATGATCGCCGAGCCGGCGAAGCCCGCCGCCCCTCCCCGCCGCCGCCGCGCCCCCGCCCCGGCCGAGATCAAGGAATACCTCGATCGCTACGTCATCGGCCAGGAGCGGGCGAAGAAGACCATCGCCGTGGCCGTCCACAACCACTACCAGCGCCTGTCCGCGCCCGCCGGGGAGAACGAGGTGGAGCTGGAGAAATCCAATATCCTGCTTCTGGGGCCCACCGGATCGGGCAAGACCCTGCTCGCCCGCACCCTGGCCCGCTTTCTCGACGTCCCCTTCGCCATGGCCGACGCCACCACCCTGACCGAAGCCGGCTACGTGGGCGAGGACGTGGAGAATATCGTCCTCAAGCTTCTCCAGAACGCCAAGTTCGACGTGGCGGCGGCCCAGACGGGGATCGTCTACGTGGACGAGATCGACAAGATCGCCCGCCGCCCGGACAACGTTTCCATCACCCGGGACGTCTCGGGCGAGGGGGTCCAGCAGGCCCTGCTCAAGATCTTCGAGGGGACGGTCTGCAACGTCCCGCCCAAGGGGGGGCGCAAGCATCCCCACGACCAGTTCGTCGCGGTCGACACCACCGCCATCCTTTTCATCTGCGGGGGGACCTTCATCGGCCTGGACGACATCATCCGCCGCCGCCTGGGGAAAAGGGTGATCGGATTCGAGCACCGCTCCGCCCAGCATCCGGAGCTCTCCCGGGGGGAGATCCTTTCCCGGGTGGAACCGGAAGACCTGATTAGATTCGGCATGATCCCCGAATTCGTCGGCCGTCTCCCGGCGACCGCCTCCGTCTCCGACCTCACCGAGGCGGACCTGATCCGCATACTCACCGAGCCCAAGAACGCGCTGCTCAAGCAGTACGCCCGCCTGCTCTCGCTCGAGGGGGCGACGCTGACCTACGATCAGGACGCCCTCGCCTTCCTGGCCCGGGAGGCGATCCGGAAAGGCACCGGGGCCCGGGCCCTGCGCAGCATGCTGGAAAAGGCGATGCTCGACGTGATGTACGAAGCTCCCTCCCGGAAGCGCACGGTCGAGTTCAAGCTCACCCGTCAGTTCCTGGAAAAGCACGCGGGCTCGCCCGCCGCGGCCGCCTGAGCCGCCGCGGGAGATCCCTCTTGGCCATGAAGAGATCTCCTCTCCCCGCCGACCTTCCCCGGCACATCGCCATCATTATGGACGGCAACGGCCGTTGGGCCGAGGCCAAAGGCCTCCATCGCCTGGAGGGGCACCGGGCGGGGGTGGAGACGGTGCGGGTCATCGTCACCGCTTGCGCGAAGATGGGACTCGCCTATCTCACTCTCTATGCCTTTTCCTTGGAGAACTGGAAGCGACCGCGCGGCGAGGTGAGCGGCCTGATGGGTTTTCTCAAGCATTACCTCCTGGGCGAGCTCCCCCTGATGCAGAAGAACAACGTCCGACTCCGGGCGATCGGGCGGATCGGCGACCTGCCCGCGGGCGTCCGGCAGTCCCTGGACCAGGTGATCGCGGCCACCTCTGCCAACACCGGCCTTACGCTCATCCTGGCCCTGAACTACGGGGGTCGGGCGGAGATCATGGACGGCGTGCGCTCGGCGATCCGTGATTCCGCCGCCGGCCGTCTCCAGGCGGAGGAACTCACCGAGGAGCGCTTCTCCGGCTATCTCTACACCGCCGGGATACCCGACCCCGATCTCGTGATCCGCACCAGCGGGGAGCTCCGGGTGAGCAATTTCCTTCTCTGGCAGATCTCCTACGCCGAGTTCTGGTCCACCCCCGTCTGCTGGCCCGATTTCAATCGGGAACGCCTGCTGGAGGCGATCGCCGAGTTCAACCAGAGAAAGCGGCGGTACGGCGGATTGAAATCAATCCGAAATCCGAGATCCTGAATTCGAGATCAGAAACCATGTTCCGCACCCGTCTCCTGACCGCCATCGTTCTCGTGCTCATTCTGATCGGCGTGATCATGATCAGCTACGAGGCGCCGGTCCTCTTCTTCCTGGCCGGGAATCTCCTGGTCTGCCTGGGGATGCGGGAATTCATGCGGATGTCCGACGGGATCCGCGGACTGGGGATCGTCGGCGGGATGCTGGTCTTCTCCGCGGCCTTCGTCAGCGCGGTGGGCGCGCGGCCGGGAGCGCTCGTCCCCCGCTGCGCCTTTCCGGTCGATCCCGAGTGGCTGAACGCCGCTCTCTTTCTCGCCGTGCTGGGTGTGTTCATCTTCCAGATCACGCGGAAGGACGGGGCCGCGGCCATCTCCCGGATCTCCACGACCATCGCCGGGATCGTCTACGTGGCCTGGCTCTTCTCCTTTCTCGCCCGCATCAACTATTACCGCTTCGACCGCTATCCCGAGTACGACGGCCGCTTCTATGTTTTTTTCCTCTTCCTGGTGGTGAAGGTGAACGATTCGGCGGCCTATCTGATCGGGAGCCGCTACGGCGCGCATAAGCTCATCCCCCGGATCAGCCCGAAGAAAACCGTGGAGGGCGCGGCGGCGGGGGTGGTGGCCGGCGGGGCCGCGGCGGTGATCGGCAAGTTCGCCTTCGGCCTCTCCCGGATGACCTGGCCGGCGGCCCTCACGCTGGGGCTGGTCCTCGGCGCCGCGGCGGTGCTGGGGGACCTGGCGGAGTCGCTCTTGAAAAGGGACCGCGAGATCAAGGACTCGGGGACCACGCTGCCCGGCATGGGAGGGGTCCTCGACCTCATGGACAGCATCTTCATCACCGCGCCGATGCTCTACCTCTACATGAAGCTCGTTCTCAAGCTCTAACAGGGAAAATCCGAAAAAGGATGCCCTTTGGGCCGACTGTTTCGAATTTCGAGTTTGTCTTTTTGTTTCGCCTGCCTGCCGGCAGGCAGGGATTTCGATATTCGAATTTCGAAATTTTATGGTTGGCGAATAGAACCTCTGAGAACGTGAAAACGATTCCGAAGAAAATAGTCATTCTCGGCTCCACCGGTTCGATCGGGACCAGCACGCTGGACGTGATCCGGTCATCGCCCGGTTCTTTCACCGTGACCGGTTTGGCCGCGGGGAGAAACGTCGCCCTCCTCCAACGCCAGGCGGCGGAGTTCCGTCCGCGCCGTCTGGTGGTGGAGAGCGAAGCGGCCGCGCGCCGGCTGCAAGCCGAGGTGGGCGGAGGGGTCTCGGTCAAATGGGGCCAGACCGCCCTGGAGGATCTCGCCGCCGATCATTCGTCCGACCTGGTCGTCTCGGCCATACCCGGCATCGCCGGGCTCCTCCCCA
This sequence comes from uncultured bacterium, assembly GCA_964551475.1. Classification (GTDB taxonomy): domain Bacteria; phylum Auribacterota; class Erginobacteria; order Erginobacterales; family CAZKCI01; genus CAZKCI01. Next base: position 77,015 of record CAZKCI010000027.1, on the reverse strand, counting down.
CCCTCTCCGCGATCCGGGCGGGCAAGACGGTGGCTCTGGCCGCCAAGGAGGTGCTGGTGGCGGCGGGATCGATCGTGATGGAGGAAGCGCGCGCCCGGGGAATCCGCCTCCTCCCGGTGGACAGCGAGCACTCCGCCGTCTTCCAGTGTCTGCGGGGAGAGGATCCGGCCCATGTCCGGAGGATCATCCTGACCGCTTCCGGAGGGCCGTTTCTGAATCGCCCGAAAAGCGCCTTCCGCCGGATCACGCCGGAAGAGGCGCTCCGGCATCCCCGCTGGAAGATGGGGCGGAAGGTGACGCTCGACTCCGCCACGCTGATGAACAAGGGGCTGGAGGTGATCGAGGCCCATCACCTCTTCTCCATCCCGTTCGATCGGATCAAGGTGGTGATCCATCCGGAGTCCGTCGTGCACGCCCTGGTCGAGATGGACGACGGGGCCGTCCTCGCCCAGCTGAGCCGCCCCGACATGAGGCTTCCCATCCGTTACGCGCTCTCCTATCCGGACCGCTCTCCCTCGCCGCTGGCCGAGCTGGATTTCTACCGCCTGCCCCCCCTGACCTTCCGGGAGCCCGACTGGTCCCGCTTCCCCGCCCTGGGCCTGGCCTATGCGGCCGGAAAGGCCGGGGGGACGATGCCGGCGGTCCTGAACGCCGCCAACGAGGAGGCCGGGGCGGCTTTCCTGGAACGCCGTCTTCTTTTCCCCCGGATCAGCTCGCTGGTGGAAGAGGTGATGGAAAAGCACCGGCCGGTGCCGCATCCCCGCCTGGGAGAGATCCTCGCCGCCGACCGTTGGGCGAGGGAGGAAGCGAGAAAGATGATCGCCTCTCAGAGCCGCCGAGAATAATCTCAGATTTCAAATTTCAGATCTCAGATAAACAGACTAAAATCCGCGATCCCCGATCGAAAATCCATGACCTCTCTCTCCGTCCATCTCGCTAGCATCGCCGGGTTCCTCACGGGAACCATGTCTTACATTCCCGACCCCATCAAGGGCGTTCTCAAGTTCCTCGTCGTCCTGGGGATCCTGATCTTCGTCCATGAGCTCGGCCACTTTCTGATGGCCCGCCTCTGCCGGGTGAGGGTCAAGAAGTTCTACCTGGGTTTCGACATCATGGGGCTGAAGCTTCTCCGTTTCCGGGCCGGGCCGACCGAATACGGGATCGGCATCCTGCCCCTGGGCGGCTACGTCAAGATGGCCGGCCAGGAGGACCTCCCGAGCGACGACGAGGAAGCGAAGAAGAAAATCCTAGAGGAGGACCGCGCCATCCCGGACGGGGAAAAGTTCGACCGCAAGCCGCTCTGGCAGCGCGCCCTGATCATCGCCGCCGGTCCGGTGATGAACGTTCTGCTCGGCCTCGTCCTCTTCATCCTGATCGCCTGCCACGGGGTGACGGTCTTCAAGCCCTATCAGGGGACGAATATCGGGAACGTGGAGCCCGGCTCGCCCGCCGCCGCCGCCGGCATCCTCCCCGGCGACAAGATCGTCTCCGTGGACGGGGAGACGATGGGAGAGTGGAGCGACTTTCTTCTCTCCATCTCGACCTGGCGGGCCGATTCTCCCGTGGCCATCGTTTACCTCCGCGACGGAGAGGAAAGACGGGTGGAAGTGGCCCCCCGCATCCTTCCCGGGACCACCCGTCCGCGGATCGGCGTCGCCCCCGCCGGTCGGGCGGCGGTCTGGGTGGAGGACACCGACAGCCCGGCCGCCCGGTCGGGGCTCCGCGCGGGGATGATCGTCAACTCGATTGACGGCCGCTCTCTCCCGTATCCCGCCCTGGAAGAGGAGATCGCCTCCCGTCCGTCCCGTTCCCTCCGCCTGGGAGTGGAGGACCCGGAAAGCGGGAAGACCTTCGAGGTCGAGGCGAAGGCGGAGACGCGGACGGTCGTCCCCGGCCTTCACCTGGAAGAGGGAACGGTCCGGGCGGTCGATTACCGCGCCCGCTTCGATGCCGCCGCCCTCCGTCCGGGCGACCGGATCGCACGTGTCAACGGTGAAGAGACCTCTCCGGATCGGCTCCAGGAGATCATCTCCTCCACGGCCCCCGGGAGCGAACTCCGCCTGATCATCGAGCGCTCCGCCCGGCTCTTCTTCCTGCCTTCCCAGGCGGTGACCGCCACGGTGACCGTGGCGGCGGAAGGCTACATCCCCGGCATCGCCTTCGATTACTATCCGGACACGGTCACCGCCCGCTACCGGGGCTGGGCGGCGGTCCGTTACGGATTCGCCGAGACGGTCAAGATGGTCAAGACCATCTTCTCCTTTCTCTATTATCTCCTGGTCGGCCGGGCCAGCCCGACGGATCTGGCCGGCCCGGTCCGGATCTTCGACCTGACCCGCCAGTTCAAGCTCATCTCCATCGCGATCGTCCATTTTCTCGCCATGATCAGCGTCAACCTGGCTGTGGTCAACCTCTTCCCCCTCCCGGTCCTGGACGGAGGGCACATCCTCTTCATCCTGATCGAGGCCGTGCGCCGCCGCCCCCTCTCGGAGCGGGCGATCGTCGTCGCCCACCAGATCGGCCTGGGCCTGCTCCTGCTTCTTTTCCTGCTGGTGACCTACAACGACATCATCCAGGTGTTCTTCCGACGCTGATGAAGAGACGGAAAACGCGCCGGATTCTCGTGGGATCGGTCCCCGTGGGCGGGGGGGCCCCGGTCTCGGTCCAGTCGATGACCAAGACCGACACCCGGGACGTCCGCGCCACGCTCCGGAGGATTTCCTCTCTCTCCCGGGCGGGCTGCGAGATCGTCCGCCTCGCCGTCCCCGACCTGGAGGCGGCGGAGGCCCTGACCGCGATCTGCCGCCGCTCGCCTCTTCCGGTCATCGCCGACATCCATTTCGATCATCGCCTGGCGCTCCGGTCGGTGGCGGCGGGCGTGGCCGGGCTCCGGATCAACCCCGGCAACATCGGTTCCTCTCTCAAAGTCCGCGAGGTGATCGCGGCCTGCCGCGGGGAAAGAATCCCCGTCCGGGTGGGCGTGAACGCCGGGTCGCTGGAGAAGGCCCTCCTGGCCCGCCGCGGCGGTCCCACCGCCCGGGCCCTGGCCGAGAGCGCGCTCCAGGAGGTCCGGCTGATCGAGAAGGAGGGCTACCGGGAGATCAAGATCTCGGTCAAGGCCTTCGACATCCCCACCACGATCGCCGCCTACCGCGAGCTCTCCGCCCGGGTCGATTATCCCTTTCACATCGGGATCACCGAGGCCGGGCCCTTTCTTCCCGGGACGGTCCGCTCGGCGATCGGGATCGGGGCTCTTCTCCTGGAGGGGATGGGCGATACCGTCCGCGTCTCCCTGAGCGCGCCCGAGGAGGAGGAGGCGCGGGTGGGGAAACTCATCCTCCAGTCCCTCGGGCTCAGGTCTTTCGGCCCGGTTCTGGTCTCCTGCCCGACCTGCGGCCGCTGCCGGGTCGATCTCCTCCCCCTGGTCAAGCAGGTGGAGGCGGCTCTCTCCTCCACCCGTTTCCGCTCCCTCTCCGGCGTCACCGTCGCCGTGATGGGATGCGCGGTGAACGGCCCCGGGGAGGCGAGGGAGGCGGACCTCGGGATCGCGGCGGGGCGGAATTCGGCTCTGCTCTTTCGTCGCGGCCAGGCGATCCGGACCGTGCCGGCGCGCCGGATCGTCAGCGCGCTCCTCTCCGAGCTCGCGCGCCTCCCACCCCGCGAATGATCACGGAGCGGCTCCAGGCGGCCGGGTGACGAATGCCGTGAGACCAAACGGGCCGCGCCACCGCACTCCTTCGTTCGCGATATTGCTTCTCTCCGCCTGCGCGCTCGGCTTCGCCCTGCGCCTGGGCTACGTCCTCGGTCTCTCGGAGCGCTCCTACGATCCCGACGAGAAGATGTACCTCGCCGTCGCCCGGAACCTGGCCGGGGGGAAAGGGCTGATCTACAGCCCCTGGCGCCGGGCCTCCTTTCCCCCCCTCTATCCGATATTTCTCGCGGTTTTTGTCCGGGGAGGGATCTTCTCTTTTCGCGTGGCGCGGGTCGCGCAGGTCTTTCTGGGGGCGTTCTCCTGCGGCCTGCTCGGCCTGGCCGCCCGGTCGGCCTTCGCCGGACGGTCCGGCGCGGGGACGCGGGAGGGAAGCGTGGCGGCCTTCCTCGCGGCCGGCGACCCGCTGCTCATCTACTACAGCGGGCGGTTGATGACGGAGACGCTCTTTATCTTTCTCCTGCTCGCGGCGGCGGCTCTCCTTCTGGGGGCCGCGGAAGCCGGTTTCACCGGCCGCCGGCTCCCCGCCGCCGGGGCGCTCCTGGGAATGGGGATCCTCTGTCGCCCGACACTCGTCATCCTGGCCGCCGCCTGTCTCCTCTGGCCGCCCTTGCGGGGGAGAGGGTATGTCCGCCGCGCCCTGCGCTTTCTTTTTCCCCTCCTCCTGGTTCTTCTCCCCTGGACGGCGCGGAATTTCCTGGTCCTGGGGGAATTTGTCCCGCTCAACACGCAGGGGGGAAACAACTTCTATCTGGCGAACAATCCGCACTCCTCGGGCGGAACGGTGCGGGTCAACGATCTGATCGCCCTCGGCGCGTTCCACCTCGGGGAGACGGAGGACGAGATCGCCTACAGCCGGGGATACGGGAAGAAGGCGATGGATTTCATCCGGAGCGATCCCGCCCGGTTTCTCCGTCTCAGCTTCCGCCGCCTGGCCTGGCTGTATCATCTGGACGCGCACAACCCCTCGCTTCCTCTCGCCGCCTCGCTTTGGGTCGCGCTTCTCCTCGGCGTCACCGGGGCGATTCTGTCCCGAGGCTGGGAGGGCAAAGCCTCGCTCTTTCTTCTCGGCATTCTCTCCTTCACGCTCATCCACTCGGTGTTTCTTCCCGAGGGGCGCTACCGGTTGCCGGTGATGCCGTTCGTCTACGCCTTCGCCGCGGTTGCCCTGTCCGGTCTCGTCCGGCCCGGCCAAGAGGATCATCTTAGGAAACCAGGAACCCAGGAATGATGATGAGACCGGCCTGGATCCTCCTGGTTTCCTGGCTTCCTAAGATTATATTATGGCCCCGGCCGTCGGGATCGTCGACATGAACAAGATTATTTCCAACACCCTCGCTCTCTTCTCCGCCAAGGCCGCGATGCTCCTGGTTTCGCTGGCGCTGGCCGCCATCCTCGCCCGCCGCCTCGGCCCCGGCGGCTACGGGGCTTTCCGGGCCGTGCTCTCGCTCTGCGCCCTCCTCGGTGTGGCGATCGAGCTGGGCCTGGACAAGATCGCGATCCGGGAGTGCTCGGTCGATCGGTCCCGCGAGCGCATCTGGGTGGGGACGACTCTCCTGATCAAGATCATCCTGGCCCTGGCGGTAGGCCTGACCGCTCTGATCGTGATCGCTCCTTCCGGCCGCTATCGTCCTCTGGCCCCGGTTGTTTTTCTCGGTCTGGGTATCTATGCCGTCTCCGGCCTGGCCAACACTCTGACCGTGGTCTTCCGCTCCCGGGAGGTGATGGGTCTGGAGGCCCTGGTCAAAACGGCGAAAAGCCTGTTCCTGCTCGCCCTGGTATATTTACTGGCGCGCTCGGTGGCTTCGGCGGCCTGGATCTATTTTGTCTCCGCGCTTTTCCAGTTTGTCTTCTCCTGGCTTCTGGTGCGCCGCCTGTTTTTTCCGCCCGCCATTTTCCGGGAAGGGGCGGCCGCCCGCCGCCTGGTCCGGGGAGGGGCCTTGATTGCGCTGGCGATATTCTTCAACTCCTTCCAAGACGTTGTGCGCCTGATCGTTTACTGGCGGTCGGGCGCGGCCGCCGCCGGTTATTACAGCGTCGGCTCCTCCTTTTTCCAGGCCCTGGAAGGGCTGGTCCCGCTCTCGCTGGTCGGGGCTCTCTTTCCCGCCGTCTGCCGCCTGCGCGCGACCGACCGGAACGCCTTCTCCGGCGTCTATCGCCGCTCCGCCGCCTACCTCCAGATGGCGGCCCTGCCGTTCGCCGTGATCTCCCTGGTCCTGTCGCCCCGCCTCTGCGTGTATTTTTTCGGCCCCTCCTTCGCCGCCGCGGCCGGAGTGGTCAGGGTGCTCGGGATCGTCTCCCTGCTCATGGTGCAGAACTATCTCCTCTTTGATCTGATGGTGGCGGCGGGGAAAGAGCGTCTCTTCGCGGGCGTGATGGGGGCGGGAGCGCTGATCAACGCCGCCTCGGCATTTCTTCTGGTCGCTCCTTTCGGCCCGGCGGGCGCGGCGGCGGGCGGCGGGCTCGCCCAGCTTTTCCTTTTCCTGGTTTTTCTTCGTCTTCTGCGGGACGATCTCTCCGCCCGCTCCCTGGCGCCTCTGCTCCGTCCCTGGCCGGTCGCGGCGGCCATGGCGGCGGCGTTGTGGGGGCTTTCCTTTTCCGGATGGCCCCTGCTTCTGATCGTCCTCTCCGCTTTCGTTCTTTACGGCGGAGGGCTGATCGTCTCCGGCGCCCTGAACCGCAGGGATTGGATCCTGGTGCGGGGGATATTCTCCCCGGGGGACGGGAGAGAATAATGGCCCGGCCCGGGACAGCGGAAACCGGATCCAGGACAAAGGTCGCCTTTGTCTTCTCCCAGTTTCCCCGCTACGACGAGGTCTTCATCCTGCGCGAGATGGTCCGCCTCGACGCGCTGCTCGATCTGACCATACTTTCCCTGAAGCCCGCCCGCCGGGAGCCGGTCCGTCACGACAGCAGCACGCCTCTGCTCGCCCGGACCCTCTACGCCGGGCTCTTCCATCCTCGGGTCCTCCGGTCGTGCCTGGGCTTCCTGGTCCGCCGCCCCGGGCGGTTCTTCCGGGCGCTGGCGGCCACGGTCCGCATCAACCGGGTTGACGGCGAGTTTCTTTTCAAGTCGCTGGCGCTGTTTCCCCAGGCGGTCCATTTCGCCCGGATCTGCCGGGAACGGGGGATCGAAAGGGTGCACGGCCAGTGGGCCACCTATCCCGCCGGGACGGCGCTTGTCATCTCGATTCTGAACGGCATCCCCTTCTCCTTCACCGGCCACGCCCACGACATCCATGTCAAGACCGCGGGGCTCGCCGAGAAGATGCGGCGGGCGGACTTCGTCCTCACCTGCACGGCCCACAACCAGGTCCATCTCCTCGGTCTCGCCCCGGATCTTCCGCCGGAGAAGATCCGGGTCGTCTATCACGGCGTGGATCTCGATTCCTATCGTCCGAAGGAGGCCGTCCGGGAACTGGCGAAGAAAGCCGCGGATTACGCGGATTATTCGGGGCAAAAACATGACGTGTGTTCATCGCCTCGGGCGAGGGAGAAATTAAATGGGCCCGCGCCCGAGGAGAGGCCATTCCGGATCGTGTCGGTGGGGAGCCTTTTCGAGTGCAAGGGATTCGATCGGCTGATCGAATCCTGCGCTCTGCTCAAAATTCGGTCCCGTGACTTTCGCTGTCGGATCGTGGGGGGAGGGCCCCTCCGAAGCGAGCTGGAGGGCCTGGCCGCCGAGCGGGGGGTGGCCGACCGGATCGAATTCACGGGTTATCAATCACAGGAAGGGATGCCGGCCGATTACGCCTGGGCCGACCTCTGCGTCCTCCCCGCGGTCCTGGCGATCCATTGGGGCATCCCCAATGTCCTGATCGAGTCGCTGGCGGCGGGGACGCCGGTCGCCTGCACGCCGCTCCCCTCTCTCCCCGAGCTGATCGAAGATCCCCCCTGCGGATTCGTCATCCCGGAGAATGATCCCGCCGCCCTGGCGGAGCTCATCGAAAAAATCGCCGGGGATCGTGCGCTCCTGATACACTATGGAAAAGAGGGGAGGAAAAAGGTCGAGGCGAAGTGGGACGTGGGAGAGAACGCGCGGGTGATAGCGGAAATGATGGTCAGGGACAGCAGGGACCCAAGCGACCAATCAAAAACCATGGGAACAGTCTTATGATCAAGCTGGGCGTCATCGGGATCGGGGGATGGGGCAAGAACCTGCTCCGGAACTTTCAGGAGATCAAGGGGGCGCGGGTCGCCGTCGCCTGCGACCTGGTCGAGAAGAGGAGGGGGGAAGCCGCTCTCCGCTATCCGGACCTCAAGGTGACCGCCGACATGGACGAGATGGTCGCCTCTCCCGAGATCCAGGCGGTGGTGGTCGCCACGCCGGGCGCCACCCACGCCCAGATCGCGCTCAAGTGCCTGGAGGCGGGCAAGCACGTTTTCGTGGAGAAACCGATGGCCCTGACCGCCTGCGACTGCGAAAGGATGATCGCCGCCGCGAAGAAGAAGGGGCTCATCCTGATGGTCGGCCACCTGCTCCTCTACCACGGGGCGGTGCGTAAACTCAAAGAGCTTCTGGATGAGGGGGCGGTGGGCGATCTCTACTATTTGTATACCCAGCGTCTCAACCTGGGCAAGATCCGCCGGTCCGAGGATGCCCTCTGGACCTTCGCTCCCCATGACGTTTCGGTCGCCCTCTATCTGGTCGGCGACCGTCCGGTCTCGGTCTCCGCCCGGGGCGAGTCCTACGTGCAGAAAGGGGTGGCGGACATCGCCTTCGCCTGGCTCTCCTTCCCCGGCAACGTGCTCGCCCATGTCCATGTCTCCTGGCTCGACCCCCACAAGATCCGCCGGACCACGCTGGTCGGCTCCCGGAAGATGCTGGTCTTCGACGACATGGACAGCGCCGAGCCGGTCCGGATCTACGACAAAGGGGTGGGGGAGAACCTGGAATACGACTCCTTCGGCGAATACCTGAACCTCCGCTACGGCGACGTGCACATCCCCGCGATCAAGATCGGCGAGCCCTTGAAGGCCGAATGCGCCCACTTTCTCGACTGCGTTCGGGAGGGAAAGACACCGCTGACCGACGGGCAGAACGGCCTGGACGTGGTCCGGGTGCTGGAAGCAGCCCAGCAGTCGATGAAGGAGAATGGGAAGGCGATCACATTGACAGGAAAGGCAGGATAGGCAGGAAAGCGCAGGAAAGCGCAGGAAAGCGCAGGGAAGCGCAGGAAAGCGCAGGAAAGCGCAGGAAACAAAAGAAAGACGGGGAAGATCATGGAGAGCCCCAAGAAAGATTACAAGACCCAGAGCTACCGTACATGGCATTTCTGGCAGGCGGCGTCGGAACTACGGAGAAAGATATTCGGGATTACAAAAACATTTCCGCACTCCGAGATGAGGCGCATTTCACAGATGAACAGCGCCGCCCGTTCAATCAAACAAAATATCCAAGAAGGCTATCGGAGACAATCCCGGCTGGAATTGGCGAGATTCCTGGAGATTTCCGAGGGATCAGCGGAAGAACTTCTCGGTGATCTGGAAGATTGTATTGAGGACAAGCTTTTCTCCTCGGAGATTTACCAGGATCTCGATTCTCTCTGTGGAAGAACCATTTATCTCCTCAAGCGCTATCGCCAGACCTTGATTCAACCCGAGCCCAAGAAAGGACCTGAAATTATAGTGAAAAGACCTTCTCGTGTTTCTCCTGCCGCTCCTGCCCATCCTGCCTCTCCCGCCGGTCCTGTTTCTTCTTCTCCTGCCGGTCCTGATTATTTTGTCCATGAATCGAGCTACGTCGACGCCGGCGCGGTGATCGGCAAGGGGACGAAGATCTGGCATTTCAGCCATGTCCTGGGCGGGGCGCGGATCGGCGAGAACTGCAGCCTGGGACAGAACGTGAACGTGGGAAGCCGGGTGAAGATCGGGAACGGCGTGAAGATCCAGAACAACGTCTCGGTCTACGACGACGTGGAGCTGGAGGACTTCGTCTTCTGCGGTCCCTCCATGGTTTTCACCAACGTGATCAACCCCCGCTGCGAGGTCTCCCGCAAGAACGAGTATCGCCGGACGCTGGTCAAGCGCGGAGCCTCGATCGGCGCCAACGCCACCGTGGTCTGCGGCCACACCATCGGCCGCTACGCCTTCGTGGGCGCCGGATCGGTGGTCACCCGCGATCTCCCCGACTTCGCCCTGGTCTACGGCAACCCGGCCCGGATTCAGGGCTGGATCTGCCGCTGCGGCGTCAAGCTGGCCTTCTCGGGGAAGAAGGCCGTTTGCTCCGCCTGCGCGGCCGGATATGTTAAAGAGAAGGATGTAGTCAGGGAAAAAGCTGGTTGATGGGTGAGGGTTAAGAAGTGGGTTTGGTCTAGAGGTAAGGGTTAGGTTCGAGCCGGCCGGCCCGACGCACCTTGGACCTTGCCCATCTACCAGACCCATTTCCTAACCTTGACCCATCGACTGCTTTTCCTATGTCCATCCACGTCCTCTATGTCATTGACAAGATGGTCCGGGCGGGGGCCCAGCGCCATCTCTGCCAGGCTGTCCGGGGGCTTTCCCGGCCCGAGTTCGCCCCTTCCCTCTGTTGCCTCCTCGAGACCGGCGCCCTGGGCGAGGAGCTGAAGTCGGCCGGCCTCGCCGTCGAGACGCTGGGTTTCCGGAACGTGGTCGGTCCCCGCTATTTCGCCGCCGCCTTCGCCCTCGCCCGCCTCGCCCGGCGGGATCGGGCCGATCTCATCCACGCCTATCTCTTCGCGGCCAACGTGGTCGCCCCGCTTGCCGGCCTCCTCGCCGGGATACCGGTGATCACCAGCCGCCGGGACATGGGCTTCTGGCAGCAGCCCAGGCACCTCTGGGCGAACCGGATCGGCAACCTTCTCTCCTCCCGGATCACGGTCAATTCGCTGGGCGTCCGCGATTACGTTCTGAGCCGCGAAAAGGCCCCCGTTAACCGCGTCGTCCTGATCCATAACGGGATCGATCCGGATTCGGTGGGGGCGCCCTCCGCCCGGAGGATCACTCCCGGCCGGCCGATCGTTCTCGGGGCTCTGGGCAACCTGCGCCCGATCAAGGGATACGAGCACCTCCTCCGGGCGCTGGCGGATACGGCACAAAGGGGAGTGGACTGCGCAGTCCGGATCGGCGGCCGGTCGATCGATCCGGCTTACGAAGGGAGACTGCGCGATCTCGTCTCTTCTCTCGGCCTGGACGGGCGCGTGGATTTTCCGGGTGAGGTCGTCGACGTTCCCGATTTTCTCCGTTCACTCGATATCTTTGTCCTGCCCTCCCTCTCCGAGGGTTTTCCCAACGCCCTCCTCGAGGCGATGGCTCTGGGTCTCCCGGTGATCGCGACGGAGGTGGGGGCGAATGCCGAGGTCATCCGGGACGGCGTCGACGGCTTCCTGGTCCCTCCCGCCGATCCGACCATGCTGGCGGAAAGGATCCGCACCCTGATCGCCGAGCCGGAACGGTCCGTCGCCCTGGGTCGGGCGGGACGGGAACGGGTCTGCCGGGAGTTCAGCGCCTCCCGGATGTGCCGGAGGCTGGGGGAGATGTACCGGGAAGTGGTAGAGAAGCGCAGATAATCTCAAATCCGGGATTCTCGTTTATATATTCGGGCCAGCGAAACCGCTCGTCTTCGATGAACCAGTTCTGGATACGAAAATCTCTCCGCTTCCTGCTTCCTCGCCTGGCTTGGCCGCTGGCGGCCGCCGAGCGGGCCTTCCGGGGGAGGGGAACGCGGATGCTGATGTATCACCGCGTCGCCGACATCCCCGGGGACCGCCTCTCCGTTCACCCGGAGTCTTTCGCCCGTCAGATGGACTTTCTCCGTTCCGGCGGCTGGCAGGTGGTTCCGCTCTCCTCGGCGCTGGCGGCGGAGGGAGCCGGCTGCCGTCCCCGCGTCGCCCTGACCTTCGACGACGGCTTCCGGGATTTTTACTCCGCGGCCTGGCCGATCCTGCGCGAGCGGGGATTCCCCGCGGCCGTCTTCGTCGTCCCGGGCCTGATCGAAGGGAAGATCTCACTGGAGCGTTACCGCGGCCGGCCGGGTGAGCACGTTCCCCTGGACTGGGCGTCGCTCGGGGAACTTATGCGCGCCGGCGTCACCGTCGGCTCCCACGGTCTCACTCACCGGGAGCTGACCGCTCTTACGGAGAAGGAGGCAAAGGAGGAGATCGAGGAGAGCGCGCGGATCATCGGGGAGAAGCTGGGGACACGCCCCGCGTGGTTCGCCTATCCCCGGGGGCGGAACCACCCGCTCCATCGCCGTCTGGCCGAGAGCGCCGGATACCGGGGAGCGGTCACGGTGGCCCCGGGCGCCTGCCGTCCGTCTGGCGATCCTTTCGCCCTCCCCCGGACGGAGATCTCGGCCGACGACGATCCCGCCGCCTTCCGGTTGAAGCTCATGGGGGCTTTTGATTGTTGGCACTGGCTGTGGCAAAGAACCCCCTGGTTCTAGCAGAGAGATCAGGCTACGGGTTGGTGGGCGGGAAAGGGTTAGGTCAACGGTTTGGTCAGTGGGCTAGGGTTAGGTATGGCCTGTCAACCCGCCAGACGAGCCAGACCATAGACCTTTCCCATAGACCAGACCGATAACCTTGCCCTTACCTATCGACATGATCCGTCAGGAACATTAAGCTCGGATCAATAGAATGCCGTCTCCAGCCAAAATCAAAATTCTCCAGATCATCGACTCGCTCCCCCGGGAGGGGGCGGAGATACTCCTCTTCGACATCGTTTCCCGCTGCGACCCCGTCTCCTTCTCCTTCGCCGTGGCCGCCCTGACCCGGGGCGGGGGAGCGGCCGAGATGATCTCCGCCGCCGGCATCCCCGTCCGCCTGCTCGGCCGCCGGTCGCGCTGGGATCTTCCCGCCTTTCTCCGTCTTCGCCGCCTCGTCCGCGAGTACCGCCCTTCGATTGTCCACACCCACCTCTTTTCCAGCCGGCTCTGGGGGACGCTCGCCGTCCGCCTTTCGGGCGTCCCCGCCGCGATCGTCCACACCGAGCACAACACATCCGAATGGAAGGGTTCCCGGCGCGCGGCCGCCGACCGCGTTTTGAGCCTGCTCACCGATCGGATGGTCGCCGTCTCCGCTCCCGTCCGAGATTCCCTGGTCTCGTGCTGTCGGATTGCCGCCGGCCGGATAACGGTGATCGAGAACGGCCTCAACTTTGAGAGGATGCCGGCTGCGGTCTCCCGACCGGAGCTGATGCGCCGGCTCAAACTCCCCCCGGAGTCGCTTCTCGTCGGTATCGTCGCCGCGCTCACGCCGAAGAAGGGGCATGTCTATTTTCTGGAGGCGGCCGCGAGGATCCTTTCCCGTCGCCGGGATGTTCGTTTTCTCGTCCTGGGGGAGGGGGAGATCCGGGGCGATCTCGAACGCCTGGCGGAGGAGAAGGGGATCGGCGGAAACGTCCATTTCCTCGGTTCCCGCCCCGACGCCATCGAGATCATCGCGGCCGTCGACGTTTTTGTCCTGAGCTCGATCCGCGAGGGGCTTTCCCTGGCCTTGCTGGAGGCGATGGCTCTCGCCCGTCCGGCGGTGGTCACTTCAGTCGGGGGGGCGGCAGGAGTCATCGAGAGCGGGCGGACGGGGATACTGGTCCCGCCCCGGGATTCTCCCGCCCTGGCGGAGGCGATCGATCGTCTCCTGGCCGATCCCGATCTGCGGCGGGAGACGGGCGAACGGGCCGCGGCGGCGGTGCGCAAGCGCTTCGATGCGGGGAGGATGATCAGAGACTACGAGGAGCTGTACCGGCAGCTGGGAGGAAGGGGGAAAAAGATGCGTAACCTATAACGCTCCCCGCGCGCTGGCCTCTGGCCCGGAATAGCGTATAATTAGTTGCCTATAATCTATAATCTGTGGTTCGGCGATGAAATCTCTCCACTATCTCAAATACGCGCCCCGCGTTCTTTTCCAGGGTAACGCCTCGCCCCTCTACCTGGTCTTTTTCGTCACCTCCGCCTGCAACGCCCGCTGCCGGCACTGCCTGCTGGCCGGGATCGACCCCGGCCAGGACCAGCTCACGATCGAAGAAATCGAGAAGGTCTCCCGCTCCATGGACGATTTCCTTTTCCTCCTTCCCACCGGGGGCGAGCCGTTTCTCCGCAAAGATCTCGCCGAGATCGTCAAGATCTTCCACCGCAACAACCGCGTCCAGAACGTGGGCATTCCCACCAACGGGTCGCTGACCGAGCGGGTGGTGGAGACGACCCGGTCTATCCTGAAGTCCTGCCCCGGCCTCGACCTGATGGTGGACGTGTCCCTGGACGGGATCGGCGCCGACCACGACGAGATCAGGGGTTTCCCCGGCCTCTTCGAAAAGGCGACCGCCACCTTCCGCGAGCTGAAGAAGCTCGAGCAGGAATACCCCCGTTTCACCTCCACCATCGAGACCACCGTCTCGTCCTACAACGACGCGAAACTTCTCGAGATGTACGACCACTTCACCCGGGTTCTCGGGGCCGACACCCTCTTCACCCTCCTCACCCGGGGCAAGCCGATGGAGCCGTCGGCGAAGTTCTTCAACATCGACAACTACGAGCGTTATGCCCGGGCGATGGAGAAGGGGTTGCGCCAGCGCGAGCTGACCGGCTACACCCGTTTCCCCCTGGCCGACCTGATCAACGCCAAGAGGATCATCCGGCACCGGATCATCGCCCGCCTGATCCGGGAGAACCGGATGATCCTGCCCTGCCAGGGGGGGACGCTGGGGGCGGCCCTCTTCGCCAACGGGGACGTGCTGCCTTGCGAGCTCCACGCCGATCTGAAGCTCGGGAACGTACGGAAGGAAGGCTATGACTTCAAGAAGATCTGGTTCGGGGAGAAGGCCCGCGCCGCCCGGCGGACGATCCGGGAGAGCAAATGCTTCTGCACCTACGAGTGCTTCCTCACGCTGAACATCCTGTTCAACCCGCGGATGTATCCGCTCATCCTCTTCGAGTACGCCCGGATCAAGCTGGCCAAGGCCAGGAAGGCTCTGGGGTTATGACGGGAAGCGACTCGGCGCCGCCCCGGCGTCAGAAGGTTCGCGTACGGATCTCCACCCGCTCCCACTTTCCCCGAGAAAGGATGCGGATCGGGGCTAAGATCTGGATGGGAGTGATCGCCGGGAGCGTTCTACTCGGGGCGCTGGCGGGTTGGCAGATCGGGAAGTCGATCCGGCGCGCGCTGGAGATCAGCAAAAGCCACGCGGCGGCCGAAGCGTCCTGGACGCGCCCCCCGGCCGTCGTTCAATTCGCCGGAGAGACCGCCCCCCCGCCGTCCGCGGTCCCCGCCGCATCCATGCCGCCTTTTGCGGCCTTTCCCGCCGGTTCGGGTTCCTGAGTGATCTCGATCTCCACCCGGCGGTTCTCCTTGCGCCCTTCCGGCGTGGAGTTGTCCGCCAACGGTTGGTAGGGCCCACAGCCGACCGCGACGAACCTCTTCGGATCGAGCCCGTGGACTTCCACCAGATACCTCATGATGGCGGCCGCCCGGGCGGCGGAGAGCTCCCAGTTCGAGCGATACTCGGCGGAGTAGATGGGCAGGTTATCGGTATGGCCGGCGATCCGGATCTGGCCGGGGTTGATGCTGAAGAACTTGGCCAGGCGGTCGAGGAAGTCACGGGACTCCGGGCGGATGACCGCCCGACCGGGGGAGAAAAGGAAGGGGGTGAGCGGGACCACCTTGACCTTCCACTTGGTCGTCTCCACCACGACGAATTTCTGAAGATTGGCTTTCAGGATATACTGGGCGATCTCCTCGCCGATCTGCTGCATCTTGGTGACCGAGGCAGCCTCCCGCATCTGCTGTTCTTCCAGAGCGCGGAAATTGTCGACCATGGTCTTCTGTTCCGCGGTTAGCTTTTTCACCTTGGTCGGCCTTTCTTTGTCGCCGCGCATCTTTGGCCCGGCGATCAAGGTCACGTCGATCTTGAGGACGAGCATGGCGGAGAGGATGACGAAAAAGACCATCACGTTGGTGACCATGTCGGAGTAGGTGGTCATCCAGACCGGGGGCCACATGCCGGACAGCCCCTTGTCCTCCACCTGGGCCATCCTTTTTCTTTTTGATCCCATCGCGTTCAGCCCTCTTTCGAGAGGGTCGCCGAAGATATGAAAATATGGAACTCGACCCGGCGGTTGAGCGCCCGCTTCTCGGGCTCGCTGGCCAGGAAGCGGGGGAGGAGGGGGCCGTAGCCGGCCACGGCGATCCGCTCGGGAGGCACGGCGTGCTTTTCGATAAAATAGCGGCCGACGGCGATCGCCCGGGCGGCGGAGAGCTCGTAGTTGCTGGGGAAACGGTTCCGGTGGAGGGGGTCGATCGGCGTGTCGTCGGTGTGCCCCTCGATACGGACGGAGGCTTTGGTATCCTTGATCAGCCCCGCCAGACGGTCGAGGATGGGGAAAAAGGACTCTTTGATCCGGTCCGAGCCTTCCGCGAAAATCAGGGGCGCGGAAGGGACAATGACCACGTCTTCGGCGGTGATCAACACCTTTACGCCGTCGGCGAGCCTCCCCTTTTCCAGTGTCCGCTTCAGTTCTTCCACCTGCTCCTGGAACGTCGCCATCTCGCTCAAGGCCAGCCGGTCTTCCGCCGTCATCCGTTCGATCTGCTCCAGAACCTGGATATCATCTGCTGACTGGGTTTCATCGGTGTAGAAAAAATCCTCGCTGCCGGTGGGCACAATGCGCTTGTCTCCCGGTTCAGCGAACTTGACCAGATCGAAGGGGATCCTCACCATGGTCAGGGCGTAGAGGAGCACGAAGAAGGTCATCAGGTTGGTGATCATGTCGGAGTAGGTGGTCATCCAGACGGGCGGCCAGGAGGAGGAGAGCCCGCCGCCCTCCTGGTCGGGGTTGACCCGCTTGCGTTCGCGCGGAACCGGCTTGTCCTCTACGGGCATAGGATATCGACGCTCCACCTGCTCCTGGAAATATACCACGGCGGAAACGAGAGGGGGCGCTTCCGCCCCACCCCCGGTTTCCCCGGTCTTCCTTACTTTTACTGTAGCCCCGCGAGATAGGCCTGGAGCTTCTCGCGGACGATCTGGGAGTTGTCGCCGGCCTGGATGGACGCGATCCCTTCGATGATGATCTCGCGGCTCAAGGCCAGGTTGGTGTTGTAGACGTGGATCTTGCCCGCGACCGGCATGCAAATGATGCCGGCGATGACGCAGCCATAGAACGTGGTGACCAGGGCGAGCGACATGTTGGGGGCGATCGTCTCCGGGTCCTTCAGTGTCTTCAGAAGCATGATCAGTCCCACCAGCGTCCCCAGCATCCCGAAGAAGGGGGCGTAGATCGACATGTCTCGCCAGAAACGCTCTTCGCCCGAGATCTTGACGTTGATGTAGTCGGAGACCGTCTCCAGGATGCCCCGGGTCACCTCGGGGTCGGTCCCGTCGGCGACCAGGTCCACGCCGATGTCGAGGAGGGGGTAGCGCCCCTTGGTGGAGAGCTCGCGCAGGGCCATGAAGCCCTCCTTGCGGGCCTTGACCGCCATTTCTACCAGGACCTCGATCACGTCCGCTGGGGTGGCCATCTTGCTCACCAGGCAATAGCGGAAGGAGAGCAGTCCATCCCAGAGCTGGCGGGGCGTGAAGTTGATGAACATGCAGGCGACGGTGCAGCCGCCGGTCAGGATCATGGAAGGGATGTCGACGAAAAGCATGACCATCGGCATCCCCCCCCGGAGAAAAATGGACAGGAAAACGATGATAAAAGCTGCGATGAGGCCGATGATCGTGGATGCGCGCATGGAGCAGCCCTATTCGTTGGTTGGTGGGGGTTGACTGAGGCTCTGCTTGTAACGGGAGATCCGGGCGATGATGTCGTCCACCGCTTCCCGGACGATGTATTTCTCCCCCGTGTTCATGGTGACGATGGTGTCAGGCCTCGCCTCGATCAGCTCGATCAGATCGGCGTTGATGATCATCTCCTGCCCGTTCAGTCTGGTGAGTTTGATCATACTAAACCATCTCTTCCTGAAAGCGCTCGACGCTGATCTGCCCTTCCTTCTCGAGCTTGCGGATGGTGGCGATGATCTCGTGCTGGGCCTCCAGCGTCTTGCTGGAGAGCTTGCGGAGGACGTTCATCACCTCTTCCTGAGCCTCGTCGGCGCGCTTGCGCGTGATCTGGCCCATCACCTCCAGGTCCTCCTTGAGCATCACCACCGCCCGCTCGGTCAGACCCGCGAAGAACTTCTCCCGCACCTCGTCGGAGCCCCCGCGCAGGGCCATCTTGACCACGTTGCGGTCCACCGTCCGGAAGATCTCCTCGATCACGTTCTGATCGAGGGCGAGCATGGCCTCGTTGAAGTTCATCTCCTTGCCGTCCTTCTCGAGCTGGACCTTCTTCAGCGTCTCCATGTCCTCCTGGATCATCTGGCGGGCGCGCTCGGTCATGTTCTGGAGGAACTTGTTCCGGATCTCCTCCGGGGAGTCGGCCAGGGCGCAGGAGACCATCTCCCGGGGGAGGTTGTGGATCAGGGCCTCGAGGTCCTTGTCGGTCAGGGTGACCACGTCCTCGAAGAGGAACATCCGTTTGCGCACCTCGGCGGCCATGGCCGGGTTCTTGGACTCCATCTTGTCCAGGAGGACCCGGGCCACCGCGTAGCGGCTGGAGGACAGAATGTCGGCCAGGACCCGGTAACCGAGGACCGGGATGTAGTCCTTGTGCAGGCGGACGATCTTGAGCTTGCGTTCCAGGAAGTCCTTGATCTCCTCGGCCAGGTCCTCCGTCTCGACCAGGCCCGTCATCGCCCGGGCGATCTCGAACTGCTTTTCCTCCTCGATCCCCGCCATCACGTCGGCGGCGGATTTGGAGTCGATCTGGGAGAGGACGGCGGCCGCGAGCTTCGGCTCCTCGTCCTCGACCAGCATGACGACGTCTTCGGGCGGAAGGGTCTTCAGGTACTTGAAGGGCTCGTCCAGGATGCCGCTCTCCGGTGTCTTCTCCAACTGCTGGGCCATCAGGTCCTCGATGTTGCCCAGGACCTCGACCACCTCGGGGCCGAAGCCGCCGTCCCCGGCGGCCCGCCCCGCGGCTTCCGCCCGGGCGGCCGGCGCGGCGGCGGGCGCGGCGCCCGGGGCCGCCGCGCCGGTCCCGGTTCCCGCGCCCAGCCCGCCCATCGCCGTGAGCTTCTTCTGGGCATCCAGCATGTCGGCCAGCGTGTCGCGGATCTCGGTCAGGAGTGTGTCCGACTCCTGGGGGGTCTTGGAGAGGATGTCCTTGATCTCCTCCAGGATTGAGTCGATCTGGGCCGGCGTGCGGGAGAGGCCCTTCTCGATCATGTTCCTGATCTCCTCCAGGACGCCGCTCTGGTCGATGTTCGCCGCCCCGGCGAAGACCTGCTTCAATTCATCGAGTTCTTCGGTGCGCTGTTTGCGCTTTTCTTCTTCACCGGGGCCTCCGGCGGCCTCTTCGCCCGGTCCTCGGGGTGCGGCCGGTGTTCCGGGGATTGCTCCCGGGGGGGTTGTCTCCGGCATCTTGAGCTTTCTCAGGGGGAAGTAGATGGCGGCGATCAGGATGAGCAGGACGACCATGGCCAAAATGGAGTAGAGGAGGTAGTTCTGCTGGGTGGCGGAGGGGGGGGAGACGATCTCCCGCCAGGGAATGAGCTCCAGCTTGAAGGTGTCGCCGCGGCCGGGATTGATCCGGGCCCACTTGGGGACCTCGGTTTTGATCTTCTCGATCAGCTCGGCGGCGAGCTTTTCGTCGGCCTGGACCGAGATATGGCGGCTCGAGATCAGGGGTTCCAGGAGGTCTCCGTCGGCGGCCCCCGCCTCCTCCTTTTTCACGCTGGTGCGGACGCCGGAGAGAGATGTCATTGCGCGGACGCGGTTACTCACCTCGTTCGCCGTGGCGGTGTCCCGGAGGGTGACGTCGACGTCGACGATTGTGCGCTGGGGGCCGACCAGGACGTCCAGCATCGACTGGAGCTTTTGCTGGAGCGCCGTCTCCACCTGGGATTCGTCCGCTCTCTGCTGGGAGGGGAGAAGGGGAGCGTAGAGGAAGCCGGCGGCGGCCAGGATCAGAAAGGTTATGCGGGATCGGATCACTGCGCTCATGTCTCCCGGGAAGAAACAGTAAAAAGTAATCAGTGATCGGTGATCAGGACAGAGGTGACGGATTTGGCGCCGGCATTTCTGGAGCCTGGGTGGCGTTCGCCGGAGAAGTCGCCGGGGGCTTGGCAACAGGGGTTTCCTCCGTCAAAGCGGGCGTCGCCGCCGCCGCTCCTTCCTCTGCCGGCTCCGTCGCCGCCGCTTTCTCTTCCGCCGGCGGGGGCGGGAAAACCTCCAGGTCCTTATAGCGGGGAACCATCAGGATCATGCCGGGATAGATCAGGTCGGGGTCGAAGATCTGGTCGCGGTTGGCGTGGTAGAGAAGGAGCCATTTGAAGGGGTTCCCGTAGACCTCGGCCCGCCCGGCAATCGACCACAGGCTCTGGTCCTGACCGACCGGGTAGGTGTCCGTCTTCTCCACGATAAGTCCGGCGGCTGGCGGTCCGCCGGTTCCGCCGGTCTCCCCTGTCCATTCAGCCGTCACGGCGCCCTTCTGCTTTTCCATCTCCTCGATCTGGTTTTCGAGAATCAAGATCTTGGCCGACTGATCTTCGGTTTTCTCCCGGGCCGCCTGGAGCTCCTCCTGCGCCGCTTTGATCTCCGCCTCCAGGGCCCCCCGCCGTCCTTTTTCCTCCTCCAGCATGCGGGCGATCTCCTCCGCTTCGACCGTTTCCACGGCGGTCAGCCCCTCTTCCGGGGTGGGGGCGGGAAGGGTCCGCGCCCGGTCTTCGATCCGCGGGTTGATGAAGATGTAGCCCTGGTTTCCCCAGTCCCGAAGGTCGGGACCGCTGGAGATCCAGGGGCGGGGGCTGAAGGGGTAGTCGATGACCCGGGTCGTCCGTCCGGAGCGCTTCCAGACGGACTCCAGGTCGGTGCGATCGGCCATCTCCGGGGAGTCAGGCTGTTGCGCCCGGGTTTGGCCCGGAAGTGTCGCGAGGATGAGTATGGTCAGGAAAGCCAAGCGCATCGTGAACGTCTCCTTCCTGCGCCTCCGGCGCCGGATTCTTCACGCCAATGTATAGTATCGGAGGTAAGCGTGTCAAGATTTTAGCCGGGCCGCCAGCGCTTCCAGGTTGCGGAAACAGGACCGGGGAAGTATTATATTAGTTTACAAGTGAAAACCATAAGAAAAACATGGGTCAACCGGGTCATGACCGCGGCCTGGGTCGTCCTGGTGCTCCTGGTCCTGGGCCTCTTCCTCAAGGACCGGATCGCCCAGCTGCCCTCCTGGCTGAAAAAGATCAAGCGCGAGCCGGTGGCGATCGTCTCCGGAGTCAAGGCGAAGAACATGGCCGGTTTCCGCTGCGATTTCTCCCGACCCGAAGACGCCGAGATCTGGGTGACCGCCGGCACCCGCTTCGAGATCGTCAACAGCCCCTTCGACTCGCCGGAGAAGTGGGCCCGGGTGACCTACTACCCTTCCCAGTCGCCCGGATTCCTCTGGACCGACGACACCATGCCGACGATGGACTGGAGGGATGCCGCCTCCCTGTTCTTCACGGTTTTCAACCCCCAGTCCTTCGACGTCGATCTCAAGGTCAAGGTCAAGGACGTCGGCGGCCAGAGCTTCCAGAGGGCGGAGAAGATCGCCCCCGGCCAGTCCCGCCGGATCGAGATCCCCGTCCGCCAGATCGCGGAGAGGATCGACGCCAGCAAGATCGGCTACCTGAACTTCTTCCTCTGGGACCCCTCCTCGGAGACGGTCCTTTATTACACCGATATCGGTTTTCCCTCTTCCGCCCAGGAAGCGCCGTCGACGGCGCTGGTCCGTTTCATGGGTCTGGAATTCCCCGCCTCCGCCTCGCCCGGCGAGAAATTTGCGGGATCGTTCTACTTCATCGCCCGCCGTCCCCTGGGATCCGATCACACCCTGCTTCTCCGTTTGAGCCGGGAGGGCAATGTCCGCACGCTGGCCGAGGTCTCGCCCCCCTTCCCGACCAGCCAGTGGCCGGAGGGCAAGCTGGTCAAGGTCGGCCCGGTGGAGGTCGCCCTCCCGGCCGACCTTCCCCCGGGTACCTACGACCTGGAAGCGATCCTCGCCCATCCCCTGGAGGTCGCCGGCCGTTTCCAGTACTATTTTCAGCCGTATGAGAACCCGGAGCTCAAGGAGTTCCGGGTGAGCAAAATCCAGGTGACGGGCCCTAAAAAATAGGTAAAATGGGTAAGGGTAAGGTCAAAGGTTCGGGCCTGGGCAATGTCGGTAGTGATGGCAGGGCTGTTACGTTGCGCGCCCCATGACTTTGCCCATGAACCAGACCAATAACCTGGCCCTTGCCCATCGACGCGATTCCTCATGCTGGGGGCTGACATCATGAAGACTGCATCCGGATGGTTGACTGCGCTTCTGTCTCTCGCGGCGCTCCTCCTCGCCTCGCCCGCCCCCGCTGAAACCATTCTTCGCCAGGGTTCCCCCCGGGTTTCCTTCGTCAGCTTCCAGATGCAGACAGAGGCCTCCCAGGGGGATTTTTTCACCGGATCCGCTTTTTTCCAGCTCACCGCGCCGGTGGACAAGAGCGAGAAGATTTTCCTGCACTTCGTCCCCGCCGGACAGAACGAGGTCCGTGTCAACGCCGATTTCTTCCCCCGCTTCCCGACCAACCGCTGGGAGGTCGGCCAGGTGGTCGAGGTCGGCCCGTTCGGGATGTCCATCCCCTACGATCTGGAGCCGGGAGACTACGAGGTGCGGATGGGGCTGATGGAAATCAGCGCGGACGAGAAAGGGGTCCGTTTTGTCCGGGAACCCCTCACCAACACCGAGATCAAGAACTTCGCCCTGGGGAAGATCTCGGTCAAGGCGGCGGAGAAGAAGGAAGGAGCGGCCGCCGCGCCGACCGAGTTCGACCTGGTCACCTTCGCCAGCGAACAGGACCTGATCTTTTGGGAGCCCCGAGGCGCCACCATCTCGCTCTTCAAGGAAGGGGACACGCCCATGGCGCTGGTCACGATCAAACCGGAAGGGGAATACCCGGCGATCGCCCTCGAGAATTATTTCTCCCTCCGCCCCCGTACCGCCGACTGGTCCCTGTATGACAACCTGGAGATCGCTCTCCAGGGCATTCCCGGGGGGGAGGGGGGGCGGGTCATCCTCCAGATCAACGACAAGAGCGGAAGACTTTTTAAGAAGGAAATCCGGTTCAATCCCGGAGAGACCGTCCGTGAGGTCGTCCCCATGATGGACACGGGCGGGGCGATCAACATCTCCGCCATCAGCTCGGTCAAGCTTTTCCTTCCGCGGCCCGGAAAGGATTTCAGCTTCTATCTCTCCATGCTCCGTCTGCGCTCCCGGGGCGGGCCCAGCGGAGAGCCCTCGCTCACCTTTGTCCGCCTGGACGGCCCGACCAGAGTGAAACGGGGCGATGTCTTCAAGCTCTCGGTGGTCTACAAGCTCACCGCCCCCCTCTTCCCGACCCACAAGATGTTCGTCCACGTCTACCGCGAGTTCGACCGGGCGGGGAGGATCGACGTCGACGTCCCCCTCTATCCCCCGATCCGGAATTGGGCGCTGAACCAGGAGATCGCGGTCGAGTCCGGCCCGCTGATGCTGAGCCCCGACTCCCCTCCGGGGAACTACGTGGTCAGGGCCGGCCTCTACATCATCGCCGACACCGGAGGCGGCGGTCTGAACTACGTCAAGATGGCGGACTGGGACGTGGAAAATAAGAAAGTCACCAACATCATTCAGCCGAACTACCCGCAGGACTTCATCAAGGAACCCTACACCAACCCCGAAATCCAGGACTGGGAAGTAGGGAAGCTCACCGTCGAATAGCCGTCCGGCCCGTCTGGAACGGGGCGGACGGCTATTCGGTTTGATCAGAAGTGTCAGCCGGTGTCTCCGGCCGCCCGCGCCGGATTGTTGCTGGAATATTCATATTCGTTCCCTCGTCCCGCGTCGGGGATGACTGCTTCGACCCTGCTCGCGGCATTCTATGAGGCCCGCCCCGACGAAATTCCTTCTTCTGGCCGCGCTGCTCGGCCTGGCGGCCGTCGCCACGGCCGGCTTTATCCTCTTTGACGCCCTGGTGATCGAGCCGAACTGGGTGACGGTGACGACCGTCCGCATCCGCCATCCCGCTCTCGCCCGCGTTCTCCAGGGCCGACGGATCGTCCAGGTCTCCGACCTTCACATCGCCGGGGAGCTGGGGTTCCGGGAGAAAAGCCTGATCGAAAGGATCAACCGTCTCCATCCGGACTGCGTCCTTTTCACCGGGGACTATGTCGAATCTTCCCGCGCCGCCCCCCTGGTCGCCCGGCTGGTTTCGAGACTGAGACCCGGGATGTGGTGCTACGGGATCCTGGGGAACGCCGACCGGGCTTACCTCCAGGGAGACGATTTTGTCTTGCTCTGGAAGCGCTCCGGCCTCTCGCTGATCGGGGGAAAGAGCCTGAAGATGCGCTTCGGGAACGGGGAGGATTTTTTCTGGCTGGCCGGCGTCGACTACGGGGGGGAAGGAGGGATCTCCGCCGCCCTGGAGGGGATTCCTCGGAATGAGCCGCTCGTCGTCCTCTCCGCCAGCCCCGATCTCGCCCCGGCTCTGATCGAGCAGGGGGCCGACCTGGTGCTCTCCGGGGACACCCATGGCGGACAGGTCGGCCTGCCGGCCTGGGGTCGTTTCCTCGAATCCTACGGCCGCTCTCCGTTCCTCCGCGGCCTCTTCCCCCTCCCGGGCGGCTGGCTCTACGTCAACCGGGGGATCGGGTCCAAGCCTTATCCGGTCCGTTTCCTCTGCCCTCCCGAAATCACGCTGTTTAAATTCACCGAATGAAAGGAGAAATTCGAATATCGAAATACGAAATCCGAAACAAATTCGAATATCGAAATTCCCAAACGGCTGGGCGGCATCCTTTGTTTCGGTCATTCGGATTTCGGATTTGTTTCGGATTTCGGATTTCGGATTTCGGATTTTGTTTATGATGGTTCCGTTCCTGATGTTCCACAGCATCAGCGAGAATAGCGGCCCGGCCGGCTACCGTTTGCCGCCGGAGGGATTCCGGTCTTGGCTCGGCTATCTCCGCGATGAAGGCATCCGTACGCCGACGCTGAGCGAATATCTGGTTGAACGGGAGACTGTTTCGGGCCCCCCGGCAACGATCCTCACCTTCGACGACGGGTGGAAGGACAATGTCACCGCGGCCCTGCCCCTGCTCGCTGAGTTTGGATTCAAGGCGGTATTCTTCCCCTCCGTGTCGCTGGTCGGAACGGAAGGGATGATGGGATGGGACGACCTGCGGGCTCTTCTCGCCGCCGGGATGGAGGTCGGTTCCCACGGGATGAGCCATGACCTCCTGACCGGGAGATCGGCGGCGGATCTTTTCCGCGAGGCGGCCGAATCCAAACGTCGCCTGGAGGAGCAGCTCAACACGGCGATCTCCTTTTTTGCACTCCCCCGCGGCTATCTCCCGCCCCATTTCCCCGCGCTGGTCCGCCGCGCCGGCTACCGCGGCCTCTGCGCCTCCCGCGCCGGCGCCAACGCGCCTTCGACCGACCCCTACCATTGGCGTCGCTATCCCGTCCGCTCCCGGATGACCGCCCGCGATCTCCGGGCGATCGTTCGCGGGGCCGGATTCCGTTGGGCGAGAATATATATGGAAGAGAAAATCCGGGAGGGATGGCGCCTCCGTCATCGCCGGTAGCGTGAAATCTTCCCCATTATTGTTTTCTCTCCCGCGCCCCGGCGTGGAGGCCTGGAGGATGGCCCTTCTCCTGCTCGCCGTGGGCATCCTTTTCTGGCCGTCCTTTCTCTGGATCGACGACGCCGTCCGAGAGACGGATTCCTATTACACCCACGGCTGGCTGCTTCTCGTGGCCATGGCCTTTCTTTTCCGGCAGAGACGCCATCGTCTTGCCGCCGCTTCTCCTCGACCCTCCCGGGCCGGCCTTCCCCTCCTCCTCGCCGGTCTTGCCCTCCATCTCTTCGGCCGCGTGTTTCGGATAAACTTCGTTGCCGCCTGGTCCCTCTTCCCGGTTCTCGCGGGCTTGAGCCTGTTCAACTGGGGCCTTCCCCGGACCCGGATCCTCTTCGGCCCGCTTTTGCTGCTCGCCTTCGTCATCCCCCTGCCCGGTCTCGCCGTCATCGCGCTCGCCTTTCGCCTCAAGGTGGCCTCGATCCAGGCGGCTCTGTTTCTGGTTCGGCTCCTCGGGATCGAAGCCTGGCCGAGCGGATTCCAGATCGTGCTCCCCTCCGCGCCACCCGGGGAGCCGCTGGCCATCGGGGATCCCTGCGCGGGTTTGCGCTCTCTTCTCTCCTTCGGCGCCGTCGGGGGCGTCTTCGCGTTTCTTTTCCCGTTCACCTTCTCCCGCCGTCTGGCGGCGGTGCTCGCCGCCTTCGTTTTCGCCCCGGTCAGCAACACGCTGCGAGTCGCCCTCCTGATCGTTCTCCGCCAGACCGCGGGTCCGGCGATCCTGCGCGGGGGAATTCATATCGCCCTGGGCGTGGGGGTCTATATCGTGTGCCTTCTCTGCTACCTCCTGGTGATCCGATGGCTCATCCGCTCTCCCGAGCCGCCGCCTTCCGCCTGAGCCTCCTTTTTCTTCTGGGAGCGCTTCTGCTCGCCCGGGTTTATCTCGGGCGGGAGCGGTTGGATGGATCGGATGATTCGCCCGCCGCCGGCTTGCCACCGCGGTCGGTCCCCGGTTGGGAAGCCGTGGATCTGCCCGTCTCCGCCCCGCGCCGGGCGGCGCTCGGCGGCGATGCGCTGATCTTCCGCCAGTATCGCGCGCCGGGGAGGGCGGTCAATTTTTACCTGGTCTCCGCCGGGGCCGACCGCGCCGCCCTGCACCCTCCCGAGTACTGTTTTGTCGGGGGCGCCACGGAGCTCACGGAGGAAGGGGAGGGCGATCTTCCGGACGGGAGAGGAGGGGTGTTCCGCGCCCGGCGTTTTCTGGCCGCCGGTCCGGGAGGGAGAAGCCTGGTCTACTACTGGTATATCTACGGCGGCCGCGCCGTGCCGGGCTACCTGGAGGTCCAGGCCAGGATAGTCCTCGGCCGCCTTTCCGGGAAGGCGGCGCCCGCCTTTCTGGTCCGAGTGTCCGTGGAGGGGACTTTCGATCTGGAGGAGGGGGAGAGGGCGATCCGGGAGTTCCTGCGGGCCGCGCCGCCAGGCAGATGGGCGCCTGGTCAGGTCGAATGAGGATTATAGATTATAGGTTGCTGATTATTGATTACTGATCACTGCTTACCGCGTTTCCCGCTATCCCCGCAGCACCGCCCAGAGCGTCTTCCAGGCGATGAGCAGATCGAGCGCAAACGACATATTCTCGATGTAGAAGATGTCGTAGAGCAGCTTCTCCTGGTGCTCTTTCGGAGTTGAAGCGTAGCCGTAGATGGCCTGGGCCCAGCCGGTGATGCCGGGTTTCACTTCCAGACGCTCGGCGTAGAAGGGGATTTCCCGGACCAGCTCCTTGTAGAAAAAAGGCCGTTCCGGCCGGGGCCCGATCAGGGTCATGTCGTTGATGATGACGTTGTAGAGCTGGGGGAGTTCGTCCAGGTGGGCGCGGCGCAGGAACCGGCCGAGCCGGGTCAACCGCCGGTCGTTTTTATGGACGAATTCCGGCCCGTGGGTCTCGCTTTCCCGGACCATGGTCCGAAACTTATACAAGGTAAAAACCTTGCCGTGGAGGCCCACCCTCTGCTGGCGGTAGATCACCGGCGCCCCCGCCGTCAGGCGGATGAGAGCGGCGATGATCAGGATCAGCGGGCTCAAGACAACCAGGAGCAGGGCTGCTCCTCCGGTGTCGAGGAGGCGTTTCAGCTCCTTGTAGCGGAGATGCTTCTGGGAGACGGTGGGGCTGATCAGGGGGACCTGCTCGGTCGGGAAGGAAGCCATCGATCCGATGATCGCCTCATAGAGGTTGGGGATGATCCGGAAGATGACGTCGTGCCCCCCGAAAAGGGAGATGATGCGCAGGATCTTCTCCTTGGGCAGGCGGGAGGAGGCGATCACCACCTCGTCGATGGCGTGTTCCTCGATGATCCGGGGGATATCCTCGATCGTCCCCAGCCGAAAGGCTTCGCCGACCGACTGGGCCTCGCCCGCCTCGACTTCGATGAAACCTATCAGGCGCCGGGAGATCCAGGCCTCCCGCACCACGCGGGTGGCCAACCGCTGGGAGTCGCGGTCCATCCCCACGATCAGCGTATGGGAGATGAAATAGTCCTTCCCCATCAGCCAGTTGATCAGCTTCCGGGTGATCAGACGCCAGACGATGATGTAGGGGATGGTGATCAGCCAGGAGAGGAGGATGACCAGGCGGGGATAGGCGAAGGAGCGGGTGAAGTAGGCGACTACGATGATGATCAGGGTGCTGACCGTGACCGCCTTGATCGTGTTCAGGACGGTGTCGTAGATGGAGCGATACTTCGGCTTGTCGTAGAGGCCGTAGGAATAGAGGCAGGCCAGGCGGAGAACGATGATCGGGAAGACGATCTGCAGGTAGGCGGTGAAGTTGACCCGGGGGAGGGGCCCCTTCTCAAAACCGAAACGGGCGACGAAAGCGGTGATATCGGCTAAAACAACCAGGGCGGCGTCGGCCATCAGGGACAGGACGACCAGGGATTCCTTGGAGAGAGGGGGGAACCTCTTCCTATTCATGAGGGACGACGGTGGCGTTCTTTCTCAGGGCGGATCGCGTTTGCCGGGGATCCACGTCGGCTACCGTCATCGCCGGAAGCACCCGGCGCGCGACCACCTCGCCCATGTTTTTACCTTCTTCGACGACATCCCAGCGGCTCCCCGCCTTGACCCCGTCCTTCTCCCCGAGGTTAAAAACCACGAAGTCATAGCGCTTGTTCACCGCCAGGATCGCGCCCTCGAAGGCCCGGCGCGGGCGCTCTCCGTCGCTCACCACCACCTCGGGTAGGGCCACCGCCCCTCCCGCCGCCTTCCCCGTTTCCAGCGCGGCCAGCTTCTCCTGGAGCGACGCCTTCTCTCCCATCAGGCGCTCGATGTGAGAGAGGAGCCGGGCCTGGTTCACCCGGTCTTCGCCGGTCCGTTTCTGGAGTTCGGTCACCGTTGTCTGCTCCTCGGCCAGGCGCTCTTCGCTCTTTTTTCGGGAATCCTCGGCGCTTTCCAGGCGGCTCTGCAGGATCGCCTGGTCTTTCTCCAGGGCGCCGACCCGGGACTGAAACTCGGTGTTTTTGGTCTCGGTATCCTGAAGCTGATTTTCCAGGCGGTTGATCTGCCCGATCTGCTGGGCGAGCGTATCCTCCTGAGTCTTCACCCGGAGCTCGGCCGAGCGTCGCAACTGGGTCTCGGCCTCCAGGCTGGCGGAGGTGGTCCGATATTGCACGAACAGGAAGATGACGGCGGCGACCAGGAGGCCGCCGGCCGCCGCCATGATGATCTTCCCGCGCGGCGACGGGCCGGTCGCGGCGGCGGAATCGGGAGCGCGGGAAGGGGCTTCCGGCGCGGGGCTGTTGTCAGTGGGCATGATCAGTCTCCTGAATGGTGGTATAGTAGACTCTATTGTGTTCGAGACGAAGGGAGAAGTCAAGCTATTGAGTGGAAATATGAGAACGGGGCAATCGGGAAACATGGAAATCTGGAAATATGGAAACAAGTGGACTCCGGAGGGGCGAGAGCCGGTTCCTTGTTTCCATATTTCTAGATTTCCATGTTTCCAACGAAGGCGAAGCTAGCGCTGTCCGGGGAAAAGCTATGACGGCAGTATTTCTCCTGTCCCTGGTTTTCATCCTCTACACATACGTCCTCTACCCTCTCGGCCTTCTCCTCGCCGCGCGCGGCCGGAAGAGACCGGTGGCGGCGCCCGCCCGTTGGCCGTCGGTCTCGCTGCTGATCCCGGCCCGGGACGAGGAAAGGGCGATCGGAGGCAGTGTCGAGAACGTCCTCGGCCTGGATTATCCCGGCCCTCGGGAGGTCGTTGTCGTTTCCGACGGTTCCCGGGACGGGACCGCGGCGGTCGTCCGCTCTTTCTCCGATCCCCGCCTGCGGCTGCTGGCCTACGAGAGCCGGAAAGGGAAGATCGCGGCCATCAACAGCGCCGTCAGCGGGCTTTCCGGCGAGATCATCGTCTTCACCGACGCCAGCGCCCGCTTTGCTCCGGACGCCCTGCGCTTTCTCGTCGCTCCCTTTTCCGATCCGTCGGTGGGCGCGGCCAGCGGCGAGCTGGTTCTCCGGGAGGAGGGGGGAGGAGAGAAGGGGGTCCGGGTCGACTGGTATTGGAAGATGGAAAAATTCATGCGGCGCCGGGAAGGGGCGATCTCCTCCTGCCTGGGCGCCACCGGGGCGATTTGGGCTCTGCGCCGGGAGCTTTTCCGCCCGCTTCCGGACGACACCATACTCGACGATTTTCTCCTCCCCCTGGAAGCGGTGCGGCAGGGCCGGCGGATTGTCTTCATCGAAGAGGCCAAGGCATTCGAGACGGAAGCGGCGGACTGGCATCGCGAGTTCCGGCGCAAGGTGAGGACATTGGCCGGAAACTACCAGGCCTTTGCCCGTTCCCCCTGGCTTCTGAACCCCTTTCGCTCTCCGGTGGCGGTCGGGATGATCTCCCACAAGCTCTTCCGCCTCTTTATCCCCGGCGCCCTGATCGCGGCCTTTGTCTCCAGCGCCTTTTCCCCCGCCTGGCCCCGGTTCTTCTTCCCTCTCCAGGCTCTTTTCTATCTGGCCGCTCTCGCCGGCTGGATCCAGGCCCGGTTCCGAGGCCGCCCGTCCCCCGTCCTTTCCCCCCCCTTCACCTTCTGCCTGCTCAACGCGGCGGCGGCGTGGGGGGGGATCGTCTATTTCTTCCGCAGAGACGCGTTGCGGTGGAAATAGAAATGCGTTCCGTAAGGTTACGTAAGGTTGCGTAACCTTTTGCCCTTTGTCTCCTCACTCCCTTCGTGTATAGTTTTTTCTCTTCGCCAGCCCATGACCTCCGCTCTCAAACAGCGCCTTTTCCTCTTCCTCCGCCTGGCTATCGGCCTGGGGCTGCTCGGCTACATCTTTCACGAGATCAGCCTTGAGGGGGGCCTTTCCCAGCTCCCCGGCTATTACGCCCAGGCCGACCTCCTCTGCCTGGCCGCCGCCATCGCGATCATGGGCCTGCTCTTCGCCGCCGGGGCTTTCCGCTGGGGGCTCCTTCTGCGCGCCCAGGGGGTGAAGCTGAGCCCGGGAAGCGTTTTTATGTATTACATGATCGGGATGTTCTTCAACAGTTTCCTCCCCTCGACCGTCGGCGGCGACGTGGTCAAGGTCTATTACCTCTCCCGTTTCACCAAGAAAGGGCCGGCCGCCCTGGCCTCGGTCGCCGTCGACCGTCTCATGGGGGTGGGAGGGATGTGCGTGATGGCTGTCGTCGCCCTCCTTTTCGGCGCGGGGAAGCTCCGGGCGGCGATCGGTCCGAAAAAGGCCGCCTCCATCTTTCTGATCGTGGGCGGTGTGTCCGCCGGCCTGATCCTCTTCTTCCTGGTCGTGTTCAGCGAGCGCCTCCTGAGGTGGCTCACCGCTCTTATCCCCTGGGCTGCCTTCCGGAAGAAGATCACGGACGTCCACGACGCCCTCTGTGTCTACCGCGGCCAGTCGCCGGTCCTCGTGAAAACCCTGCTCATCTCCACGGTGATCTGGGTGATCATCGTCACCGACACCTGGCTGATCTCCCGGGTATTTCGGGCAACGATCCCGCCCATCTCGATCTGGTATTTTTTCCTGTTTATACCGACGATTTCGGTTATCATGTCGCTGCCGATCTCCTTCTCGGGCCTGGGGACCCGGGAAGCCGCTTTTATCCTGTTCTTCGGTTCGCTCGCGTGCCTGGATCCGGACGGGCTGCATCCAGACGTGGCGAAGAGGCACGCCCTGATGCTTTCCCTGAACTTCTATTTCGTTTCCCTGGCGGCCTCGCTGGTGGGCGGGGTCATCTACATCCTGAAAGACCAGCTCCGCTTTCACCGCGGCGAGGTTGTCCCCGGAGAAGACCCGGGCTCGGCCGCATGAATTTAGCCGCGAAAAAGCTCCCCAGGCACGAAAACAGGGTCAAAACTCACAGCTATTTTTGCGCTTTTTGAGCTTTTTAACGGCTGAAAATGTCGGGCCCCAAGTAGAGAAGGGAGAAACGATCGATGATTGATGGAGTCGTGGTCAAAGCGCTTAAACCGATCCCGGACGAGCGCGGACGGGTGATGGAGATGTATCGCTCAGACGACCCCTTCTTCCGCGCCTTCGGCTACGCCTACCTGACCACCGCCTATCCGGGCGTAGTCAAGGGCTGGCATCACCACAAGAAGCAGACCGACCATTTCGTGGTGGTTCGGGGGATGATGAAGGTGGTTCTCTACGACGATCGCCCGGGCTCCGCCACCCGGGGAGAAGTGAACGAGTATTTCATGGGGGAACACAACCCCATCCTGCTGCGCATCCCCCCGGGGGTCACCCACGGATTCAAGTGTATGAGCGAGGAGGAGGCGATGGTGATCAACTTTCCCGATCATCTCTACGACCCCGGCGACGAATACCGGACCGATCCCCACCAAAACTCCATCCCCTACCGCTGGGAGAGGAAAGACCGCTGAACGGCGGGGGATGGGAGATCGGAGATCTCAAATCTCAGAAGAAAGACGGCGATCTGAGATTTCAGAAGGAAGACGGGGATTTTGAGATCTGAGGTTTCAAATTTGAAATTTTAACCCGGCGTTTTTCCCGGCGGGTCCAGCGTCATCGTAACCGATAGTGCAGAGAACCAGCATCTTTCCACGCCCGCGACCCGCCCGGTTCGCGGACGCGGCAAGACAAGGAGAAGAAAAGTGAAAGGAGTCATACTCGCGGGCGGTTTGGGCACCCGGCTTTCTCCGCTGACCAAGATCACCAACAAGCACCTCCTGCCGGTCCACGACCGGCCGATGATCTACTACCCGATCCAGACCCTGGTCAACGCCGGGATCACGGATATCATGATCGTGACCGGCGGGAACAACGCCGGCGATTTTCTCCGCCTGCTCGGGAACGGCAAGGAGTTCGGCCTCAAGGAGATCAGCTACACCTATCAGGAGAAGGAGGGGGGGATCGCCGAGGCGCTTTCCCTGGCCGAGCATTTCGCCGAGGGCGACCGTCTCCTGGTCATGCTCGGCGACAACCTGATCGAGAAGAACATCGTCAAAGCGGTCCGTTCCTTCGCCCGGCAGAAGAAGGGGGCGAAAATTCTCCTCAAGGAGGTCGACAATCCCCAGGACTACGGGGTGGCGGTGATCGAAGGCGAGAAGGTGAAGAAGATCATCGAGAAGCCCAAGGACCCGCCCAGCCGCTACGCGGTGATCGGAATCTACATGTACGATCCCCAGGTGTTCCAGTACATACGCCATCTGAAGCCGTCCGGCCGGGGCGAGCTGGAGATCACCGACGTCAATAACTTCTACATCCAGGACGGGCTGATGACCTACGACATTCTGGATGGCTGGTGGGCGGACGCCGGCTCCTCCATTGCCAACCTGATCCGGGTCAACCAGATGGTCGCCTTGAGCGGGGCGAATAGACTGTAGAGTGGATGGGGGTGGGGAGAGGAAGTGAGCTTGGTCTATAGGTAAAGTTGATGGTGTTGGCCGGCCGGCCGCACCATCGACCTCTCCCATCCACCAAACTCACATCCTAACCCTCACCCATCGACTGAATCTCCAGACCAACGAAGGGATTTACCATGGGAAAAACCGTTCTTATCACCGGGGGAGCAGGTTTCATCGGCTCCAATTTCATTCGTCACTGGCTCCAGGCGCATCCGGCAGACACAATCGTTAACCTGGACAAGCTCACCTACGCCGGGAACCCCGATAATCTCAGGGACCTGGAGAAGGATCCGCGTTACCGGTTCTTCCGGGGCGACATTGCCGATCCCCGGGCGGTGGAGGAGGCCTTCGGCGCCAAGCCGGACGTGGTGGTGAATTTCGCGGCCGAGACCCACGTCGATCGGTCGCTGATGAACCCCGATGATTTCATCCGCACCGACGTCTACGGGACCTATATTCTCCTGGAGGCGATGCGGAAGCGGGGGGCGGGGGTCTTCATCCAGATCTCCACCGACGAGGTCTACGGGTCGGTGGCGGAGGGCTTCAGCGTCGAGACCGATCCGCTGCTGCCCCGCAACCCTTACTCCGCGAGCAAGGCGGGCGCCGACCGCCTGGCCTACTCCTACTTCGCGAGCTACGGGATTCCGGTGGTGGTCACCCGCGCCTCCAACAATTTCGGCCCCCGCCAGTACCCGGAGAAGGTGATCCCCCTTTTTGTCACCAACGCCCTGGACGACATCCCCCTGCCTCTCTACGGGGACGGGCTCAACGTCCGCGACTGGCTGTATGTCGAAGACCACTGCCGGGCGATCGACCTGCTGATCGATAAGGGGATCCGGGGCGAGGTCTACAACATCGGCGGCGGGAACCTTCTTGCCAATCGCGATCTGACCGCGAAGATCCTGAAATACCTGGGCAAGCCCCCGTCCCTGATCCGGCCGGTCAAGGACCGGGAAGGTCACGATCGCCGCTACGCTCTCGATTCCTCGAAGCTCCAGGCCCTGGGCTGGAAACCCGCCCACGATTTTGAAACCGAGATCGAAGCCACCATCGCCTGGTATCGCGACAACCGCTGGTGGTGGGAGAAGATCAAGAGTGGCGAGTTCAAAGCCTATTACCAGCGGCAGTATGGCCACCGCTGATTGCGGACCGATCGTGGTTGTCGGCTGCCGCGGCCTCCTCGGACGCGAGCTGATGGAGATCCTGCCCGCGCTGGGGGGGGTCTCCGGCGCGGACCTTCCCGAGTGCGACATCCGATCTCCCGCTTCCATCGCATCCCTGCTTGCCGCGCGCCGCCCCCGCTGGGTGGTCAACGCCGCCGCCTACACCAATGTCGACGGCTGCGAGGCCGCGCGCGACCTTGCCTTCGCGATCAACGGGACGGGGGCGGGAAACCTGGCCCGGGCTTGCCGGGCGGCGTCCGCCACCCTGGTCCAGCTCTCCTCGGATTTCGTCTTTGCGGGGACGAAGGGATCTCCCTATACCGAGGAGGATGCTCCCCGCCCCTTGAGCGTCTACGGCGAAAGCAAGCTCGCCGGAGAGGAAGCGGTCCGCGCCGCGGGCGGGAGGTCGGTGATTGTCCGGACCGCTTGGCTCTTCGGACGGGGGGGAAAAAACTTTCCCGACACCATTCTGGCTCGTGCCCGGGAGACGGGAAAGCTCAAGGTGGTGGACGACCAGGTGGGATGTCCTACCTATGCGGTTGACCTGGCCCAGGGGATCGCCGCCCTGATGCGCGCCGGCGCGGAGGGGATCGTGCATGTGACCAACCGGGGGAGCTGCTCCTGGTATGAGTATGCCCGATTCATCGTCGCGGCCGCGGGGGTGGCGGCGGAGGTCGTTCCGGCCCGCAGCGAAGAGCTGAAGCGGCCGGCCCGCCGTCCGCCCTGGTCGGTCCTCTCCCTGGAGCGCTTCGAGACGATCACCGGCCGGCGGATGCGCCCTTGGCAGGAAGCGGTGAGGGAGTATATAATGGAACGCGGGCAAAGGTAGCGCCGGCGGCTCGCGGGGGGCGTGCGCGATCGGGAGGGGCCGTTACACGTGACACGTTTCACGAGACACCTGACACCACACCGGAGGTCCGTATGATCGACAAGGAACTTTTGGAAATCCTCGCCTGCCCGGCCTGCAAGTCGCCGCTCACCTACGACGAGAAAAACCAGAAGCTGATCTGCCGGGACGAGAAGCGCGCGGAGAGGGAGTTCAAGCGCGGCGAGCGCTGCGGGCTGATCTACACCATCCGCGACGGCATCCCGGTGATGCTGATCGACGAAGCCGAGAAGCCGAAGAACTGACAGGGTTGTCAGGTTCACGGTTCAGCGGTTCACGGTTGTTTCTCTGTTTTTCAACCCTGGAACCGTTGAACCCTGGTTGAACCTTAATAGTTGCGCATTATGAAGATCCTCGTCATCCACGGCCCCAACCTGCAGCTCCTGGGCGAGCGCGAGCCTGAGGTCTACGGGAAAGCCACACTGGCCTCGATCAACCGGGAGCTCAAGAAGCTGGCGGCGCGGCGCGGGGTATCCCTCTCCATTCTCCAGTCGAACAGCGAGGGAGAGATCGTCGGGGCGATCGCCGCCGCCCGGAAGTCGGCCGCCGCCATCGTGATCAACCCGGCGGCCTACACCCACACCTCGGTGGCTATCCGGGACGCCCTGGCCGCGGTCGGTCTCCCGGCGGTCGAGGTCCATCTCACCAACATCCACGCCCGCGAGGAATTCCGCCGCACCTCTTTGATCTCTCCGGTGGTCCGGGGACAGGTCTCCGGTTTCGGCCCCTTGAGCTATCTCCTCGGCTTGGAGGCCGCGATCGCTCAGGCCCCCGCCCGCCGCCCGCGCCGCGTCCGGCGGAAGTAAGATGAGCGGGCCGCTGGATTACGCTCTTCGGCGGCGCCGTCTGCGCGCGCGGATGAGACAGGCGGGGGTCGGCGCTTTCCTGGCCATGGCGCCGGCCGACGTCTCCTATCTCTCAGGCTTCCGAGGCGAATCCGCCTGGTGCCTGATCTTTCCCCGCGCCGCTGTTCTCCTCACCGATTTCCGTTTTGTGGAGCAGGCGGCCCGTGAGGCCGGTCCCGCCGTCCGCGTGCGGGAAATCCGGGGTGAAGGGCTGGCGGCGGCGGCCGCGGCGGTCTGCCGGCAGGGCTCGCTCCGCCGGCTTGGCCTGGAGGGGGAGCTGATCTCCCGCTCCGCCTGGCGCGCGCTCGCATCGGCTCTGGGGAAGCGGGCTCTGATCCCGGTCGCCGACTGGGTGGGGGACTTGCGGACGGCGAAGGACGCGGGCGAAATCGCCCGGATCGCGCGCGCGGCTCGTCTGTCCGTCCGCGTTCTCGGCGAAGCGCTCGCCGCTCTCCGCCCGGGGATGACCGAAGCGGAACTGGCCGCGGAGATCGTTTACCGGATCCGGAAGGCGGGAGGAAAGGAGTCCTTCGATCCGATCGTCGCCTTCGGCCCCCATTCCTCGGAGCCGCACGCGCTCCCCGGCCGCCGTCCGATCCGGGGGCGGGGGATCCTGCTGATCGATCTGGGGGCGGCCCTCGACGGATACCATTCCGACCTCACCCGGACCTTTGCCGTCAACTCTCCGTCTCGCCGTTTCCGGGACGTCTCGTCGGCGGTCCGGGAGGCCCAGCAGGCCGCGATCGCCATGATCGCTCCCGGCGTGAAGGCTTCCGCGGTCGACGAGGCCGCCCGGGCGGTTCTCCGCCGGAGAGGCTGGGAAAAGCGCTTCGGCCATTCGCTCGGCCACGGCGTCGGCCTGCAGATCCACGAAAGCCCCCGCTTGAACGGTTCCTCGCGGGCGGTTTTGCGGGAGGGGATGGTGGTGACGGTGGAGCCGGGCGTCTATCTCCCCGGCTGGGGAGGGGTGAGGATAGAGGACACGGTCCTGGTCGCCCGGAGGGGAGCGAGGGTGCTGACCGGAACCCAATGGGATGGGGAAATCAACTGCCTTTCTCTGGTATAATGTCTGCCCGAGGTGGCGCATGAAACGAGCGAAGACGCATTCCGAGGTGAAAGAGATGGATCTCTCCCTGGTCAAGAAGATACTCCGTCTGATGGAGGAGGAGAATCTTCGCGAGTTCGAGTGGGAAGGGGAGGGCGTGAGGATACGCCTGAAAAAGGGCGGGGCGGATTTCCCCCCGCCGCCGTCCGCGGCTCCTTCCCCCCCGGTCCCTTCCTCCGCCGTCCCCGCGCCTCCCGCCGCGGTCCCGGAGACGGCGGCGATCGTCTCCCCGATGGTGGGGACCTTCTACCGCTCCGCCTCGGCCAGCGCCTCCCCCTTGGTCGAGGCCGGCACGCGGGTGGCCAAAGAGACCGTGGTCTGCATCATCGAGGCGATGAAGGTGATGAACGAGGTGACCGCGGATGTGGCCGGGGAGATCGTCGAGGTTCTGATCAAGGACGGCCAGGCGGTCGAGTTCGGCCAGCCTCTCTTCCGGGTTAAGATATAATTTCCGAAGGATGATTAAATGTTCGGCAAGATATTGATCGCCAACCGCGGGGAGATCGCCCTGCGGATCGTCCGGGCTTGCCGGGAGATGGGGATCAAGACGGTCGCCGTTTACTCCCGGGCGGACCAGGCCTCTCCCCATGTCTCCTTCGCCGACGAGGCGATCTGCATCGGCGATTCCGCGAGCGCCGAGAGCTATCTCAAGATTCCCAACATCATCAGCGCCGCCGAGGTGGCCGATGTCGACGCCATCCACCCCGGTTACGGTTTCCTCTCCGAGAACTCGCATTTCGCCGAGATCTGCGAGTCCTGCAACATCCGCTTCATCGGCCCCGATCACCGCGTCCTGGAGCTCCTGGGCAACAAGCAGAAGACCCGGGCGCTGGCGGAAGGCCTCGGCCTTCCGGTCATCCCCGGATCCAACCAGGTTTTGGAGACCGAGGCGGCGGCCCTGGAGACCGCCCGGAAGATCGGCTACCCGGTGATGATCAAGGCGGTGGCGGGCGGGGGAGGGAAGGGGATCCGCCGCGCCCACAACGACGTCAGCCTGGTCAGCGCCTTCCTGAACGCCCGGGCCGAAGCCGAGGCGGCCTTCGGGGATCCCGGGATCTACATCGAGAAGATGCTCACGGGCCCGCGCCACATCGAGATCCAGGTCCTGGCCGACCGCCGCCGCACCTGCCTCCATCTCGGGGAGAGGGACTGCACCATCCAGAGGAAAAACCAGAAGCTCCTGGAGGAATGCCCCTCCCCGCTGGTCGATCCCTCCTTGCGGAACACACTGGGCCGTCTCGCCGTCCGCCTGGTCCGGGAGGTGGGCTACGTGGGCGTGGGGACGGTGGAGTTCCTGCTCGACCAGGCCGGGAACTTCTACTTCCTGGAGATGAACGGACGGATCCAGGTCGAACATCCGGTGACCGAGGTGGTCACCGGGATCGACCTGGTCAAGACCCAGATCCGGCTGGCGGCCGGCGAGAAAGTGCCGCTCCTGCAGCGGGACGTGCGCTTTCGCGGCCACGCCCTGGAGTGCCGGATCAACGCCGAAGATCCCTTTCACGGCTTCACCCCCTCGCCGGGGCGGGTGGGGACTTTTCACCTTCCCGGCGGCCCCGGCGTCCGCGTGGACACCCACATCTATTCCGGCTGCACCATTTCGCCCTACTACGATTCGCTGATGGCTAAGCTCGTCGCCTACGCCGAGGACCGTCCGACCGCGATCCGGACCATGGAGCGGGCTCTCGCCGAGTTCAAGATCGAGGGTGTGAAGACGACCATCCCCCTCCACCGCCGGATCGTGCGCCATCCGGCCTTTTTACGCGGGGTCTACGGGACCGATTTCCTCGACATCCATCTGGGGATCGGGGTGGGGTGAGCGAAAGATGCGCAAGCCCTCGATCTGGAATCTGATAACCTAGGCGGCAAGCAAGTTGCGCTAGTGTGGTCGATAGGTGAGGGTTAGGAAGTGGGTTTGGGCGATGGGTCAGGTCTGTGGCACCCGGCTCGGCTTCAGCGGGGCTGACCATCCCCTGACCCATTTACCAAACCCACTTCTTGACCCTGACCCATGAACCATTGTTATCGATGAATCTTGCCCGCAAAATTTTCGTGGTCGTCCACATCGCCTTCTTCATCGCCGCGGGCGTGGCCTTGATTCTCGCCGCCCGGGGCGTCTTCTTCGCCGATTTTCTCCGCGCCCTCCCCGGTTATCTGGTCCCGGAGCGGGTATTCCTGGCCGGTTTCATAGCGCTGCTGCTCGGCCTGATCCCGGCGCTCCTCAAGGTGGTGGAGGTCCGCCGCGGACGCTATGTCGCTTTCGAAAACCCGGACGGGGAAGTGGCCATTGCCCTGCATACCATCGAGGACTTTGTCCGACGGGTGGGCCAGGCCTTCCCCGAGGTGCTCAAAGCCCGCCCGATCATCGTCCCCCGACCGGGGGCGGGCGTGGAGATCGTCCTGGAGACGGTTCTCGAGGAGGGAGCCAATATCCCCGAGCTCACCGAGGCGATTCAGCACCGGATCAAGACCCAGCTTCAGGAGCTTTTGGGGATCGAGAATATCGCCGGAGTGCAGATCACGGTGGTGAAGATCAAGCCGGGACCGGCATCCGCCGTTCCTCGAGCTCCCGCGCCGCCCCCGCCGGAGGAGACCGCCCCGCCGCCGCTCTGAGATCTCAAATTTCAAATCTCAGATTTCAGATCTGAAATCTGAGATCTGAGATCTGAAATCTCAAATCTGAAATCTACCAGCTGAGTTCTACAACCTATTGATTTTTATCCAAAGTTCTACAACCCATAATCTATAATCCTGCCTCTGGCACCGGCAAGGCAGGCGGCAGCTGGCGGCAATCTGAAGACAGGAAGGAGAACGAACGTGAAGAAGATCGGCATTCTCACCGGCGGGGGCGACGCCCCCGGCTTGAACGCGGTCATCGCGGGCGTGATCATGGGGGCGAAGGCGAACGGCTGCGCGGTCCTCGGGATACTCCGGGGCTGGGCGGGTCTGCTGGAGAAGGACACCGTCCCCCTCGACCCCTCCCGGGCGGATTTGCTGGCCACGAAGGGGGGAACCATCCTCTTCTCCTCCCGCACCAACCCCTACAAGAAGCCGAACGGCCCCCAGATCGCCCGGGATAATTTTGCCGCCCTGGGACTCACCGCCCTGGTGGCCTGCGGCGGCGACGACACGCTGGGGGTGGCCCACAAGCTCCACAACGATTTTCAGCTCCCGGTGGTCGGCGTGCCCAAGACCATCGACAACGACCTCTCCGGGACGGACCGGACCTTCGGCTTCGATACCGCGGTCAACATCGCCATGAGGGCGATCGACGATCTGAGGGTCACCGCCGAGTCGCACCGCCGGATCATGGTGGTGGAGGTGATGGGCCGCCACGCCGGCTGGATCGCCCTCTGGGCCGGGATGGCCGCGGCCGCCGAGGTCACCATCATCCCCGAGGTGAAGATGTCCGTGAGCGACATCGCGGCGATCCTAAAAAGGAAGAAGGACCAGGGACGGAACTCGGCCATGGTGGTGATCGCGGAGGGGGCGGACCTCACCGACGCCATGGTCACCCAGGACGAGTCCACCGACGCCTTCGGACATGTCAAGCTCGGCGGCGTCGGGAGGTATCTCGGCCAGGAGCTGGAGAAGATATTGCACTGGGAAGCCCGTTCGGTCGTCCTCGGCCATCTCCAGCGGGGGGGGACGCCCAGCGCGATGGATCGCTATCTTGGTCTGCGCTTCGGGATCGCGGCGGCCGGCCTCTGCCGGGACGGGAAGTGGGGGCGGATGGTGAGCCTCCAGGGCAACGACGTGGTCGACGTCTCCCTGACCGAGGCGGTGGGGAAACTGCGCACCGTGCCGCCGGAGCTCTACGAGGAAGCCCGTCTTCTTTTCTGAACCCGGGATTTCCCGGGTTCAGAAAAAAGAAAATCGAGGACGGATATCTGCGGGCCTGTGGGAGGGGCGTCTCGCCCCGATCCGGGTTGGCCAGGATCACGGCCCCGATCGGATTTGCCGAAAAGTTATAACCAGGGAAGACTCGCATGGAAAAAACCATTCTCAAGACTATCGACGACAGCGTCGCCGTCCACGAAAAGCTGAAACCTCTCGCTCGCCTGATCGCGGAAGCGGCGAAGCTGATGATCGGCGCGCTCCGGGCCGGGAACAAGATCCTGGTCTGCGGAAACGGGGGCTCCGCCGCCGACTCCCAGCATATCGCCGCGGAGCTCGTCGGGAGGTTCCAACGCGAACGGAAGGCTCTGGCGGCGGTGGCTCTCACCACCGACACCTCCATACTCACCTCGCTTGCCAACGACTACGCTTTCGAGCGGGTCTTCGCCCGCCAGGTGGAGGCGCTGGGGAGGAGGGGCGACGTTCTCGTCCTGATCTCGACCAGCGGCAACTCCATGAACCTGACCGCCGCCGCCCGCGCCGCCCGCGCGGCGGGCGTCTCCACTCTCGCTCTCCTCGGCCGCGACGGAGGGAAGCTCAAGCCGGAAGTAGATTTGAGCATCGTTGTCCCCTCCACCGACACCGCCCGCATCCAGGAGTGCCAGTCGACGATCTACCACATCCTCTGCGACCTGGTCGAAGAAGCATTCTCGAGGGATGCCGCGGGCATTATTGATCGTGCCCGTTCTGTTCGCCAAGGCGTCAGTACTCGCCTGACCCAGTCCGGATTGAAAACCGCTAAGAATCGCGGTCGCCGGTGAAAACGAAGATCAAAAGCCGCTCCGCACTCGTCCGCTTGGTCCGCGATCTCAAGCGCCGGGGGAAGACGGTGGTCTTCACCAACGGCTGCTTCGACCTCCTCCACGTCGGCCACGTCCGTCTGCTCGCCGCCGCGAAGTCGCTCGGCGACGTCCTCGTCGTCGCCGTGAACAGCGACCGCTCGGTCCGCTCCCTCGACAAAGGCCCCGGCCGCCCTCTGGTCCCGGAGGCGGAACGGGCGGAGCTGGTCGCCGCTCTGGAGATGGTGGACTACGTCGTCGTCTTCAACGAGTCCACCCCCCGCGATTTGATCCGCGCCCTGCTTCCCGATGTTCTGGTCAAGGGCGGCGACTGGAAGGTGGAGGAGATCGTGGGTGGACACGAGGTGACGGCCGCCGGGGGGAAGGTGGTCGTCTTCCCGCTCGTCCCCGGCCGTTCCTCCACGCGGCTGGTTTCCGGAATGTCCGCTTCCGGCCGGAAGCGCTCCCGCTAGCGTGAAAAAACCCGCCTGGATCGGGGCCGCAGGCCCCTCCCACAGGAAAATCTTAAACGTAATTATGGATCGCGCCTTCCTCGAGAGCGGTTCCGCCCC
This sequence comes from uncultured bacterium, assembly GCA_964551475.1. Classification (GTDB taxonomy): domain Bacteria; phylum Auribacterota; class Erginobacteria; order Erginobacterales; family CAZKCI01; genus CAZKCI01. Next base: position 34,573 of record CAZKCI010000027.1, on the reverse strand, counting down.
CGCGGCCGCTCGGGCGGCGGCCGAAAGCGGAGCGGATATCATCCAATACCGGGACAAGATTTCCAGCGCGCGGGATTTCCTTTCTGTCGTGCTCGCGATCAAAGACGCCCTGCGCGGCTCATCCGTCCCCCTGATCGTGAACGACCGACTGGACATCGCTCTGGCCGCCCAGGTTGACGGCGTCCATCTGGGGCAGGATGATCTTCCCGCCTCGGCGGCGCGGCGTCTGGGGGGAAAGGATATAATTATCGGAGTCAGCGCGTCGACGCCGGAGGAGGCCCGGGCGGCGGAAAAGGACGGGGCTGACTATCTGGGTGCGGGGGCCTTCTTCCCGACCGCGACCAAGACCGATATTCGGCCGATCGAACGATTGGTCTTCGCGGATATCGTCCGGTCCGTCCGACTCCCCGTCCTGGCCATCGGGGGGATCACGGCCGGCAACCTTTCCGAGGCGATCTCCGCGGGGGCGGCCGGCGTGGCGGTGATCTCGGCCGCTCGCGCGGGCGGCTCGGTATCCCGCGCGGTCGGAGCCCTGCGCGAGGCATTGGACAAACGATGACCATCGTCGAAACAGCGCGAAAGGGCATCGTACCGCCGTTTCTCCGGCGGGTGGCCGGCCGGGAGCAGGTCGCCCCCGACGATCTTCTCCGGGGGATCGCCGAGGGGACGATCGTCGTTCCCCGGAACCGCCATCGGAAACTTACCGACCCCCGCGGGATCGGGAAGGGACTTTCCGTCAAGGTCAACGCCAATATCGGCATGTCGCCGATGCGGGCCGACCCCCGCGCCGAACTCAGGAAAGCGAGAGCGGCCGTGGCCGCGGGCGCGGACGCGCTGATGGACCTTTCGATCGGAGGCGATCTCGCGCGCCTGCGCGGCCGGATACTGAAACGCTCGTCACTCCCGGTGGGAACCGTCCCCATCTACCAGGCGGCTATCCGGGCGGGGAAGGAGAAGGGGCGGATCACGGCAATGACCGCCGAGGACATGCTCCGGGCGATCGAGGACCAGGCCCGGGAGGGCGTGGACTTCATGACCATCCACGCCGGCGTGAACAGCTCCATCCTGGGCACGCTCAAGAAAAGCCCGCGCCTCCTCGGCGTGGTCTCCCGCGGCGGGGCGTTTCTTCTGGAGTGGATGATCGTCAACGGGAAGGAAAACCCCCTCTACGAGCGATTCGACGATGTTCTCGCCATCGCCCGCCGGCACGAGGTGACGCTCTCTCTGGGCGACGGTCTGCGCCCCGGCTGTCTCGCCGATGCGACCGACCCCTCACAGATCCGGGAGCTTCTCACCTTGGGCGAGCTCGCGGCCCGGAGCCGGGAGGCGGGGGTGCAGGTGATGATCGAGGGGCCGGGCCATGTCCCGCTCGATCAGATCGAGGCCAACGTGAAACTGGAGAAGGAGATCTGTTCCGGCGCGCCCTTTTACGTCCTCGGCCCCCTGGTCACCGATGTCGCCGCCGGCTACGATCATATCGCCTGCGCCATCGGGGGGGCATGGGCGGCTTATGCCGGCGCGGACTTCCTCTGCTATGTCACACCCTCCGAGCACCTGAGCCTTCCCGGAGAAGAGGAGGTCAGGGAAGGGGTGATCGCCTCCCGGATCGCCGCCCATGCCGCCGACCTGGCCCGGGGAAGGAAAGGGGCGCGTGACTGGGATGACGAGATGTCTCGCCTCAGGCGGAAACGGGACTGGAAAGGGCAGATCGCCCTCGCCATCGATCCCGACCGCGCCCGGCGCTATCGCGGCCCCGCCCCGAAAGGGGAGGATTACTGCTCGATGTGCTCTGAGTTCTGCGCTATAAAAATCCTTGAGGGGTATCTCGGGAAGGGGTAATCGGGAGTCCATATTCTTGCCGCCGCGGGAGAACCGTTTCCGGAAGGCGGATTTCTATTATTCGGGTTTCGATAGTCTCGGTCGAAGTTGTAGGCCGGTTCTGTGAACCGGCGTCAAAGACGCCCCCACGTAGTCGGCGCCTATAACGCATCAATGCGCTATTAAAAGGGAAGGGACAAAAATCGCATGAATGTTCTGGTCGTGGGATCGGTGGCTCTGGACACGTTGGAAACGCCGAGCGGGAAACGGGAGGAGATGCTGGGGGGCTCGGCCACCTACTTCTCCGTCTCCTGCAGCAATTTCGCTCCGGTGCGGCTGGTCGCTGTGGTGGGGGAGGATTTCCCTCCGGCCCATCTGAAGCTTTTGCGGGAAAAGGGGATCGACACCGAGGGCCTCGAGGTGCGGCCGGGGAAGACCTTCCGCTGGGGGGGATCGTATCTCTCCGATCTCAACCAGGCCGATACCCATTTCACCCATCTCAACGTCTTCGAGACCTTTCAGCCGAGCCTCCCGCCAGGCTGGGAAAAAACCGACGGCGTCTTCCTCGCCAACATCGACCCCGTTCTCCAGTTGCAGGTACTCGACCAGATGAAACGGCCTCAGCTCGTGGCCGGGGACACCATGAACCTCTGGATCAAGACCAAGCCCGACCGGGTAAAAGACGCGATCGAGCGGATGGATCTTCTCTTCATCAACGACGCCGAGGCCCGCCAGCTCACCCAAGAGGCGAACCTCCCGAAAGCGGCGCGCCGCCTCCTGGCCATGGGGCCGCGCTTTGTGGTGATCAAGAAGGGCGAGCACGGAGCCGTCCTCTACTCCCGGAAGGAGACATTCTGCGCGCCGGCCCTCCCCCTGGAAAAGGTGGTCGATCCCACCGGGGCGGGCGACACTTTCGCCGGGGGCTGCGTGGGCTATATCGCCCGGAGGGGCTGTTTTGCCCCGGCCGTCCTCAGGCGGGCGGTGATCTACGGCTCGGTGATGGCCTCTTTCGCGGTCGAGGATTTCTCCCTGAACCGCTTGCGGCGGGTGGGGAAGGCTGATATAGTCGCGCGATATCAGCGTTTCAAGAAGTTGACGTGCTTTTGATCTTGTTGAGGAGGTCCCGAGAATGTTCCATTCTCGGGACGCATGAGCTTCATCGGATTTATGTTCGCTGCGCTCCATAAATCCGTGAATCTCAAGCGCGGGTGTAGCTCAATGGCAGAGCTCCAGCTTCCCAAGCTGGCTACGAGGGTTCGATTCCCTTCACCCGCTTTAATTGGGTTACGAGGGTTCTCAGTCGTCCTGCGCCGAAAGGCGCGGGACGCCTGATCCGGCACCGCCGAAGGCGGTGACGGAGATTCCCTTCACCCGCTTGAAATCCGGGGGCGCGGTTACCCGCGCCCCCGGATTTTTAGTGGTGTTCCAGAAATACCTTGTCCGGATTTGTCATTGCGAGCGAGAGCGAAGCAATCTAAATTGCTTGCGCCCCAAGAGATTGCTTCGTTGCTTCGCTCCTCGCAATGACAGTATTATTGGGTTCTCTTCCATTTTGTGTGGGTTCGGGAGGCGAGTAAAGGGTATCCAGCAGCCCCAACGGGGCTGAGTCCGGTAGCCCAGGGTTGCGCCGAAGGCGCTACCCTGGGTAACCAAGGCGAGATAGTATTCAACCCCAACGGGGTTGTGTCGGAGGATAGGCGTCGGGGGCGGAATGGAGGGGGAGTGCCTTGAACCCCTTCGGGGTTGACGGTTGGATTGACGTCTCTACCCGGGGTAGCGCCTTCGGCGCAACCCCGGGCTAGATGACGGAATCCCTTCGGGATTCGCGGCCCGCCGGGCGCGGGATGCCAAGGGCAGATCCTACGGGCTGGCCAGGGAAGGCGGATCAGGCTTCGAATCGGACAACTGCTCTTCGATCGGACAGCGGTTGTCCGGATATCAGAAAAGCTACCCCACACAAAATGGAAGAGAGCCTATTATTGTAAAGCAGTGTTAGTGACACCACACTAGGCCGGGATGGTCAAGGAGCCACCCGACGATAGCCCCGCCCGTGAATACATATCTCATCCCAAGCGGTTCCAATCGTTTCGCCACCATCACCAAATCTTCGACATTAACGATTCGTTCCATAATCCAGCCTCTCGCTCACGATTTTTTCCGCCAATTCCCTTTCTCGCGCGCGTCCGCTTCTCAATGCATCGATGAGGGCTAACCATTCATACAGCATGGAATCATTTCGGGCGGCTTCGGGGACTGAGCGGAAGAGGGGCTTGAGCGCATAGCCGCGTTGGTTGCCTGCCGGATCGGGCCAAACGGGGATAGTGTTATCTTCCGATGGCGAATGATAGAATTCATTTGCCAGGGGCGGTGCGGCGTAGCTGGTAGGCATACCTCGGGAGCTTGGACCGGGGCGTACCGGGAACATATACTTAAGGCCATGTAGGAGAAATTCAGCCAAAGCCGATTTGTTCACCTGATGGCCCAAAGGATGAATTAATCCGGACTGTTGAGCTCTTCGCAAAGCCGCATGAGTTTCGGATGCGCTCAAACCGATTTGTCGACCCAAGGCGGCGAAGCTTCCCGGCCATCCCGAAACAAGCAATTTAATGGTCACTAGGATATCTTGTGGCTTCATAATCATGGAGATACGCTATTCGCGAATGGCGAATATGGCAAGAAGAATCTGTAATTCGATGGTGCGAGTAGCTTCTACCCCTCGCAGCTGGATATGTCTCGCGGCAAGGACGGCGTTCACATCTCTTGCCGAGATAGCCGGTCGATCAAGGCCGTCATGTCGCTCTATAGCGCGTCTAACGGACTGCGTGCCTTTGCTTTCAAATCTCGCGCTACGTGGGTGTAGATCATCGTCGTCTCCACGCTTGAGTGGCCGAGCAACTCCTGGATTTCACGGATGTCCGTGCCGTTTAGCAACAGGTGCGTGGCGAAGCTGTGTCGCAGCGTATGCGCCGAAGCGGGTTTGGCGATGCCCGCCTTGCGCACGGCACGCCGCACCGCCGACTGCAGGGTTTTTTCGTAGACGTGGTAGCGGCGCATCTTGCCGTCCGAGGGATCGACGGCCACCTTGTCCGCCGGGAACGCGTACTGCCACCCCCACTCCCGCCCGGCGTTCGGATACTTGCGCGCCAGCGCGTCGGGTAGCGGAGCCTCGCCGCGGCCCTGGGCCAGGTCCGCCTCATGCCATTTTCGGACCTTGACCAGATGATTCTTGAGCTCCTCGCGGAGCGATTCGGGCAAAAGCGTCGTCCGATCTTTATCGCCTTTGCCGCCGCGAACCATGATCAGGCCGGCGTCGAAGTCGATGTCCTTCACCCGGAGAAGAAGCAGTTCCATCAAGCGCATGCCGGAGCCGTATAGCAGTTTCGCCATGAGCCGGTATTCCGGCTCCATGGCCGCCAGGAGCGCCTGAACCTCTCCCGCTGAGAGCACCGTCGGCAGTCGTTTACCTCGCCTCGCCCGCACCGTTTGCGCCATCTCCTCGAGGTCCGTGCGCAAGACCTCGCGGAAGAGTAGGAGCAAGGCACTGAAAGCCTGGTTCTGAGTCGAGGCGCTCACCTTCTCCACCATGGCCAGACGGGTGAGAAACGCCTTCACATCAGCGGCCGTTGGATCCCCGCTCAAGCCGGTCTGCCGCCGATAATCTAGGAACCGGCCCGACCAGTCCAAATAGGTTCTTTCGGTGCTCGAGGAGTAGTGTCTGAGGCGGAGGACCTCCCGCAAGCGGGTCAGCAAGCTTTCGCCGTCGGTATGGGTCTTATGAGCGCCCGCTGTCTTTTCATCTTTCTTGCCTGCGCCTCGGTATTGATAGCGATAGATGCGCACCGCGTCCGCCGCCTGCTGAATCTGCCAAGGTTTTATCCCCACGCGTCCGCCGATCTCGGCCAGGAACAGGTCGAGCGTCTGCTCGAAGGTGTAGCCTTTGTGCGATCCCGCGAAATAAAGGAACTCCTTGACCCATCGCACCAGGAAGGGTTGATGCTTGGGAAGAGCCAGCGCCTTCTCGCGCAAGAACTTGGCATAGCCGTCCAGGGCGGACTGCCATCGGTTTTCTCGTTTTAGCATAACGCGGCCTCCGTATTATGTATAAATCTCCATAACTACGGAATTTCCGGGGTTATGGTAATCACTGGTTCGCATTTCGTCAAGAATCTTGTTCCATTGATGGAAAATGCAAGATTTTCTTGACTGTGCCTCCCATTAGCGGCATATTAAGGCAGCCGGCGCTACGTGGCCCCGGCAAATGGAGAAATGGGTAGAAGAACAAGATGAGCCGACGCGCAAGCGCGTCGGCTCATCGGGCGGCGGCTGTTCCCATCCGCTTCTGGGCCGCGCTTGCGCGCGCCCCATCAGCGGCTGGAGCCCACGGCCTTCCGGCGGGTATACCCGCCTCCAGGCCGGGGCTCAGCCGCCGCCCGTTGGGATTAGGAGGATACATAGACCATGACAGAAGACAGCATTGACCAAGACCAAGTCAACGAATGGTGCCGTCATATCGACGGTATTACGTGGACCATGGGTGGCATAATGCTGGGTGCCATTGGTGGGCTTGCTCTTTATGCCATAGACCATTCGAGTCTGTGGATATGCCTTGGAGGTTTGTTTGTGACGGTGGTTACCGGATTCCTTCTTGCAAGCTTCCGAGCCATTCGCCGCCGATTGCATGCGCACATGGACCCTCATCTGGTCGATCTACTCCGGCCGCCCCACGGATTCAAGCAATGGCCCTGGATACTCGGATTATTGGCTGTTCTGGCAGTCGTCTGGGTTCGTCTGCTCTGCATCGCAAACAAGCACTTGTGCATTCTTTGGGTGATTCTCGGAATCGTTAGCGTTGTTCTGCTGATCCACTGGTTCCGACGTGCTGACCTTGCACACGAAGCAGCGGAAAATACTCATGAACCAAAGTAGACTCGGGAAAACGACAGAGGCAAAAGAGAAATTCCCAACCAGCGCCTGCAAACTACAGGTAACCCGGCGGACGATGAGAATAATGACAGACTTTATTTAAGCGGGTTCGCTGAGTCTGAGACATAGCGTTAGGGTGATAATCGAAAGGCGAGAAAATGACACCCCATCACTCTTGTATAAATTGCCATTTTTTTACGAAAGAATATAACCAGAACTCACTTGAAATATTAGATGCTGAGAGGGAAAGTATTAAAAAAGATGATTTTACACCGATAAAAGACCACTACTCATTATGTTGTCATTATGGTGTCTGGGATGAGGGTCATAATTTTGACAAGAGATCACGATACAAGGTCATAGTACAAACAAACAGAGAAGACTCTTGTTTCTTTTTTAAGCATCGCCCAGGGATGTTCTTACCTGCAGCCAGAATCCTTTATGAAAAAGAAGCAATGCTTCGAGAAACATCACAAGAGAGAAAACTTACATTGATAGGTATTTGGATAGCTGCAATCGCATTAATTATAAATGCTATATTAGGGATTAATGACTGTTCGAGAAAAAGCATATCGACTGTGACCAGCAATAATACTCCGGGTGAAAAGCCCTAACAAGTCGCTCCACCCGACCGTGGCTGCTTCGCAGCCACGGCGAGCGAGCTTTCCGTGAGCCGACGCTTGCGCGTCGCGTCAATACTCCTCCGGAAATAGCACCGTCGCGGCGCCCCTGTCCGATTCCATCACCACCCAGACCCTCGGGAACCCTTCTCTCCATAATGGCTAATTACAGTGATCCTAAGCACACTTGTGCCGGTGGTCCCCCACGAACGTTACGGGTCGCGTGAGGATGAACCACCTTCCCGACACCCCCGACGACCCCAGGATCTCAAACGATACCCAGGCGAAGTTGGCTCGGTGAAGAGGTGTGGGGTCCCGCCTCTTTAAATTCTTCAAGCAATATGCTATAAAAATAGAGAGGAGGCAGAGATCTTGTCTGCAATTTCATAAACCATCATTGAAGGAGGGTGCGTTATGCCCGATGACGATGACGATGATAAGGATAAGGATGACAGTGTTGGAATCAGCGACGACGATATTGCGGATGCAAATTTAGGCGTGGCGTTCCCGGTAGACCCATTTTAACTGGCTCCGCAGATTCATTTTCACATATAAAAAGGGGGAGCCTCAGCTCCCCCTTATCTTCGTCACAACTCTTTGGTAAATACCTCCGTCGTCGCACTCCGGCTCTTCAGCCCCGCTCTGAGGATTTCATCCACCAGCACCGAGAGGGATTTGTCCTCGGCTTTCCCCAGCTGGTGGAGCTGGATCAGGATGTCTTCTCTGATCAGCACTTTCAAGTTTTTACCTCCTTTCTCGCGTATTCCAGGAGAACTTTCAAAGTCGAGGATGGGATGTCTCGCATCGGGGTCAGAGGCAATTTTGCAACTGGTATCGCCCCATCCTCTTTGTCCTGGGCGGCTTCCACCTCATCCCAATCGACCAGCAGGACTTCAGTGTCTTTGCTGTCCGAATAAACCGCGTCTACCAGACCCCCGCTTGCTTCAATCAGTATGGTCTTCTTGGGTTTCTTTTTCATCGCCACCTCCTTTCTCCGGGAGCTGTCCTGGTTGTTCGTACCTTTTCGTCACGCCACCCTTGCTCAGAATGAAGCTCGGTGCCCATCCGGTGCGGTTGACGAAGTCTTCCGCCGCCACCCGAGACCATGGCTTGTCCCAGTCCGTCCCGTGGGCAACCAAGTGCTTGATCAGTTCCTTCTTGGTCTTGAATTCCGGAGTAATCGCTTCCTCAATCTCGCTCACCGTCTCGTGTACCGCCCACAGCTTCCCCGCCCCCGCAAGTCTGAATCGCAGTTCTCTTCCCATTGGGTCCCTCCGTTATTTCACGACCTGGACATCTTCAGCACCTCTCCGAACGGCGGGGAGAACCTCTCCGCCGGATACCTCCCCCCGAGTACCCAGAGCACTGGGTACGGCGGGGGACTCTTGGGGAATGCCGAGCACCAGCCATCGGTCAGATACACAGCACACGCCGGCGTCAGTCCCTTTTCTTCCGCCCAGACGAACCCTGGCCGGTAATTCGTCCCCCCGCCGCCCTTGGGCTCCAGCTTCAGGGGGATGTCTCCCGTGGTGAAGCGCTGGTGGCCCTGGAACTTCGCGTCCACGTACACTACATCCATCTCTACCTGGTACGCCGCCATCACCGCCTGGGCCTCGCTGGCGAGGTTTTTCATGTCGTCTTGGCTGATAGAGCCGGAGGTGTCGATCAGGAGCAGTATGGTTCCGGTAGGCTCAGTCGCAATCGAGGGGAGGAAGACGCCGCTGGTGGCGTACCGCCGATTGGGCTCCTTCCAGGAGTAATCGCCGTCGATGGTATCGGTTAGGTAGGACGCGAGAACCACTCGCCAGTCAATCTTCGGCTCGAGGATCTCCTTCACGAATCTCTCTAAACCCTCCGGCAACTCATCCCTGGCTTTCGCTATCTGAGCCGCCTGGGAAATCGCAGTCTTCCAGGCGGCTATTTGTTCCCGTATCTCAGATGCGGTGGGTCCACCGTTACTCTTCCCAGGGTATTTCCTCACTTCTCCAGGACCGCAGCCTCCGGACCAACCTTTGGGCGGCTTCTCCTGGAGCAGCGGATAGATCGACTCTGCCGACATCCCCTTGTACTTCTCTTCGTCCAGCAGCCAGTCATCCGGGATCTCGAACCCGGACTGTTTTAGGATTTCGTTCACCGCGTAATCGCAGGCGCTGTTCCAGCGCTGGTGATCCCGGGATCCTTCGCGCAGGTGGTGAAGCATCGACGGATGACAGACCTCATGAGCGATGAAGGACACCACCTCCGGCTCAGTCAGTTCCTGGATGAACTTCGGGTTATAGGCGATCTTCGTCCCGTCGGTGTAACCGGTGGCGCATTCTCCGTCTCCGCAGGCTACGAAGGGTAGACGGAGGGCGAGGCTCGCCCAGAATGGATGGTTCATCACCAGTACCGTCCTCGCTTTCGTCAGCTTTTTCTGAGCGTTCATTTGCCACCACCTCCTCCGACGTAACCTTTCATTTTGTCCAGGATCTCCGAAGCCTCCTTTGCCACCTCTCCCCGGACGCCATCGGTCTTCCTCATCTCCTCCGGCGTGTGACGAATGATTTTCTTCCGGATCTCATTCGTCATGCTGTTCAAAGCCGCATCCCCCGCGATGTTCAGCTTGGGGAGAATGGCGACGAGGTCATGAACCTTCTCGACGACGGAGTCCCGGATGATTGCCTTGGGGTCATTGAGCTTCTCGGAGAGGTGTCCCACCACCTCGTAAAGCCTCTCCCACACGCTCCTCATCGCTTCGGCCTGCAAATCGTTCTGCCGTGACTCGATCTGGCGCTTCAGCTTCTCCACGTCCTCCTCTTGGAGCTTCACACGAACATCGTTGGCGTCCGAAATCGGCGTGAAGTGTGTCTCGAAGCTGAACTTCCCTCGGAGGGCGCCGGGTGTCGGGTAATCGTCCTGCTTGAACAACCCCCCGAGGCTCTTCTTGGCGTCCTTGATCAGATCGGGGTAGAGAGACAGGAACTTCTCGACCCGCGAGATAAACTGCTGCCGGTAGGCGCTTATTTTCTTGGTGAAATCGAGGTAGAGCGAGGCGGGAAGCAACCGGGAGCCATTGTCTCCCCAGGGCAGGGTGACGCTGTAGTGGTAGCGGCGGGCTTCGTAAACCAGCTGCCAGATCTTTTGGATCTCTTCTCTCGCGACCAGGGACTTGTTGACCCGGGCATACGCCGGGTCGTTCTTGTAGGCGTCGGAGACGCTCTGCGAGGCATCCGCGTCGTGGATCCTGGCGCTCCAGTTCCCGATCCGAAGGTCTACGAGCAGGGCTTTTTCTGGAAGTTTTGTCAGCATTGTTCCCTCCTTTAGATCACTACATCTTGGTGTTTTATGAACCACTCCTGATACGGCTTCGTCTGACCGAGATCACGGTTACGGGTAAGCGCATCCGTGATGAGCCGGACGTTGAATTCATCGGGGAGCCGGTTTGAGAAACGCACTATGGAATCGAAGTTCTTCTCTGTCGCCTTGGCAGCGAGTGCTCCGGTGAGGGCGTAGAGCGTGGCGGGGTCTTCCGGTATCTCCACCTTCTCGGGATGAGAGATGACGTAAGCTGGATCCGGCAGGGAGCGAAAGATTTTCAGGAAACCCATCAGCTCCGTGGCGAACCCCTCGCCGCAGCATCCCGTGAATAGCTCATGCCACGTCTCCTCGGGATACCCGGCTTTCATCACGTCGCCGCACTTGGCTACGCTTCTCGGGCAGGGGGAGTTCTTGATCTCGCGTGACGGAGTGAACTGGTGAAGTAACTCGGGGCGGAAACGGATGAAGGCGACGAGTTCAGCCGGAGTGCCGCTGGTGATGGCCCATCGCGCCCAATCGTCCACGTCCACGTCGAGCTCAAGAATCAGGAAACGACTTTTGACGGGCTCGAGGATCGACTGTACCCCGGCGAGGTCCGTGGCACGATTGGTGGCACCGACGAAGACGACGTGCTCTTTGTTGATGGTGTGCCCGTTGATCCTTCCCCCGAGGACCAGCTGCATAAGAGACGCTTGAACTGCGGGACGAGCCTGACCGAGATCATCGAAAAACATTACCGTTAAATTCTCGGCCTTCATCAGGGACAAAAGATCCCCGAACGGAAGGAAGTCGGCGTGCGTCTTGCCGACGGGGAAGGGGTAGCCTTTGAAATCCGTGGGGTCGGAGACGACGGGGTGGGAGACCAAGAGACGGGCCTTAGCTTCACCGGCGGCCTGGGCCGTTAGGTCTGATTTGCCGATACCCGGGGCTCCGGTGATGAGGATGTTCTGGCGATTGAGAAAGGCCGTCACCAGGACGGCTTTCAAGACGGAAGGCTTCATGATCTCCCCCTTTCATCTGCAAGTGGTTATGGAGATATTCCCGATACCACTTGCCTTATGACGCGGGGGAGGGAGAGATGTCAGTCAGGGCGGGGATTTCCTTTGCCCCACAGGTGATTGCCGGAGTATTATTTCACGAGAATTGTTGAGTGGTTAGTCTTGGTTAGTGGTCCGGATATTTACTTCCTCTCTATATTCATCCGCTTATCTGGGAAACAGGGACCCACATGTCGGTGAAGGAAGCTACAGCCCGTATCAAGATCAATAAGTTGCTCGACGCGGCGGCCTGGCGTTTCTTCCCTGATAGCACTGGCCCTGCCAATATTTGTCTGGAACCCAGTGTCGCGATCAAATCAGCCGACCTGACCACCCTGGGCGACGACTTCGAGAAGACGGGCCGGAGCTATATCTGTTTCGAGAAGAGAATCCAGGCAACGATTGCCCGGGTTTGGGGGGAAGATAAACCAATGAAGGGCTAGGGAGAGTTCTAATGACAGGAAAAGTCCAAGAGAAGCGCCGATTAAAACTCCTCGTCTCACTCGCCCAGAAGGCAAAGTGGCGCCATGATATTAAAATATCCCTCGCCGAGATTGCGCCGTCACTTGAAATTAAAGGCTTCGCTGGAGGAAGCAAATTCGTAGACTCAAGCAAGCCTGTCTACGAAGGCGGGAGTGATTTGGCATACGACTTCAATACTTTGCATGAGGAAGGCCATATTAAACAGACCTATTTAGAGTCCAGACAAGATAATATGGGTGGCACAATATACAGCACTCCTGGTGTGATGGTGACGATCAATGGTTTTGCAGCTGTGGCCGAGGCAAGTAAATGTTGGCTCAAACGCGCCATTGAACAACAGCCGATGACATTCGTCCAGATTGTAGTCACGGTCTTTATCGCTGCAGTGACTGGAGGCGGAGGCTGGCTGATTGGAAGATATACTGCATCCACCGAGCATCATACACAGCGCATAGTTGAACAATCCGCACCATCAGCCCATTCCGACCCAGCCCCTTCACCCTCTCCAGAAACACCAAGGCCTCGAGCACAAACGGCCGCTCCCTAATTTTCACCGGCGGCATGGCACACCCCCTGGTTACGGATTGTCGTCCCATAGATAAGGATGGTTCTCGCCGGCGGTTTCTTGCACAAAAACGAAGAAATCGGGAGTGTCGGAAGACTAGCCTGGGGGAGATCGTCGGTTATACGAAAGCCTGGCAAGCCTTTTCTCGACGAGAAGCCCGAAAATAACCCCCGAAAGACCAAAAGGCAGGGTGGAGGAGGAATCCCCACCCTTGCCTCGATCATCTCTCCCCAATACGAACCCCTGGGGAACTTGAACCATCTCCCAGGGGTTCGTGCTACACGGGCGAATCTCTGTCGCCGAAGGGATCCCCCAGCTCGATGTGGTTGTGTCCCGATCTTGCGAGATCGGATTCCCTGCAGCCTTTACCGGCGTGATCCATAAGTTAATTGGGTCCAGTTAGTTTCTATCCATCATCTCTAGGAACTCTTCAAAAGACTTGCTGTTGACCTTTGCAACACCGAATCGCACTTCGGCAAACATCTTAGGTCCGTGTTCCGTTTCACTATAGGCAACGCTACGTATCATGCATTTTTTAATCTCACTCTTGCCATTCTTCCCTTCATATTTCTTCTGTCGCAATTTCTTTCGAATGAATGCCTTTTTGCGTGATATTTCCTCAATGTCAGCCAGATACCAGTTCTCGATCATCTTGTTTGGTACAACCACATCCACAGGCATCCCAAAAGGATAACTACCAAACGCCTGACGGATATCCCTTAGGAACACCTCGTATGAATATGGCCGGTTTTCGAAGTCTAAAACTACTACTACGCGACTGCAACTGAAAGCTCGGAGCATCCCGATCTGTTTTCTCGTTCGTGCAACGATATCTGAAATCTTTGCTGTGTGGCCTCTTGGTCCGTCGGTCTTCAAGATGCGATATCCGTTGGCGAATCGCTTCTTCAGTGATGCGAAATCGCCATCTCCATCGACGATCACCCCAAGTATCCTATTCATCAGCAGGCACTCCTCCGATGGCGCCGCTTACCCAGAGATCTCCGAGATGAAAATCTGACGCCGCGAGAACTTTCCGAATATCCTCAATGCTGCCCATTGCAGACAGTATAGTTCCTCCGTTAGATTGTTTCACGAGCAAGATTTCTTCAGGAAGGGCTGCGTTCAGGATTGTGGCGGAATGGGTAGACAGTAAGAAAATAGTTCCATTCTGCTTCGCTTGTTCGCGCATGATTTCAATAAGGCGTTGCTGCATCCACGGGTGCAGAAAGTTTTCAGGTTCTTCAATCAAATAGACCCGGGAGAATGGCACAAAAAGACTGACAAGAATGCATAACCACTTAACCGTCCCGTCCGAAACTTCCTCGGGATAAAACTTCTCCATTCCTGCTTTAAAAACCACGAAACGCCTGCCGCTGGTGGGGTCGATTTCAATAGATACTGCAGTAATCGGCCGGACGGCTGCGGAAAGCTGACGATTGATATTGTCCAATGCCCCTTCGTATGGTTCACGCCCTCGATTCCACCGCATTAATCGGAATGGCACTCGCATGTAAGGATGGAAGAAGTGATACCGAAATTGGGAAATATTTGCTCCTGCCATGTCATCAAGGTCCATGAAGCGAAGTTGCTCAAGCTTGTGATAACGTCGATGTTCGAGAGCATCTATTACCTCGCTGACGCCCTCCCCGTTTGGAGCCATTTCCGCATAAGGTAGTTGTTCTGTTGAGGCTCGGGCAACATCCGGCAGGATATTGTATTCGTTCAGGAACATGAAATTCGAATAGATGTCATTCAAAGTCTGATCAAGCTGGGCAACAAGGGGAAAGGCGGAACGGTCGGGATCCTTATGGAGCCTTCGCAAAGTGCGTTGGAATCCTTTCTGGTAGAAATTTTCTGCGATTAGGCTCTTCCTCTGGGACCCATGCTCCATTTTCCAAGCACTGAACAAGTCGTGTCCGAATTCGGACGGAGGACATAAGAAAGATTGCACCTTTGGCTTTTCTCCAGTTCGGTCTACATCCAAAGAGAAAAGCACGACATCCTGGGCCCCGTATCTGCCTGCTATCACGGCTTTCTCCCGCACGATTGTTGCAATGCGGTCAAGGCCTGCCTGTGCAATAGTAAACTGCCAGCAAAAGGTACAGGGAATCTTGCGCCGACGGAAGGTGCGTTCCCCATACGGTTGGTGGAAACCGAACGACATTTCAGATTGCCCGTGGTGATATACCCGTCGTGTACCACCTTGTCGTGCCAACGCCTGGGCGGCGCCAAGGCGGAATACATCTCTTAGAAACTGAAGGGCGGACAGGAGGCAGGTCTTACCCGAGCCGTTGGGGCCTATCAGAATAGTGATTCCGGGCTTTAGGTCAATATCGGCCGTACGTATAGACTTGTAGTTCCTTATTTCCAGTCTCAGTGACATTTGCCACCCCTTTTTTACTCAGCCCCAGCGGATGTTGGATTGCAGTTCAGCTTCCTATCTCGATTATAAAATAGGCAATTGCGCCAATGAAGGCAAGCGAAGATTTGAGGCTGCATCTTGACCATACGGCGGTTTATGAATAATCGATCAAGGGGGGGGAATCCCCAGTCCCCGTTAGATCGTCTCTCCTGGACCCAATAGGCAACGGGAAAGGGTATCCGGAACGCGTCCCAGTTCTCGCCGAATCCCCTCACCCCCTCCGTAGCCTTCGGTACTCCTCCTCCCACCGAGCCCGGAACTCCTCCAGCATCGACACCAGCTCCACTCCGCCGCCCGGCAGTAAGGCGGCGCAGTCCAGGCAAATCAGGGTCTCACCATCGAAGATAGAGAAGGCCGGGATAGGCTCTGATCCCAGATCCAGGTATCCTTCTTCGCCGCCTGGCAGTCCTCCGGTTTCCCCTTGTGTCACGACATACCCAGGGATAGCTCCAGCCACGGGGGAATACACCTCTCCACACCGACAACAGACAAGCCTTTCCACCCAGACGCGACGGATACTCAAGGCCATATTTCACCTCTCAGAGATAAAGACTCGTCGTCTGGGGAAATCCTTGCAAAATTATTGACTTTTCTTACTTCCCCGTGATAGCGTTCTTTCCAGTCAAGGGAGGTTCCCATGCTTTTCTTGGGTGAGGTCATGTGGCTTTCTGAACCCGGTGCTGGAGGGTAGTCCAGGCCGGGTTGCCGCTTTTAAGGGAGAAAGTGTTGCCTCATATCCTTCGATATTGATCTCACAAATCTAGAGGCAGGTCAGCTGACAGAAATCGGCTTGGATAATAATTGTGCGAAAAGGACATCCTGCTGTGGTAGGCTGACCACGTGAAAGCTCCTTTGGTTGGGCGTAACCACTTGCATTCTATACTAATGCAGGGAGCTTTCCCATTTTTTCTGTCAAGCCTCATGAATAATCCGGGCTAATGACGAATAACCAACAATCGACTTTCGGAATCATATTGGACAATACTACTTTTCTCAAAGTAGGCTCCCTACTTTTTCCAAAGCTATATTATGCTGGTCTTTCATATGGCCGAGAAAAACAGAACCTAAGTAACTTCATTGAGGCTTTAGTTCTACACGACAGAATCTATCTAGATCAAGAGACATTGGATATGAAACACCCAATGGTTCTACTCATGCTTGAGAAATTGAAGGATGTAATTAAGTGGCAAGATTACTCAACCATTAGTAGGCTCGAAATACTCAAACGAAGTCGAGAACTAGCCGAAAGTAGAGGCAATCAAGGTGTATTTATAGAAATCATCAATCAAATACCCAATGAGTTTTGGAACGACTACTACCGAGATGAGATAAATACCTTTTGGCCAAATAGAGACTATTACCATCTTGTTTTCGAGGGCATTTCTTTCATTGACGACTATCTTGAATCTGAAATGAGTGTCGACTTAGAGCACCATTACAACAATGATAAGTTTCTATCTAAATTTCCAAACTTCTTTCCCAGAGGACTTACATTTGATTGGCCAGAATCAAAGGATTCAAATATACCATCCCTGCACAATATTCTACTTCCATTCATCGCACTAATTATTCGCGGATATTTTCATCTTATCACTTCAATAGAAACAGGGATTCCTTATCAACCTTTGGCAGCTCGTGCCCCTTTCATTCATCATGAACTATACTATTCTGTAACTAAAATGGTATTTATTCGACAAGTATTGTTGAGAGAATTTGAAAAGATTCGATCAAAAATAAGCTATGAAGCTAACCATATTTTGCAAAGTAGAGTATTCGAAACCGAAGTCCCACTTGTTCTAGCTTACATTATGAAAATATCAAGGAATAGAAATGAAATACTTGATCGGGCATTGGAACTTAGGGAAAGTAAAAATGTAGTTAGATATCGTAATTATTGTGATGATCTACAGCATAAACTTGTCTCTGAAGATATACCTCCAAGCAAGGTTATCAAAATAAAATGTGATATGGAGAGGATTGCAAATGAGGTTATTAAGAAAGAATCAATATTAGAACGAACATCTATCTCCATCGGGATACCGATTGGTATATCTCTTGGATTACCTATAACTAGATGGGGCAAGAAAAAGGGACTATTGTTTTTATATGATCTTCAATCTGTAACAAAGAGCATGCAATCCTTGGATGCTGAATATAAGAAACTATTTGGGAGAGTATATTATAGATACTAAATAATAATGAATAGAAAGTGTATGTATGTAAGATCGTATGATTGTGTTATGATATCATTACGCTTCAATGGTGAGATTGAGCCTAATCTTCATACGGCCTCGTCAAGTCAATAGGCATAGTAATCCTGAGGTGAGAGAACGAGACTACCTAGCCCATGTATGAAAATGGGCAGCCAGGATGGATGACTCCAGTGGGTGACCCTGGCCCGCCGAGCCCGGCCGCTTCTACCTATAACAATGCCGAAACCGGGGAAATATCCCCTGAAAATCGGGGTGTCGGAAGGCTCCCTCGCCCGCTATCGTCGTTCCTACGAAAGCCTAGGAGGCTTTCCCCCGATGGAAAACCCGAAACTTACCCCGGAAGATCATGGAGACGGGGATAGGAGGAATTCCCCAGCCCCCGCCAGATCGTCTCTCCTGGACCCAATAGGAGAAGGGAATGGGTATCGGATGACATGCCTGGAGTAGCGGCTGGGGGCGGGATAATCTTATTGACTACCTTCGTCTGAAGAATAATATGCCTATTAAATGAAAATATTCTCGAGAATTTACCCGGCGGGGATTAACCATCCAGCCGAGTTATTATTTCTCAGCGTTCAACCTGGGGGGACGATAATGAAAGCCGTAACCTTTCTTCTATCTATAGCTGTTCTGTTCGCCGTACATCCCATTCTGCTTCACGCAGGGACGCTTGAGCTCAGCTACTCCACCTACCTCGGGGGGATCGGTGATGATTTCGGGAATGGAATCACACTGGGGACGAGCGGAGAGGCTTATGTCGTAGGGTACACTCAGTCCACAAATTTCCCCACCTTGAATCCCTACCAGGCGAGTAAGAGCGGAGGAAGTTCTGATGTCTTCGTGAGCAAGCTCTCCTCCCCCGGCTCCTCGCTCATCTACTCCACGTATCTCGGGGGGAGTGGTATGGATGAAGGGTATGGCATCACACTGGGGACGGGCGGAGAGGCTTATGTCGCGGGGTATACTCAGTCCAGCAATTTTCCCACCCTGAATCCTTACCAGGCTAGTTATGGCGGAGGAAGTTATGATGTCTTCGTGAGCACGCTCTCATCCTCCGGCTCCTCGCTTATCTACTCCACCTACCTCGGGGGGAGTGCTGATGATTGCGGGACTGGAATCATATTGGGGACGAGCGGAGAGGCTTATGTCGACGGATATACCGCCTCCGCCAACTTCCCCACTTTGAATCCCTGCCAGGCGAGTAACAGCGGATGGTCTGATGTCTTCGTGAGCAGGCTTTCCTCCTCCGGCTCCTCGCTCATCTACTCCACCTACCTCGGTGGGAGTGGTACTGATTACGGGCGTGGGATCACAGTAGGCCTCGGCGGAGAGGCTTATGTCGCAGGGAATACCGGTGCCGATTTTCCCACCTTGAATCCCTACCAGGCGAGTAACAGTGGAAGTGACGATGTCTTCGTGAGCAGACTCTCCTCCTCCGGCTCCTCGCTCATCTACTCCACTTACCTCGGGGGGATTGATTATGATGTCGGGTTAGGGATCACACTGAGGACGAACGGAGAGGCTTATGTCGCAGGGTATACCGTCTCCCCCGATTTTCCCACCTTGAATCCCTACCAGGCGAGTAACAGCGGAAGTAATGATGTCTTCGTGAGCCGGCTTTCCTCCTCCGGCTCTTCGCTCATCTACTCCACCTACCTCGGAGGGAGTGCTAGTGATCCCGGGACTGGAATCACAGTGGGGACGAACGGAGAGGCTTATGTCGCGGGCTATACCGTCTCCCCCGATTTCCCCACCTTGAATCCCTACCAGGCGGGGTATGGCGGAGGTTGCGATGCCTTTGTGAGCAAGCTCTCCTCCTCCGGTTCCTCGCTCATCTACTCCACCTACCTCGGGGGGGGTGCTGTTGATGTCGGGTCTGGAATCACATTGGGGACGAGCGGAGAGGCTTATGTCGAAGGACATACCGCCTCCACCAACTTTCCCACCTTTCATCCCTACCAGGCGAGTAACCGCGGGACTCAGAATGTCTTCGTGAGCAAGTTGATCTTCATACCCACGCCCAGCCCGACACCGACGCCGGAAGGATACAAAACCCCCGCCCCAACACCCACCGCCATCCCTCCGTCCCCGACTCCTGAACCCACGGCAACCTCGAACCCGAGTCCTATTCCTCCGGTTACGCCAACCCCTTCTCCAGAACCTTCGGCAACACCTACCCCGGAACCTTCGATCACGCCGACGCCAAGTGTGCCTCCGACGCCCACACCATCTCCCTCGCCCTCCCCGACGCCCACCTGCGGACCGAGCATTGCGCCCGAGCGAGGAGTGATCCAATCGGGGGATTACAACGGCGACGGGATAGCCGACATCGCCGTCTTCCGTCCCTCCGCCGGGCTTTGGTCTGTCCGGGGAATAACGCGGCTGAACTTTGGGAACTCCTCCGACCAGCCCGCTCCCGGTGACTACAACGGCGACGGGACGGCCGAGATTACCATCTTCCGGTCCTCGGCCGGTCTCTGGTCTGTCTCCGGTCTGACTCGCGCTTACTTCGGCGGAGCGGAAGACCGCGCCGTTCCGGCCGATTACGACGGGAACGGAAGCTGCGATATAGGTATCTTCCGCGAGAACAGGGGAATGTGGTCCATACGTTCCTTCACTCGCTTCTATTTCGGCGCCACTAATGACTGGCCGATCCCGGGAGACTACGCCGGTGATGGGACGGCGGAGGCTGGTCTCTACCGTGTCTCAACCGGCCAATGGATGGTTCAAAAGCTCACCCGATTCTATTTCGGCGGATCCGCCGACTGGCCGGTAGCGGGCGATTATCTTGGGAGCGGGATGAAGTTCTTTGGGATATTCCGTCCCTGCTCCGGGATGTGGGGGATCAGGGACTTGACCCGGATGTACTTCGGGAACTGCTTCGACTATCCGCGTCCGGGAGATTTCAATGGAGACGGGATGGATAATCTCGGTCTTTTCCGCGACTCAACGGGGATGTGGTCAGTGCGGAATCTGACTAGGGTATACTTCGGAGAGGTTGGCGACATCCCCGTCACCCGCTAAACCTGCCTGGATGGTAAGAAAGGGCGGTTTCTCGGTATGGGGACCACTAGTCACCAGACGGTTAGAGGCACTTTAACCACATCCCGCTCACTCAGGAGGATACTCAATGCATAGCTGGCTGCTGTACTGGAAAGAGTACTGGAACTCAATCGATTACTCGGTGGTGCGCAACGGCTGGCATACCAGACAAGAGCCCTTCTTCCGTCATGTCCAGCGAGGAGATTCTCTCTGGATCATAGTCAATGGAGGTTCCGCACGTCCGGGGAAATGGCTCTTGCTTATGCGAATTGTTGTTCGCAGCAAAAGGTCCAAGTCTACATATCGTCCATACTGCATTCTAGGCGATCCCAGAAACAGCAGTTGCTTCGATTTGAAATCACAAGATGATCTTGCGCCTTTGCTGCACAAGCTCCAATTCGCGACCGGGAATACAATTAAGGTGAGTGGGCGTCTGATAGCACAGACGCTTCAAACCATTAGACCTCTGTCTGATGAGGACGGACTGCTTTTTGAGAAGTATTCCAAGAAACTAGCGCGGTTGTGAGCCCAAATTCGTGAAGCCCTCCTCCCAGACAGGACGGATGCCCAGAGCCGTGGTTCACTTCCCAGAGATAAGGACTCCTCTTCCGGTGGGCAAATCCTTGCAATATATTTGACTTCTCCTGCCAACCCGTGATAACGTTTTTTCCAACCAAGGAGGTTCCCGTGCTTTTCTTGGGCGAGCTCATGTGCCTTTCTGAACCCGGTGCTGGAGGGTAGTCCAGGCCGGGTTGCCGCTTTTAAGGGAGAAAGTGTTGCCTCATATCCTTCCATAGCGGTCTCATAAATCTGGAGCATGTACAAGGGAATGCTTATGAATATTTATTTCCCTAACGAAGTAACAACATCCAAGAAAAGAATATTCGCGGCAGCACTATTTGGACTACTTTTAGGGGGATATATTGATAGCGCATCTAGATACACTATTCCTCGGATATTAATGATAGTTCACAAGATTGATCTAGAAACGGCCCTATCTGATTATGATTCATCAATTGTTATTGGCCTAGTTGTTCGCCTTGCAATGTTTCTGTTCGCCGCCTGCATTGCTGGATATTTATCTAGGAGAAAAGGCATCGTAGCCGGATTGCTAGCAAATTCGATATTTATACTCATATTCGCGGCTATGCTTATTATTACAATCGTGAGAGGTACCGATGTTGCAGATAGAGCTATATCGTATCAACTCGAAATATCCATTCAGCTACTATTGTCGCTCATTGGGGGTGTATTTGGGGGGTGGATTGGAGAGAGAGTATATTCTCCAGATAATGATTTAGACCTAGGAAACGCCAAGAGAACAATATTCGGAATCCGTTGGGCTCACTACATCTGGATTACACCTTTTATCATATATCCATTTCTTTCATCGGCAATAATTGTTGTCTATGCGGGTATCCTATGCCTGCTCGCGGATTTCTATACTGCAATTCATCCATCGCTTTGGTTTAACTTCTCTTGGTGGCTATATGGCTTTGTCATCCCAATGGTTATTCTGGGAGCCGCATGGGTCATGGTTGGAGGATTTATCCGATTTTGGCAAATCATGCAGTATAGACAAACCGTTTCGAAAGGTTGGAAGAATTTCGGCAAAGTGCTGCTGTTTGGTATTGGTGCTCCGATGCTATCCAACATCTTGGCCTTTTTTGGTGCAAGCGTTACTCACAATTTGCCTCGTCCTACTGCGGGTGATTGGAAAATCGGATTGATCCTCGCTCTAATATTACCCATTATAGGGATCCTGGTATCTATCGTCTCGTGGATTATAAAGAAAGTGCGCCATCAGTATTAATGTAAGCCAATGATACTGTTAGACCTCCCACTTCAGTCGGAAGTCGTCCATCATCGACACCAGATCTACTCCACATCCGGCAAGCAAGGCGGCGTAATCCAGACAGACTGGGGTCTCCCCCTCGAAGATCGAGAAGGCCGGGATCGGCTCTGCTCCCAACCCCGGTTCCCCTTCCCCGTTGCCTGGTACTCCTTCGGCTTACCGGGGCAATTCGATATAACCGGGGATAGCTCCAGTCACCGGGGCATACTCTTCCCCGCACGCGGCAGACGAGTCGTTCCTTCCAGACGGGACGGATATTCGGAGCCATATTCCACCTCCCAGAGATAAGGACAGGGAAACAACCTGGGATCTTGCAACTCATGCCCAAAAATCGCAAATTATTATTGCCTTAATCAATCCCGAGCGTAGAATTTAAAGCAACGACTAGGACGATCTCCAGCCCATCCGGTCGTGGTTTAGCCGACACTCGGCATAACATCGAAAGGAGGGCACTATTGTGGGGAGGCGGCTATTAAGGTTCCTGCGTAAAAATTCCCTTGCAGTTATCCTGGCGGCAGTTCCGCCAATTGCGATCTGGTTTTACCTTCAACGCGAATACTCAGCACTTGAAGTCGTGCTGATCTCGGACGTTCCGGTAGTTTCCGTGAACGACCAGTATTCCGATGGCCTTATTATTCAATACCGCGGTTCCCCCCTTTCCTCATTAAGTGTACTGGACCTTCGTATCCGCAATAATGGAACGCTACCGATAAGGGCGTCCGATTTCGAGGAACCCCTCGCGCTCACCTTTCGAGGGCACCTCTTAGCCTCACCGCAGATCAATAGTGCCCAACCCGAAATGCTGAGGCCAGAGATTGCCCTCGATCCACCCACAGTTAAACTCAAGCCGCTCCTGTTAAATCCGGGTGACTGGTTCATATTGCGTGTCTTGCTAGCAGATAGATCCATCGGCGGGGCGCCTTTTTCGGTTATGGGCCGTATCGTCGGCGTCCGATTAATCGAAACCGGAATCCAGATCGCCACTCCCCCGATTGGAAACCGCCTACGTGGTGGGATTATCTTTTTTATGATATTTATCAGTTTGGCTGCGGCGAGTTGGCTGATGCGGAAAATATTTAGTCTAGTGAGAACGTACGCAGCCCTGCGTGATGCAAGGAGGGCTGCATCCCAACTCCCAACACCACCAGAGGGTGGTCACAGTACTGAATCGCTGGCGAGGGAACTGGGCATTCGGCAGCATGATGTAAAAACGAACTTGTTCTTGTTGCGGCTTAAAATCGAGAGCCTTCTGAGAGAGATCGCGGAAAGCGCGCACTTTCCTGATGGTGTTCGAAGAGATTCTGTCCACGCTCTTACGGATCACCTCTTAAACAATCGAATAATTGATCGTCAAATAGCTGTTGCTTTGAGAGATATAATGCCAATCTTAAATAGCGAGGTTCATTCGATAAGCACTGACTTGAATGATGTAGATGTTCTTGGATTGCAGGAACTCGGTCTCCGAGTAGCCACCGCCCTTACCGATGCACGACGGCGACTTGATCAGGCATCCAATAAGGAATGACGATGAAGATTCCAATGCCCGCGAGCAACGATTTCACTAAGCTCCTCTTTCATTGCCCGGTCTGCCGGGCAAAGACCCAGTTCCGGATTTCGTGGAAACCGAGTGCTGCGGTGCTGACACAGATTCACGGGCACATTACGCGTTATGTACTTACCTGCACAGCGTGCGGCGATCATATCTTCCTTCAGACACGCCAAGTCGATACCCCGGACCCAACCGAGTCGACAGTTGAAACTCAATTTCCTCCTGCCGGGATCAAACCGCATCCAGACATTCCTAATGCTGTGGCTGTCGATCTTCGGGAGGCCGCGATTTGCCTGTCGATCGGAGCCTGGAATGCAGCGACTGTGATGTGCCGCAGATCACTCCAGTCCTGTGCGAAGGACAAAGGCGCAAATTCGAAAGATGACTTGTTTGATCAACTCCAGGAACTCAAGGACCGAGGGCTGATCCCTGACTTGGTCTATCAGATGGCTGACACCGTGCGGAAAAAGGGCAACATTGGCGCGCATCCTGGCAGGGCCCCCGTACTTAATGCATCTATATCCGAGAAAGAAGCCCGTGCGGTGTTCGGAATAGTGGAGTACGTGTTTAAGTACATCTACGAGTTGCCGAGTGAGGTTGCGTCACTCAGCCGCCACTAACGCCCGGATCCGAGCGGACCCTCCCGATAGGCTTCGCCCCCTATACGAACCGCTCAACCGTAGCGTTCAAGTGAGTATTCCGTTCAAGCAGTCTGGACGGCAAGAAAGGGCGGTTTCCCGGCAGGGAAGTCGCCCTTTGTCTTCCCGGAAACTCCAGTAACTCCCGTCTCTCCCGTCTTCCGGTCTGGAGTTACTGACGTTTCTGATGTTTGTCCCGGACATATCCCAAGTGAAAGGGGTGGTCTCCCATCGGGAAACCACCCCTTCTTTCAACCTGAATCAAGCTCGGCGGGTTAGCTTTTCGCCTGGAGAGCGAGGATCTTGGCCAGCCTCGCCGCCCGGGGCTTTGCCCTACCCTGTTCCCAGGTCCGGATGGAGGAGAGGCTCACCTTGAGGAGCTTCGCCAGCCCGTCCTGATTGACTCCGAGCCTCTTCCGGAGGGATTTGAGGGCAGCGGGAGTGATCCCAGCCTTCCCGCCTCTCTTGACCGCTGGTTTCCTTCCAGGCTTGCGTCCAGGACGTCTCCCGGGCTTACGGCCAGGCTTTCTCCCTGGCTTCAGTCCAGGCTTCCTTCCGGGACGAGCCTTACCCCCCGCCACCTTCTGAAACGAGGCGATTCCCTTTGTCACCTTGGCCAGCGTCTTGGCAACCATCCCAGCCGCTTTCATCACCTTCGCCACCCGTCTCTCGGCATCTGCTTGAGCCAAGGCCGAGATCTGGGCTTCCAACGCAATCAATCCCTTTGCCATGTTAATCACCTCTCTTCTGGGTTAATCATATAAGGCGTTCCCCCTATAGCAGATGCCTCTCAATGATAAGCGCAGTCATAACAAGCAAAGCAAACAACAGCAAAACCGCGATGTCAGTTTTGGAAACGTGGCGTTGTCGTATACTCGTCATCTTTCGTCCAGGTGCCCTTAAAACAACCGCAAGAGAGAGACCAATCATGTCCAGTGTTAGCCCCGAGATAAAGGCGAAGAGGAATGACTGAAGAAAAATGACTGCGTTCCTAATCGGCCGTGAACGCACAGATAACCCTCGGGCCGCCAGACAGAGGCGAATCTGGTGCATGTCATGGAACACTTTGGGAAGAACCCTTAACCCGACAGCCAAAGGAACTGTAAGTTTGGGACTTCTGTGCACAACCTGTACCAGATGAAGGATCTCCGCGGGATCCGTTTGCTCTATAAAAAGCAGAGCAGACCCAACAATCAGAAACCATCGGGAAGCCATATTCACCGCTGCTAGTGTTGCTGAAAGCACGCCTCCATGATGCACCAATAAATGTGAGGCAAATCCGAGCGGCGCTAGCACAAGAATGCACGCTACGATCGGTCTCTTGCTAAACGGGTTGAACATGGCCAGTGCGCATATACTACCGAAACTGACAAGCAGAACGCCGAGTAACAGATATGAGTCACTAAGGAAGATCGACGTGTAGGTTAACAAGATGACAAAACGTACCGAGACATGTATTTGTCGATATAGATTACGCATTGGCGGCGGCACGGTTTGGTGCACGCTCCTCGATGCCTTGGCCATCAAGAATCATCACTCTGTGCGCGAGGTTTTCGATGTATTGTAGGCCGTGCGAAACAATAATGACGGCTGAACCCTTGTTGACAATGGATAGAACCAAGTCCAGCAGAACTTCTTTGAATTCCCAATCTAGAGCCAGGTCAGGTTCGTCCAGAATAAGCAGACATGGCGTTTCGGCATATGCGAGAAGCGCTATAGTTGAGAGAATATTCAGAATCTTCTTCTGCCCCCAGCTCAACTGGCGGGGATCTTGTGTCGTGACTACTCTGAGAAAGGGGAGCCTCTGTAACAGGTGTTCAAGGCGTATCGAGACCAGTTCTGGAGTGATGTTGATGAAAGAAAAGCCGAAGCGGAGTTCCTCGTCGATCGTATCCCAGAATATCTGGTGATCGGGATTCTGAAGGACAACACCAATTCTGCTCGGGCGTAGCTGAGTGCTTTTGTGCGCGTGCTGTCCAGCGAAAAGAACGGTGCCTTGGGATGGTTTAAGGAGCCCCGCAGCCAACAACGCCAAAGTTGTTTTGCCAGAGCCATTTCTGCCCCGAAGAAAAAGCAGTTCACCTTCTCGCACATCCAGGTCAATGCCGGAAAATACAATATGGGAGCCGTAACGGAACTCGCAGTTCCTCATTTTCAGCAGGACATTGCCGGGCGAACTCGGTGGATGCCTCTCCAGCGTTGCTGGCCGACGGACTACAGGAAGCATCGCGGTGGCTGATTCCTTCTTCTCCGGCATGTGAATGACTCGATCTGTAAGAGCACGTATCTCATTAACCTTATGTGACGTGAGAATCGTGGAAAACGCACGCTTGGCGCGCATAGTGCGGATGTAATCCCAGAATTGTCGCTCCCAATCCGTGTCAAGCATTGCCGTCGGTTCATCGAGGAAAAGGAACCGCGGCTGACAAATCGTAACTGCGAGTAGTGAAACAAGCTGCTTTTCACCGCCCGACAAGCTCTCCGTTCGCCTATCGAGTAGCGAGCCAATGCCGAATAAGTCGGTTGCTTCCGAGAACGCCGCCCGCATCGCTTCCGCAGGCATGCCTCTCAACTCCATGGTAAAGCAAAGCTCATCGCGAACGCTGGGGCATAGAATCCCCAATTCGGGGTTCTGGAAAACATAACCGGCCTGTCCGTAAAAACGGTGTCGTGTTGACTCATCCAGCACGAAGCTTTCGCCGTTCGCAGTGACGGAGACCAAGCCGCGCAGGTAGCCGAAAACCTCGTAGGGGATGATCCCCGCACATACTTGTAGGAGGCATGTTTTTCCTGAACCGACCGCGCCGAAGATTCCGAGGGCTTCGCCGGCCCGAACCCGCAACTCGAGGTCGGCTATGACGGGGACCTTCGACATCCCATCGTCAAAGGAAAGGCGTTTAATTTGCGTTCGTAGAACTGTCATTGCCAGTGCGATTCAACAGTGATCTGACTTGACCCAATTTTGATATTCTGCGCTCGAAAAATACCAGCCCAAGGTAGGCTCCGATGGCTGCGAGAACAGCATAAGATATAGAGACGAAAGGTATCATCTTGGGGAGTTTTGGAGGTATCTCCATACCAAGCAACAACATCGCCCAAAAAAGAAGCAACAAACCCAGACTCTCCGCAATGGCGCACGCTACGATATATCCGATCCGTGAATGACGAAGACCGGCGACGACAACGTCACTTACGATACCCAATACGAAACCAACAACAATCTTGTATAGGCCGGGTGGCCCGAATGATGTGGTCGGAAACGACAGGAACGTGGCAATCGCCCACATCACAGTAAACACACCAAATCGTGGTACGAGTTTCGCACCTACAACAGCGACGAAGATTAGCGGGACGACTGACGCAAAACCGCCGATCAGAGGAATACCGGTGGAAAGCAGGATCGCTTGCCCAATAACAAAGTTCGTGGCGAATACCGCTGCCCCGAAGCCCGCCGCTATGACTAGTGAACGCGTGTCGTTAATCGTTTTCAAGGGTCTTCTCCTGTTAGTGGTTAACAAAACCAGAATCCGGGAAAAGCTTTGCATATACCTCTTCGTACACCATCCTCAGGTCTGGACGCTCTGCAAACCGTTTGTGCGCACCCCTAAACCTTACTTGGTCGTAATAAAAGTCCCTAAGGAATTTCTGACGCATTGACAGCAACGTCTCGGCACTCACACCAGTCTTCAGAGTAACATTCTGACAGTCCATCCGTGTCGTGTCTCTCGTCAGGAAGAGGTCGCCGTCCATGCATTTCTGGTATAAAGGCGTCCCCGGAAATGCCGTAAGGATTGAGAGATATACTTCTTGACACGGCAAGTCCATCAAACGGGCCAAATCATCACGAATACTCGCCTCTGAATCCTCCGGATAGCCAATGATATACGTCGTTCGAACGGAGATCCCCAGGTCACCCAATATCCGGCAAGCAGCAGAGACTGAATTCGATTTCACAGGACGCTTAATGGAGGCAAGTATCTCGTCCCGGAATGATTCCACTCCAACCAAAGCGGCTGAGTAGCCGGAATCGCGCATCATCTTAATGATGTCCTCGTGCTTGAGAACATCCAGGGGATTTAAAAATGAACGCCATTTCAGATCAAGGCCACGCTCTAGGATTCCATGCGCAATTTGAGCCATTCGATGCGGATTCCCGAACGGGTCCTCGTCATTGAAACAAACAAAATTAATGCCATACTGACGAACCAACATCTCTAACTCGTCAAGCACACGTAGTGCGGACATCGCCCGCCACTTTTTCCCCCAAGCGACGGGAGTCACGCAGAAGGTGCAATTGAAGCGACATCCTCTGGAAGTATGCACAGTTGCCAATCTCTGTTGCGATGGAGGGGGCGGGGCCAGAACAACCTGTCCGTACTGATCCATTGGCAGGTCACTTCGCTTCGGGAATGGCAGTAAATCCAGATTCTCGATGAGTTCCGCTGGGCCTGTATCCACAATCTGACCATCGTGCAGATAACAGATGCCAGGTATCGCTTGAAAATCAACTGCGCCAGCTTCGAGATAACGCGCAAGTAATATTGCGGAGCGCTCACCTTCCCCGCGCATAATGAAATCAAAGGCGTCGAAAAGGGCATAACCAGGCTTCCCCAGACAATGATCTCCGCCCAACATGGTCGGTATATCTCCTAGAGCCTGCTTCATCGCGAGCGCCAAGCTTCGAGCATGATGATAATTGTGTGTCATGGATGTGAAACCAATAAACCCGGGTTCGAACTCACGGACCCGGTTAACGAGTTCCTGATCGCTCTCTTTTATCTGCTGGAAAACGCGCGTGACATGCCCCGAATGCTCAAGCACAGCGGCCACAAAACACAAGCCGAGTGGTTCGGACAAACCTCTTACGCTCCCAATGCTGGTTACTTTGCCAAGTCTGGGCTGTATTAGGGCAATTCTCATTAGACGTTACGTCTGTTATCTTCTGGAACGTCAAGCTCAATTTCGACGCGGGCGTCTGGTTTTCCCATCATAAGTTGCCAAAAACACTGAAGCCTTTCTCTCTTGGAATGATCGCTAGAGGTTCCACATGCCTTTTCGGCCATATACTGATAGTTATCGTTGCCATCCCGATAAACAGGAGAAGGGGGGTGTCTACTAACATTACCCTTATATTTCGCTTTCAATAATATCTCTCTAAATTCAAAGCTGCACTTCGACAGACATAAGGCGTGGTGTAATACCAATTTTTGCTGCCACGGCTCATCGTTGACTGCAGTCGGAGGCTCCGCAATCGCCCAGTGAGTTCGAGGTGCTTCTGAGAGCAAATCCGCTGCCGACAGCACAACTCCCAGTGGGTCTTTCTGCCACAGCTCTTTGACTTCGCCAGGCGTTGCTTTTGTGAATGTGTCGTGGTTGAAGATGGCCAAGATGAAGCAAAATATAGCAAAACGATCAAATTTATCTAGTTGCTCCCAGACAAAAGGAGAGCTGTATTGGTCAAGAAGGTTAATTGCTGCTCGTTGCCCATGATTTGGTGGCTGGTCTGTCTCATCTATGCACTTGCCCATCCACTTTTCGAGCTTGCAAGGGGGGCATGGTACGAGTGAATCAATGCGATTAAATGCGTCAGTCATTAGCTTGAGATAAAACAGTTTATCTGGGTGAGGACGATTCAACACCGCGCCCCAAGCACTCTTAAGTTTGCTGGCCAGCCATTTGCCCACTTCAACAGTATACTCTTGATCGTGGCATAAAGCCATCAGAGGCACCGAACGTATTAGCGCAATCTCCACATGCCGTTTTCGCATCTTCAAAGCATCCCTAAGATCATCAAGGAGGCAATTATCCATTAGCTGTTTCAGTACATTATCTCGGATAGTAACTGCTGTCGTCTGGCTCCCAATAAGGAATGTATCGATTAACCAATAAACAGCTATTACATGCCCGAGATGATCACGGTTCGGTTGCTTTGGTTCCCTGTTGAAAGGGGAGGTAATAGCGGCGACTGCTTCGGCGGCGCGAAGGTGGCTTAGTGATCCGAAGGCAGGTGCCAATCCAAGATATAATATATTCCCTTCGGCCAGTCTAATAGCTATCGGGTAAGATGCAACCATGGAACTAACAAGTTCACGTGTATCAAGAGGCCACAATTCGAGGCAGGCATCTTGGCTTGAGATCATCGTACCTCCCGAAAGGGGTATTTCCGCAGTGATATCTTGGAGATGGCTGCGTACTTCTGCGAAGTAGCTGAGCAACTCTTGCTGGAGTGGTTCACCTGTCATTGTGCTCATAATTGCGCCATCACTCAATGCTTGCGGCAAGAATGTACTAAGTTCTCGGGTCGAGACATCCATAGTTAATCTCACTCTGGGGGGTATTTAGGATTGCCTTTGTCAGTGCCTCAATATCCGGATTGCATTCCATGTAGCAGCACATAAGATCCCCGAGCTTCCAGTCGTCGCTCCTTGTTACATCCGCAATCGATTTGAACTTGCCTAAAGAGGCTCTCCGGGGCATCATGAAAACGCCATCGAACATACACATTTTATATACAAGAGAAGACATGCGTGTACCAAAACTTGCAAGAGGTGCGCCCTGACCGAGAAGGAACTGGCATAAGCGATCACGGTTTATGAAGAAAGGGATGTCCATCTCGCCGACCTTGTTCACCAGCAAGAATTGCCTGTTATAAGCGAAATGTGAAACCGCGCTTTCCATGCATGGAATAATCGTATGGGGGGAAGGATCGGCAACGTGAATCACAGCACCTTGGCGTTTCCCTGCTTCATTCGCCGAAAGGAAAACCTGCTCGATGTGTTCTGCGGGAGAGTCCAGGACAACATAATCGAACTTCTCTTCCGTTTCGAGAGAGGTTTTCAGCAAATCAAGTATGTCCCTTAAGTAAATTGAGACATTGTAAGCATGAAAATTCTGGCTGTACCGACGTAGTTCGGCTGGTATTATGGTGAGTGGTTTGGAATGAGCAAACTGAATATTGTTGAGTTTCTTTCCATCCCTTACCTCGCTAAAGTCTTTGACCTTAGCCCGGATTCCCCGCATGAGCGTTTGGGTGGTCACATAGCCATCAACACAAATATCGTCCCAGAAACCGTAAGTCGGGCCACAGATATCCAGTTCGATCAAAAGTACGCGATGGTTAGAGGCCAATTGGCGCGCGACACACGCCGCAATGGTTGACTTCCCCACCCCTCCTTTTTGAGACGTGACCAATATCGGTTGCATCTTTCGCTCTTCTTCCTTGTTCTCATCATGCCCCCCCGACCCCTTCAATGTAATTGTTTCAATCGCCTTAAGCTGATCGTGCACTATCTGGAAATGGTACTTAGGGGTCTTAAGCAGCATCTCAACCAACGCATCTCCCAGAATCTGTTCGATAAACGGTTCGGAGAGAATACGCTTGCAGAGCTTTGCATATTCCAGCATCTCATACAACAGGTTTCCATCGGTCTGCTGTATCAGGGTATCCCTTAGAATAGGCCAGACATTCTCTGTGAAAATATGCTGCGGTAGGTTCTTCTTTTTGTGGCACAAGCCTACGCCTGCCTGCCACAGATCGCGCAACGCCATTAGCCGCTTATCACCACCGAAGCCGGAATCATTCAGAATCGTGGTGCCGATGTCTGCAAGCAGCTCCGCCGCGGCAGGTGGTTTCAGAAGATCAATCAGGTCCCCAAACCAGGCAAGCGGGTAGTCCTGAAATCCTGCTTTCTTCAGAAATATCTCCATCCTTTGTCGGTTCCGCATAATAGTCATACCGGCTAGGGCAAGCTTCTTCGCGGCATCTATCGATATACTTCCGATTTTCCCAGTCGAGGCTAAATACAACCGTGTTTCTTCTTCCTCATTATTTTGAGGTATATCAGGGATAGCCCAGACATTCTCTGTAAGGGAGAGATTACCCAGCACCAAACGGCGTGCAAGTTCGCAGTAATTACCTTTGTAAAGCATCTTGGCAGCACCGAGCGGTTCTTCATCCTTATACAGTTCCATCAATTGGATCACACCGAGCTTTTGGAGATGGTCCCCCTTTGCGGCATGAAAGGTGTAGTTTACGAATTGGTAAGCGCAGGCAACAAGGAACTCAGTGAAAACGCCTTTTTCTTTAAAGTGCGTATGGTAGAAGTCGAATGGGAGTGAAGTGTGTTGCATCTTATCTATCTTTGCCGTGCAGATAACCACACAATATACGGGTGACTGACCAGGCAGATTCAGTCCCTGAGCCAAGATCACAACTGCACTTATTTCTTTGGCTATCACTTGTAGTCTGACGCTCGAGGGATAATAGAGGGTTGTCTTATTGTTTATGTTCTCCTCCACCCAGCTATTATCTTTGAGGACATGCAGTTTGTTGAACGTACGGGTAAAGAATGAGCAGTCAGAAGTCAGGTACAGTTTATCATCCGGGCATTGAGCCAACAGGGGCCTCCCTATATTATTTATATCAAGCGCTCGTGAGAGAAGATCACAATTCGATCGCGAGCCTTTAGAAAGCATCCCTTCTTTCGGATAGCGTAAGCAAAGCCAGCTTTTTTCAAGCTCTATGAACGGGTCTTGTTCCGTCTGGGCATTATTTCGGCCCTTAGCTGCCAAGCAGTACACCACCATTTGCGAACGGGCATCCATCAAGAACACGCTTGGTCTGAGAACAACACTTGCATTTGATTTCTGATCAACAAATCGGCTTGCTTCATTGAGCGACTCAGTGAGGTTCTTGCTCACTCCGCTCAAGCCGTGAGCAAGCGCTGAGGCAAAATCCGCAATTTGATGAAGCATACCTGCCAGGTCAACATTTGCTTGATCAGTCATAATGCGCCCTTTGTTTAACTTTGTTCCGCAATATATACAGTTCGATGCAATACGATGCATACTTCAGGTGGCTCACACTTCGCCATGGGTTCGCTTAACATGACCACACCCGACAGAAACACGGCAATCTGCGTTCCCGAATAGGGGCAACTCCGTCACATTTATCCCTATCCAACTGACAATAAATCAATTTTCGCTTTTTCCTGGGCCCGTCCCTTGTCTTGAATGAAGGGCCAATTCCATGGTTTTGAATTATGGACAACGAACATGAAAAAATCAAGCGCGAAAATATGGTCAAGCGCGCTAACTGCCGGTTGTCAATCCCGCGCCACGGCGTGGAGGCATTTGCAGGAGAAAAGCGACGCCAGACCAACAAACGGGACCAGGCCGAAGCTTCAAACGGCTCATGCCATGGATACTATTTCCCGGTCGTAATCATGGAAGGGATTATGAAGACAGAGTTCCATGATAGTTTTGATAAATCCTCAATGGGAGATTCTCTAGCGGGGGGGCGCGACTGCCATCGGATCAGAGCCCGATTGAGATATTCAGAGGCGCCTTCAGTGCCAGGACTTGGCGTCTCGGTGGAATCGAAAGCGACATTTGTCGACGGTGTTTTCTGGAGGTGGGATAATTGATTGATCTGCTGCTGGCCCTTCAATAATTTCCGTGTGTATTTCTATGCACCCAGAATGGCTTATAGCGAGATAACTTGCTGAGAGCCAATAGGTTCTGATCCTATAAGCCATTTATCGCTTTGAAAGGGGGCAAAGAGCCAGTGGATCGCTGGTTGTTATATAGAACGCGCGGTTGAACGGCACTCCCGATGGGGGCATCTGTTTCTGACCTGCCCCCATTAGTTGGGCCACTTCCAATGTTAGTCTCCCACCGGATTTTGGACCAAATCATGCGCGTCGGTGGCACATCTGCCGGTGCAATAAATGCTGTTCTTATCGGATTGAATTACGGTGTTGAAGAAACGAAGAATATTCTCTGGAATCCTGATTTTAGAAAATTCATGGACAATTCCTGGGGGATCATTCGGGACACAGACAGGCTCATAAAGAGCTTCGGTCGGTATAAGGGCGACTATTTCCGCAATTGGATAGCTAATGTGATACGGGGCAAAACCGGAAATAGCGAGTCTACGTTTTCCGATATCGAGGCGATGAAAAAAGAAAAAGGTGTCAGCGGTCACCTAAAAGGGGCCAGTAAAGAACGGATCAAATGCCGCCACTTTGAGAGCCCGATAAGATGGGTAGAATGCCTCCTCACGAAAGGAGGGTCTACCCATGGGGAATTATCTCAAAGTGGCTATGACGCA
>CAZKCI010000026.1:0-15124 GCA_964551475.1 uncultured bacterium | reverse complement strand
AGCCGGGATAGTCGATCCGGCGCCCCCTGACCAGGACATGGCCATGGCGCACGAACTGGCGGGCGGAGGGCAGCGCCGGGGTGAAACCCAGGCGGTAGACCACGTTGTCGAGACGGGTCTCCAGCATGCGGAGAAGATGGTCGCCGGTGTTCCCCTTCTCGCTAAAGGCCTCTTCAAAGTAGTTGCGGAACTGGCGCTCGAGCAGGCCGTAAATCCGTTTCAGTTTCTGCTTCTCCCTGAGCTGCGCGCCGTAGTCGGTGATCTTCCGACGCCGCAGTCCGTGGGCCCCCGGGATGGGGCGGCCCTTCTCGACCGGGCACTTCGACATCATGCACTTGGCGCCCTTGGAAAAAAGCTTGATCTGTTCCCGCCGGCATTGGCGGCATGAGGGACCGATGTATCTAGCCATACTTTCTCCTCTGGTCAGCGCGACACAAATCTTTTTAGACTCTCCGACGTTTCGGCGGACGGCAGCCGTTGTGGGGGATGGGCGTCACATCCCGGATCACGGTGATGGTGAAGCCCTGGCCGGCCAGCGCCCGCACGGCCGATTCCCTCCCCGAACCCGGGCCATTGACCCAGATCTCGAGCTCGCGGACGCCGGCGGCTTTGGCCTCGTTCCCCGCCTTTTCGGCCACCAACTGGGCGGCGAAGGCGGTGGATTTCCTCGACCCCTTGAACCCCACCCGGCCGCCGGAGGCCCAGGCTACTACGGACCCGCCACGGTCGGTGATCGAAACGATGGTATTGTTGAAGGTGGCCTGGATGTGGGCGATCGCCGAACCCACCGCGCGGGCGATCTTCTTTTTCTTGGCCGCCGCGGCCGGCTTTTTCGTCTCGGTCTTCGGCTCGGACTCGGCCGGATTCTTCCCCTCGGGCTTCGCCTCGGACGCGGCCGTTTTCTTGCTCTCGGGCTTTGCCTCGGAGGTGGCCAGCTTCTTGCTCTCGGGCTTCCCCTCGGACGCGGCCGGCTTCCTGGCCTCGGCCTTCGGCTCGGGCCCCCGCTCTTTGTTCTGTTCCTTGTCCATTTTAAGAGTCTCTCCTGCTGAGTGTTACCGCAGTTTTCCCGTGCCCCCCGCGAAGCGGACGGCGCGAAAATACTAAGCGCTCCGTTTCATTCCCACGGTCTTGCCCGGGCCCTTCCGGGTGCGGGCGTTGGTGTGGGTCCGCTGCCCCCGGACGGGGAGACCCCGGCGATGGCGGAAGCCCCGCCAGCAGCCAATGGTCATCAGGCGCTTGATGTTCTGGGCCACCTCCCGCCGCAGATCCCCTTCCACCTTGTAGCTCTTCTGGATAACGGCGCTGATCTTGGCCGCCTGCTCTTCGGTCAGATCTTTGACCCGGATGGAGGAATTGATCCCCGCCGCGGAGAGGATGTCGACCGCGCTCTTGGGGCCGATGCCGTAGATGTAGACAAGGGCGGCTTCAATCCGCTTCCCCTTCGGCAGGTCTATACCGGCGATACGTGGCATGGTGAGTCTCCTTGTGTATCTCGTGTAACGTGTGGCGTGTGACGCGCAACGAAAACGAGGACAAACGGTTTTGGCCCGTTCAACGTTACCCGTTACACTTTACACGTCCCTATCCTTGCCTTTGCTTGTGCCGCGGATTGGTGCAGAGCACCCGCACCACGCCGCGCCGCCGCACGATCTTGCAGCGCTCGCAGATTCTTTTGACCGACGCTTTGACCTTCATATAAAATTATCCTTCGGAAAATTTTAGGGTTGTGGGTCGAATCTATTATGCAATCCAATACCAGTTCTCAGTTCCCCTTAATCCGCGTAATCCCTGCCTGCCGGCAGGCAGGCGCGAAATTCCTGCCCGCCGCAGCGCGCAGCGCGGAGGCGGGCGCGGCTCCTTATTCTAAAGCCGGCGGATGATCCTGGCCTTGGTCAGGTCGTAGGGCGACATCTCGATCATCACCTTGTCCCCGGGAAGAAGCTTGATGAAATGCAGGCGCATCTTCCCGGAGATGTGGGCGAGGACGATATGCCCCTTGCCCACGTCCACCCGGAACATGGTGTTGGGGAGAAGCTCCCGGACCGTACCTTCCAACGTTATCGCGTCTTCGCCCATGTCAGTATCTCCGGACCGTCTTCGGTTATCGCCACCGTGTGCTCGGCGTGGGCGGCGGGAGAACGATCCCGGGTCACCACCGTCCAGCGGTTGTCCAGCACCTCCACCTCGTAACCGCCCATCGTCAGCATCGGCTCCAGGGCCAGGACCATTCCCGCCTGCAGCCGGAGCCCCGTCCCCGCCCGGCCGAAGTTCGGGACCTGGGGGTCCTCATGCATCTCGGCGCCCACCCCGTGCCCGACGAAGTCCCGGACCACGGAAAAACCGGCGGCCTCGGCCGTCTTCTGAATGGCGGCGGAGATGTCGAAAAGTCGGTTGCCCTCCCGGGCTTGCGCGATCCCGACTCTCAGGCACTCCTCGGTCACCCGGATCAGCTTCGCCTTGTCGGCGCTCACCTTTCCCACCGGAAAGGTAGCCGCGGTGTCGCCGATGTATCCGTCCTTGGCCACTCCCACGTCCAGGCTGACGATCTCGCCCTCCCGAAGTTTCCGGGAGCTTCCGATCCCGTGCACGACCTCCTCATCGACGGAGACGCAGATCTGGCCCGGATAGCCGTGATAGCCCAGGAAGGCCGAACGGCCGTCGCGCGACCGGATCAGCTCCTCCGCCCAGCGGTCCAGATCCCCGGTGGACACACCGGGCCGGACCAGCCGCTTCAACTCCCCAAGCACCTCGGCGGCGAGCGCCCCGCTCCGCCGCATCAGGTCCAGTTCGCGCTTGCTCTTGAGAACGATCATCCGAGACGGCGGAAAATAGACTGGAGCGCGGCCAGGGTCTGCGCCCGGGAAACCCCCGCATCGACCGTCGTCAGCTGTTTCCGTTCCCGATAAAATGCGATCAGTCCCTCGGTCTTCGCCTGATATTCCTTGAACCGCTCCCGGATCGACTCCGGGCGGTCGTCTTCTCTCTGGTACAGCTCGCCGCCGCAACGATCGCAGATCCCCTCCTTCCGAGGAGGGATGTTGACCGTGTGATAGGTGGCGCCGCACTCCCGGCAGACCCGGCGGCCGCTCAGGCGCTGGATGGACGCTTCCGGAGGCGTTTCCAGGTAAAGCACGGCGTCGAGCTTCCTCCCGGCCGCGCTCAGCATCTCCTCGAACTTCTCGGCCTGCGGGATGGTGCGGGGAAAACCGTCCAGGATGAATCCCCGCCGCGCGTCCGGGCGCCGGAGCCTTTCCGCCACGATCTTCACCACCACGTCGTCGGGTACCAGGTGCCCATCGTCGATATAGCTCTGGGCGAGCTTCCCCAGCTCCGTCTTCGCCTTCATCTCCTCCCGAAAGATGTCCCCGGTGGAGATATGGGGAACCTTGAACTCGCGCGACAGCTCGGTGGCGTGAGTCCCCTTCCCCGCTCCCGGCGGTCCGAGAAGAACCACGTTCATCGGGAAACCTCCGGACGGCCATGTCTCATTCCATGTTCCATGCGATCTCTAACAGCCACCAGGGAGTATTGGAGTACCGGAGTATTGGAGTGACGAAAGTCATGTTTTCATCGCTCCATTACTCCAATACTCCATTACTCCGTTGGTTCATCACTCCAATACTCCTTTTTTAAAATCTTCCCTTCAGCTTGCCCTTCTTCATGAAGCCGTCGTAGTGGCGCATCAAGAGGTGCGACTCCACCTGGCGCATGGTGTCGAGCATCACCCCGACCAGGATGAGCAGGCTGGTCCCCCCGAAGAACTGGGCGATATCGAACTCGATCTGCAATTTCCCGGTGATCACGGTGGGGAGGATGGCGATCAGGGCGAGGAAGATCGCGCCCGGCAGCGTGATCCGGGTCATCACCTTGTCCAGGAACTCGGCGGTGTTCTTCCCCGGGCGGATCCCCGGGATGAAGCCGCCGTACTTGCGCATGTTGTCGGCCACGTCGATCGGGTTGAAGGTCAGGGCGGTGTAGAAATAGGCGAAGAAGACGATGGCCAGCACCTCGAGAGCGAGGTAGATCAGCCCGCCCGGGGAAAGATAAGCGGTGAGGGCGGAGAAGGCGGGGACGAACTGGGCGATCTGGGAGGGGATCATCAGGATGGCCGAGGCGAAGATGATCGGGATGACCCCCGCCTGGTTCACCCGCAGCGGTATGTAAGTGCGGGTGCCGCCGAAGATCCGGCGGCCGACCACCCTTTTCGCATACTGGACGGGGATCTGGCGCTGGGCCTGAGTGACCAGGATGATGGCGGCGATGACGAAGACCAGCAGGCCGAGCATGATCACCAGCAGTCCCAGAGGCAGGCTGCGCTTCTCCGGATCCAGGGGGGAGAAGAGAACCCAGGCCGAGGTGAGCGCGTTGGGGGCCCGGGAGATGATGCTGGCGCTGATGATCAGGGACATCCCGTTGCCGATCCCGCGCTCGGTGATCTGCTCCCCCAGCCACATGATGAAGATCGTCCCGGCGGTGAGCGTGAGCATGGTCATCAGGCGGAAGCCCAGACCCGGCGTGGCCACCTGCATCCCCTGGGCCAGACGGCCGAAGATGGAGGCGGGATTCTGCAGTCCCAGGCTGATCATGTAGCCCTGGAAGAGGGCCAGAACCACGGTGCCGTAGCGTGTGTACTGGTTGATCTTCTTCCGTCCCACCTCGCCTTCTTTGGCCATCTTCTCCAGGAAGGGGATGACCGCGGTCAAGAGCTGCATGATGATGGAGGCGGAGATGTTGGGCATGATCCCGAGGGCGAAGACCGTGCACTTGGACATCGCGCCCCCGGAGAAGATATCCATCAAGCCCAGGATGGATCCGCCGCTCTGGCGGGCCAGGTTATCAAAGATCTGAGACAGGGCGCTCCCGTTGATCCCGGGGGTGGGGATATAGCACCCGATCCGGTAGACGGCGAGCAGTCCCAGCGTGAAAAGGATCCGGCGCCGAAGCTCCGGAACCTTGAACGTATTGACGAAGGCGGAGAGCATGAACGGCTAAGCGGAGGGAGGAGAAGCGCGGGCAATCACCCGGCAAGTTCCCCCGGCGGCTTCGATCGCCCGGCGGGCCGAAGCGCTGAAGGCGTGAGCGGCGACGGTGAGTTTCTTGGTGAGCTTCCCCGACCCCAGGATCTTGAGACCGGCGCTCCGGAGCGTACGGACGATCCTCTTCTCCTTGAGCAGATCCGGGGTGATCTCCTTCTCCCCGTCCAGTCCCTCCAGGGCGCCCACGTTGAGGACGGCGTACACCTTCTGGTGGGGCGGGGTGAAGTAGCCGATCTTGGGCAGGCGGCGCAAGAGCGGCATCTGGCCGCCCTCGAACCCGCGGCGGTCATGGGCGCCGGTGCGGGCCTTGGCGCCTTTCTGTCCGCGCCCGGCGGTCTTGCCCAGGCCGGAAGCGGATCCCCGCCCTCGGACCTTGCGCGGCCGGCGGGCGCCCGGCGCGGGCTTGAGTTCGTGCAGTTCCACTTATTCCCTCCTCCGGAAGCGGACCGAATCCTCAATCTCCTTGATCCGGTTGAGTCCTTCGAGCCCGGCCCGGACGCCGTTCAGGGGATTGCGCGATCCGATAAACTTGGCGTAGACATCCCTGACCCCCGCCATCTCCAGGATGGCGCGGACGCCGCCGCCGGCGACCACTCCGGTCCCCGGGGGCGCGGGTTTCATGAGCACGCGGGACGAGCCGAAGGCGCCGATGATCTGATGGGGGATGGTGGTCCCGCGCAGGGGAATCCTGACCAGTGTCTTCTTCGCCGCCTCGATCCCCTTGGCGATCGCGTCGGCGACCTCGTTGGCCTTGCCCAGTCCGTAGCCGACCGAACCCTTTTCATCCCCCACCACCACCAGGGCGGAAAAACTGAAACGGCGGCCGCCCTTGACCACCTTGGCGCAACGGCGGATGTTGACCACCCGGTCCTTGATTTCGGGCTGGCCATCAATCTTGGCCGCGGCCGGCCGGGGCCTTGACTGCCTATGTCTTCTCTCTCGATTTTCCACGTTTCTCTCTCTTGGGTTATACGGTTCACGGTTCAGCGGTTCAGCGGTTCACGGTTGCCTGCCATCCCAACCGTTGAACCTTTGCACCTTGAGCCTTTGCACCGTTGAATCTGGAACCCTTAGAACTTTATCCCCGCGGCGCGGACCGCCTCGGCCAAAGCCTTGACCCGCCCGTGATACTGGTATCCCCCGCGGTCGAAAACCACCGTCACGATCTTCAGCTCCTTGGCCAGTTCCCCCGCCAGTTTCCCCAGCGCGGCGGCGCCCTTGAGGTTCCCGGCCGAGCCCGCGAAGACCTCCCGGAAACGCTTGTCCCGGGTGGAGACCGCCCCCAGGGAGCATCCGGCGTCATCGTCGATGTACTGCACGTAGAAGTGCTTCAGGGAGCGAAAGACGCTCAGCCGCGGACGCGCCGCCGTTCCCTTGATGGTCTGTCGCGCGCGGCGCTGGCGTATCCAGCGGGCCGCGCTTTTATCCGCGATTTTCATCAGGCTACAGCCTTTCCGACCTTCCGTTTGATCCATTCGCCCTGGTAGCGGATGCCCTTCCCCTTGTACGGCTCGGGCGGGCGGAAACGACGCAGACGGGCCGCCGTCTCTCCCACTTTCTGCCGATCGCAACCGGAAACCACGACGGCGCCCTTCTCCTCCACCTTGAGAGTGATTCCGGCGGGGGCCGGAAACTTGATCGGGTGGGAGAAACCGAGCAGGAGGACCAGGTCTTTGCCCTCCATCGACGCCCGGTAGCCCACGCCGAAGATCTCGAGCTTCTTCTCGTAACCCGCGCTTACCCCGCGGAGAACGTTGGCCAGCAGGCGGGCATGGAGGCCGTGCAGGGACCGGGCTTCCGTGCTCTCCAAGGAGCGCGTGACCCTCACAAGATTCCCCTCGACGACGGCGTCGAGGACGCCGGGCAGGGCGTGTTTCAGCTCGCCCTGGGGACCGGTGGCGGTGACCGTACGTCCGGACACCGACACTTTCACCCCGGATGGAACCGGGATGGGTATTTTTCCGACTCGCGACATATCAGTTTCCCCCTCGCTCACCACACAGAGCAGATGACTTCGCCGCCAAGCTTGGCGGAGCGGGCCTTCTCGGCGGTCATCACGCCCTTGGAAGTGGAGACGACCGCCACCCCCGCGCCCTCGAACACCCGGGGCAGCTCGCCGACGCCGACGTAGACGCGGCGGCCCGGGGTGCTGATCCGCTTCAGCCCGTTGATGATCCGGCTTTTTTGGGGGCCGTAGCGCAGGGCGATGCGCAGCATCCCCTGCTTGTCGTCCTTGGACACGTCATAGGCTTCGATGAAGTTCTCCTCCTTGAGAATCCGCGCCAGCTCCACTTTCAGGCCGGAGGAGGGAATGTCCACCCGGGGCAGCCCCCGGCGATGGGCGTTGCGGATCCGGGTGAGGAAATCCGCGATCGGGTCGCTCATAGTCATGCGTGATCTTCTCCTTAGCTCCATTACTTCGTCCCCGGACCGAACGGTCCGTTGACGAAATAATTTACCAGCTCGACTTGGTCACTCCCGGGATCTGCCCCCGGCTGGCCAGTTGACGGAAACAGATGCGGCAGATCTGGAATTTGCTCATATAACCGCCCTTGCGCCCGCAGCGCCGGCAGCGGAAATAGCGGCGGACCGGGAACTTGGGCTTCCGTTCGCTCTTCAACCTGAGAGACTTCTTAGCCATGTAAACTCCTTGAAAGATCAGTTAATGGGTCAGGGTTAAGATATTGGTTTGGTCAACGGGTAAAGTCTATGGTGAGTCGCGCCGGCGGCAGCCCACCGCTTCTCCCTCACCCATTTCCCAGACCCACTTCCTGACCTTATCCCATCGACTCTCTTTTACGTTGGTTTCCGGAACGGAA
This sequence comes from uncultured bacterium, assembly GCA_964551475.1. Taxonomy (GTDB): domain Bacteria; phylum Auribacterota; class Erginobacteria; order Erginobacterales; family CAZKCI01; genus CAZKCI01. The sequence continues at coordinate 7,269 of CAZKCI010000026.1, read as the reverse complement.
TCCCCATCAGGGCGAACAATTCGCGCGCTTCCTCGTTGTTCCCGGCCGTGGTGACCACCGTGATGTCCATCCCCTGCACCCGGGCGACCTTGTCCATGTCGATCTCGGGGAAAACAATCTGCTCCTCGAGGCCCAGAGTGTAGTTGCCCCGGCCGTCAAAGGAGTTGGGGGATAGCCCCCGGAAATCACGGATCCGGGGCAGGACCACGCTGATCAGGCGGTCGAAGAATTCATACATCATCTTCCCCCGCAGGGTGACCTTGCATCCGATCGGAATCCCCTGGCGCAGCTTGAAATTGGCCACCGCTTTGCGGGAGCGGGCGATCCGCGGGCGCTGGCCGGTGATCAGGGCCAGTTCGTCGGCGGCGGCGCTCACCGCTTTCCCGTCGGAAATCCCTTCCCCGACCCCCATGTTGACCACGATCTTGACCAGGCGGGGAACGCGCAGACGGTTTTTGAAGCCGAAGCGTTCCATCATCTTCGGCGCGATCTCAGAGCGGTAACGATCCAGTAAGCGAGCCATGAGGCAACCTCAAATGAGTATTGGAGTACTGGAGTATTGGAGGAATGGAATCGCGAAAGACATCTCTTGCCTTACTCCATCACTCCACCACTCCATTACTCCTTTTTGTTCGTTTCCCCGTTTAGGCCTTGTCGAGCGTCTCTTCGCAGCGGCGGCAGAAGCGGAGCTTGGTCTTGTCCGGCATGACCTTGATCCCCACTCGCGATCCCTTCTTGCAGCGGGGGCAGTAGAGCATCACATTGGAGAGGGAAAGCGAAGCCTCCTTCTCCAGGATGCCGCCCTGCTGATTCTTGGCCGAGGGACGGGTGTGCCTCTTCACGAAGTTAACCCCCTGCACCACCACCCGGCCCTCCTCCCGGAAGATCTTCAGGATCTTGCCGGTCTTCTGGGCGAAACGCTCCTTGCCCTTGACCACGATCACCGTGTCGTTCTTTTTTAGTCTCAGTTTCACTTATTTTAATCCGTGTAATCCCTGCCCGCCGCAGCGCTGAGCGCGGAGGCGGGCGCGGCTCCTTTATTTGTCAGACCACTTCCGGCGCCAGGGAGACGATCTTGAGCATGCCCTTCTCCCTCAGCTCCCGGGCCACCGGCCCGAAGATGCGCGTCCCCCGCGGGGCGAGCTGGGCGTCCACCAGGATGATGGCGTTATCGTCGAAACGGAGGACGGAGCCGTCGGCGCGGCGGATATCGGCGCGGGTGCGCACCACGATGCCCTTGACCACCTCGCCCTTCTTCACTCCCGACTCCGGGATGACCTCCTTGACCGCGGCGGCGACGACGTCCCCGATCCGGGCCAGGTTGCGGGCGCCCACGCCGACCACCTTGATGCAGGAGGCCTTGCGGGCGCCGGTGTTGTCGGCGACGACTAAAATTGTCCGCATCTGGATCATGGGGTCACCGTGAGGCGGGCGCCGGTTCGGCCGGGGCCGGTTCGGCGGTTTCCGGGGCGCGGGGGGCCACCTTCAGAATGGAGACCAGCCGCCAACGCTTGGTCTTGGAAAGCGGCCGGGTCTCCATGATCTCCACCTGATCCCCGACCCGGGCCTGGTCGCCCTCATCGTGGACCTTGAAGATCTCGGTTTTCCGGATCACCTTCCCGTAGCGGGGATGGCGGTATGTCCGCTCCACACCCACCGCGACGGTTTTGTCCATGGCGTCCGACACCACCACGCCGCAGCGGATCTTGCGGGTCCTGCGGGTTCGCGTTTCGTTCATGATTTCTTTTCCTTCATCACCGTCAGCAGACGGGCGATGTCTCTTTTCAGCTCCCGGATCCGGTGCGGCTTTTCCAGCTGACCGGAGGCGGCCTGGAAACGGAGGCGGAAGAGCTCCTCCCGCCACTCCTTGCGCTTGTTCTCCCGCTCTTCGGGAGAGAGCTCGCGGATCTGTTTCGGTCTCATCGCGTCATCTAAACCTTTCCCCGAGCCACGAAGCGGCAGGGAATGGGGAGCTTGAAGGCGCCCAGGCGCATCGACTCCTGGGCCACCGCCAGCGGCACGCCTTCCATCTCGAAGAGGATCTGCCCGGGGGCGACCACCGCCACATAGAACTCAGGGGTTCCCTTGCCCTTCCCCATCCGCGATTCAGCCGGATGGCGAGAGATCGGCTTCTGGGGGAAAACCCGGACCCAGATTTTGCCCTTGCGCTTGAGCGAGCGGGTCAGGGCCACCCGGACCGCCTCGAGCTGGGTGGCCTTCACCCAGGCGCCGGTCAACGACTGCAGGCCGTACTCGCCGAACTGCAGGGTGGTCCCCCGGCTGCCGAAGGTGGGAACGCCTCCCTTCTGCCACTTGCGGTACTTAATTCTTTTTGGCATCAGCGCCATCGGACGCTTCCTCCGGAATGGTCAGCCGTTCACCCTTGTAAATCCAGGTCTTCACTCCGATCTTGCCGTAGTTGGTGAGCGCCTCGGCGAAGCCGTAGTCGATGTCCGCCCGCAGTGTCTGCAGGGGGATCTTGCCTTTCTTGTACCACTCGGTCCGGGCGATCTCGGCCCCGCCCAGGCGGCCGGCGATGCGGATCTTGATCCCGAGGCCCCCTCGGCCCATCGTGTCCTGGATCGCCCGCTTCATGGCGCGGCGATAGGAGATCCGGCGCTCCAGCTGCTGGGCCACGTTCTCGGCCACCAGCTGCGCCATGAGTTCGGGGACCTTCACTTCCTTGATGTTGATGACCACCTCGCGCCCGGCGATCTCCTTGACCTCCTCGCGCAGGGTGTCGATCGCCGAGCCCCGGCGGCCGACCACCAGGCCGGGTCGGGCGGTGAAGATGGTGACCGTCACCTTCTCCGGCGTCCGCCGCTCGATCTTTATCTCCGGCACCCCGGTATGATAGAGCTTTTTCTTGACAAAATCGCGGATGCGGACGTCCTCCAAAAGAAAATTCCCGTAGGACCGCTTGTCGGCGTACCACTGGGAGGACCAGGTGCGGTTGACTCCGATTCGGAACGATATTGGATTGATCTTCTGTCCCATACCCTATCTCCGTCCTGGCGCGGCGGAGCCGGCCGCGGCGGCATCCGCCGCCGGGCTCTTCGCCTTCGCCTTCGCTTTTGCCTTCGCCTCCCCGGCGGCCGCGGGGGCGGACGGGCGGGATTCCACTCTCACCGTGATGTGGCAGGTCCTTTTCCGGATCTGATCGGCCATGCCGCGCGCCCGGGAGCTGTATTTTACCGGCGGGACCAGCGGCCCCTGGCCGGCGAAGATTTCCTTCACGTAGATATCCCGGTCGCTCACCTTGCCCTGGCGCTTCAGGTTGGCGGTGGCCGACTGGAGAACCCCGTAGATCAGGCGGGCGGACTTGCGGGGAGAGGCCTGCAGGCTGGCCAGGGCCTCCTCCACCGGGCGGTTCCGGACCAGCCGGACCATCGGGATCACCTTCTTCGCCGACATCTTTAGATATTTTCCAACCGCTCTCGCTTCCATGTTTCCGTCCGCTCGACCGTTCGATTGCTCCGCCTCATCCGTTTCGTTCCCTGTCGGATGGTGCGGTTCAGAGGTTCACGGTTCAGAGGTTCATCGGTTCACGGTTATTTTTGATTTCCCCAACCGTTGAACCATTGAACCGTGAACCGTTGAACCTTTTAGCCGTTGAACCTGTTTCGTTTATTTCTTCAGAACCGGTTTTTCCTTGGGCCCGGAGTGCTTCCGGAAGGTCCGGGTGGGCGAGAACTCCCCCAGCTTGTGACCCACCATATTCTCGGTCACGAAGACCGGAATGAAGCGCTTGCCGTTGTAGACGGTGAAGGTGTGCCCCACGAACTCGGGGATAACCGTGGATCGGCGCGACCAGGTCTTGATCGCCTTCCCCTCGCCCGGACGCACCCGCTTCACATTCTTCAGGAGCGACTCGTCGACAAACGGGCCTTTTTTGATCGATCTTCCCATGGCGTGCTGTCTCTTCCTTCCCTGGATTTAGCCGCGCGACCGGATCACGTGGGTGGCGGGCTTGTTCCGCTTGCGGGTCTTGCCGCCCTTGGCCAGCTTGCCCCAGGGCGAGCAGGGGTGGCGGCCGCCCGACGATTTTCCTTCGCCTCCGCCCATCGGATGGTCCACCGGGTTCATGGCCACACCGCGCACATAGGGCCGGCGGCCGCGCCAGCGGGTCCGCCCGGCCTTGCCGTCGGAGATGGAGCTGTGCTCCGGGTTGGACACCTGGCCGATGGAAGCGGCGCAGTTGGTGAGGATCTTCCGCACCTCCCCGGAGGGGAGACGGACCTGGGCAAAACGCCCTTCCCGGGCCATGAGCTGGGCGGTGGCCCCGGCGCTGCGCACCAGGACGCCGCCCGCGCCGGGACGGAGCTCGATGTTGTAGACCGGGACGCCCAGCGGGATCTTCTCCAGGGGCAGGCGGTTCCCCGGCCGGATCTCCGCGGACGGTCCGGCCATCAGGGCGTCGCCCGGCTTGACCCCCAGAGGGACGATGATGTAGCGCTTCTCCCCGTCGGAGTAGGCGAGCAGGGCGAGACGGGCCGAGCGGTTGGGATCATACTCGATGGAGACGACCTTGGCCGGAATCCCCCATTTCTCCTGTAGGAAGTCGACCAGCCGGAACATCCGCTTGTGGCCGCCGCCGCGGTGGCGGGAGGTGATCCGCCCGGTGTTGGACCGTCCGCCGGTCTTGTGCGCCGGGCGCAGGAGGGACTTCTCCGGGGCGACGCGGCTCAGCTCCTCGAAGGAGGAGACGGTCATGAAGCGCCGGCTCGGTGTGTAGGGTCGATAGGTCTTAATAGCCATAAGAGTATAAACGGTTCAACGGTTCAACGGTTCAGCGGTTCAACGGTTCAACGGTTCACGGTTCAGCGGTTCGGCGGTTCACGGCTAACCGTTGAACCGTGAACCGTGAACCTTGGAACCTGTTTTTTTACTTCAGTTCCAGCTTCTCGCCCGCCTTCACGGTGAGGATGGCTTTCTTCCAGGAGGGGCGGAAGCCGCGGCTGCGTCCGATCCTCCGCTCCTTGCCGCGCACCTGGATCACCCGCACGTACGTGACCGCGACGCCGAAGATCTTGTGCGCCGCCTGGCGGATCTGGATCTTGTTCGCCCGGAGATGGACCCGGAAGGTGTACTGGTTCCCCTTCTCCTGCAGGACGGTCGCCTTCTCGGTGACCACCGGCCCCAGGATCACGTTCCTGGCTTCTTCATCCCTCACGAGACCGCCTCCATCCATCCCTTGAGAGCGACAAAAGAGTCCTTGGTCAACACCAGCTTCTCATGCGAAACCACCGCCAGGGTGTTGAGGTCGGCGACGGACAGCGCCTCCACCCGGGGCAGATTGCGCGACGCCTGGATGAGGGCGGGATCGCGCTGCACGGTCACGATCAGGGCGTTCTCCCCGATCCCGGATCCGCGCAGAATCTCCGCGAGGCGCTTCGTCTTCCCCCCCTCCGGAGCGATCGCGTCCAGCACCGCCACCTGTCCCTTCTGGAAACGGATGGCGAGAGCCGACTTGAGCGCGCCCCGCTTCACCTTTCGGGGCAGGCGGAAGGAATAGTCCCGCGGTTTCGGCCCGAAAGCGATCCCGCCGCCGCGCCAGATGGGCGAACTCCGCTCCCCGGAACGGGCCCGGCCGGTGCCCTTCTGCCGCCAGGGCTTCCGCCCGGAGTAGGAGGTCTCGGACTTGGTCAGCGTGGAAACGGTGCCCCGGCGCACGGCCGCCCAGTGCTGGCGGATCGCGTCGTGGATCATCGACTGGCTCCCGGCCAGCGTGACCATGTGCTCGGGGACCTCGAGCGACTCCACCTTCTCCCCTTTGACATTGATGACATCCAGTGTCGCCACAACCTCGCTCCTGTATCAGGTTATAAGGTTCAGCGGTTCAGCGGTTCACGGTTGTTTTTCATTTCTGCCAACCGTTGAACCCTTGAACCGTTGAACCTTTTAGCCGTTACCCTTATCTATGCCTTTTTCGCCGCCGGCTTGGCCGCGGGCTTGGCCGCCGGTTTCGCCGCCGCCCGCGCTTCCGGCTTCTTCATCTTCTTGCCCGAAGGCTTGGGCGGCGTCTTGATCACGATCTTCCGCGGCGATTTCTTCACCAGCAGCAGGCCGTCGCGCGCGCCCGGGACCGCGCCCCGGATGAGGAGCAGATGGTCGGCCGCTTTCACCGCCACCACCGGCAGGTTCAGAACGGTGGTCCGGTCCACGCCGAAATGGCCCGGCATCTTCTTGTTCTTGAGCACATGGCCGGGCCAGCCAGAGGCGCCGATCGCTCCGGTGCGCCGCTGTTCGGTGTGGCCGTGGCTCTCCGGCCAGCGGGCAAATCCCCAGCGCTTGATCGCGCCGGAGAATCCGTGCCCCTTGGAGATGCCGGTCACATCGACGATGTCTCCGGGCTTCAGAATCTCGACGGTGAGCTCCTGTCCCGGTTTAAACTCGGCGGGGTTCTCAAAGGGCAACTCCCGGATGTGACGGCGGGGTGGAAGGCTGAGCTTCCGGAAGTAGCCCTGAAGGGGCTTCTTCAGCCTGCTCTCCTTGACCTCCCCGAAACCCAGCTTCAAGGCCTTCTTCTCGGGGAGGACCTCCAGCACGACGCAGGGGCCGGCCCGAATAACCGTGACGGGTATAATCTCCCCTCCGGGGCCGAACACCTGAGACATCCCTAGCTTGATCCCGATCAAAGCGGACATAGTACAACTTCCGTGGTTAGATTTCCAGGTTTATTTCCACGCCCGCCGGCAGCTCCAGCTTCTTCAGCTCGTCCACCGTTTTCGCGGTGGGATCGACGATGTCGAGCAGGCGTTTGTGGGTGCGGATCTCGAACTGCTCGCGCGACTTCTTGTCGACGTGAGGCGAGCGAAGAACCGTGTATTTTTCGGTCCGGGTGGGCAGCGGGATAGGCCCGACCACCTTGGCGCCGGTCCGGCGCGCGGTCTCGACGATCTGTCCGGTGGACTGGTCGAGAACGCGGAAATCGTACGCCTTGAGTCTGATGCGTATCCTCTGCCCTTGTTGCACGTTGGTCTCCCGAAAAAGGTTACTACGGGTTACGAGAGGTTACGTAAGGTTACGTAAGGTGGCCGCTTCCGCGTGGCCTCTAACCTTTCGTTCTCTCCGCGTGTTTGCGTGTTTGCGTGTTTGCTTTTTTACCTATTCACCATTCCCCATTCACCATTCACTATTCGATGATATCGCTCACCGTTCCCGCCCCCACCGTCCGTCCCCCCTCCCGGATCGCGAACCGCAACCCCTTCTCCATCGCGATCGGTCCGATCAGAGTCACTTCCATCGCGATGTTGTCACCCGGCATCA
>CAZKCI010000025.1:0-10283 GCA_964551475.1 uncultured bacterium | reverse complement strand
GACATATTTCGGTACGAGCGGTGATCTTCCCGTCAGTGGGGATTACGATGGCAACGGCACGGCGGATATCGCTTATTTCCGTCCCTCAGAATGTCTCTGGTCTGTCCTGGACGTGGGGGCTCTCCTCTTCGGCGAACCAGGAGATGTTCCTGTGGCCGGGGATTACGACGGAGACGGAGCCTGCGACGCAGCTACCTTCCGAAAAAGCTCCGGCGTGTGGTCGGTATATTTCAAGACCCAGATCTACTTCGGGTCTTCCAATGATTGCCCAGTCCCAGGCGACTACGACGGGAATGATACGACGGATATCGCCGTCTTCAGGCCATCATCAGGCATGTGGTCGGCGAGAAACGTTACGAGGTTCTATCTCGGCTCGAACACGGACAGGCCCGTCGCCGGTGATTTCAGCGGAACGGGGCAATGGGAAGGCGGGATCTTCCGGCCTTCCTCCGGGATGTGGGCGATCCGGAACGTCACAAGAGAATGCCTGGGGATCTGCACCGATTGGCCGCAACCGGCGGACTACGATGGAGCCGGGGCAGACGACCTGTGTATCTTCCGTGACTCCTCGCGATTGTGGGCTGTGCGGGATCTCACCCGAGTGCATCTTGGCTCCACCGGCGACATCCCCGCCACGAGATAGGACAGACCGGAGGGGAGGAAGCCTGACGGAAGCGTGTGCTTGGGCTATGGGATCGAGGAGCGAGGTTTCTGGGGATATATGGCGATTCTGAGGGATAATGTCTGTTGGGTGCATAAAATGAAAAGGCCGGACATAATCGCAGTATGCATTATCGCCCTCATCTTGGTTGGTTGTTTCACATATCAAGTGGCAACACTCGACGGATTCGGTGGTATCTTGGGGAGCATATTTTTTGAGGACTCAACGCAATATGCAGCGGGCTACTCCGTTGCTGCGTTTCGGCAGGTCAAAGTTGGAATGGCAGAAGCAGAAGTGTACGCATTGCTGGGCCAACCACTTGACACCCACTCACGGGATGACACCACCTATCTCTGGTATTCCAAACCACAGAAATCACACTTTCGGGATCGGAAGATCATGTTGAGGAATGGCCTTGTTGTAGATAAAAATACTGAGTTCTATGTTGATTGAGGAGCACCCAACCAGGTCTTGCAGCGTACGTCGCGGAAGCCGCGCCGCCGCTTAAGATTGTCGTTCGGGCTTATCCCCGGCCGCCATCCCCCTCACCCGCTAGGACAGGCTGGAGGGGGAGGAAGGGCTTGATTATCGGCAACTGGAAACGCAATGAACCTCCATTGGCCGGTTTGAAAGTGTCATAGAAATGTCATATTTTAGTCGTTTATTGGCGGTTATGGCGGAAGAGAAAAAGCGCGAAATATGCTCTTTAACGTTGATATACAACAGATAGCGATAATACAGTCGGAAACCGTAAGGTCCTCGTAGGAGATTCCCCCCGCCTCCATTCGCCGTCGCTCCGCACCGCCGGTTCCCCGGCGGTTCGGAGCGATGGTGGGCATTCAAAATGATCCATCGCTGAGCCAGTAATCCGGGTCTATCGACCCGGATTTTTTATTGGCGCTGGGGATTGGCATCGCCTGACAACCGGGGTTTCTGGATTCGGACAACTCGTGTCCGATCGGACAGAGAGTGTCCAACTATGCGGAATTGGATTTGGACAAGTCGTGTCCGATCGGACACGACTTGTCCAAATGCCGGGGCGGCTTCGACGCCGACACACGACGCCGACAAATGATTGCGGAGATCGGCTCGGCCAAGGTATGATGACGCCGATTATCCGCGCTCCCCCGCGGGCGCGCCTAATCCCGGGCCGATGAAGAAGATCGGGACATTCCTCCGCATCTTAGCCCCTCTGGGAGTGATCCTGGCGGTCGCACTCCTCCTCTTCGCCCATGGCTGCGGGCGGGGGGACCTGGTCCGGATCGCCATCCTCCACACCAACGATCTCCACGGCCACGTTTTCCCGGAGAAGGTGCGAAGCTGGTCCGTCCGGAGCGGCGGCTACGCGGTCTTCGCCAGCTGGGTCAAGAAGCAGCGGGAGGAGAACGAGAGCAAGGGGATCGCCACCATCCTGCTCGACGCCGGGGACATCTACGCCGGGACGCCCGAAGGGAATCTGACCAAGGGCGCGGCGGTGGTGGACCTGATGAACGCGGTCGGCTACGACGCCCTGACGATCGGGAACCATGAGTTCGACGACGGCTACATCAACCTGACCGAGCTCAGCAAGCGGGCCTCTTTCCCCTTCCTGGCGGCGAACGCGGTCTGGAAGACGTCCGAGGAAACGCTCGGTTTTGCCCGGCCCTATCTCCTGAAGGACGCCGGAGGCATCATGGTCGGGATCATCGGCGTAGTCACGCCGGAAACGGGGATGATCACGATGGCCCATAACGTCGACCGGATCGTCTTTCATCCGCCCGCCCCGGCGGTGCGTTTGGCCGCGGATCGCCTGCGGGAGGACGGGGCGAGCCTGATCGTGGTCTTGAGCCATCTGGGCCGGGAGGAAGACATCGCTCTGGCCAAGGAGGTCGAAGGGATCGGCGCCATCATCGGCGGTCACAGCCATGACCTGATCGGGAAACCTTTGCGGGCGGGGCCGAGCGGAACCCTGATCTGCCAGGCGGGATTCTACGGCCTCGACGCGGGCCGTCTCGATCTCTGGGTCGACCGGGAAACGGGCGCGATCCGCGACCACCGCTATCAGGTTTTCGTCAACCGCGAGCTCAGCCTTCCCAAGGACCTCATGGTCGACCGGCTCCTCGACCGGATCGCGACCATAGTGGGGCCGGAGTTCGAGGAGACGATCGGGCTCGCGATCGCCGACATCGTCGGCGCCGACCGGGGAGAGTCGCTCCTGGGGGACATGATCTGCGATGCCCTGAGGGAGGCGACGGGCGCCCAGGTTGCCTTCCAGAACGCCTACGGGATCCGTTCGCCGCTTCTCAAAGGCGAGATCACCCGCCGGGACGTATTCGAGGTGGTCCCCTTCGACGACCAGGTGGTGGTGATGAAGATGACCGGCGCTCGGATCCGGGAGGTTCTGGAGCAGGGTTTCTCCCTGCAGAAAGGGATGATCCAGGTCTCGGGGCTGACCGCCGGCTACGATCTCCGCCAGCCCGCGGGAGAGAGGCTCACGAGCCTCTCCATCGGAGGATTTCCCGCGGAGGACGCCCAAGAATACACGGTCGCCACCAACAGCTTCCTGGCCGGGGGAGGGGACTACTTCGCCGCTTTCACGCGCGGCCGCCACGGCCAGGAATCCGGCATCCTGCTCCGCGACGCCCTGGCCGATTACCTGAAGGCGCACTCCCCGTTCTACAGCCAGGAATTCAGGCCCTCCCGTCTCATCCCTGAGAGGGGATCAGCTCCGAGACAGGGCCTGCTCCGCGGCGCCGAGCGAGGGGACGATCATCAGTTGGCCGTAGAGGCCGGCGGTCCGCAAGACTTCGGTGACCTCGGAGGAGGGGGCGCAGACAGCCAGTTTCCTCCCTCCGGCGCGCATCTTTTTCTCCAGGGAGAGCAGAACCCGCAATCCGCCCGAGGAGATGTAGCTCACGCCGCTTAGGTCGATCAGGAGATCGACGTCGAGGGCGCTCCCCGAAGCGTGGGGTTCGAGGGCGAAGGACACCCGGTCGGCGATGGCGAGCGCCCACTGGGCGTCCAGGATGCCGGCCAGGGAGAGGATGCAGAAGCCGGATTTTTCGCGAAAAGTTATCCTCATTATTTTTCCGTGGTAGGATTCGGGCGAATCTTACCACGGAAAAATAAATAGTCGGAGACAATATCAAAACAAAACGAGGACAGCCCGGGGGATGCCGAATTCGTCTCCTGTTCGTCTCGGCGGGACTGGCAGTGGCGCTCGCTGCCCTCCCCGCCCGGGGGGCGGTCATCCGCGGCCCGGCCGCGACGATCGACACCCGCTCCCTGAGGATGAACGGGACCCTCTATGTGCCCGTTCCGGCCATCCTCCGCGCCTACGGGATGAGCCTCTTCTCCGCCGACGGCGTCCGCTATGTCTTCTCCTCCGAGCGTCTCCAGGTCGAGCTGGTCCCCGGCAGCCCGGTGGCGGTGATCAACGGCCGCGCCATCACGATGGACGGCCCGGCGGCCTGGTCGGAAGGGAAGCTCATGGTCCCCATCTATCTCGCTCTCCAGACCCTGCCCCTCCAGTTTCCCCAGGAGGGCTATCCCGTGATCTCTCACCCGGGAAAGCTCCGGATCGTCATCGATCCCGGCCACGGGGGCTTCGACCCGGGCGCGGTCGGAGAGGACGGAACGGAGGAGAAGGAGGTGGCCCTGGCCATCGCCCGCCGGGCCGGGAATATCCTAGAGAAACGCGGCTTCGAGGTGGTGATGACCCGGGACGGAGACGAATTCATCCCCCTGCGCCGCCGCGCCCGGATGGCCAACCGCCGCCGGGCGGAGATCTTCGTCAGCATCCACGCCAACGCCGCCTACAACCAGCTGGCCGAGGGAGTGGAGACCTTTTACTACGCCCCCGCCTTCGATTTTCTTTCCCAGTCGCTGGCGGTCCTCGAGAACGCGGTTCTCCAACTGGAGGCGGGGAAAGAGAAAGATGATGAAGACGGGAACGGCGCCGAGGAAGGGATTCCGGAGCGGATCCTGACCAGCGTGCGCCTCGCCCAGAAGATACAGAACCGCCTGGTCGACGCCACCGAAGGCCCCGACCGGGGGGTGAAGTCCGCCGAGTTCTACGTCCTGAGGTACACGCGGATGCCGTCGATCCTGGTGGAGACCGGCTTCCTCTCCAACGAACTGGAAAACGGCCTCCTGGGGGAGGCGGCCTACCGCGACCGGGTGGCCGAGGCGATTGCCCTGGGGATCGCCGATTCGTTCCGCGGGCGGACGCCCCTGAACGGCCTGGTCGCCAGCAAGGAGCGTTGACGCCATGTTCGCCGCCGCGGTCCGGATCGTCTTCAGCGCCGCCCACCGACACCGGGGGATGAAGGAGGAGTGCGACCGGGTCCACGGTCACAACTATCGGGCGGAGGCATCGGTCGAAGCGGAGTCACTGGAAGAGGGGATGGTGGTCGATTTCACGCTTCTCCGGGAGAAACTGGCCGCGGCGGTGAAGGAGTGGGACCACCGCCTTCTCAACGAGACGGAGGATTTTCGCGGCGAACCGCCGACCACCGAGGCGATCGCGCGCCGCCTGTACGAGAAGATCTCCGCCTCTCTTCCCCCGGGCCGCTACCGCCTCCGGGAGGTCAAGGTCTGGGAGACGGACGAGTGTTGGGCCAGTTTCCGAGCCTAGATGGTCGTATTGATCAAGGAGCGAGCACGATAGGGAGGCAGAGTTAGACACTTTCATTCCGATCGGAAAAAGTTGTTACACTTTTACTGGGGTATAACATATTGGCTGTCAAGGTGATGCATGCGGCCTCTGCGATTTTGCTATTTTACGGCCTTCTGATCATCTGCCGGTTGGCGGACGGTCAGGCGCCCGACGTCGCAGTTGATGGCAACACCGGGAGGGGAACAATGACCGCGAACAAGATCGTCTGGCTGGGCCACGCCTCGATCCGGATCGAAGGGGAGAAGACCGTCTACCTCGATCCCTGGAAGCTCCCCCCGGGACAGCCTCCGGCCGATCTGATACTGATCACCCATGCCCACCACGACCATTGCTCCGGGAAGGACGTGGAGGCGTTGCTGAAGAAAGAGACGGTGGTTATCGCTCCGCCCGATTGCGCGGGCCAGCTCCCCGCGGGCTTCCGGAAGATCTCGCCCGGCCGGACGGAGACGGTGGGAAAGTTGATCGTGACCGCGGTCCCCGCCTATAACACGAACAAGCCTTTTCATCCCCGCGCCCAGGGCTGGGTGGGCTATATTGTGGAGATGGGCGGGCAGAGGATATACCAGGCGGGCGACACCGACTATGTGCCGGAGATGGACGATCTCAAGGTCGACGTCGCGATCCTGCCGGTGGGCGGGACGTACACCATGAACGCCGAAGAGGCCGCCGCGGCGGCGAATCACCTGAAGCCCAAGCTGGCCATACCCATCCACTACGGGTCGGTGGTGGGTTCTCGCGAAGACGCGGAGAAGTTTCAAAAGCTCTGCCGTGTGCCGGTGGAACTGCCGGAGAAAAAATAGGTTCCCTAGGACCGATAAGACCTAGAGGACCTATAAACAACAGGACAACCGCTCATGAAAAATGCCCTCTTGCTCGTCTGCGCGCTGGCCCTCCCGGCCTCCGCCGCCCCTGCCCAGCAGCTTTCCTCTCCCGCCGTGGGAGAGGAAAAAGCGTCCGCCGCCGGACCCGCGACAGCGATGACGGCGCCGACCGCCGGCCTCGAGCCGGCGCTGGCGCCGGTCACGCCACCGCCTTCCCGCGTGGATGAGCTTATCTCCAAACTCAGCGGTTTTGACTTCGAGGCGATCAGGGCCGCCGGCGACGAGCTCCGTGCGCTGGGCGCCTCCGCCGTCCCCGCCGTTCTGAGAGCCCTGGAAAACCAGGACCCCGGTATCCGCAAAGAGGCGGCTCTCATCCTGAGCGACCTCAAGATCAAGGAAGCGGTGAAGCCGATCGGTCGGCTTCTCAACGATTCCCAGTACTGGGTAGCGCGCTCGGCGGCCTATGCGCTCAGGAACCTCGCCGACCGCTCGGCGATCGAGCCTCTGATCGGCGGCCTGAGCCATGCCGACGCCCGAGTGCGGGATGCGGTCCTGGACGCCCTGGACGAGCTCATGGCCAAGTCGGCGATCCCGGCGGTCGCCAGAGCGATGCTGAACGACTACGACCAGTACGTTCGCTGGCATGCGATGACGGTGCTGAGGGAGCTGGAAAAAGGGGCGGAGATCGTTGCCATCACCGCGGCGCTGAAGGACAGCTCGACAGCGGTGGGCGCCCGCCGCAATGCCGCCACGCTGGCCGGCAATCTTCGCGCGGAGTCCGTCGTCCCCCTGCTCCTGGCCGCCTGCAACGACCAGTCCGATCCTCAGACCCGCTGGCTCGCGGTCGAGGCGGTAGGGAAGATCGGCGATCGGAGGATCCTCACCGGCGTCCCGGCGGAATGGAGGAGTAAGCCGAAGGTCATCGCCCTCGATCCCTCCGTGATCGCGGCGGTGGAAGCGAAGCTCCAGGATCCCCACCCGGACGTCAAGCTGTTCGCCGTCTCCGCCCTGGGGAAGATCGGCGGTCCGGGGAATGTTCCCGCGCTGGCGGCGGCGGCCCGCACATCCGGGAAGACCCCGCCCTCGTCCTCGCTGAGAAAGAACGTGGTCCGCTCGCTGGGAAGGATCGGAGGGAAAGAGGCGTCCGAGGCCGTCCGGGGTTTTCTCTCCGATCGCGATCTCAATGTCCGGGCGATGGCGGCGGAGACGCTGGCGGCGCTGAAGGCCGCGGATTCGGTCGAAAGCCTGAAGCGCCTTCTCTCCGACGCCTCTCCCGCGGTTCGCGCCGCGGCGATTTTCGCCCTGGGGGAGCTGGGGGCGAAATCGGAATCGCCGGCTATCGCGAACGCCCTGAAGGACCAGAATTTCTGGGTAAAGCAGGAGGCGGAGAGGGCGGGGGAGAAGATCAAATAAATCTGGAGTATTGGAGTACTGGAGTAATGGGCTTGCTGTCCGATGGTTTTCCCATTACTCCACTACTCCATCACTCCGTCCCCTTGGTCTGCAGACGCAATTCCGTTCTGATGAGGATGCGATGATGAAGAAAGATCAAATGATCATGGTGACGACGCGCAAGGAGCTTTTTGCGTCCGACTATTTCCAGGGCTTTCGCCCCGCCCGGGAAGTCGACTACGAGTCCCGTCTCCTCCTAAGCTTCAGCTATCTGAGGCGGGGGGAGATGGAAATCGACCCTTCCTGGAAACAGCCGATCGGCTATGCCCTGATCGTGAACCGCTCCGCGCGGACGGTCTTCGCCTACCAGCGCTCGTCGAAGGAGGGCGAGTACCACGAGACGAGGCTGATGGGCAAATGGTCCTGGGGCGTGGGCGGCCACATCGAGAAGTGCGACCAGGGGGACGGCAACCCGATCCGCGCTTCCATGATCCGGGAAGTGGGGGAGGAGATCGGCCTGAAATCCTCCGGGGAGCCGGAGGTGCTGGGCTACATCAACGACGACTCGGACCCGGTGGGGAAGGTCCACTTCGGCGTCCTCTACGTGATACCCACGGTGGAGACCATCGTCCATCCCGCCTGTCCCGAGCTGAAGGAAGGGGGAATGCGCGCGGCGGAGGAGCTCGCGGCGCTCGTTTCCCAGCCGGGCGTGATCGTGGAGGAATGGTCGAAGATCTCGCTGCCCCCGCTTCTCGAATACCTCGGCCGTCCGGCCTCCCCGCGTCGATGAACGGACCCCGCCCTCTTTTCGCCTCTCTCTGCGTTGCTTCCTTTTGCTGGCTGTGTTCCGCCGCGGCCCAGGAGACTCCGAACCGTTCCTTTATCATTTCCGTACGTGACGGACGGGTATCGCTGCGCGCCCGCGGGGCGGATCTGGCGGAGGTCCTGGAGGATCTTTCGAAGAAGGCGGGTTTCACGTTGGCATTCTATGAGCGTCCCGCTCTTCCTCTCTCCGCCGAGATGGAGGGCATCCCGGTCGAGGACTGCCTGAAGAAGATCCTCCCCAGCTACTCGCTGGAATACCGGAAGAAGGCGGGGGAGGCGCCGGTCCTCTCCCGCGTGGCCGTCTTCCGCGTCCGCCCGCTCGCCCGCCTGCCGGCCCCTTCCTCCGGGATCACCGTTTCCTACGGGAACCGGCCGGATCAGCTCGGCGCGGTGAACGTGCAAGGCGTGGAAAGGCAGGGTCCCGCTTCCTTCGCCGTCGACGGCCAGGGAAACATCTACGTCTGTGACACGGTCAACGGGAGGATCAAAGCCTTTTCTCCCGAAGGGAAAATGATCCGGGAGATCGCCGCGACGGGAGCGGTCACCGATCTCGCTCTCGACGGTGAAGGGAACATTCATCTCCTCGACTCCCGGGAGGGACGGGTGTCGGCTTACGATCCCGCCGGAAAGTCTCTGGGTTCCTTCTCTCTCCCGCCGGAGATCCTCTCCCAAACCCAGAATCTTCGCCTGGCCAAGGACCGGGTCGTCCTGGTCGGGCGCGACCAGGAGGAGTTCGATGTCGAGTCTCTGGAGAAGGGAGAGTTAAAGAAGAGGGAAAAGATTGCCGTCTCGAAAGGTCTCACGGCGGAATCGGGGAAGTCCTACACGGCGCTGAAGGTTTCCGATGCGCTGGCGGAACTGGAGATCGGGGGAGGGGAGGAGAAGAGAACCGTCGGCCTTCCCTTGCCGCGTCTGGCTTCGATCGCTTTCCTGGGAGAAGACGGATCCGGCAATGTCTATCTCCAGGTCGAGCAGTCCCGAGAAAAAGGTCCCGGCGTGGATCTGGGCGTGATCAAGCTCGATCCGGAAATGAATCCGATTGCGATGATCGAGAAGATACCCAATAATTACAGCAACTGGACCGCGCGCCTCCTCCAGGTGAACCGCGCGGGCGATGTCTTTCAGATGCTTCCCGGTCCCGACGGGGTAGCCCTGAACCGCTGGAACTGGGAGAGAAAAGGAGAGAGATGAAAATATCCCGCCTTGCCGTCCCGGCCGCCTTGGCCGCCGCGCTGATCGCCTTCTTCCTCCTCGCCTCTCGCGCCCGTTCCTGGATCACCGAGACCTGGGGGGATCTCAGCCGGGGCGAGATCGTCACCCGGGCGGAAAGGATGATGAATCTGACCTGGTCACCGAAGCGCGGGATCTACAACTTCGGCTACGGCTCCACCTGGTATACCTTCAACCATTACGAGGTCTATACCGGGATGGCTTATACTCAGAACAACACCCAGGAGTATTGGTCAGAGTTCACCGCCTACGCCCAAGGAGTGGATTTCACCGCCGGCTCCACAGTCCGGACGACAACGGCCCTGAACATGCGTTACGGGCCGGGAACGGAATACGGAGTCATCACCACCCTACCGAGCGGGGGGACGGCGGAGATTGTCTCCCATCCCGATAACGGTATCCAGGTCGGCTCCTCCTACTGGTGGCATGTTGAGTATTCTTCCCAGACCGGCTGGTGCGCGGCCTATTACTCCACCGGAGATTATCTTCTGGTCGACAACACCGGCTTCGGCAATGACTGCTCCGGCTTCGCCAGCATCTGCTGGAAGCTGCCGACGCGATATACGACATATTCCTTCGAAGTCGACGCCACCGGTTCGGGAGGCTATGTCGACAGCCTGGGAGCGATCGGGACCTGCGAGACCGCGGGGCTGATCCAGGGGGACGCCTGCAACGCCTCCAACAACCACATCATCAT
>CAZKCI010000024.1:0-31656 GCA_964551475.1 uncultured bacterium | reverse complement strand
CGCTTCGCGTCGGCTCATCGGGCGGCGGCTGTTCCCATCCGCTTCTGGGCCGCGCTCGCGCGCGCCCCATCAGCGGCTGGAGCCCACGCCGTCCCGTCCCGCTAAGCGGGCCGGTCCGTCGGGGCTCAGCCGCCGCCCGTTGGGGTCTTGACAGATCATACCCGCGTGTGTATGGTGAATACACACAGTGGAGGTGTACGATGAGAACGAATGTCGTTGTCGATGACAAGTTGATGACGAGGGCGATGCGCACCAGCGGGTGCCGCACCAAACGTTCGGCGATTGAATCGGGGCTGCGGCTGCTGGTCCAGGTAAACAGCCAAAAAAAGCTACGCGACCTCAAGGGCAAAATCACTTGGGACGGTGATCTGGAAGAAATGAGAAGGGACTGATATGGTCATCGTGGATACCTCAGCGTGGATCGAGTACTTGGGCGGTGGTGCACCCGGCATCGTGGACAAGGTCGATCTCTGTCTCGATCAAGACCTTGTCGCAATCGGAGATCTGATATATTGCGAGGTGATGCAAGGCATCCGCTCACCACGCGAGAGACGCGAGGTGTCGGAGCTCCTCCTGTCACTTCCCCAGTTCGATATGGTCGGTTTCCGTATGGCGGAGAAATCGGCGTCCAACTACCGACTCCTGAGATCCAAGGGCGTGACCGTAAGAAAGACGATCGACGTTCTCATCGGCACGTTCTGTGCAGAGCACGGGCTGCCACTCATCCACTTTGACTCTGATTTCGACCTGATGGCAAAGCACATCGGACTCGACATAATCTGACCCCAACCATTGCTTCCGGGCGACGGCTGGAAGCCGCGCCTGAAGCACACGTTCGCCCAACCAGCCAGCCCGGGGCGGGCGAACGTAAAGTTCGCCCCTACGGCCTTCCGGTCGCGCGATGCCAACTGGGGGCGCGAGCCGGGGAGGACTCCTCGCCCTGAAGCCCTTTTTCCGCTTGTGCTGATTTCTATCGCGGACCCGGTCTCTCTTGACCCGCGCCGGAGGCCGGGGTAGGATTCGCATATGAAGAAACGGGCGGAGCGGGAGCCTCGCGGAATCATCTGGGCTCCCTGGCGGTTCACGTATATCGTCGGCAAGAAGGAGAAGGGGTGCCTCTTCTGCCGCAAGGCGAAGAGCCGGGACGACCGGAAGAACCACGTCCTCTTCCGCGGGGCCTTCAGCTACGTCCTCCTCAACACCTACCCCTACACCAGCGGCCATCTCCTGATCGCCCCCTATCGCCACGCGGCGGATCTGGAGGTTCTCCCGCCCGAGGAGGCGGCCGACCTGATGCGGACGGCCCAAGCCTGCCTGAAAGTCCTCAAGCAGGCGATGAAACCGGAAGGCTTCAACATCGGCTTCAACCTGGGGCAGGCCGCGGGGGCGGGCGTTCGGGGCCACCTCCACCTCCACCTCCACGTCGTCCCCCGCTGGAACGGCGACACCAACTTCATGCCCGTCCTGGGCCGGGCCCGGGTCATCCCCCAGTCCCTGGACGCGACCTACGATCTGCTGGTGAAAAGTCTTGCCGCCAGAAGGCACGGGAAGCCCAGAGGATAAGGGCAAAGGCTCTGTGATGGGGGATAGTTGTAGGCCGCTTCTGTGAAGCGGCGGATGAGCCGCCCGCTCACAGAGCGGGCCTACATCCCGTCAGACGGAGGCTTTGTGTTGTGCGGACGGCCTTTTCGTCTTGACAGGCGCCCGGCCACCCGTTAGCATCCGTTCAGACTGAAAATGAGGAGCGCGACCATGTTTTCCCACAGGCGTCTGTCAGCGATTTTATTCTGCGCGGTGCTGGTGTCTCTGATCTCTTCTCTTCCCGTCTCCGCCGATCTCCCCTCCGTCACCCCTCCGGCCCGCGGCGGCGATATCATCCGCACCAAGGGCACCGGAGACTTCGGCTCGGTGGACAGCTTTCTCACCGACGTCGTCCCCGGCTGGCCGGGCTGGAACCGCCGCTCCTGGACGGACGAGGAGCTCTGGGGGAACCAGGGGTACATCATCGGCGGACCGCGCAAGAGACTGGAGGCCGCCGGCCCGATCAGCGGCGGCGCCACCGAGGAGCTCTCGGCCATCATCCAGCAGCCGGCCCTGCCCGACGCCCCGGTCGAGAAGATCGACCTCGGCCTCTCCAAGGAGATGCCCTCCTCCCACACCGTGGTCAAGGGCGAATGCCTCTGGATCATCTCCGGCTACGAACGGATCTACGGCAACCCGCTCAAGTGGCCGCTGATCTACAAAGCCAACAAGGACCGGATCAAGCACCCCGACCTGATCTACCCCGGCCAGGTGTTCATCATTCCGCGCGATTAAAATTTGCTGCGCAAAATTCCATTTATAGCCCGCGCCACCGGCGATCATCCGACGGCGCGGGCCTTTTTCTGGTACAATGGGAAACCGCCGGTCTTCCCGGGCTGCGCGCATCGGGCAGGCGCTGCGAGGATCGCGGTTCAAAAATTCCGAAGGAAAATATCGTCCAGAGAATCATCCGGGCCTACGAAGCGGCGGAGAAGACAGTAAAAGAAAAAGAAGTGATCAGTTATCAGTCACTGATCACTTTCAGTTCCCTATGCCCCGGATCGAGATCAGGAACGAGCAAAGGCAGCGCGCCCTCCACCGTCGGGCGATCCGTGACCTGGCCGGATTCGTTCTCGGCGAGGAGGGCGCTCCCGCGGGGGAGCTGAGCCTGCTTTTCACGGACAACGCCGGGATCCGGGCTTTGAACTATTGCTGGCTGAAACGGGATCGGCCCACCGATGTGATGGCGTTTCCTCCCCAACGGGAGGGGAGGAAAGAGCCGGCCCGTTTTCTGGGAGACGTGGCCGTTTCCGTGGAGAGGGCCGTCGAGCAGGCCGGGCGATTCCGCCAGAGTCCGGCGGAGGAACTCGCCCTCTGCCTGGTCCACGGGATCCTTCATCTTTTCGGCCATGCCGATCATCCGCCGCTTCGCCGCCGGGCGATGGCGCGGCGGGAGCGGGAACTCCTCCGCCGATGGAAGGCGACGCGAGATCTCGTTCATGCGCGCTGTAGGCCCGCTCTGCGAGCGGGCGGACAGGCCGCCGCTTCCCAGAAGCGGCCTACATCGCGCGGGACATGCATCGCGCGGAGGGCTATCGCCGGAAGAAGGGCAAGCGCATGGTCCCTCATAAAATAATCGACTCCTTCAACGCCGCGATCGAGGGGATCATCTACGTCCTCAAGACCCAGCGGAACATGCGGTTCCACTTCATCGCCGCCGCCTTGATCCTGGTCCTGAGCGTCATCCTCCGGATGAACTGGGAGGACACGGTCCTTTTGATGACCGCGATCGTCATCGTGCTTCTGACCGAGATGCTCAACACCTCGATCGAGCACATCACCGACCTGGTCAAGGGGTCCTATCACCCCCTGGCCCGGATCGTGAAGGACGTGGCGGCGGGCGCGGTTCTCCTCTCCGCCCTCTACGCCCTCGGCGTCGGCTACCTGGTCTTTTTCCGCCGGAAATATCTTCTTCGCCCCCTCGAGATCGGCCTCTCCTCCATCCGCTCCTCCGAGTGGCACGTCGCTTTCGTCTGCCTGGCGGTGGTGGTCATCCTCACCGTGATCGTTAAGATCCTGTTGCATCGGGGGTCCCCCCTGCGCGGAGGGATGCCTTCCGTACACGCCGCGCTCGCCTTTGCGATCTTCGCTCTGGTCGCCCTTCTCCCCGGGACGCCTTCGCTGGTGGTGGTGCTGGTCTTCTTCCTCGCCCTGGTGGTGGCCCAGTCCCGGATCGCCAGCCGCATCCACACCTTCTACGAGGTCATCTCCGGATCGCTCTGGGGGATCGCCCTGACCTATTTCTTGTTCAAGCTTCTCTCTCGATGATCCGCGGCTGTCTCGGCTTTGGCCCGGCAAAGAAGTCCACGAATTAGCACGAATTGGCACGAATTAAAATCGGGTGGCGATCAATAATCCGTGAAATCCGCGTAATCCGCGGCTTCTTTCGCTTGCCGGGATACTGCCATGGCCATCCAGAAGATCGAGGCGATCATCCTCCACACCCGCGACTTCACCGAGACCAGCCGGATCGTGTCCTTCGCCACACCCGGCGGGATGGTGCGGGCGCTGGCCAAGGGCGCCCGCCGACCGGCCTCGCCGCTGCGCGGCGCGCTCGAGCTTTGGAGCTACGGACTCCTCCAGTACTACCCGAGCCGTTCCAGCGATCTCCATGTCCTGGGGCGTTTCGATCTCCTCCGCTCTTTTTCTTCCTCCCTGGGGACTCTCGAGAAATCCGCCCTCTTCTATTACCTCGCCGAGATCACGGCCGCCGCCAGCTTCGGCGCCGAGGGCTCGGGCGAGCTCTTTGCCCTGTTTCTCCTCGCTCTCGAGAGCGCGAAGAAACTCTCCTCCGTCCCCTACGCTCGTTCCTGGTTCGAGCTCCAGTACCTGAAAGCGCTGGGCGTGCTCCCCCCGGTCGAGTCCTGCACCCGCTGCGGCGAGCGGATCGGCCCCACCCGCTTCTTCTCCCCCCGGGAAGGGGGGTGGGTCTGTCCGCGCTGCCGCCCGTCCGACCGGCAGTCCTGCTCGCTGCCTCCCGGGATCGCCTCGGTGGTCGCCTTCATCCTCCGGGGCGGCCCGGAGCGGGAGGGAACGCTCAAGCTCTCGGATCGCCAGGAGAGATCGCTCCAGGGTCTCGCCGGCTATCTGATTGACAATCTGGTCGGGAAGAAGATAAAGTCGCGGGTCTTCCTGGACCATGTGACGGGCGCGTCGCCCAGAATTTAATCAGCCACTGAAAGCACTGAAGACTGATAAGCAGAAATGACGATTAGGATCGATTTCAGTGTCTTCGGTGTTCTCAGTGGTTTGACTGCTTAGCTGACATGGATTTTCAGACACTGATACTGAAGCTCACCGCCTTCTGGGCCAGGCAGGGCTGCGTCATCGCTCAGCCCTACGACGTCGAGGTGGGGGCGGGAACGAACGCCCCCTCGACCTTCTTCGGCGTGCTCGGCCCCGCGCCCTGGAGGGTGGCCTATGTCCAGCCCTCCCGCCGCCCGGACGACGGGCGCTACGGCGAGAACCCCAACCGCCTCTACCAGCACCACCAGCTCCAGGTGATACTGAAGCCCGCCCCCGCCGCCATCCAGGATCTCTACCTGAAAAGCCTCTTCTCCCTGGGGATCAGCCCCCGCCGCCATGACCTCCGCTTCGTCGAAGACGACTGGGAGTCGCCCACACTGGGCGCGTCGGGTCTGGGCTGGGAGGTCTGGTGCGACGGTCTCGAGATCACCCAGTTCACCTACTTTCAGCAGATGGGGGGGTTCGATCTGGAGCCGGTCTCCGTGGAGCTCACCTACGGCCTGGAACGGATCGCCATGTTTCTCCAGGGGGTGGAGAACGTCTTCGACCTCACCTGGGTGAAGGGGGTCTCCTACGGGGCGGTCCGCCGGGCGAGCGAGTACGAGTTCTCCCGCTACAGCTTCGAGGAAGCCCCGGTGGAGAAGGTCCGGGAGGACTTTTCCCGGGCCGAGTCCGAGGCCCGCGAGCTGATCGGCAAGGAGCTCACCCTCCCCGCCTACGACTTCACGCTGAAGTGCTCCCATCTCTTCAACATCCTCGACTCCCGGGGCGCGGTCAGCGTCTCCGAGCGGCCGAACTACATCTCGCGGGTGAGGTCGCTCGCCGCCGCCTGCGCCCGGCTGCATGTCAAGAAGCAGGAAGCGGGGAGTGGGATTCAGCCCTCGCTATGAAAGAGCGCAGCCAGCAAACTTTGAATTTTCTACTCGAGATCGGGACTGAGGAGATTCCCGCCTTCTACATTCCCCCCGTCCTCGAACAGCTCAAGGCGGCGGGGAAGTCCTGGGCGCCGGGGTCGGCCCCCGTGGCCTGGGGGACTCCCCGCCGGCTTCTCCTTTTCCTCCCCGGCCTTCCCCGCTATCGGGAAAACGAGGTCTGGGGACCCCCCCTGGACCGCGCCCGCGACGCGGAAGGTCGCTGGAACCAGGCCGCGTCCGGTTTCGCCCAAAGCCGGGGGAAGAAGGCCGAAGACCTCACGGTGGGCGACAAGAACGGGAAGAAATACGTGAAGCTCCTGGTCCGCCGGGAGACGGGGGAAGAGATCGCGGGGGAGATACCCGGTCTCATCCAGTCTCTCGCCTTCCCCAAATCGATGCGCTGGGTCGAGGGCTCGAAGGCCCGCTTCGCCCGTCCCGTCCGCTGGCTGGTCTGTCTCTGGGGGAGGAAAGTCCTGAGAGTCGAGGCCGCCGGGCTCAAGGCGGGGCGCCAGACGCTCGGCCACCGTTTCTTCGGCCGCGGACCCTGGACGCTCAAGGAAGCCGACCTGGGGGCATATGAACGTCTTCTCCAGGCCAAGTATGTCCTGGTCGATCCGGAGAAGAGGCGGGAAACGATCGTCGAGGGTCTCCTGGCCGAGGGGAGGAAACACTATCCCGAGCTCGCCGTTGCCGATTTCGACTCCCGCCTGATCGACGAGGTCTGTTTTCTGGTCGAATATCCCAAAGTCCTGGTCGGGAGTTTCGAGGAACGTTTTCTCACTCTCCCCCCCGAGGTCCTGGTCACACCGATGCAGTCCCACCAGCGCTACTTCCCCATCCGGGGGAAAGGCGGGAACCTTCTTCCCTGTTTCCTTTTCGTCGCCAACGGCCCCTTCCCGGACGGGGAGGAGATCGCCCGGAACAACGCCCGCGTCCTCAGGGCCCGGCTGGCCGACGCCGAGTTTTTCTGGAAGGAGGACTGCGCCCGTCCCCTGGCCGACCGGGTGGAGAAGCTCAAGGGCGTGGTCTTTCACCAGAAGCTGGGCAGCTATTTTGAGAAGGCGCGGCGGCTGAGCCGTCTCGCCCCGCTGGTGGCGGGGGAAATGGGGATGGAAGAGGAGGCGATCGCCGACGTCTCCCGGGCGGCCCTCCTGGCCAAGGCCGACCTCGCCACCGCCATGGTCACGGAGTTCACCGAGCTCCAGGGGACGATGGGAAGGCGCTACGCGCTCGCCTCCGGCGAGAAGGACGAAGTCGCCCGGGCGATCGGCGAGCACTACTCCCCTCGTCTCGCCGCCGGAGAGCTGCCGGAGAGCCGGCCGGGGATCGCGCTGGCGCTGGCCGACCGTCTCGACACCGTCGCCGCTTTCGTCTCCGCGGGCATCCTCCCCAGCGGCTCCCAGGATCCCTTCGCCCTGCGCCGCTCCGCTCTGGGCGCGATCCGGATCCTGATGGAGAAGGACCTTCCCCTTTCCCTCTCCGCCCTGGCCCGGGAGGCGATCGCCGGATTGAACGCGCCTTCCGATCGGTCCGAGTCGATGCTCCGGGAGACACTCGCCTTTTTCCAATCCCGCCTCCAGGGGTACCTCGAGGGGACCGGCGTCCCCGCCGATATCAGCGCCGCCGTCCTCGCCTCCGGCTGGGACGACCTGCGGGACGTGAAGCGGCGGATCCAGGCCGTGCGCGGGATGCAGGGGACGCCGACTCTGCTGGCCGCTACCACGGTGGCGGAGCGGACCTGCAACATCGTCCGCTCATCCCGTCCGCTTCCCGCCGGAGAGGTCCGCGCCGATCTTTTCCGGGAAAAGGAGGAGAAGGGACTGCACGACGCCTATCTGGCCCATGCTGCGTCCGTCCGGGAGGCGATCGGGCGGGGGGATTACCGCGGCGCGACCGAAGCCTACGCCCGCGCCTTCTCCCGCCCCCTGCACGATTTCTTCGACAAGGTGATGGTCAACGTCGAGGACGAGGGGCTGCGCCTGAACCGTCTCCGCCTCCTGGACGCCGTCAACCGCCTCTACGCCGACCAGGCCGCCGACCTCTCCCTTCTCCAGTTCGAGCGGGGGGAGCACTTATTTTCCGCCCCGAACGCCTCCGGCGATCGGGACGGAAAATAAATCGCCCGCCGCGATTACCCTCCGAGCGCGATAGTCCTCTGCGGAATCCAAACGGGCGCCCGCCCGGCTCCATGCCTCCACGTGTTTCACCGATGTCTGGTTGGAGGTAAGCGTCGCTCGTAGCCGCGGACCTTACCGGTCCGCGGGACCGGACGCGCGGACTATGAAGGTCCGCGCCTACGAAGCGCAAACCGAGGGGCGAACGGCATTCGTTTTGACATGTGTCGTCGCAAGGAGTAGATTGTAGCGCTACACTATCCCCGCAACTCGCACCAGGAGTCTCCGATGCCCAAGTTCGTCTATTTATTTGGGGGAGGTAAGGCCGAAGGCAACGCCGCTCAGAAGGAGCTTTTAGGAGGCAAGGGGGCCAATCTCGCGGAGATGGCCCGGCTCAAGCTCCCCGTCCCTCCCGGTTTCACCATCACCACCGAGTTCTGCGCCGAGTTCCTGCGCGCGCAGGGCCGTTTCCCCCGTTCTCTCCAGGATGAGGTCGGCCGGGCGCTGGGCCGTTGCGAGAAGATCATGGGGATGGGTTTCGGCGATCCCGAGAACCCCCTCCTCGTCTCCTGCCGCTCCGGCGCCCGCTCCTCGATGCCCGGGATGATGGAGACCGTCCTCAACGTGGGTCTGGTCTCCGCCACCATCCCCGGCCTGATCGCCAAGACCGGGAACGAGCGCTTCGTCTACGACGCCTACCGCCGCCTGATCATGATGTACAGCGACGTGGTGATGGAAAAGGCCGAGGGGGTCGAGCCGGAGGAGGGGAAGGGAATCCGCAAGCAGCTCGACGACATGCTGGGCGAGCTCAAGCGGTCCCAAGGGGTGAAGTCCGACACCGACCTCTCCGCGGAGGACTTGAAGCGCCTGGCCGTCGAGTTCAAGAGAAGGGTCCGTGAGGTCCTGGGCCGGGAGTTCCCCGACGACCCCGTCGAACAGCTCTGGGGGGCGATCGGAGCGGTCTTCAAATCCTGGAACGGGAAGCGTGCGGTCTCCTACCGGCGGATCGAGGGGATCCCGGACGAATGGGGGACGGCCTGCAACGTCCAGTGCATGGTCTTCGGAAACATGGGGAACGACTGCGCCACCGGCGTTGCCTTCACCCGCAACCCGGCCACCGGCGAGAACAAGTTCTACGGGGAATGGCTGACCAACGCCCAGGGAGAGGACGTGGTGGCGGGAATCCGCACACCCAACCCCCTGAACGAGGCGATCAAGAGCGAGCAAAACCGCTCCCTGCCTTCCCTGGAACGAGAGATGCCCGTCGTCTACCGGGAGCTGCACCGGATCCGGGACACGCTGGAACGCCACTACCGCGACATGCAGGACATCGAGTTCACCATCCAGCAGGGCACCCTCTTCATGCTCCAGTGCCGGGTGGGCAAGCGCACCGGAACGGCGGCCCTCAACATCGCCATGGACATGCTCAAGGAGAAGCTGATCTCCGCCGAGACGGCCGTGATGCGCCTGAAGCCCGCCCAGCTCGACGAGCTTCTCCACCAGATCGTCGATCCCGCGGCCGAGGCCAAGGTCAAGCCCATCGCCCGCGGCCTGCCCGCCGGCCCCGGCGGCGCCTGGGGGAGGATCGTCTTCACTTCCGCCGCCGCCGTGGACTGGGCCAAGCGCGGGGAGAAGACCATCCTGGTGCGGGAGGAGACCAACCCGGAGGACGTGGAGGGGATGCGGGCTTCGTCCGCCATCCTCACCGCCCGGGGCGGGATGACCAGCCACGCCGCCCTGGTCGCCCGGGGCTGGGGAAAGTGCTGCATCGTGGGGGCGGGATCGCTCAAGGTCGATCTCGCCGCCCGGACGATGACCGCGGACGGGAAGGTCTTCAAGGAAGGAGACACGATCACGCTGAACGGCACCCGGGGGCTCGTCTACGCGGGCGAGCTCTCCATGGTCAACGCCACCGAGAACCCGCGTTTCCAGGCCTTCATGAAGATGGTGGACGGACACCGGACCATGGGTGTGCGGACCAACGCCGACACGCCGGAGGATGCCCGCAAAGCCCGGGAGTTCGGGGCGGAGGGGATCGGCCTCTTCCGGACCGAGCATATGTTCTACGGCGTCGGCTCCGAACGCCCCCTCTTCCTCCTTCGCAAGATGATCCTCTCGACGACGCTGGAGGAGCGCAAAACCGCCCTCCGCGAGCTCTATCCCTTCGTCAAAAAGGACATCAAGGCGACTCTGGAGGCGATGGAAGGCCTCCCGGTGACCATCCGTCTCCTCGATCCCCCCCTGCATGAGTTCGTTCCCCAGGACGTGGATAAGCAGTCCGAGTTGGCTCAAGCGCTCGGGATCGACCGGGCCGCGGTGGTCAAACGCGGAGAGGAGCTCCACGAGTCGAACCCGATGATGGGGCACCGGGGCGTGCGCCTGGGTATCACCTATCCCGAGGTCACCGAGATGCAGGTCCGGGCGATCCTCGAGTCGGCCGCCGAGCTCCTCCGGGAGAAGAGGGCGGTCAAGCCCGAGATCATGGTCCCGGTCACCTGCGACGTGGCCGAGCTCGACCGGACGAAGGAGATCGTCGACCGGGTTCACGCCGAAGTGAAGGCGCGGACCGGGATCGCGGTGAAGTGCGCCTACGGGACGATGATCGAGATCCCGCGGGCCTGCCTGCTCGCCGACGAGATGGCCCGTTCCGCCGAGTTTTTCTCTTTCGGGACCAACGACTTGAGCCAGATGGGCTTCGGCTTCAGCCGGGATGATATCGGCGGTTTTCTCCCGGCCTATCTGGAGCAGGGGATCCTCAAGGCCGATCCCTTCCAGACCATCGACCGGGAGGGGATCGGCCAGCTGATCGAGATGGCGGTTCGGAAGGGGAGGGCGACGCGGAAGGATTTGAAGATCGGAATCTGCGGCGAACAGGGCGGGGACCCGGCTTCGGTCGAGTTCTGCTTTGAGACCGGCCTCACCTATGTCTCCTGCTCCCCCTACCGGGTTCCCATCGCCCGCCTCGCCGCCGCCCAGGCCGCGATCAAGGGCGGGAAGGGGAAAGCCAAGAAGCCCGCGGTCCGGAAAGGCCGCAAAAAGCACGGCAAATAGAGCCGCGGATTTTCGCGCCTGCCTGCCGGCAGGCAGGGATTACGCGGATTAAGATCACATCTGTGGCTGAGAATCAGGGAAAGACGATGGCGGGAAATCGACAATCGCCGGCGATTCGCATCTACCTGAAGGAGATCGGCGAGATCCCCCTGCTCACCCGGGAGGAGGAGATCGCCCTGGCGAAAAAGGTCGCCCGGGGCGACGAGGCCTCGGCCAAGCACCTGATCAAGGCCAACCTCCGCCTGGTGGTAAAGATCGCCAAGAAATACGAGCACATCGGCCTTCCCTTGCTGGATCTCATAGAGGAAGGGAACCTGGGGCTGATCAAGGCGGTCGAGCGCTACGACCTGAGCAAGGGGACCAAGCTTTCCACCTACGCCGCCTGGTGGATCAAGCAGTCGATCATGCGGGCGATCGCCAACCAGTCCAAGATCATCCGCGTCCCGGTCTACATGCAGGAGAGGGTCTCCTCTTTCCAGAAGGCGGTGGAAAAGCTTTCCCAGGAGATCGGCCGCCCCGCCCAGCGGAGCGAGATCGCGCGCAAGCTCCGGATGAGCTACAAGGAGATCGACGACCTGAGGGAGGTCATCCGCTCCCCCTCCTCCCTGGACGCCAAGATCGATGAGGAGGGCGTGAGCGAGCTGGCCGACCTGATCCAGAACACGTCGGTGGCCGCTCCCGACCAGGCCATCAACGCCGCCGACCTGAAGGAGGACCTGAAGAAAATCCTGGACGGCCTCTCCCCGCGCGAGCGGAGGATCATGGAGCTGAGATTCGGCCTCAAGAAGGGGGAGGCGCGCACCCTCGAGCACATCGGCGAGACCTTCAAGATCAGCCGGGAGCGGGTGCGCCAGATCATCAACAAGTCGATCCTGAAGCTCCGCCAGACCATCCGGGAGCGCAAGCTCGAGTTTCCCTCGGTATGACACTCGCCTGCGGCGAAGGTCATACGGAAGGAAGAACCGCGAGGCTCCGATATTTTCTTCCACTGATCACTGATTACTTCTTTTGCTTTTACTGCTTTTTGTGGGAGGGGCAAGCAGGAATGTCGCTCCCACGGGCTACACGAGCGGGTTGTCATAAGTGTTTCTGTGGGAGGGGCGTCTCGCCCCGATCCAGGGATAGCATCCAACCGCAAGGAGAGCAGGAAATGAGTCTCGAGAATCTGAAGAAAGTCATTCGCGATGTCCCCGATTTCCCCAAGAAGGGGATCATCTTCAAGGACATCACCCCCCTGATCGGCGACGGCAAGCTCTTTCGGGAGGCGATCGACCTGATGGCCCAACCCTATCTCGCCCGCCCGCCGGCCAAGGTGGTCTGCATCGACGCCCGGGGCTTCATCTTCGGCGCCGCCCTGGCCCTCAAGCTGGGCGCCGGGGTCATCCCGGTGCGCAAGGCCGGCAAGCTCCCCCATAAAACCCGGCGGGCGTCCTTCGATCTCGAATACGGCTCGGCCACGGTGGAGATCCACGAGGACGGCGTTCTCCCCGGCGACCGCGTCCTGATCGTCGACGACCTCCTGGCCACCGGGGGGACTCTCCAGGCGGCGATCGATCTGGTCCGCCACGCCCAAGGCGAGATCATCGGGGTCTGCGTTGTCATCGAGCTGGACTTCCTGAAGGGTCGGGAAAAGATCAAGGGGCTTCCCCTCCACTCGCTCATTCACTACTGATCCGAAAAGGGGCCCGCCCCCTTCGGATTATTGAGTTAGATTCCCCGCCGTTCGCGGCGAATGTAGGCCCGGACTGCGTCCGGGTGTTTTTATATGACTATAATGCAGGCGATCATACTCGGCGTCATCCAGGGCCTGACCGAATTCCTCCCCGTTTCCTCGACCGGACATCTGGTGGTAGCCGGACATCTGTTGCGGGTCGCCGACACCGATCTCGCCTTCGAGGCGATGATCCACCTGGGCACTCTCCTCGCGGTCCTTTTCTTCTTCCGCCGCCGGGTGCGCGATCTGGCGGCGGCTTTGTGGCGGGGGCGGGTGAAATGGCATCGCGGCCGGCTCCGTTTTCCCAACGACAACACCCGCCTGGCCTGGATGCTCATCGCCGCCAGCATCCCCGCCGCCGTGGCGGGGATGGTTTTCGAGGCGGCGATCGAGCAGTATTTTCTGGAGCCCTTCTGGGTGGGTGTCTTCATGGTCGTGACCGGCGTTCTCCTTTTCCTTGCCGGCATCGTCCCCCAGGGGGAACGTCGCCTGGGGTGGGGGTCCGCCGCCGCGGTCGGTTTGGCCCAGGCCTGCGCCATCCTGCC
This sequence comes from uncultured bacterium, assembly GCA_964551475.1. GTDB lineage: Bacteria > Auribacterota > Erginobacteria > Erginobacterales > CAZKCI01 > CAZKCI01. The sequence continues at coordinate 18,491 of CAZKCI010000024.1, read as the reverse complement.
CGGCCTCTCCCGTTCCGGGGCGACCATCTCCGCCGGGATATTCGCGGGCGTGGAGAGAACGGCCTCGGCCGAGTTCTCCTTTCTCCTCTCCATCCCGGTGATCCTCGGCGCCTCATCCCTCAAGCTCCTGAAAGCGCTGGACAGAGGTTTCCCCGACGGGCAGGCCGCGTGCCTCCTGGCGGGCGTAGCCGCCGCCGCGCTCGTGGGACTGGGGGCGATCAAGTTGCTGATGGCCGTGGTTGCGCGAGGCAAGCTGGCCTGGTTCGCCGTTTACTGCTGGCTGGCCGGCATCGCCCTGATATTCTATTTCTGATCGCTGATCTGCAAACTCTGATCACTAACCTGCAACCTGCATGTCCTGTCCCATGCCTGTAAAACTCAACGAGGAAATGCGTCGTCTCCTCATCAAGGAGAACGTGGCCGTGGTGGGGACGGTCAACGCCCGCGGCGTCCCCAACCTCGCTCTGAAGGGCGTGGTCCGCGTCGATCTCGAGGGGTATGTTTACTTCTTCGATCTGTTCCGCGGCAAGACCCATGCCAATCTGAAGCGGAACCCCTCCGTGGCCGTGTCGGTTTTCAATATCCACGAGTTCAAGGGCTACCAGTTCAAGGGGCGGGCCGAAGTGATCGAGTCGGGGCCGCTCTTCGACGAGCTGGCCGCCCGCTGGGTGGCGAAAAAGCGGACGCTTATCACCCAGAGGATCGCGGACAACGTCCGGCGGGGTTTCTCTCACGGCCGTTCGGAGGTCCATTTTCCCCATCCCCGTTATCTGGTCCGGATGGAGGTGGGGAAAATCCACAACCTGGTCCCTCCCGCCCTGCTCGGCCGGGGCCGGGTTAAATAGGCCCGAGGAGATTATAGGGCCTTTAAAAAGACAAGCCATGACTGCATCTACCCATGACATCATCATCATCGGCGGCGGACCGGCGGGACTGACCGCGGGGATCTACACCTCGCGGGAGCTCCTCGCCACTCTGATCCTGGAGAAGACCGCCTGCGGGGGCTGGCCGTCCGTCACCGACCGGATCGAGAACTACCCCGGTTTTCCCGAGGGGATAACCGGCCCCGAACTCGCGGAGAGGATGAAAGGTCAGGCGGTTCGCTTCGGTACGGAAATCCGCGAGTTCATCGATGTCAGCGCCGCGGCCTCGGCAGACGGTTGTTTCCATGTCCGCTCCGACCAGGGAGAGTTCGCCGCCCGCGCCCTGATCGTCGCCTCGGGGTCCCGCCACAAGACGCTGGGGATACCCGGCGAGAGGGAATTTCTCGGGAAGGGCGTCTCCTATTGCGGAACCTGCGACGGGCCGCTCTTCCGGAACAAGGACGTCGCCGTCATCGGCGGGGGAGACACCGCTTTCGAGGAGGCGCGCTTCCTCTCCCGCTTCGCCTCGCGGGTTTATCTGGTTCATCGCCGTGACGAGTTCCGGGGGACGAAGATGCTGGAAGAGGAGCTGAGGAAGAGCGGGAAGGTGATCATGGTTCTCAACGCCCTCCCCCAGGCGGTCCAGGGCTCCCGGACCGTGGAGTCCCTGGCCTATCGGGATAAGGTCTCGGGAGAGGAGAAAAGGATCGAACTCTCCGGCGTCTTCATCTTCGTCGGCCAGGAGCCGAACTCCGCGTGCGTCCGGGGGCTGGTCGATCTGAACGAGGGGGGATATGTCGTCACCGACGGGATGATGAGGTCTTCCCGCCCCGGTGTCTTCGCCGCCGGCGACGTCCGGGCGGGGAACGTACGCCAGGTCGCGGCGGCGGTCGGGGAGGGGGCGACGGCGGCGATCGCGGCGCGGGACTACCTCAACAGCGAGAAAGCCCCCCGATAAGCGCTTGATCGATTGCCAGTTGGAGTTATGGAGTGTCGGAGTAATGGAGTATTGAGTAATGGCGATCCGTCGCCCGCCATCAATACTCCACTACTCCATCACTCCAGGATCATACCAGATCGCGGCGAGACGCCGCTTTCACAACCGACGGAGAGAAGACATCTTGAAGAGCCGCACTCACGCCCGCGTTTTCGGTCCGGTGCCGTCGCGCCGGCTCGGCTTCTCGCTCGGCGTCGACGTCGTCCCGTTCAAGACCTGCGCGCTCGACTGCGTCTACTGCCAGCTCGGCGCCTCCTCCCGGACCACGGTCGCCCGGCGGGGCTATGTCCCCGTCGCTCCGGTGGTCGCGCAGATCAGGGAGGCGCTTGCCCGGAAGGGACGGATCGACTACATCACCTTCTCCGGCTCCGGCGAGCCGACCCTGAACGCCAATCTGGGGAAGATGATTCGCGCGCTGAAACGGATCACCGATGTCCCCGTCGCCGTTCTGACCGGCTCCTCCCTCCTGGACCGGCCTGCGGTGAGAAAGGAGCTGTCCGCGGCCGACCTGGTCGTCCCCAGCCTGGACGCGGGGACGGAGAAGATCTTCTGGAGGGTCAACCGCCCCCATCCCTCTCTCACGCTGGAGAAGATCGCCGATGGGATCGAGGCGCTGGCGCGCGCGATGCCCGGGCGGGTCTGGCTGGAGGTGATGCTGGTCCGGGGCTTCAATGATTCTGCCGGTGAGCTCGATGCCCTCGCCCGGCGGATCAGAAGAATCCTTCCGGACCGTGTCCAGCTTTCGACCGTGGCGCGCCCCCCGGCGGAAAAGGAAGCGCGGCCCTTGTCCGAACCAGAGATGAAGCGCTCGGCGGCCTTCCTCCGTCGCGAGCTCCCGGGCATCCGAGTGGAAGTTGTGGGAGATTTCCGGAAGAAGCGGAACCGGGGCGGCGGCTTGGAGCCGGCGGCAGCGGTGATCGACTATCTCCGCCGCCGCCCCGCCACGGCGGGCGATCTTGTCCGTTCGCTGGGGCTGACCGCCGCGACCGTTCGCCGGACGCTCGCCGGTCTCATTGCCGCCCGCAAGGTGGGGAAAGCGGAGCACGGGGGGGAGACTTTTTATCGGATCAGTTAGCTTTTGTAGCGTCGCCACTCCCGTGGCGACGGGGCGGCATCGCGGCGGGGACGCCGCTCCCACAGGAACGCATTGCGCGCGGTCGCAGATCGGATTTGTGGGAGGGGCGTCTCGCTTGCCCCGATGACTATGGGTTGTATATAAAAATCGGGGCCCCGATCCAGGATGGCGTGTACCCGCGGCCCTTCGACTTCGCCCAGGACAAGCTCGGCGCCGCTCCCGCAAAAAATCGGCCCCGCCGAAAGGCGAGGCCGATTTTTAGTGACAACTTATAACCTACAACTGCCTTTCCTGCTACCTGGCCACCGGGATGTCGCCCGCCGTTCCGAAATAAGCCCGGGTGATCCCGGAAACGGTCCAGAGGCCGTTGGACGGGCGGAAGAGGGCGGGCTCGTCGCTCGCGTTCCCGTCGTAGTCGCCCGGGAGGGGCAGGTAGGTATTCCCGCCGATGTAAAGCCGTGTGTAGTCCTTGACCGACCAGAGGCCATAGTACGGGCGATAGACGGCGTATTCCAGGAACCCGTCCCCGCTGTAATCGGCCGCGACCGGGAGGTCGCCCTCGCCCCCGAAGTAGACGCGGCTGACGTTGCTGACCGCCCACATCCCGGCCGATTTCCGGAAGAGGGCGATGTCGGCCGTGCCGTCCCCGTCGTAGTCGCCGGGTGCGGGGTGGTCGGAAGCGGCGCCGAAATACCAGCGGGTGAGGTTGTAGATCGCCCACTGGCTCTGGGAGGAACGGAAGACGCCGATGTCGGCGCGCCCGTCGCCGTTGTAGTCGCCGGGGACGGGCCGGTCGCCGCTGACGCCGAAGTAGACGCGGGTGACGTTCCGGACCGACCACAGCCCCTGGGAGGGGCGGAAGACGGCGGCGTCGGTCGTCCCGTCGCCGTCGTAGTCTCCCGGCGCCGGGAAGTCGGACGAGGAACCGAAATAGAGGTTGGTGAATCCCCGGATCGCCCACATGCCGGATGTCGGACGGAAGACCGCTATGTCCGAGGTGCCGTCGCCGTCGTAATCGCCTCCGGCGAGGACGACGGGGAGGGACGTCGGCGTGGGCGAGGGCGTCGGCGTGATGGTCGGCGTGGGCGTGGGCGATGGGTCGACGGGTATGTTGAATGTCTTGATCACGGCCATGTGCTGCATGCCGGTGGCGTCGGAATCGGTGGAGAGGATGGGTGAGGGGAGCATGGAGTAGGGCAATGTGATGCGGCTGTCGTAGACGAGGCCGTGGGTGAAGGTATGGCCCTCGAGCGTGGTCGACGTGTAGTAGGACTGGAGGACCGAGTTCTCCATCACCCAATCGTAGGGATTGTTGCGGGGCGAGTTGGTGTCGTCATCCCCCTTCTGATCGACCGGGCGATGGGTGGTGGGTGACAGGAATTCGGCGAAGGTGGTGATGCAGGATTCCGTGGGGGAGGTGGTGTTGAGGTCGCCCCCCACGACTATGAAGTCTCCGCTGTCGAAGTTTAACGCGATGTAGCCCTTGAGAGTGGTCGCCTCGCGGTTGCGGACGGAGGAGTCCGCGGTGAGGAGGTGGACGCTGACCACCTGGAGGACGTGGTCGCCCGGCAGGTCGATCTTGGCCCAGGCGAAGGCGCGGTTAGGGACCTCGTCGTCCACCCAGTAGCCGGTGCCTCCGGGCGTGATGAAGGGCCAGCGGCTGATGATACCGTTCGGGATATCCTTCCCGGTTCCGGTCTCGACGTAGTAGTAGTACTCGGCGCCGAAGGCGGTGTTCACGAATTCGCGCCGAGTTCCGGACTCGTAGTTGAACTCCTGGATGAGGACGATGTCGGGATCGAGACCCTGGAAGATGCGGATCCCCGGCAATTCGTAAGCCTGGCCATTGCCGCTGGAGAGGTTCGCCGCTATGATCTTGACCGGCAGGGTGGCGGGGAGAGAGGGACGGGGAAGGGAGAGGCAGAGAGCAAGGGCGGCGAAGACGAGGATTCGGGATGGTTTCATGGCGTTTATATTCTTCTACAATATAGCATAAGCGCCAGCCGGGTTCTCGGCAAAATCGGCCGGGCCATGGGACCGATGGAATGTACGAGATGGACGTAATGGATTAGATGGACAAGATGGACCAGGGGACAAGCTCCTTTTGTGCTGTTTCCATAGCGTCCATTACGTCCATCTCGTCCATCTAGGCGCCGGCCTCCCGTTTCCGGGAGGCCGTCTTTTAGCTATCCTCCACCCTCCACCCTCTACCCTCTATCCTCTACCCGCCCTTGTCGACCGCTGGCGGAGCGGGGATACGGCCAAGGCCGCCTGTGTCTCCTGCAACCGCTGCCTGTTCGAGCACGCCCCGCCCGGCCGGCCGCTGGTCTGCGCGCTGACCAGCCGGGGAGCGTGAAGCGATTCCTGTTTCCGTTCTATCTCGTCACCGGTATGTCGCCCGTGGATCCGAAGAATACCCTGGTCAGGCTCCGCACCGACCACATCCCCGCCGAATCGCGGAAGATACCGAGATCGTCCGTGCCGTCCCCGTTGAAATCTCCTGTGCGCGGGCAGTCGAAGCAGTTTCCGAAGTAGATCCGCGTCGCATCCCGCAGTCCCCACATCCCCGAGCAGGGGCGGAAGACTCCGAAGGAGTTCGTTCCTCCGCCGTTATAGTTTCCGGCGACCGGCCAGTCGGATGAGGAGCCGAAGTAGAAGCGGGTGAGTTCGCGGACCATCCACTGTCCGGATGGTGCGCGGTAGAGGCCGGCCTCGGCCGTACCGTCGCCGCCGCCATCCCCCGGTATCGGCCAGTCGCCGGTTGCGCCGAAGTAGAAACGGGTGAGGGAGCTGATCGACCACATACCCCCGTTGGCGCGGAAGATCCCGATGTCACAGGAGCCGTTCCCGTCGTAGTCGGCCGGCGCGGCGCGGTCCTCCGCACCTCCGAAGAAGGCGCGGGTGAGTCCGGAGACCGACCAGAGGCCCGTCAGGGGGCGGAAGACGGCGATCTCGGCCGTGCCGTCGCCGTCGTAGTCGCCGCTTGCGGGCTGGTCGGAAGAGCTTCCGAAGTTCAGGCGGGTGACGTCCCGGACCGACCAGAGGCCGTCCGCGGGGCGGAAGACGGCGATGTCGGCGGCCCCGTCGCCGTCATAGTCTCCGGACTCGATCACGGCCTGCTCCAGAGCGAGGCTCGGCCCGCAGGTGGGCGTGGGCGAGGGGGTGGCGGACGGTGTCGGGCTGGGGGCGGCGGTCGCTGTCGGCGATGGGGTCGGCGTCGGGATGGTGGCGGTGGGCGTGGGCGTGGGCGGGGTGGGCGTGGGCGTCGGGATGGTGGCGGTGGGCGTGGGCGTGGGAGGAGTGGCCGTCGGCGTCGGGATGGTGGCGGTGGGCGTGGGCGTGACCGGTCCGGGGACGACGACGTCATCGAAAACGACGGCGCCGGAGCTTTGCTGAAAGGAGAAGCGCAGTTGCGTGGCGGCCAGGCTCAATGGATACGGCCCCATGGTTCTCTGCGCAGAGGGCAGGTGGTCGAATTCGGTGAGCAAGTTCCAGGCCGAGGAGTAGAACTCCTCGATGAGCAGTGAGCTTGTGGTATCGATGCCGAGACCCCTCATCCAGAAGGTGAGGAGGCTGGTGGAGTCGGCGACAAAGGTTTTGGTGGTGATCTTGTCGCTGCTGGAGTTGAACTTTACGGAAGGGCTGGAACGGCCGTAGTAGCCGGCCGCGGTGTAGGCGTCGGAGTTGGCGTTGCAGTTAGTGAAGATCCATCCGCCCGGCCGGACGCCGTTCTGGAAGTTGTCGAATCCCTCGTCGATGGCCAGGTGGAGGAAGGGGGTCGGCGTGGGCGTGGGGCCGACCGGGATGTTAAAGGTTTTCATCACGCCCATGTGCTGCATGCCGCTGACATGGGAGTCAGTGAACTGCACGGGCGAGACCTCGGTCAGGGGCGAGTAGACCGCGCTGTCGAAGACCAGACCCTGCTGGTAACTGCTCGATCCGATGGTCAATGTGGCGTGGTAGGCGTCGAGGGTTGCGTTCGGCATTACCCAGTCGTAGGGCTCTCCCCGGGGCTCGTTGGTGTTGTCGTTCCCATCCTGGTCGACCGGACGATGATCATCGGCATCCAGGAAGGTGTTGAAAGTGCCGATGCAGGACTCCCCGGTGCTGCCGGTGTTCAGGTCTCCGCCGATCACGATGTAGTAGGCGGAGTTGAAATTGTCGGCGACCAAGGTCTTGAGCAGCCCGGCCTCGGTGTTTCGATCGCCGGAACTCGAGGTGGGGAGGTGGACGCTGACCGCCTGGAGGTCGATCTCCCCCGGAATGTCGATCACCGCCCAGGCGAAGTCCCGGTTGACGACCGGGGAGGACCATTCGCCGAAGGAGGTGATCGGCCATCGGCTGACAATGCCGTTGGGAATGCTGTCCGAGTCTCCTTCGACGGAGTAGTAATACTCGGTTCCGAAGGCCAGATCGACGAGGTCGTCCAGACTCCCCGAGTCGTAGTTGAACTCCTGGATCAGGACCACGTCGGGTTGGAGCCCCTGGAAGATGCGGATGCCCGGGGATTCATAGGCCGACCCGGTTCCGCTGGACAGGTTGGCGGCCATGATCTTGATCGGCAGGGCGGCGGCGGGGGAGGTGAGGAGGATGCCCAGGAGGAGCGCCAGGGCGGAGGGTACGATGGTTCTCGCGGAGCGCATTAAATATATATAGCACATTTTCGAAACGGGGTAGGGAAACAAACTTCCATCCGATATAGTGGGCCGGAGCGGAGGGAAGGACCGTGGCCAAGCTGACGATATACTTCGGCGACAACCTGCCGATCCTGCGGCAACTGCCGGCGGACTCGGTGGGCTGATACGTTGTCCCCCCAGGGGAATCCGGGGGGAGTTTTGGGATTGCCGAAATGGATAAAATGCCCAAAGGATCCCCCATGGCGGGGGATCCTTTTATTGGCGAACGTCGGAATCGAACGTAGAAGGGTTGCTAATCCCTTGTCGTGAAGGAGATTACCGGAATTCCCGACGGGAACACCTGCTTTGTATCGGACACAAAATGCAGGTAACGGCATATAAAATGTCACCGAAATGTCACGCGTTTTTGGCCTATTTCCCCACCCCAGACTGTTTTTACCGCGTGACCGGAATGTCTCCTGAATCTCCAAAATACACACGGGTCACGTTCCGGACTGACCAGAGGCTGACTGAATCCCGGAAGATGGCAGCATGATCTGCTCCGTCCCCATTGTAGTCAGCAGGGAGTGCCCAGTCTCCGGTACTTCCCAGATATATCCGCGTCACGTTCCGGATCGACCAGAGACCGGTGGATCCGCGGAAGATACCGCCTTCCCACTTGCCCACTCCGTTATAGTCACCCGGGACCAGGGCATCGGTTGACGCGCCGAAGTAGAACCGGGTGATGTTCCTCACCGACCACATTCCCCCGCTCCCGCGGAAGATGGCGATGTCCTTCGCGTGGTCGGCGTTGTAGTAGCCGGGGATGACGGCGTCTCCGGCGGAGCCAAGATACACGCGGGTCAGATTCCGGATCGACCACAGGCCCGAAGACGGGCGGAAGATCCCCGCCTTCGCTATCCCGCCGTCGTTGTAATCGCCCGGGACGGGCTGGTCCTCCGTCCCCCCCAGAAAGAAGCGGGTTAGATTCCGGACCGACCACATCCCGCCGTTCTCCCGGAAAATGGCGATATCGCTGGTCCCGTCTCCGTTGTAATCCGCCGGGACGAGCGCGTCGGTCGAGTTTCCGAAGTAGACCCGCGTGAGATTTCGCACCGACCACATCCCCGAAGATCTCCGGAAGATGGCGATCTCCGAGGTGCCGTTGCCGTCGTAGTCGCCGGAATCGACGCTCATCGTTTCCGGCGTGGGTCCCGGGGTGGGCGAGGGCATGGAGACCCAGATCAGGGGGAGCTGGTCGGTGGCGGAAGCGAATCCGGAGGTGGTGTCGATGCCGTAGGGCGTGTCCCCCAGCTTGTCCCCGTCGGCGTCGGTCCCGGAATAGTCGTCGTAATAGTTGCCTCCCAGGTAAGGGCCGCCGACGATATTGCTCATGACCGCGGTCTTCGGCTTGTTCCAGATAGTGCCCTCGCCGTTGTTCGCGGCGTTCACCTCGTTGTTCCGGAAAAGGTTGTTGTAGACCCAGGTGTTGGCGGCGTCGGCGCCGATGAGAACGCCGTAGTAATAATCCTCGGAGATGTTCTCGTGCACGCCGTTGCCTTCGCCGCCGTGGATCTCGATCCCCGCCGGAAGGTAGGGATAGGCGGAACCCCCGTAGATGTGGTTGAAGGCGACAACGTTGTAATTGGAGGGGTTATAGTCGTCCCCGATCCGAATCGGAATGCCCGGGTTATCGCCGAAGACATTGTTTTCGATGCTGTTGTAAGATGAAATCTCTAGCCTAACGCCCAGCCCCGGATTCTCCGTGATCCGGTTCTGCTTGATCACGTTGGTGTCGGAGGCCCAGAGCTCGATGCCGCTCCCGACGAAAGTATTGCCTTGGAGAGTGTTCCCCTGACAGCTTTCAATTTCCACCGCCGCGCCGAGCAGATCGTTGTCCTGGATCGTGATGTCGGTGCTGTTGTAGTGGATCTTGATCCGATCATGCCCGGAGAGCGACGGGTCGGGCTCGACGACGTTCTCCAGGATCTGGATCCCCGACGCTCCGGAGACGTCGATCAGGCTGCAGTGGTTCCCCCTGACCGTGTTCGCATTCCCGGAGGGATCTATCGTGTCCACCTGGTTCCCCTGGATGAGGCAGTTGCGCATATCGGCGCTGAAGAGGCTGATTCGCCCTCCCCCCTGGTTGTTGATCACCCGGTTCCCGTTTCCCCAGTTGATGAACTGGAGGGTGGTATCGGAGGTCATGACGTTGTTGCTGATCTCCACCCCCGTGCAGCCGGAGAAGGTAACATACACATCGCCCAAGGCGCCGTATTCGATGACCGGGTCGGCGGGCTCGGTCTGGTTCCAGAAGCTTATCTGTCCCTGGCAGAAAGCGCCGCTCGCCGTGGAGAAGGCGGCGCCCTCGGCGTGCAGGCGGCCCTGCGCCATGATGTCGAGGGTCCCGGCCTCCCCCGTTTCGTCGGGACAGAAAAGGACGTGAGAATCCGCGACCTCGAGCGTCCCATCGTAGATGTCCAGGTCGCCGACCGCAGTGGTCCCCCAGGTCCAGGAGACGGGGCCCCGCCCCAGCTTGTCCTGCCATTCGTTGTTGTTATGGAGGGACCCGTTGACATAGTAGGTGTCCACATCAATTAGCGACGAGGATCCGGCGTCATCCCAGCGCGACTCCCCCTCATTCCAGGTGTAATACTTGACCTGGTAGTGATACGTGCTGCGGAGGCCGGGGACATCGCTGTAGAACACGCCGGTGCTCGTCTGGTTCTGCATCGAGGTGACGAGACTCCCATCCCGGTAAAGCTCGTATTTTCTGCCGTCTCCGCCGGCGCCGACGTGAAGATCGACACAGAGAGAATCGTTATATACAAAGCCGGTAGTTTCCGCCTGTCCTGGGTTCGTTAAGCCGAAGAACAGAGTGGAGATCGTAGTCATCAGCAGCCGCCGGCCAATCTTCTTCATGGCGCCCCCCTTATGGTTAAACATAAATATCCAGACGCGCGGACCGCGCTAAAGTCGCATAGGAAAATCGCAGCCGGACATCGCTGCCCATGGCCGGGTCAGTCTTGCCGGAACCTCATGTCCCCAGTCTGTCCTCCCGCCGCCTCCCGCCGGGGCGGAAAGGTGAACTGCTGGTAAAAGCATCCCCCGATTGGAAGTGGAAGTCAAGGCGATCCGAGAAGGGGGGGAGACTGAACTTGTTCCCCGAAGAGGGGCATGATAGGATCAGGATTATCTTGGCTATCGGGCTGAAGAACTGAGCGAGCGAACAATGCGGGTTGAAACAAACGGCGATTGCGGATATCATAGGAACATGAAGACAGTTCGTTATGTGTATTGGCAAAATGAAGAGATGTGGCTCGGATATATCGAGGAGTTCCCCGACTATATGACGCAGGGGAAAACGCTGGAGGAGCTTAAAGAAAACCTGAAGGGTATCTACCAAGACATCACCGGCGGTAAAATCCCCGGTGTGCGTCATGTCGCGGAACTGCAGATAGTGTGAAGCGCCGGGAGCTTCTCCGGCGGATTGAACGCAGCGGATGCGTTCTTATCCGAGTTGGTGGCAGGCACGACTGGTATCGAAACCCACGAACCGGTGCTTGCCAACCCATCCCGCGGCATTCTGAGATCAAAGAGCCTCTCGCCCGTCATATCCTCAAAAAACTGCAAGACTAATTCGACGAATCGGCGGATAGCAGCAGCACGGAAGACCGACTCCGATTCGGGTCAAACTAAAAAAGATCCCCCATCTCGGGGGATCTTTTTTAGTGGCGAGAGTCGGAATCGAATGTAGGAGCTAACCCCTTATTGTAAAGGTGATTATCTAAATCCCCGACGGATATGCCTGCCGTATATCAGACACAAAATGCAGGTAACGGCATATAAAATGTCACCGAAATGTCACGCGTTTATTAAGCCCTCCCACCCGATCGGGCAGGGGAGATCCAGCGAAGCTACAATCCGCGGGACCGGCGGTATTTTTCGAGGGAGACTCCGCCCTTAGCCGACCTTGCCTTGTCCAGCATCGCTCGGAAAATCGGGCTTCTCTCCAGGAGATAATCCTCCATCTCGTCCTCGGAGATGCTCTCCAGGACGCCGGCGATCTTGCCGCTCCGGGTGATGAAGATCGGTTCCCGTTCGGCCTTTCTCAGGTACCTGCTCAGGTTGTTCTTCACGTCGGCCACGGTGGATATTTTCATGTTTCTCCCTCCTGGTAAAACATGGCTGTGTCGTTTTTATGCATGACCCGCAGGATGAAAACACTGTTCCCTGCCACGCTGTAAAAAACCCTGAACTCCCCGACCCGCAAACGGTAATCCGCCTTTTGCTTCCCCCTGAGCTTTCGGATCGTTGTTTTGCTTTCCTTCGCTGGCTCCGTGGCAAGATAGGTCTCGATCGAATCAAGAATGGCAACGGCATCGAATTTTCGCAAACCATCGAGATCCTTGACCGCCGGCGGCTTGATGATGATCCGATATTTCATAGCGTAATAATGACATAATTATGGCTATACTGCAAGACGATATTTTCTCGATTGGACAATCTCGGTTTGGAAGAACCCTGGTTGTTAGAGTTTGAGCCTGGACCACAACCCGGAGGGGAAGTCGCCCTAGGGGGCGGGGTGCTCTCTCTCTTCTTCTCTTCTCGAACAGCCTTGCTCATGGGTAACACTCCTTTCGGTTCCCGGAGGGAACCTCGGTCTCAGAGTGTTACCCCTTTCCTTCAAATCTTCGGTCTCATCATCTGGTTGTTAGGACACTGTGCCCAATGTTCTCCGGGAAAGGCAAGACGAGGTGAAATCCGCTACGGGTTGTGGTATAGTATCGCCCGGGAGCCATGGGCCATTTCGATGACATGCTCAAGGAACGGGGGATAGCGCCCGAGTGGGTGGAGCGGGCAGTCGGCTTACCGGATAAGACTGAGGATCATGAGGACGGGACGAGGCATTTCATCAAGCGCATTCCCGAATTCGGGTACCGATGGCTCCGTGTCGTTGTGAACGTAACGGCCACGCCGGAAAAGCGGGTGACCGCGTTTTTCGACCGCCGCTTGAGGAGACACCATGAAGATAAAAGTCGACAAGAATAGCGATGCTCTTTACTTCAGGCTCGACGAGAGCCGGATTGTCGAGTCGGAGGAAATCCGCCCGGGAGTCATCCTCGACTACGATAAGGATGATCGGGTGGTGGGAGTGGAGTTTCTGGGCATCTCCCGGCGGGCGACCAGTGAAGAGTTGGCTACCTTGCAGTTCCAGACAGCCTAAACCACCCGGTCTCCTCCTCGGTTTGGACTGCGAGGATACAAAAGCGCGCCGCCCGGCGCGCTTTTGCATTGGGGAATGCCGCGGAAATGTCACGCGCCGCCGTGCTCTCGACGGTAAAAGCGCTGAAGTGGCGAGGGTCGGAATCGAACCCGGTTGTTTTATAACCCCTTGTTGTGAAGGAATATATCGGATATCCCGACGGAGACACCATACTTATAAGAGACACAAAATGCAGGTAACGGCATATAAAATGTCACCGAAATGTCACCGGCTTTTTGCCCTCTTTCGCTCTCAAGCAGGGCAGGGGAGATCCAGCGTTCCCTGCCGATGCCCCTTTCTGGGGGCCTATTGGGGCCTAGGGTTGACGATTGGGCTGGGGTTGACCCTTCCCCTATCCTAGCGGGTTACGGGGATGTCTCCAGTCGCCCCGAAATATACCCTCGTGATGTTCCGGAGCGACCACATTCCCGCTGAATCTCTGAAGATCCCTATGTCCGTGGTCCCTTCGCCAGAGTAATCCGCAGGCACGGGATAGTCGAAGCAGTTCCCGAAGAATACTCGTGTTATATCCCGAATCGCCCAGGTCCCAGAACAAGGGCGGAATATCCCGGCGACCCATAACCCATCGCCCCTGTAATCGCTGGGGATAGGCCAATCTGTTGATACCCCTAGATAGAACCGGCTCAGATTGCGGATCATCCACTGGCCTGATGACGGACGATACAGCGCCGCCTCGTCAATACCGTCTCCATTCCAGTCGCCCGGTATAGCCCAGTCCCCGGTGGCTCCGAAATAGAAGCGGCTCAAGTTCCGGATCGACCACATACCCCCGTTCTCCCGGAAGATCGCCAGGTCGCAGGAGCCATCCCCATTGTAGTCGGCGGCGGCGGCACGATCCTCAACGCCCCCGAAGTAAGCCCTGGTCAGGCCTGAGATTGACCAGAGGCCCGTGGAAGAGCGGTAGATCGCGATTTCAGCCGTTCCATCCCCGGTGTAGTCGCCCGGGCCCGGTTGGTCGGTTGAGTTTCCAAAGTTGAGGCGGGTGATGTCTTTAATCGACCACAGGCCGGCCGAGGGACGGAAGATGCCGATGTCGTCCGCCCCGTCTCCGTCGTAGTCATCCGACTGTATCACGATACTCCGGGGAGCTATGGACGGACCGCAGGTGGGTGTTGGTGAGGGGAACGGCGAAGGTGTGGTCGAAGGGGTTGGAGGCGGTGTCGGTGGTGCGGCTGATACTCTGATCGGGTAATCCTCCACTTCCCCGTAGTTGAACGCTCCGCAGGGGCTTACCGAAGCGTAATAGCGAATCCGGATGCGCATGCGGCTGTCTCCTGCCGTTGCATCCGGGGGAACGGAGATCGTCCCGGTGAATACCTCGGGGCCGCTGGCGAGCGTTGTATTCTCCCCGGGTCCGGAGAAATCCCCGTCTTGGTCCCAGTCAACCCAGGTATCGCAGGCATCACCGGTGTAGGGTTTGGGATTGGTGACCGTGATGCCGTAGCTGGATCCGAACATCACAACCGTAGTTACCGCCGGATAATAGGCGTATCCGGAGCATGCGCTGGAGTTGTCGATTCCCGCGAACTGGACCCGCGAGATGTACTCGTCGCATCCTCCCGAGGCCGCACAGTATCCGGGGGTGGGTATCGGGGTTTTGTAGCCTTCCGGCGTCGGCGTGACTGTCGGGGTGACTGTCGGGCTGGGGGAAGAGGAGGGAGTGGGGGTCGGGGTTTTGTATCCTGGCGGGGTAGGGGTTAGTGTCGGAGTGGCGGAAACGGTGGGTGTGGGACTCGGTGTCCGGTAGCCCTCCGGAGTGGGCGTGGGGGTGGCCACCGATTCGTCAACGGGGTAGGTGGTGCCGTTCATGTAGTAGTTGGGCGAGCCCAAGGTGTAGCTGACGACCATGTTGCCGAGCGTGGGGCAGTCCCACTCCGGAGCCCGGCCGTCTTCCTCCGCATCGTAAGTGGTCCTGAAAACACTATTGCACCCTGCCCAGGTTACTCCGGTCGCCCCGCTGCCGTCGGAGTAGGTCGATCTTCCTTTCAGGCGGTCGACCGCCGTCCACCGGGGATGCCCGTAGTTGGTGCCGCCGTTGATTACGGCCAGCTCGTGTTTCAGGTTGTTCACGTAGGTCGCCAGGGAACTGGAGTTGCTGCCGTGATGGTTGACATGGATCACGTCGACACCCACGGAGGGATCGAGGAAAGGGTTGCCCGGAGGATAGGAGACGAGCATGGAGGCGAGATGGTCCTCGTTGCTTTCCAGGTCGCCGGCGGTGATGTAGTCGAATGCCCCGTAGCGGATAAGGAGGCAGACGCTGTTGTTGTTGTCCGAGACGGAGCCGGTTGTGCCGTCGATGTAGCTGGCGTCTCTGAGAACGCAGGTGGCCGTCGCGCCATTCCCCAGGTTGATGACCATTCCCAGGGGAATCTGGACGCCCTCCCCAAAACTCCCGGCCCCGCAGCAGTTATAGATTGTTCCGGCCGAATATCCGTTGGAGAGAAGATACTCCAGCCCGCCGTAGTGGTCGCTGTCGTCGTGGGAGGCGACAACGTAATCGAGATAACTCGCACCGAGGACCGACTGCAGATAGGGGACCACCTTGCTCTGGCCGGCGCTGTAGGTTCCCGCGTCGATCAGCAGGGTTGTTCCGTCAGGTCCGATGATGAGCTCGCTGGCTCCCTGGCCGACATCGATGGTGTGGATCTGCAGCTGCTGGGGGTAGGCGAGCGGGGCGGCCAGAGGAGCGAGCAGCAGGGGAAGGAGCCGGGCTAGGAGGCGATTGCTCATCTGGGCCGGTATCCGCGTGATCGCCGCCATCCTCCATCCGATCCGGCGGTGGAACGCTTGTCTGAATCATCCCACGTTCGCCTTCCCGGTTCAAGGAGGCCAGTCGATGGTCAGTCGATGGAGGCCAGTCGATGGATAAGCCGTCCGCAAGCGCCCTCAGAGACCTTATCTGCGGGGCCTGGACAAAAGAAAGAGCGGCCTCCCCATTGCTGAGGAAACCGCCCTTTTCTTGCCTGGCAGACTGATGTTATCGGGTAACCGGAAAATCTCCCGTCGCCCCGAAATACACCCGGGTCAGGTTGCGGACAGACCACATCCCCGCCGAGTCGCGGAAGATGCCAAAGTCGTATGTCCCATCGCCGTTGAAGTCTCCGGGACGCGGGTAGTCGAAGCAGTTCCCGAAGTAGATCCGGGTCAGATCCTTGAGCGCCCACTGGCCGGAGCAGGGCCGATAGATGGCGAAGATCTTCTCGCTGGACCCGAAGTAATCGCCCGTAACTGGCCAGTCTGTGGCACCGCCGAAGTAGAAGCGGGTGGTGTTCTGGATCATCCACTGACCGGAGGAGACGCGATAGAGACCCGCTTCCGCCGTCCCGTTATTGTCGTAGTCGCCCGGGATCGCCCAGTCGCCGGTCGCCCCGAAGTAGAAGCGGGTGAAGGAGCGGATCGACCACATCCCCCCGTTTTCGCGGAAGATCCCGATGTCGCAGGATCCATCACCGTTGTAGTCCGCCGGGGCGGCGCGGTCTTCAGCTCCCCCGAAGTAGGCTCGGGTCACGCCGGAGATTGACCAGAGACCCGTCGAAGCGCGGTAGATGGCGATATCCGCTGTCCCATCGCCGTCATAGTCTCCGGGCCCGGGCTGGTCGGATGCCCCGCCGAAGTTCAATCGGGTGATATTCCGGATAGACCACAACCCCGCCGAGGGGCGGAAGATGCCGATGTCGTCGGCACCATCGCCGTTGTAGTCGCCCGACTGGATCACAGCCCGCTCTGGCACGATGCTTGGTCCGCAGGAGGGGGTCGGGGAAGGCGAAGGCGGGATAAGAGTCCCTAGCGGTGACGGTGTGGGAGACGGGCTCGACGACGGAGTGGCGGACGGTTCCGGCGAGGGCGTCGAAGTCGGAGAGGAACTCGGCGACGGGGAGGGGGTTGGGCTGACCGGGGTCGCGGTCGGCGAGGGCGACGGCGTGGGCGAGGAGCTCGGCGTCGGCGTCGGGGGGGTGGGGGTGAAAGCGCCGGCGGTGTTATAGATCCCGATCGCCGTTTTGCCGTCTCCGTGGTTGCTGAAGGGCTCTTCGGACCAATCGATGCCGTCGGATGTACGCGTCCAGTCTCCTCCGTTGATCACCGCGCCGGCATTCCAGACTCGATAGTTACCTCCGGTGAAATCGACAAAACCGGGGTCCAAGGCGATGTTGCCGCCCAGATAGCTCAGGTGGGACCAGGAGATTGACGCGCTACCTGTGACGCAGTTCCACCCCACCAGGATATTCGTATTCCCACCGTCGAATGCGGTCAGGCTGTTCCAGAGGACCAGGTTGTTGTAGATATGGTGATAAAATGACCCGGTCGGCGGGTTAAGGATGTAGAAGCCGGATTTGTTTTTGGCGACCAGGTTGTTGAACATGCGCACGGATTTGGTCGCCGTGTTGGCATAGATTCCATAGTCGCAGTTATGGGTATAATTGGCGTAGACAGGAGAATAGCCCGCGACTTTGATCCCATACGTGTATCCCGATACCTCGTTCCAACGGACGATGCCGCTAGATACACCGCCCATATCGATGCCGATACTGCTGTTGCCGGTTGTCCCTGTCAGGTGGTTGCGTTCTATCGTGCCGGTGTCGGTGGAGGAGATTATGCCGGAGCGGTTGTTCGAGGAGACGGAGACCGTGTTGTGGGCGATATAGGATGCGCTCCCCACCCGGATCCCGTTCTGCGATCCTCTGACGATGTTGTCGACAATAGAGCCGCTGTAGATATAGATGCCGTAGCCGGTGCTGGTGGCGGCCGATAACACGGTAAATCCCGAAATATTCGTCGGCCCCATCCCCGACGAGGCATAGAAGCCGTAGGGTCTGGACGATTCGCAGAGGATCTTGGGATATCCCCCGCTGGTTTCCCCGTAGAAGCTGAGCCCGCCTGTGGAGATGGTCACCTGCTCCGTATAGCCGGCACTGGACCAACGGACCCAGCAGGTGTCTCCCGACTGCATATTCGCATTCGCGCTCTGGATGGACCAATAGGCGGTCTCCCAGGAAGTTCCGCTGTCCAGATTATTCCCGTCTTTTTTAACATAGAAGGTGGCGGCCGAAGAGACGGACGAGAGGAACCCCACGACCATCACCACCGACAGCGAGTATAATACCCTTACCATAATAGTGATTCTCGTAAGATTCATAGAGTGTCTTCTGGAGAACCATTATCGACGTTCGGGCAGAATCAATCGGTCTACCTGAAGATCGCCGTCCGCGTTTTCGGGCCTGTCCTCGTCACCCTGTGGCGGAGTGCCCTGCCCCCAATATCTGTGCTGCCTTTTATGTTAGTGTCCTCCTGCTGCGGCTAGAAGACAAATCGCTAAGGATTTTCATGCGGAGATCCGCAATAGGCAGAAAAAATCCCACACTAACCCGGATGTAACCAATCCGGGTTAGGTGGAACGGAAAGCCTGTTTAGTCTCTTCGGCATAAAAGGCCCACGAAACAGCCCGCTGTAATCGCCGCCGCGAACCCACCCACCCACCTCACGAACCCCTGCGATTCCGCGCACGTTGCGCTCGGACGGTTCACATCCACGGACCTGTTGAACTTCCCCGTGTCCACCGTCAGGCACCAGATCGCAAACGCTCCGCACCCGATCACGAACAAACTCTCGAACAGTCGCATCAGTCCACCCTCCGAATCGTGACCTGCCCCCA
>CAZKCI010000023.1:0-92869 GCA_964551475.1 uncultured bacterium | reverse complement strand
CGTTTAACCGTAGTCTCCCGCCTGTTTCTTTGGTTATATTGAGTGCGATCATGATCGTCTACTCCAAACATCCGTCTCTGAATCGCCCCCAGCTCATCGCCGCCTGGCCGGGGATGGGCTATGTGGCCTTCCGCACGGTCTCCTTTCTGGTCCAGGAGCTCTCCGCCGAGCGCTTTGCCCACATCGAGGCTTCCGATTATTTCCACGCCTCCTCCGTGATGGTGGAGCGGTCCCTGGCCCGGATCCCGCCTTTTCCGGAGAGCAATTTCTATTTCTGGAAGAACCCTTCCGGCGCCGGCGACCTGGTTTTTCTTCTGGCCGACGCCCAGCCGGCCGCCGAACTCCAGATGCGGATGGCCAGGGAAGTGGTCGGCCTGGCCCGGGAGCTGGGAGTGGTCTCGATCATCACCTTCGCCGCCGCGCCCGCCTCCCTTCAGCACACCGCCAAGCCCAAGGTCTGGGGGGTGGCTACCAGCCGCGCCCTGCGCGACTCGCTTCCCCGGCAGGGGGTGAAGCTTCTCCGGATGGGTCAGGTGAGCGGGTTGAACGGCCTTCTCTTGGGCGTGGCCTCGCTGGAGGCACTGCCCGGCCTCTGCCTGCTCGGGGAGATCCCCTACTATACGATGAACATAGAGAATCCCCGGGCGGTGATGGCGGTGGCCGAGGTGCTGGAGCGTTTCTTGCGCCTCCGTTTCGATTACTCCCCGCTCGCCGTCGAAGTCGAGCGTTTTGACCGGGAGATCGCCCAGATGGGGCGGAAAGCCCAGGAGACGATGTCGAATTTCATGAACCCGGAGGAGGGGGGGGAGGGCTTCGGCCCCGGCGGCGAGATGCCCGGACTGGAAGGCGAGCCGGAGGAGGAGTTTCGCGAGGAAGCGCCGGAGGAGAAGAAGAAGGAGAGCAAGGAACCGCTCCCCACGCCCGCCCGCCGGCGGATCGAGGAGCTCTTCCGGGTGGTCAAGGCCGAGCCGGTCAAGGCGCCCCTCCTCAAGGCCGAACTCGACAAGTGGGGGGTCTACGCCCAGTTCGAGGACCGGTTCCTGGACCTCTTCCGAAAAGGGAAGAAACCGAGGGGGAATTGAAGCCAACCTAACCTTAACCCGTCTGCCTCATCACCGATCCCATGCCCCGCCTACTCGCCCTATTTTTGTTTGCCTTTCTTCTGAGGGCGGTCCTCAACCTCTATTTCTTTCTCACCTACGGCTGGTTCTCCTCCAACCTGATCGAGATCTGGTTCTACTACGGCGTGGCCCGGGGGGTCTTCCCGCTCTCTCCCCTCGATCCCACCCGCTGGATCCTCCGCCTCACCGCTCTGCTGGTCCCCTCCGGGGCCCTCTACACCGCGACCGCCTTCGCCGGCGCTCTTGTCTCCGCCACCGGTGTGGTCCTGGTCTACCTCTGGATCCGCCGGGCGGTTTCGGAGAAAGCCGGCCTGATCGCCGCCCTGATCACGGCCGTTCTCCCCTCTTCGCTCACGCTCTGCCTCGCCAACTTTTCCCACGATCTGGTTCAGCTGCCGATGGTGATCCTCTTCTGGCTGGCCCTGGCCGCGGCGGAGCGGTCAGCCGCCGGTCGGGAACGGTGGATACTCGGGGCGGCGGCGGCTTTCGTCGCCCTCATCGGCCTCGCGGTGGGTCCCCTGATGGCGGCGGCGCTCATCGGCGCCCTGTTTTATCTTGACTGGCTGGTTTTCCGCGCCGCCCGCTCCGGCCGCCCGACGGCGCTGGCGACGGCGGTCTTCGCCGCTTCCCTCCTCCTCGCCACCGCCGTTCTCTATCTGCTGATGAGAGACCATCTGCTCGATCTGATCGCCCCCCTGGCCGAGAAGGCCCGGGGGATCGACCTCCGGGCCCAGGTGGAGATCACCGTTGGCGATCTCCAGCCCCTTCCGCCGGACTCGCTCTGGAACCGCTACACACTCTTCCTCTTTTTCATCCCCTGGGGGCTCTGGACAGCCTATCGCCGCCGGGAATTTTTCCTCCTCTCGCTCTTTCTCTTCGGGATGGCGCTCTCGCTCGCGGTCAACCGGGGGACGCGCCTCCTGGACCCGATCGTCGCCGCCCTGATCGCCCTGGGCTGGGCGAACTGGTCGAGGAACGGGCTGAAAGCGACGGCGGCGACGATGCTTCTTCTGCTCGTCCCCAACCTTTTCCCTGCCTCGCTGGGCGCGCTCGCCCGCGGCCTCCGTCTGGAGATTCCGCTCGTGAAGCTTCTCCCCCTCTTCTCGGATACCGGCGCCCTTTTCGGCGGCCCTTTCCTTGCCCGGCAGAGGGTGGTGATCGGCCTGATGATCCTCTTTTTTCTGGCTTTGGCCGCGGCCGGGACGTTGGCGCTCTCCTCCCGGCGCCGTTTTTTCTTTCCCGCGTTCTTCGCCCTGGTGGCGGCCGCGGAGGCGGGATGGGTCCTGCTCTCGGCGAGCCTCCCTTCCAGCGAGCAGCTGGAATACGACTCCTACCGGGCTCTCGACGAGCGGGCGCAGCCCGGGGAAAAGATCTTCGCCGCCTGGAACCAGGGGTTCTTCATTCCCGCGGTCACCCGCCTCGCGCCGATCACCACTCCCGACCGGATCGATATCGGCCTGACCTCGTTCTACTGGGCGGAGGAGAAGGAGGCCTACGATGAGCTCAAACGACGGGGGGTGAAGTATGTCCACATCAACAACCGCTATTTCGGCCTGACCGCGGTCGATCCCGCCCGGGACGCCTTCTCCCTCAGGGGCAACACCATCATCGGCTCCCGCCCCGATCACATCCGGACCCTCTCCCGGATGAGGCGGACCTTTCTCTACCGCCTGAACTACGAGCCGGAGACGCTCACCCTTTTCCGGACGATCTACGATGCCTTCGACCCCCAGCGCCAGATCGGCGTGCGGATCTTCGCCCTCAACTGATCGAAAAGAAGCCGCGGATTTTCGCGGATTGCGCGGATCAGCAGAGAGATGGCCTGTTGTACGCATGGCCATTGGTTGCCGGTTGTGGGAGCGGCGTCTCGCCGCGATCCGGGTCGACCTGGATCGGGGCGAGACGCCCCTCCCACGGTTACGCTGGCGATCGTTCTCGAGTCGCGTCTGTGGGAGCGGCTGCCAGCCCTGAGCTTGTCGAAGGGTCCCCGCCGCGATCCCCGGCGGCCCGACTGATGGTTAACCACGAATCTTCACGAATGACTGCGTCCAGGAAGATTGCCATCGAGCAGGTTTCCTACGGCGGCTGGGACGAGTGCGTCCGTCTGAGCGACGGGCGGGTCGAGCTCGTGGTCACGACGGAGGTCGGTCCGCGGATCATCCGCTGTGGCTTCGTCGGGGGGAGGAACGAGTTCTGCGAGATCGCATCCGATCTCGGCCGCCGGGGGGGAAAGAAATGGCGTCTCTACGGGGGCCACCGTCTCTGGCGGGCCCCCGAGGACCGCCAACTCACTTATCTTCCGGACAACCGGCCGGTGGAGTGGAATGAGATCGAAAACGGGATCCGGTTGGTCCAAAAGATCGAGGAGTCGACCGGTCTGGGCAAGGAGATGGAGATTACCTTCGACCGCGGGCCTGGCCGCGTGTCCGTGCTTCATCGCCTGTCTAACCGCGGCCGGAAAGCCGTGAAACTTTCTCTCTGGGCGATCACCGCGATGGCCCCCGGCGGGATCGAGATCGTGCCCCAGGAGGGAAGGAAGATCGGCCTTCTCCCCAACCGCGCCCTGGTCCTCTGGCCCTACACCCGTCTCGACGATCCCCGTGTCCGCTGGGGGAAAAATCATATCTCCGTCCGGCAGGATCCGCGGCGCCAGGCTCCCTTCAAGTTCGGTGTCACCGGCGGCCTTGGCTGGGCGGCTTATTTCAACCGGGGGAACCTCTTCGTCAAGAGCTGGCGGCCGATCCCCGGCGCGTCCTATCCGGATTTCGGAGCGGTCTACGAAACGTATACGAACGCCGCCATGCTGGAGATGGAAACGCTCTCGCCGCTTGCTCGCCTGCCCCCGGGCGGGAGCGCCGAGCATAAGGAGGAGTGGTCCCTCTTCTCCGGCGTCCCCGCGCCGGCCCAGTCCGGTAGCCGCAGCCTTTAGGCTGCGCGGCGACGAGTTCCATAGCCGCACATTGGCGAGAACGCGGGCTAAAGCCCGCGGCTACCGAATCAGAGGGACGGTGTCCCTGGTCCCGCTTCGCCTGGCGATCTCCAACGGGCTGTGGCTGTTATAGTTGCGGGAAGTGCTGGATTGTGGACAAATTTCTCCGATCGGAATAAGGTTGTTTCATGAAGATAACAGCGGCAATGACAATCGCCGGCTCGGACTCCGGGGGAGGGGCGGGGATACAGGCCGACCTCAAGGTATTCCAGTCCTTCGGAGTCTTCGGGACGTCGGCGATCACGGCGATCACCGCCCAGAACACGCGCGGCGTGCGGGCCGTCCTCTGCCTGCCCGAAAAAATCGTCGCCGAACAGATCGACGCGGTGATGGAGGACATCCGCCCCCGGGCGGTCAAGACCGGAATGCTCGGGAACGCCGCTCTCACGCGGCTGGTCGCCCGCAAGGCGGAAGAGCACCGGATCAGGAAGCTGGTGGTCGATCCGGTGATGATCTCCACCTCCCGCCACCGCCTGCTCGCCTCTTCGGCTGTCCGGGTCCTGGTCCGGGAGCTGCTTCCGCTCGCGCTCGTCGTGACGCCCAACCTGGACGAGGCCGGAGTTCTCGCCGGTTTCCCGGTCCGGACGCGGGAGGAGATGGCGGCGGCGGCGGCGGCGATAGGAAAGATGGGACCGTCCTTCGTCGTGATCAAGGGCGGCCATCGGAGGGAGGACGCCGATGACCTGCTCTACGACGGGAGAAGGATGATCGTTTTGCGCTCGGAACGGTTTCAGGGCGGCGCGATCCACGGGGCCGGTTGCTCCTATGCGGCCGCGATCGCGGCGGGGCTGGCGATGGGGAAGGGGCCGGAGGATGCCGTCCGGTCGGCCAAGAGGTTCGTCGCCGCCGCCTTGAAACAACCTCTGCGGCCGGGGAAGGGGGCTTATACGCTGAATTTCTAAGCCGGGGACGGAGAATTTGGATCTCCCATCTCGGCCCCCGGCTTCGCTCGGGGTACTTCGAACAGAATGCGGCTACCCTGGGGGCCATTTGCCGTTTCTGATTAGCGGCGGCATATTGTAGGATAGTGAGGAGAGTTGCCAGATATGGCCATCCTTCCCGTCAAAATATACGGTCATCAGATTCTGCGCCGGAAGGCCGAACCGGTGGAGAAGATGAGCGATGAGATCAGAAAGCTCATCGTCGATCTCCGGGACAGCCTCGACTACCACCAGGGTGTGGGTCTGGCCGCGAACCAGATCGGCGTCCCTCGGCGGGTTTTCCTCGCCGGAGACGGGAAGACGGCGAAAACCTATATCAACCCGAAGATCGTCCGGACGGAAGGGACGGCGACCGCGGAGGAGGGGTGTTTGAGCTTCCCGGAGATCTATGTCGACGTCGAGCGCGCGGCCCGCGTCACACTGGAATACCGGGACGAAAACTTCAAGCCGCGCTCGGTCGAGGCCGAGGGGCTCCTCTCCCGGGCCATCCAGCACGAGCTCGACCACCTGGACGGGATCCTCCTCTGCGACCGGGCCGGGTTCCTCTCCCGGACGATGATGGCGGCCAAGCTCAAGAAGATGGAGAAGAAGGTTAAAGAGTCGTATTGAAGCTGACGCTCACCCGGCACTTGAATTCGCGCCAAGACGCCAAGTAATCCTGAGAGCAGAGAGGAAACGATGACCACCAACGCAACGGATGCCCCGGCAGATAGCGCTATCGCAGCGCGTGTTTCCCCGCTCCTTCTTCGGGCCGCGGGAACGATTGTTTTCGCCCTCCTCCTCGCTCTCTCCGCCCGCTGGAGGATACCCCTTCCCTGGTCGCCGGTCCCGGTCACCGGCCAGACCTTGACCGCGCTTCTCCTGCCCGCTTTTCTCGGGCCGGTCGCCGGCGCCGGCGGCGTAGTCCTCTATCTCCTCCTCGGCCTCTCCGGGATGCCCCTCTTCGCCCTGGGGGGAGGCGGAATTTATCTCCTCGGCCCCACCGGCGGATACCTTTGGGGTTTTCTCCTGGCGTCCCTGATCGTGGGTACGGCCTCTCGCGGTTGCTCCCGTTTCCCGGCAGTTTTTGCCGCGATGATTCTGGGCGAGATAGCCATCCTCTCCCTGGGGGCGCTCCAGCTTGCCGTCGTCACGGGGGCCGACTGGCGCTGGGTATTCGCGGCCGGCGTCTGGCCGTTTCTCCCCGGCGACTTGATCAAGCTGATCCTGGCCGGAGGGATCTACCACTGCCTTCTCCCGCGCCTGCCCCGTCCGGGCGTCGGCAAGATTCCATGAGCGAGATCTTCCTCTCCGTCGTCGTTCCCGCCTACAACGAGGAGACCCGTCTTGTTCCCTCGCTCCGGAAGATCGCCGACTATCTTCTGCGCCAGTCCTACGCCTACGAGGTCATCGTGGTCAGCGACGGTTCCCGGGACGGCACCGCCGCAGCCGCCCGGCGCTTCTGTCCGGCCGGTTTTCCCCTGATCGTGATCGACCGGAAGGAGAACCGGGGCAAGGGCTACACCGTGCGGGAAGGCGTGGCGGCATCCCGGGGGAAGTTCGTCCTCTTCTCCGACGCCGACCTCTCCACGCCGATCGAGGAGGTGGAAAAGCTTCTCCCCTTTTTCCGGGAGGGCTGTGACGTGGCGATCGCCTCCCGGTCGCTCAAGTCCTCGGAGATACTCGTCCGCCAGCCCTGGCACCGGGAGCTGATGGGGAAGGTCTTCAACCGCATCGTCCGCTTCTTCGCCGTCCCCGGGATCATCGACACCCAGTGCGGATTCAAGTGCTTCTCCCGCCGGGCGGTCGCCACGATCTTCCCCCTCTGCCGGGTGGACGGTTTCGCCTTCGACGTGGAGATCCTCTACCTTGCCCGCAAGAGAGGCCTCCAGGTCCGGGAGGTTCCCGTCCGCTGGATCGACTCTCCCCGCTCGACCGTCTCCCCCCTGCGCGACTCGGCGAAGATGTTCCGGGAGGTCATGGCCCTGCGCTGGAGCGACTGGCGGGGAGCCTACAAGAAAAGGGAGTGATGGAGTGGTGGAGTAATGGAGTGACGGTGTCGCCGGGGGGGGGGGCGCCGGTTCACAGAACCGGCCTACAAACGAGGACAGGCGATCAGGGGCGGAGGAAGAGGCAATAAAAATGCGGGCCCGTTTCCGGGCCCGCTTTTTTACTGGTGCCAGAGGAGCTCGGGCGGGATCGGCCCTTCCCGTCCCTCGGGGGGGATCCAGGTGACCTTCATCACCGCGCCCCAGGCGCTGTCGAAATACTTGATCTGGATCTTGTGAAAGCCCTTCTCCAGCAAGATGGAGTTGGACTTGTAATCCATGGCGTGGGTTCCCCCGTTGTCCACCACGAGCTTGTCGTCGATGAAGAACCAGGAGCCGTCGTCGGAGACGGTGCCGAAGGTGTAGGTCCCGGCCGAGGGGATTTCGATCAGCCCCTCCCAGAGGATGGAGAAGGGCGACTTCATCGGCTTCTCCTCCTCCTTGTCGTAGCGGAAGTCGATCACGCTCTCCACCTTGGTCTGATCCGGCTCGCCCACGGGGTTGATCTTCCGGTAATACTTGGCCAGAAGGCCCGGCTTCTTTTCTCCCGTCGGGATCTCGACCGGGGCCGTCCCCGTGAGCTCCTCGGCCGCCGTTTTGCCGCGGTGGAGGCGGGTGTAGAGGACGAGGTCCACGCCGGGACGGAGGCTGTACATCTCGGAGTAGTAGGTGTCCTTGAGCTTCGCCTCGAGCTTGGTCTGGGTGGTGGAGCGGCCGATGATGATCGGAGAGTCGGGATCGACCTGGGAGGTGGGCTCGAGGATGGAAGGGCCCCAGAAGCCGACATGGCCGTACTCGCGCAGATACCACTGCATCGGCCAGTACTCGTCGGAGGTGATCTTGATCTCGGTGTCGAACCCCTGCCCGCTCTTGTCGGCGTATTCCTTGAGCCTGGCCATCATGTCGTTCAGGTCGCGCCGGGTCTGGGAGTAGACCAGCATGTAGCTGTCTTCGTCGTAGTGTTCGAAGTTGACGGGGAGGCTCACGCCCTTGGCCCAGGCGATGAGCAAGGCGGCGGCGAGGACTCCTGCCCCCGCGGTCATCGCCCGGTTGGCCGCGATCGAGCGGTAGAGCTGTTCGCAGAAGAAGCCGGCGAGGAGGGCGAGAGGGGCGATGAAGCTCAAAGCCAGCCAGGGCGTCTTGTAGGGCACCGAGGAATAGATCAGGAAAAGGATGATCGACCAGAAGACGGCGAAGACGGCGAAGACGCTGCGTTTCCGAAATGCGTAGACCATGCCCAGGACACCGAGGAGAAGGATGGGGAGCTCGAAGAGGACGAGGAGCTTGCCGAAATAGATGAACGGCTTGTTGTGCCCCTCGCCCTCGGTCCCCGTCTTGGTCCACTTGAGGAGCGTGCGGACCATGTCGATGGTGGGGCCTTCGATGTTGGTGAAGAGGGAGGAGAAGTAGACGACGATGATCAGGACAAAGGCGCCGAGCGCGATCATGAGCGCGCCGCGGTGGCTCCCGATCCAGGAGAAGACCTCCCGGAGGAAGGGGCGGGGGGGAATCTCCTTCCCCCGCCAGGCCCGGCCCACCCAGGCGAAGAACTGCCAGCGGTTGAGCCAGGAGACGGTGAGCCAGCCGGAGAGGAAGCAGGCGGCCGCCGTCATGACGTAGGTTTCCTTGTTGGTGATCACCCAGGCGGCTGAGGCCGCCATCAGCACGAAGTAGACCGCCTTCCGGCTTTCCCAGAAGCGCACCGCGGCGACCACAGCGGCCAGGGAGAAGAAGGCGAAATAGGTCTCGTGGATGTTGGTTCGGGCGAAGAAGAGGTTGGTGGGGGAGAGGGCGAGGAGGAAGGCGGCCGCCGTCACGCCCGCCCGTCCGATTTTGCGGCGCAGGGGCCAGAGGAGGAGGATGAGGAAGGATCCGAAGAGGGCGACCGAACAGCGGAGCGAGAAGATGGACTCCTGGATCGAAAGCGGGATGATGTGGGTAAAAAACAGGAAGGGGCCGTGGTAGTTCTGGTAGTCGTACTTCCAGCCGGCGGGGAAATCCTTCTTCAGGTTGAGGAGGAACCAGGCGTTCACCCCCTCGTCGTGGTGGAGGGGCTTGCGTTCGAGGTCGTAGAAGCGAAGAAAAAGGGCGAGGAAGAAAGCGAAGATGAAGAGGCCGGTGAAGGTCTTCTTCGCCGCGGGAGAATAGAGGAAGGCGGCCTCGACCGGGGACGATTCGGTTGATTTCTGCTTAGCCATGGGTGGTGAATAGGGAATGGTGAATGGTCAATAGTGAATGGTGAATAGCAACAGCGGCAATGTTAGTTGATAAATGAGAAATGGCCAATGGCAAATAAGATCGGTGGCGTCTAGCGGCTCTTCATCCGCAGCATCTTGAGGCCGGCTTTGGCCTTGGTCGCGAACTCCCGGAATGACGAGACCTGGGCGATCTTTCTCAAAACATACGAAGGGCGAGTATAGAACTTACGATAGGCCAATTTCAAGAGTTCCTGCAGCTCCTCGTCGCGGAGGGTCGCGTTCCAGTAGGGGGGATGGAAGCCCGGCCGGGGATGCTCGGCGAAGGCCTGCCAGACATCGGTTTTGAAGAGCCCCTCCCGGAGCCCCCGGGCGTAGATCTCGGTGGCGGGAAAGGGGGAGAGGATGGTGATATGGACGAAGTCGGCGTCGAGCTCGAGGGCGAAGTCGATGGTCCTCAGGATGTCGTCGCGGGTCTCGGTGGGGGCTCCGATCATGAAGTAAGCCAGGGTCTGGATCCCGGTCTTTCTCGTGAGCGCCACCGCCTCTTTGGCTTTGGCCAGCGTGATCCCCTTGTTCAGAACCTGGAGGATCTTCTCCGTTCCCGCCTCGATCCCGAAGTGGATCCGCTCGCAGCGGGCGGCCTTGATCCGCTCCAGGAGGCGTGCGTCCACGCAGTCCACCCGGGCCCGGATGTCCCAGCCGATGTCGAGATCCCGCCGGAGGATCTCGTCGGCGACGGCATGCACGCGCTCCCGGTTGACGGTGAAGGTGTCGTCGTAGATCAACAATTCCTTGATCCCGAGCCGGGCGCAGGCTTCCATCTCATCGACGACGTTATCGGCGGAGCGGGCGCGAAAAGTCTTCCCCAGATGGGGGCGGGAGCAAAAGGAGCAGCGGAAGGGGCAGCCGCGGCTCGTGAACATGGTGGTGATGGGGAGCCTCTTGGCCACCACGGAGGAATACTTCGGGTAGGGGGTGAGCGTCCGGTCGGGGAAGGGGAGCGAGTCGAGATCGGCGATGAGCGGGGGGGGAGGGTTCTGGCGGATCGAGGACCCGTCGCGCCAGGTGAGGCCGGGGACAGCCTCGAACTTTTTGCCGCTGGCGATCTCGTCGACGAGGCGGGCGAAGGTCTCCTCCGCCTCCCCGGCCAGAACGAAATCCACACCGGGCTGGCGGAGCGTCTCGGTCGGGTAGAGAAAGGCGTGGACGCCCCCGATCACGGTCAGGATCTGCGGGGAGACCTCCTTGATCAGGGCGACGGTCTTGAGGACGTCGAGCAGGGTGAAGGTCATCGCCGTGAGCCCCGCGATGTCGGGACGGGCGGCGGCGATCCGCGCCTTGAGCTCGGGATAGCCCAGCTCCTCGACCTGGGCGTCGATCACCTCGACCTCGTGGCGGCTGCGGGCCCTCAGGTAGCCGCCCAGGTAGAGGAGGCCGAGCGGGGGATTGAACCCCCGTTCTTCGTCGATGATCGGGGGATTGTTCCCGACCAGCTCGTTCTCGCGCGGAGGATTGATCAGAAGAACTTTCATGGAGATGGTATGGCTCGGGCGACCGCCCGATGCTTCCAGCGCCGCCGCTTATATAACTTACAACTTATAACCTGCAACTATTTTTGGCTTCTCTTGTCGACCAGGTCCGCGATCAGTCCCAGGGCCAGGATCTGGACGCTGGCCATGAGCACCACGATGACCGTGACGTCCATCACCTTCTCGGTGAAGAGCTTGCTGTAGAGGAGGACGAGGACGGCGAGGAGGAAGAGGATGGCGGAGAGGGGGACGAAGATTTTGAGCGGGCTGAAGTAGAGGCTGGTCCGGACGATCAAGCCGAAGAGGTTGAAGGTGTCCTGGAAGGGGCGGAACTTCGACTTCCCCGTCCGCTGGTGGTAGTCGATCGGGACATAGCGCACGATCATCCCGTTGGAGAGGAGGGCGACGGTGATGGTGGTGGTGAAGGAGAATCCATCGGGGAGAAGGTTCAGGAATTTGAGGGCGGCGGCTTTGCTGAAGATCCGCAGGCCCGAGTTCAGGTCCGGGATCTTCATCCCGGTCAGATAGTCGGCGAGCTTTTTCAGGCACCACTTGGGGAAACGGCGGTGGGGGGGGATGGCCACGGCCTTCCCGGTGCGCGCGCCCACCACCATGTCGGCGCTCTGAGCCTGTTCGAGGAGGGAGGGGATCGAGCCTTCCGGGTAGGTCCCGTCCGCGTCCAGGATCAGGATGTAGTCGTGGGCGGCCCGGGCAATGCCGCTTTTCAGGGAGGCGCCGTAGCCGCGGTTCGCCGGATGCTCGACCAGGACGACCGGCAGCGCCCGGGCGGCCTCGCCCGTCCGGTCGGTCGAGCCGTCGTTGACCACGATCAGCTCGTGGGCCCAGCCGGTCCCCTTCAGAATGGAGAGGACCTGGCCGACGACCCGGCCGATCCCCGCTTCCTCGTTGTAGGCGGGGATGATGATGGAGACGGATTTCATGGTCTTACTATAGATGATTTCGGGTGGTTTGCCTAGCGTCGCGACTCGCATGAAGATGTTCGAGAGGCCGGCAAATCTACGCGATGGGGATTGGGTTCGGTAGCCGCAGGCTTCAGCCTGCGTGCCGCCAGTTGTCCCCGGAAGACCGGGGCACGAATAATCGTCAAAGCGCAGGCTAAAGCCTGCGGCTACCCAAACAACATTGTCGGACAGCCTGGTATCAATCCAGGCGCTAGGGGCCCGGCTCCCCGTCAATGGTCAGGGTGTAGGCGAGCAGGCGGCCGAACTTGTCCTGGAACTCCGCCACCGTCCCCCGCCCGATCCGGTCCCGCAGTTCTTCCAACGTATTCCGTCGGACGTGGTTGTTGGAACAGATGAAAGCGGCCGGGGCTTTCTTCAGGATCTCCTCCGCTTTTAGCCCTGCGATCTCGCCCCCCGAGAGGTAGCGGTAACGCCCCTCGCGCGGCGTCGCCGCGTCGTAGAGGATGAAATCGATCGTCTGGCGGCAGATCTGGTCGTGGGGGGTGATGAAGAGAAAACGGCCCTCGCCCAGGCGCTTGGCCTCCTCGTCGAAGGCGCGCTCCTCGTCCCAGCGTCCGGCGGGCTGGTCGCTGAGGTAAAAGACGGCCGCATCCCCCGCCCCGATCAGGAGAAGCGCCAGGACAACCGCCCCGCCGATCAGCGCGGCGCTTTTCTTCCCGAAGATCCGCGGCGCCAGGGCGAGAAGCTCGGAGAAGGGAATGGCGGCCAGGGCGCAGAGGAACGGCCAGGAGAGCATCGTCCGGCGGACCATCACGCTGGGGCGGGAGAAGAGGTTGGGAACCAGGAAGGCGAAGGTGAAAAAGAGGAGGAGGCGGGAGCCGGGGCGATGGAGAGTGGCCAGGCAGAAGGCGATCCCCAGGAGGACCAGGACGGAGACGACGGGATGGAAGTAGAGGTTTCCCCGCGGCCAGGGGTCGTAGTTGAAGTTCCGGTCGAGGAAGAAGGACTGGACGAGCAGCGCCGCATTTTCCCGGATCAGGGGAATCGCCCGCCGGTAGTCGGCCTGCTGGGTATACAAGTGCCCCTGGGTCCGGTGCCAGACCGACTCGTAGTCGGCGACGCCGGGGTTGATCAGTTCCTGGGTGGGAAGATGGCAGGCGGCGGTGACCAGGATCAGGGAGAGGAGGAGAAGGAGCAAGCCCGGGAAATGGCGGACGAAATAGCCGCGCTGGAAAAGGATGTGGGCGCCGATCAGGACGGCGGAGAGGAGCATCGGGTATTTCACCGGTGAGTAGAAGTAGCCGGCGAAGGGGAGGACCGCTCCCAGGAGGGCATAGGCGAGAAAATTCCGCTTCAGGATTCCCCGGACCAGCAGATAAACGATCAGGAGCGAGACGGTCAGTGTCGAGGAGAGGAGGAGACCGATCCGGCTGTAGTTGACATGCAGGGGCATGACCGCGAAGAGGAAAGCGGCGATCAGTCCCAGGCGTTTGTCGAAAAGGGCGCGGACGATCCCGTAGGCGAGGAGGAGCGCGAATAAGCCGTAAGTCGCGGAGACGAGCTTGAGCGTGACCAGGGAGACGCCGAAGAGGCGGTAGAAAAGGCCGACCGAGTAGATGTAGATCGGGGAGAGGTTGTTGTGGCCGAGCCCCCGCCAGACCATGGCCGTCCAGTAGCCGATGGGATGCTGGCCTTGCAGGAGGCGGATGCCGGCCAGGGCGTAGTCGGACTCGTAGTTGTCGAAGCGAAAGGAGACCTCGCCCAGGCGGTAGTCGCGGAGGAGGAAACCGAGGAGGAGGATCAGGGCGAGCAGGATTTCGCCGCGCTTCCCGGAGAGAGCGGAAGGGAGCGACGGCCCTTCGGCCAGACGGCGCATGAAGGCGAAGGCGAATAAATAGAAGCCGGCCAACCCGAGGAGGACGAGAGCGGGAGGAACCGCGCGCCGGGACAGGTAGACGCCGCCGGCGAGGGCGAAGCCCACCGAGAAGAGCCAGAAGACGAGCGGATAGGCGGATTTTTTCTTGAAGATCAGGAGGAGGGGGGTGAGAAGCAAAATGGCGATGGCCGTTCCCGCCTGGATCAGGCCGGCCCGGGGAGGAATCACGGCCGAGAGATATCTGCCCAGCCCGATGTAGGGGAGGAGAATCGCCCCCTCGGCCCGCATCAGCTCCGTCCGCTGGGGCCCCGTGGTCCCGAACATGAGGACCACGATGACCGCTCCGACGAAGAGAGAGAGCAGAATGGAGAAGCGCCGGCCTTCATAACGGGCAGCGCTGAAAAAGCCCTTCAGGGCGAGACCGAGGAGGGCGAGGGCGAGCCCTCCCATCAGGAGGGCCGGCGCGAGGAAGGGCGGGATCAGGCGCGGCATGGCGCCACCGGTCATTCCGGGAAGCTGACCTTCAGGTTGGTGTAGGCCGGTCCGGCCGACTGGCTGTCCTGCCCCGCCACCGAGTAGATGAAACGATCGGCGAACGGGCTGTCCGGCAGCGGCCAGGCGCCGTTCCCCCGGTAGATGACGGCGCCTTCCCGGCCGGGCCAGGCGCAGCCGACGAAGATCCGTTTCTCGGCGGTGGTGAATTCCAGGCCGGACCAGTCGCCGGGCTTCTCGGCCTTGAACTTTTCGGAACGGGCGATCTCCTGGTCCGGCTGTCCGTCGCCGTTGGTGTCGGCGAAGGCGACGATCTCGAAGGCGCCGTTGTCGCCGGCCTCGGCGTGGGCGATCTCCACCTTGACCTGGTCGCCGGTCTTCTTCTCCGGGCGCAGCTCCCACACCCAGAGATAGTAATCTCCCCGGGTCTGATAGATGTCTCCGGTGAGGAGTCCATCGGGGCGGTTCGGCGGCGGGAGAGGCGGCTGGAGAGGAGGAAAAGCAGGCGGTTCGGCCGACGCTGGCCCCGCGGGCGGCGGCTGGGCCGCGGGCGGGGGCGAGCCCTCTTCTCCGCGTTTGAAGAATCCGGCGACGGCATCCACGAGCTTCTTCACCGTCTCGTCGTGGGGCGTGTTGGGGAAGAAGGGGCGGACGGCGTCGTAGAGGACGGCCAGGAAGAGGAGGACGCCCAGGAAGATCAGGACGGTTCCCCAGAATTCACGGCTGAAAATCTTCATCGGATCTCCTTGCGGTGTAGCGCCGCGACGGCGTCGGCATGGTAGCGACGGCGCCGCGGACAACAAGCCTGCGTGACGTTGGTTTCGCTCTGGCGCGGATGCGGATCCATTAGAACCAGGATATTTTAGCGGAAAGGCGACGCCAGAGGTAATGATTTCACTGCAAATTTGGTTGCGGAGGGATGTTCCCTGGGATACAAGTCGATGGTATGCGCGGATCATCGATAGCCCTTCTGGCGGTTATGCTGATTTCCGTTTTTTTCATGTTCTGGCGGTATGACCGTTATCCCCTGACCCTGCTCTCCCAGGAGGGTTGTGTCGGGCTATCCGCGATCCGGGTCTGGGAGGGGGATTCAGAGGGGATCAAGCGGATCTGGAGAAAGCCTCTCGACACCCAGCGCGGCCAGGCGGCGGGAAGCCACAGTTGCGAGAACAACCCGTTCCTGGTCTACCCCACGGCGTTGTTCCTGCGTTGGATGGGAGCGGCGCATTCATATCTGGCCCTTCGCCTGGCCTCCCTGATCTTCGGCTGCCTCTCGGTGGCGACGCTCTATTTTCTGGTCTCCCGAATGTTCGACCGGGGGGCGGGCCTCCTCGCCGCTTTTCTGCTGGCCGTATCACCCTGGGCTCTGGGCTATAGCCGCGTCGCCGGAGACTACAGCGCTTCGGTATTCTTCACCCTGGTCTGCTTCTCTATTTTCTATAGCCTGAAACCGGGCTGCCATCTCGGCTTTCTCGCCCTCGGGTTCGTCGTGTCTCTCGCCACCTACTTCTACGGGATGTCAAGGATGGTCGCACCGGTGATCGCCTTGAGCATGATCGCGGACATGATCCTGAAAAGGGGATATTTCACATCCCGCTGGCAGGATCTTCTCTTCGCCGCGGTGGGGTTGTATCTGGGCTTGAGCGTCCAAGGAGGAGGATTCAGCACCTACTTCCGGCAGAATGTTGCCTGGGACTGGACCGTCTTCTCCGACCGCTCGCAGGCCGCGGAGCGTCTCGTGCTCAACCTGGAACAGACCGGCCGCCGCCTGTTCGTCGACTGGGGATGGAACGAGGAGGACGGCATGGTGGTGGAGCGCTCGGCCGCCCTCGATCCCGTCACCAGATGGTGCTTCGCCCTCGGGATCATCTGGGGCATCGGAGGCCTCACCCGATCCCCGTGTCGCTTCCTCTTTCTCTGGCTGTTCTTGGCCATTCTCCCCCCCCTGATCACCGCCGCCGAGTTCCGGCGAGCGGCGCTGGCGCCTCCGGCGATCTTCGCCTTCGCCGGTCTGGGAATCACCCGCACGATCGGGCTACTGGTCTCCCGTCTGCCCAGGCATCGGATC
The DNA here is from genome assembly GCA_964551475.1 of uncultured bacterium. GTDB lineage: Bacteria > Auribacterota > Erginobacteria > Erginobacterales > CAZKCI01 > CAZKCI01. The sequence continues at coordinate 76,705 of CAZKCI010000023.1, read as the reverse complement.
GCGCTCTCCGTCGCCCTCCTCGTTCCTCTCTTGTCAATCATCGTCTCTATAAACTATGATCACTACTTCGGGCGATATGAACGGATTCCCCCCGATGATTCTCTGAAACCCCGCGCGGATTCCTGGCGGCGGCTCTCAGATCTAATCGCGAGAGGGAAGGTCTACACCGACCTCGGCACCCGCGAGACCGGCTACGAGGAAAACGTTCGTTTCGAGGAGTGGCGTCATCATCGCCCGGGCGCCGTCGTCATTCTGGACGCGGAACTGGCCCTGGCGGCCTTCGCCCGGGATACCGGCCACAGCGCTCTCTACCTGTACGACGGGCGATTGGAGGAGAAGTGAAGGGGGACACAACCATGGCCGCGCTCAAGCCCGCCATCTCCGCCTTCTTCCCCTGCTATAACGACGGGGGGACCATCGCCAGCATGGTGGCTCTGGCCGATCTTACCCTGCGCCGTCTCGCCTCCGACTACGAGATCATCATCGTCGACGACGGTTCCCGCGACCACAGCCGGGAGATTCTGAAAGAACTGGAGGGCAAGTATCCCCGCCTGCGCCTGGTCTTCCACGAGAAGAACCGCGGCTACGGTGGCGCGCTCCGCTCCGGTTTTGCCGCCGCCCAAAAGGAGTGGATCTTCTACACCGACGGGGATTTCCAGTACGACGTGGCCGAACTCTCCCGCCTGGTTCTGCGGGCCGAGCCGGGCGTGGACATCGTCAACGGCTACAAGATCAGCCGGGCCGATCCCCTCCACCGCAAGGTGATCGGGCGTCTCTATCACCACGTTATGAAGACGCTCTTTCAGTTCAAGATCCGCGACGTGGACTGCGATTTCCGCCTGATCCGACGCTCCGCCCTCCAGCGGATCCGGCTCGAGCACGACTCGGGCGTGGTCTGCGTGGAGATGGTGAAGAAGCTCCAGGACGCGGGATCGATCTTCGCCGAGGTCCCCGTCCACCACTTCTTCCGGGCTTATGGGATCTCCCAGTTTTTCAATTTCCAGCGCGTGGCCGCGGTGGGCGTCGACATCGTGAAGCTCTGGTGGCGGCTGGTAGTGAGGAAAGGGAGATCCTGACCCGGCCGAAGAAAGCCGCGGATTACGCGCTTGCGCGCCGTTCCGGCCGACGTAGCCAAAGGCTACTTTGGCGGAGTCGGCAGCGCTCCAGCGCGCAGGCGCGGATTCTCGCGGATTGCTGATCGCTGTTTACTTATTCTTCGTTTACTGTTTTGTGTGGGAGGGGCATTCCTGCCTGCCCCGATGACGAATATGGGTAAATAGAAATCGGGGCCCCGATCCATGTTGGTCCGGATCGCGGCCCCGAACCAAGAGCAGGAAGCTTCGGGGCAGGCGAGACGCCGCTCCCACGGGCCGGACTTGGAGAGAACATCTGAAGAGATGGGCATAGTCTCATGAATAAGAACAAGGATACGATCGCCGCCCCCTTCCGGAACCGCCGGGTTCTGATCACCGGGGGGCTGGGCTTCATCGGTTCGAACCTCGCCATCCGTCTGGCCAAAGCCGGCGCGAAGGTGACACTGGCCGACGCCATGATCGAGGGGCACGGGGGGAACACCTTCAATATCGCCCCCGTGCGCGCTGCGGTCGCGGTGAGCTTCTCCGATGTCCGGGACGAGAACGTGATGAACCATCTCGTCCAGGGGCAGGAGTACATCTTCCACCTGGCCGGCCAGAACGACCACATCCTGAGCCTCTCCAACCCCTTTCCCGACATCGACATCAATATCAAGGGATCGGCGGTGGTGCTGGAGGCCTGCCGGAAGCACAACCCCAAAGCCCGGATCGTCTACACCGGGACCCGGGGGGAATACGGGACGGCGGCGGTCCTTCCGGTCAAGGAGACGGCGCCGATCAACCCTAAGGGGATCTACGAGCTCTCCAACCTCGCCGCCCAGAGGCTTTTCAAGATCTACCACGACAACCACGGCTTGAAGACCGTGGCTTTGCGTCTGACCAACATCTACGGCGAGCGGGCCCAGATGCGGCACAGCCGTTTCGGAGTGGCCAACTGGTTCATCCGCCTGGCCATCGATGGGGAGACGATCAAGGTTTTCGGCGACGGATCGATCCGTCGCGATTTCCTCTACGTCGGAGACACGGTGGAGGCGATCCTGCTGGCGGCTTCCTGCGAGAAGGCCTGGGGCGAGGTCTTCAACGTCGGCCACGACCGGCCCTCGAGCTTCCTGGAGCTGGCGGACCGGATCATCGCCGTGGCGGGGACCGGAAGCTGGAAGTTCGCCCCCTTCACACCGGAACGGAAGCTCCAGGAGCCGGGGGACTTCTACTCCGACATCAGCAAGATCAGGTCGGTGATCGGGTGGAAGCCGAAGACCGACCTGGAAAAGGGGCTCCGCGCGACCATCCGCTTCTACCAACGGTATAAAAAGCACTACTGGTGAAGCAGGACAGTAACCGAAGAAGAAGTGATCAGTAATCAGTGATCAGTAATCCGCGAAATCCGCGGCTTCTTTTGTCGGTTGGAGTCTTGACATGATCCCCCTCAACGACCTCGCCAAGAGTTACCAGAACCTCAAAGCCGAGATCGACGCCGCGGTCTCCCGCGTCCTCGCCCGGGGATGGTATATCCTGGGCGAAGAGGGGGAGCGCCTGGAAGCTGAGTTCGCCCGTTATTGCGGTTCCCGCTATGCCGTCGGCGCGGGATCGGGGACGGAAGCCCTCCACCTGGCGCTCACCGCCGCCGGCGTCCGCCCCGGCGAGGAGGTCGTCACCACGCCGCTCACCGCCGTCCCCACCGTCTCCGCCATCGAGCTGGCCGGCGCCCGTCCGGTCTTCTGCGACATCGACCCGGAGGCCTACACGCTCGATCCGGCGGCCCTGGAGCGTCTCCTGAAGCGGAGGCACGGACGAAAAGGCGCCCGGATCAGCGCCGTCGTCCCGGTCCATCTCTACGGCCAGCCCTGCGCCATGGGGCCGATCCGGGAGATTGCGGAGAAGCACGGACTCTTGGTGATCGAGGACGCCGCCCAGGCCCACGGTGCGGAATACGACGGAAAGAAGGTGGGGGCTCTTTCGGCCTGCGCCGCCTTCAGCTTCTATCCGACCAAGAACCTCGGGGCCTTCGGCGACGCCGGGATGGTGACTACCGACGACGCCGCTCTCGCCGCCCGTCTCAGGATGCTCCGGAACTACGGCGAGGAGAGCAAATACCGCTCGGTGGTCCGGGGCTGGAACTCCCGCCTGGACGAGATCCAGGCGGCGATCCTTCGGGCCAAGCTCCCCCATCTCGATGCCGCCAATGCCGTCCGGAGGAAGTATGCCCACTACTATCGGATCCTCATGGAGAAGGCAGCCGTGATCTTGCCGATGGAGAGAGAGGACTCCCGCCACGTCTTCCATCTCTACGTGGTCCGCTCGAGAGAGCGGGACAGGCTCCGGGAATGGCTCACAGGGAAAGAGGTGATGACCGCGATCCATTATCCGCTTCTCGTCCCCTTCCAGGAGGCCTACCGCGACCTCGGATATAAAGCAGGTGATTTCCCCGTCGCGGAGCAGGTTGTCTCCGAGATTCTCACCCTCCCGCTGGCCCCCGAGCTCACCGAAGAGCAGATCGGCTCAGTCGCCGCCGCGGTCTGCTCCTTCCCCGGCTGAGAAACATAAGCACCTGATTTCTCTGATTGGCCTGTCTCAAGTCGGGCATATTTTCTATCAGAGCAATCAGAGAAATCAGGTGCTAAAGCTCTTCGACAGAGGCGTGATCGATGGAAAAGCGCGAATACCAGGTGATGTTCGAGATCGAGGACGACTACTGGTGGTATGTCGCCCTGCGTGATCTCATTGTATCTCTCCTGAAGAAGTACGGACCGGCCGGGGCAGGGATGAGGATCCTCGACGCCGGCTGTGGGACGGGAGGGTTCCTCTGCCGCTGTCCGTCCGGATCGACCTTCGGCTTCGACGTCTCGGCGGAGGCGCTTTCGTTCTGCTCCCGGCGCAAGATCGCGGGACTGGCGAGGGCCTCCGCCGCCCAGATCCCCTACGCCTCCGGGAGTTTCGACGCGGTCGTCTCCTGCGACGTGCTTTACTATCTCTGGGAGCAGGGCGACCAGCGGGGGCTTAAGGAATTCCACCGGGTTCTGAAGCCGGGCGGGATCGCCGTCTTGAACCTCCCCGCCCTGGATTTCCTGAAGAGCGAGCATGACCGGGCGGTCCATGTCAGCCATCGCTACTCGCGGAAAGAAATAGTCGCCAAGCTCTCCGACGCGGGGTTCACCGTTCTCAAGGCCGGCTATCGCAACTCGCTGCTCCTGCCCCTGATGGTCCTGCTCCGCCTCAAGGACAAGCTCTTTCTCCCCAAGACGGAGGAGGCCCATTCCGATCTGAAGCCTCTTCCCGGGCCCCTCAACGCCCTGCTCACCCGGGCTCTTCTCTTCGAGAACCGGCTCGTTCTCTCCGGCCTCTCCTTCCCCGCCGGCCTCTCCGTCGTCTGCGTCGGACGGAAGGATTAGCGGCCGCAACCCCTTCGGGGTTGGTGGGAGGTGTGGATGCCGTTTCCCGGGGTAGCGCCTTCGGCGCAACCCCGGGCGAGGAGACGGAATCCCGTTGGGATTCGCTGCGGCGACGGGTAGTGCCGGATCGTAGCCGCGGACCTTCAGGTCCGCGGGCCGGATTGGGGGAAGCCCCCATAGAAAACAAAGAGTAATCAGTAACTGGGGGAAAGTGATCAGTCATCAGTAGCTGATCACTGATTACTGATCACTTCTTTTTCGGTTACTGTTTTCCGGCGGGGGAGCATGTTGCGCAGGTAATACCCGAGGTAATAGAAAGCGCGGTATTCCCGGGTCTTGAGCATGGTCGCGAGGTCGAGGAAGAGGGTGAAGAGGGGGAGGTAGCGGAAGACGCGGTAGATCTTCCGGTCCAGGATATAGCGCACCGCTCCGGGGGGAAGGAGGGGGAGGAGCTTGAAGACCGCTTCAAAGTTCCGGGTGACCGCGCTCTCCACCGATCCCCCGGAGAGATACATCTTTTCCCGTCCCTGATTGATGGATTCCACCTTCTCCGGGGAGAGCCCCGCCCGCGCGATGATATCGGTGGCGGGGAAGTAGGAGAGGTAGTAGTAGGTGAAGCGGTTGGGGACGTGCCGCGTGTAGAAGCGGGCCGCTTCAACCAGGTCCTCCTCGGTCTCCCCGGGGAAGCCGACCATGTGGTCGACGTGGGTTTTCAGCCCCGCCCGCCTGATGGCGTCCAGCGATTCGGCGATCCGCTCGTTGCTCATGTGGCGGTTGAGGAGGTCTTGCCGGATCCGCGGATTCAGGGACTGCACGCCGATATCGATCGCCTCGCAGCCGTGCTTCTTCAAGAGGACGGCGGTGTCGTAGTCGATGATCGTGGGGTGGGTCAGGCAGCGGAAGGGGACGCCGAACTCGCGCGTGAAATTCGGGAGAAAATCCCGGAGCCACTTCCGGTCGAGCGTAAAGTTGTCGTCCATGAAGTTGACGGCGTTGAAGAGGAAGCGTTTCCTCCCCCACGCCAGCTCCTGAAGAACATTGTCGATGGAACGCTTCCGGCGGGGATGGCCGTACAAACGGTGGAGGACGGAGTTGCAGCAGTAGGTGCAGTCGAAGGGACAGTCCCGGGCGGTCATCAGGGTGTAGGACTTCTGCGAGAAGTAAGGAGCGAAGAGGTCTTTGTCGGGGAAGGGGATGGAGTCGAGATCGGCGGCGAGCGGTCGGACCTCGTGCCGGATAACCTTCTCACCCTCCTTTCTCCAGACATTGGGGACGTCCCGTTTTCCCCCCGCCAGGTCGAGGATGGCTCCTTCCCCCTCGCCCACGATCACATAGTCGACGGCCGGCTCCCGGATGACCAGCTCGGGCACCGAGGTGGGATGGATCCCCCCGAAGACGACGGGGATGTTCGCCTTCATCCGGACGTCGGCGGCCACCGAGAGCGCCCAGCGGTAAGTGTCGGTCACGACCGAAAAGGCGAGGAGGTCCGGGCGGCTCTCGATGATCTCGTCCACCACCCGCTTCCGGCGGTCGAAGAGGCGGGCGAGAGAGGGGATGTCGAGCCAGTATTTGTCGTTGAAGAGAGCGGGGTCGAAGACCAGGCAGGTGGAGTGGCCTTCCTTCCGGAGGACGGAGGAGAGGTACTCCACGCCCAGGTTTTCCGCCCCCAGGCAGGCGAAGGTGATTCTCATGATTGACTACGATCGCGGCGCGGGCGCCGCTGAGGGCGACGCCTCGCTTTTCGGGTAGTAGGTGTAGCCGATCACCCCGCCGGCCCGGTTCGTGATCTCCTCGATCCGAACCGGCGGCGCCCTGCCCTTGAGGCCGGCGATCAGGTCCGCGCTCAGGTCCGGATTGGCGATCAGAAGGACCGATTTCCCCGGGTATGATTCAGCCGCCTCCAACCCCCGGGTCGGCTCCTGGAAGCTCCAGAAACGGTAGTAAGGGTTGGTCTCCCGCATTTCCCGCCTGGGCTGTCCCCAGATGTCGAGCGGTTGTCCATAGGTGTAATAGAGCTTTTTCACATGGGGATAGGCAATGAATTCCACCAGCCAGTCCGAGAACTGCGGGCGGGGGAGGATGACGTCGACGTGGTAGCCCTCGCCGAGGAGCCGGGCAAACGCTTCGGAGAACTCGCGAATATCGCGGTGGTAGTTGACGGCGTAGGACGGTGTGGTGAAGTAGACGGTGATCCCGTTGACCGCGACAACGCAGAGGAGAACGACTGCGGCCAGTCCCGCCAGTATCCCGCCCGGCAGTTTTACCGCCCGCCGCGCGCCGGAAATGAAAGCGTTCAGGGCCAGCGCGGCCATGGTGCAGATGGGAACGAGCAAAAGGAAGCCCCGGCGGGTGGCGCCCCGGTCGACCATGGGCGAGATCAGGATGACCGGCAGGAGGAAGAGGAGGAGGGAGGCGAGGGGGAAGAAGTATTTGCCGTGGAAAGCCCGGCCGAGGCAGACGCCGGCGCCGACCAGGGCGAGGAGGAAGATGGAGTGATGGATGAGGGGCGCGTCGACGGCGGGATAGGCCCAGGACATCGCCCTCTCGAAGACCATGCCGTAGATGTGCTCGAGGTTGTTGGTGATGTCGGCCACCGCCCACTCGAGGTCGAAACCCCCGGTCTGCCCCGCTGTTCCCCCGATGAAGTGGTCGGTGATGCTGACGCCGAAGATCTGCCTCTCGAGGGGGGCGAGCAGCGAGGCGAAGAGGTAGAAGCAGAGGAGAAAGGTCAGGAAGCCGACGATGTTTTTGATGAAAAATTTCCGGTCGGTCAGAGTCTTGTGAAGCCAGAGTATCCCGGTCAGGGGGAGGAGCGTCTTGCTGGGGACATAGAAGTAGGAGTAGCAGGCAAGGAGGGTCCCGGCCAGGGGATAGTAGCAGGGTGAGCGGTTTATCGCCCGCTGGAAGAGGAAGAGGAAGAGGAGGCAGTTGAAGAGGGTCAGGCCGATGTAGACGCCGAGGTGGGTGGAGCCCAGGAACCAGGGGCTGACCGAGAGGATCAAGGCCCCGATCGCGCCCGTCCGCTTGCCGTAGAGATCGGCGAGGAGGCGGTAGAGCATGGCGACGGCGGCGAGCGCCCAGAAAGCGCCCGCCGCCCGCATGACGCCGATGGTGGGCTCGAAGAGGCGGAAGAGGAGGGCCACCCAGTAGACAAAGGGGCCGTATGCTCCGCCCTGGTAATCGCGTTCGATGTAGCTCCAGAGGATAGAGTGATACGCGGGGTCGCCTTCGAAGACCTGGAGGGCGGAGAGGCCGTTGGCGACCTCGTAGTCGTTCACCGTGTAGAGATACTGATCGATGCGGTAGAAGGAGCTGAAAAGGGCGACGAGGAGGATCGGGATGAGGAGGAGACCGATCCAGCTCTTCTTCCCCGGCGTCTTTTCGTCCCTCGCCTCTTCCCGTATGCGGAGAGAGGCGACGGCGGCGGCCACGATGGCGACGAGATACCAGCGCCAGCCCAGGCGCGGGTTGCCCTGGAGGAGAAAAGACTGGGCTTTGATCGCGACTGAGCCCGCGAGAGCGATCCAGAAGATCCGCCAACCCCGCCAGCGGGCGAAGAGAAGAGAGAAGACTCCGAAGAGGAAGAGGGCGCTCGTCCCGTAGGCGATCATCCTCGGTCCGTGGGCGGCGATCAGTCCATTGATTCTGCCGGACAGATTGAAGAGGGCCTGGAAGGCGGGCGCGGCGAAGGCGAAGCTGTCCCGGCCGCTCCTGACATCCTGGACGGAGACAGCCACGGCGAAGTAGAAGACGGCGAGGGCGATCGCCAGGGCGAGGAGGAAGACGATCAGCCCCCGGATCTTCTCCCCGGCGAGAAGCCCCTTGGCCTGGAGGCCGAGAGCGATCAAACCCAGGGAGAGGAAGCCGAGGATGATCTGGAATGGCGCTGGCAGAACGCTGGTCATGGCAAGGCAGAAGTAATCCTTGAACCGGGAACCTTGTTTTATTGTGGACCTTCCCCGGCGGCCCTGAATTGTATATACTGAAAAGCTTGAATGGTCAAACGGATTTGCGCCTGGCATCTGTCCGCCGGGTTCTGTAGGCCCGCTCTGGGAGCGGGCATCCTGGCCGCCGGTTCGCAGAACCGGCCTACAATGGGCGACCCAGCCATCTCCTCGCCGAGGCGGCACGCGATATGGAATGCTCCGAACGCAAGATCGAGATCGTCCTTTTCCTGATTCTCCTCTTCTCCTTCGCCTTCTTCTACCAGGGCGGGGGGGCGAACCAGAACTCCCGCCTCGACCAGATGCGTTCGATCGTGGAGCTCCGCCAGCTCAATCTGAAGCCCTTTGCGGGTTCCCATGATATCGTCCAGGTCGATCCTCTCCCCGGGACCGGCGGAAGGCCCAAGACCTACCCCAACAAGGCTCCCGGGATGAGCCTCACCGGCGTGGTCCCCTATTTTCTCCTCTCGCGTCTGAAGCCCGTTCTGGTCTCCTCCTTCTCCGAAGATTTTTACCACCTCTTCACCTGCTGGCTGACCACCGTGATCGTGGTCGGGATCCCCTGCTCCCTGGGCGGCGTCGTTTTCTTCCGACTCCTGGGATTGTTTCATTCCTCCGTCTATCCCCGCCTTCTCTGCACGCTGGGCCTCTTCCTGGGAACACCCGCTTTCGCCTACTCCACCGTTCTCTACGGCCACATGGTCGGCTCGGTCCTGACCGTGATCTCCTTCTACCTCCTCCTCAAATACGGAGTCCTCTTCCCGGAGAAGGAACGCGCTTCCCTCTTTGTTTTCTGGGCGGGGTTGATCGGGGGATGGGCGGTGGTCACCGAATATCCGACGATCATCATCGTTGTCTTCCTCACCCTCTATTGCTTCTTCCGGATGCCGAAAAAGTTTCGCTTCGCCTGGTTCCTCCTCGGCGCTCTCTTCCCCGCCGGCATCCTGCTCGGATACAACTATCTGGTCTTCGCCAAGCCCTTCTATGTCGCCTATTTCGACAAGCGCGCCGCCGCCCATTCGGCCTACAAGCGGAGTTTCCTCCTCGGAATCCTCCCCTGGGGAGGGCAGATCATCAAGCCCCTCTTCCAGACCTCTTTCGGGCCCTTCCGCGGCTTCTTCCACCTCTCCTCCTTCCTCATCTTCATCTTCCCGGGGATCTACTACTTCGCCAAAGCCAAGGGCTGGAGAGGACTGCTGGTCGTTCTCTGGACGATGTGTCTCCTCTATTTCTACACCAACACCAGCTACCCCTACTGGTATGGGGGCAAGGCGCTGGGTCCGCGCCACGCGATGGAGATCCTCCCTTATCTCTGCCTGCTCGCCTTCTTCTTTATCGTCCGTTTCCCCCGGCTCTCCACCGTCCTCATCGCTCTCTCCATCTTTCTCATCCTCACCGGCGTAGCCGTTCGCCCGGAGGAATACGCCGCCCACCCCTATCGCGATCTCTATGTGGGGGCATTCATGAACGGCAGTCTTTCCACCAACCGGGAGACGACATTTCAGAAGAACACCGTTGTCTCCGATTATTATAATTCCTTCAACCTGGGGGAGGTCGCCGGACTGGAAGGCCAGGCCAGCCTCTTCCCCCTCTACCTTGTCTGGCTGATAGGAGGGCTGATCATGACCACCGTATTTCCCCAGGGAAACGGCGCGCCGGAAGGAAAGGGGCCCGGTTCCGCCGCTTCGAAAACCGTGCTGTACATCGTTCTCGGAGTCCTCGCCGTCTCCGTCTTCTCCCTGGTCGTCCAGCTCCAGATCAAGTCCGCTCTACAGGATCTGGCCGGCGCGGGCGCCTCCAAGGTCACGGCCCGGGAGGCCCCGGTTTCGGATGTCCAGCTCCGCACCTCGCCCGGGCATCGCCTCCAGATCTGGGAGGTGATGAAGGAGCGCTCTTCCGGCGACACCCTGCTCCTGAAGATCCAGCACGCGGCGGCCGGCCGGGATGGAGGGTTCACCATGGTCGCTTTCGGGGACGCGAACTCCGACGGCCGGCCCGACGCCGAGCTCGCCCGCTCCGATTTCCTGATCGCCCAGAAGGCGGGCGACTGGTCCTTCTGGACCTTCCCCGCCCCGGAGGGGAAGGTTTTTGTCGGGAACACCTGGGACGAAGGGGCCCGGATCTACTTCGACCGGACGGGCTGGAAGACCAAGGACTTCTCCCCGACCATGTTCTTCTCCCAGGGCGACGCCCCCGCCGGTTCGACCGGCCCGCGCTCGACCAACATGGCGATCGAGGTAGAAAAACAATAGTCGATGGGTAAGGGTAAAGAAGTGGGTTTGGTGAATGGGTAAGGTTGATGGTGTAGCCTGGCTCGCGGTCTGCGAGCTCCACCTAACCCTAACCCATTTACCAGACCCACCTCTTAACCCTAACCTATCTACCTTCATTAGCTACCGTGAATAATCTCGATAATGTGGGGAAGATCTGGAAGTGGCTAACGGGGTTCTTTCTTCTGAACCTTGTCTTGCGCCTCGCCTTCCTCTTCTGGCATCCCGCCGTCTATACCGACTCGGTCTACTACATGACGGCGCTGGAGCGGATACAGGGGACGTTCATCCTCCCCGGCTATCCCTTTTTCCTGCGCCTGCTCAACCGCCTGGTCGGAGATTCCCTGGTCTCGGGAAGGCTCGTCTCGATCCTTGCCGGGGCTCTCTCCGTCCTCCCCCTGATGGGGATCGCCCGGATTGTCTCGGGAAAAAGAGCCGCGATCTTCTCCGCCGCCCTCTACACCGTCTCCCCCCTGGTCTTCCGCTGGTCGCTGAGGATCTTTCCCCACGCCCAGTACGCGCTTTTCGTTCTCCTCTGCTTCTACGGTATTCTCAAGTGCTTGCCGACCGGCAACAGCCTTTTCCTCGCCCTGGGGATATTCTCCGGGGGGCTCGCCGCGCTCACCTATCCCACCGGACTCGTCCTGGTCCCGCCCGCCGCCGCCGCCGCCGCCGTTTTCCTCATCGCCGCGCTCTTCCGGGAGAGGAAGGTCAAGACCGCGCTGATCGTTTTCCCCCTTGCCCTCGCCCTGCTGGCCGTCGCCTTCTTCTATCTCCCCGGCCTGAAGGAAATGCTCCAGCCGGTGATCGATCAGGTCCTCGCTGTTTTCCCCGTCAAAATCCCCGGCCCGATCCTCCTGCGTCAATATGGGCTCGCCGCCCTAGCTTTGATGGGGGCTCTCCTCGGTCTCTTCTACCTCTTTCCCCGGAAAAACATTTCTCCCCGCTGGTGGATGAGGCCCCTCGTCCTCCTCCTCATGGTCGTCTCCTTCTCCGCCTTCGTCTTTCTCCACGTCTGGCAGAAATACCTGGCCAAGAGCAACTGGTATGGGGAGGGGATGAAGGTCTCCTGGCAGTCGATCCAGACCCGGGGGATGGACTGGCTCGTCCACTACCTCTACTCCTATCCCTGGATACTCACCTACCCGGTGGCGCTCCTCGCTCTCGCCGGTCTCCTCGTCCTGATCGTCCGCGCCCGGAAATCTTCCGCCGCTCTCTCCTACGCCCTTCTCTATCTCTATTTCTTCGCCGCCATCACCTTCGTCCTGGTGGTCAACAAGTGGTGGACGCCCCGCTATCAGTACGAGCTTGTCCCGGCGGGCCTGATCCTGGGAGGCGTCGGCATCGACGCTATCTATGCCACCCGGAAGATCCGTTGGCTGGGCATAGCTTCGCTCGTCCTCTGCCTTCTCGCCTCCTCGGTCTTCACGGGTTTGGTCCTGGTCTACCAGAGAGATTCCTTCGCCGACATCTCCCGCCTTTCCCTCTATGTCCGCGACCGTTTTCCCGGAAGGTCTCTCTACACGGACGAGACGCTGAAAGCGGGCTTCTTCGCCAAGCCCCGCCCCTTGCGCGGCTACACCAACTCCACCCGGGGGAATCTCAAGGTGGGGGACCTGGTCATGCTCCACGGATGGCACACCAACCTGGAGACGGAAAAGCGCTATATGGGCCGCCTCTACGACGTCGAGATCATCCATAAGGAGCACGCGGACATCATTCCCCTGCTCGCCGACGACATCGTCGACTGGGCGGGGAAGCGCCTCCCCCGCCGGGCCAACGCCCCCGTGGTCTGGGACGAGAGAATGGAGCCGCAGCATTTCGAGTCCTGGCTGGTCGAGATCAAGGCGGTCAAGGGGAAGGCGGACTCGCCGGCGACGGGTGGGAAAGAAACGGCCGTCGTCTCTCCTGCTTTTTCCGGCGACCTGCTCACCGACTCCGTCGAGCATGCCGGCTACTTCGACGTCGGCGTCTGGGAGGTGGCGAACGGATGGCCGGAGGGGACAGAGCTGAAACTGGAGATGGCCCACGCCCGGGAGGGCGACGAGGGAAGTATCCGGCTCGCCGTCTTCGCCGATGCGGACGGGGATGGCGTGCCCGACGGGAAAGTCGCCGAGTCGCCCCTCTTCGCCGTGAAGAATCCCGGCGACTGGTCTTCCTGGACCTTCGCCGCCCCCCGGGGGCGCTATTTCGTCGGCGCCTCCTGGCCGATCGGGAACTGGATCTACTACGAGCGCGGCCCCTGGACCGACAAGACCTTCGGCGAGACGATGTTCTACTCGCGCGGGGGGATCCCCCGGAACAAGGCCTATCCGGTGATCACCAACCTCCGCCTCGCCCCCGTAGAAAAACAGTGATCAGTAATCAGCGATCAGTTATCAGTATCTAAAATCTCAGATTTCAGATCAAGGAGCGGCGATCGGTGAACAGTAATCGGTAATCTCTAATCTCCTTGTCCCTGACGTGATTTGATTAACAGGAATCCTGCGCCTTTTGGTATCATATCCGCCTCCAAACCAAAAAATCCTGAAAGGATTTTTATGATCAAGAACAAGAAGATACTGCTCACCGGGGGAGGGGGGTTCATCGGGACCCACCTCTGCCGGGCGCTGGCGGATTTGAACCGTCTGGTCGTCTACGACAACCAGCACCGGGACGCCATCCACCTGACCGATCTCCCCCGTCATCCCCACATCAAGTTCATCAAGGGGGACGTCCTCGACCCCCAAGGGGTAAGGAAAGCGATCAAGGGGTGCGACCTGGTCGTCCACCTCGCCGCCATCGCCGGGATCGACACCGTGATCAAGCGCCCGACCGTGACCATGGCCGTGAACATGACCGGAACCCAGAACGTCCTGGTCGCGGCGGTGAAGGAGAAGGTCGAGCGCTTCGTAGACTTTTCCACCAGCGAGGTCTACGGCTCTTTCGTCTACAAGGCGGACGAGGCCGCCCCCACCACGCACGGCCGGGTAGGCGTTCTGCGGTGGGTCTATGCCGTCTCCAAGCTCGCCGCCGAGCACATGACCCACTGCTACCACCAGGAGTACGGCCTGCCCGCGGTCACCGTTCGCCCCTTCAACATCTATGGCCCCTACCAGGTGGGGGAGGGGGCGATCCAGAAGTTCACGCTGGCGGCGCTCAAGAACGAGCCCCTCTTTATCCACGGAGACGGGGCGCAGATCCGGGCCTGGTGCTATATCGACGACTTCGTCCGCGGCGTGCTCGCCTGCCTGGAAAAACCCAAGGCGGTGGGCGAGGTCTTCAACCTCGGGAACCATGCTGCCGCCGTGACCATCCGCGACCTGGCCGAGAAGATCATCGGCATCTCGGGGTCCTCCTCGAAATTGGTTTTCAAGGACGCCCTGGCCGCCGACGTGGAACTCCGGATCCCCTCCATTGAGAAAGCCCGCCGTCTCCTCGGCTTCGTTCCGCGGGTCCCTCTCTCGGAAGGGCTCGAAAAGACGATTGCGTGGTACCGAGAGTACTGGAAAGAATAAATAACAACCCACAAAGAACAAATTCCAAACAAATTACAAAGCCAAATCACAAACAAACCGGCTCATCGGTGATGGTAAGTTGTGATTTGAATTTTGTTTGGAATTTGTGGTTTGTATTTTGGAGTTTGTTCCCATGAAGATCATTATCGCCGGCGCGGGGGGATTCATCGGCAAGAACCTCCTGCTTTCTCTGGCGGAACGTCACCAGGTCCTGGCTCTCGACCGGACGCCGGCAGCGGCTGCTTTCGTCCGGGAGCGGGGGCTTTCGGGCGTGGACGCCGTGTCCTGCGATCTCCAGGACAGCGCGGCGCTCTCCCGACTCGCCCGCCGCTGGGACGGGAAGGCGGATGCCGCGGTCTATCTCGCCGGGAACGGGGATCCCGCCTTTTCGGTCGAGAATCCGGGGAGGGACCTGTCCGACGGGCCCTTGGCCCTGATCCGGTTTCTCTCGCATTTTCGAATCGGCCGCCTGATCTACTTCTCTTCGGGGGCGGTCTACGACGGCCTCTCCGGTCTGGTCTCGCCCTCGAGCCGTCTCGATCCGAGACTCCCCTATGCCATCGCCAAGCTCGCCTCCGAAGGCTACGTCAAGTTCTTCCAGAAACAGGGATCGGTTCGGGATTATGTGATTGTCCGTTTCTTCGGCGCCTACGGCCCGCAGGAGCCGCCCCGGAAGATCTACACCAAGCTGGTCCGGACCTTCGCCCTGGAGAAGGAGCGGGAGTTCGTCATCCGGGGCGACGGGAAGAACCTGATCGACGCCATGTTCGTTTCCGACACGGTGGAGGCGGTGAAAATGATGCTCGCGTCCCGGGGAAGGTATATCACCGTGGATCTCTGTGTCGGCCGGCCCTACACGCTGCGCGCCCTGGTGGAAGAGGCGGCGCGGACGTTCGGGGTCAAGGCGCGGATCCGCTGCGTGGGGAAGGTGCCGGAATACATCTCCTTCCGTCCCCGCCCCACGGCGATGAAGAAGCTCTACGGCTTCGCTCCCCGGGTGAAGCTCTCGGAAGGGCTGAAGATCCTCAGGGACCATCTGGTCGGGGAAACAGCAAACGCTATTCTGAGATAACGGCTATCTTTCCCTGGAACACTGTTTGGGTCGATGGGTAAGGGTCAAGAAGTTGGTTTGGTACATGGGAGAAGTTGATGGTGCGGCTCGCCGAGGCCAACACCATTAACCTGACCCATCTGCCAAACCCACTTCATAACCCTAACCCATATACTCGCTCGCCCGTTTGCATTACCGCGCGGAGAAAACCATGAAATCATGCAAAATATTAATTACCGGCGGGGCGGGATACGTCGGTTCGGTGATGGCCGGGCATTTTCTGGACAACGGATATTCGGTCACCGTTCTCGACGATTTCCGCTACCGCCAGACCTCCCTCCTGCACCTCTGCCATCACCAGACGCTGCGCATCGTCCGGGGAGACGTCCGGGAGCCCTCCGTGGTCCGGCCCCTCATCAAGGAAGCCGACGTGATCATCCCGCTCGCCGCCGTGGTCGGCGCCCCCGCCTGCGACCGCCATCCCCAGGAGGCGCGGTCGATCAACGTGGGGGGGGTGAAGCTGATCGACCGGCTGCGCTCCCGCGCCCAGCGCGTCCTCTTCCCGGTGACCAACTCCGGCTACGGAGTGGGCGAGGCCGGGGCCTTCTGCACCGAAGAGTCTCCGCTCCGCCCGATCTCCTCCTACGGCCGCCAGAAGGTGGAGGCGGAGAGGGTGCTGATGGGGAGCGGCAACGCCATCGCCTTCCGCCTGGCCACCGCCTTCGGGGTTTCCCCCCGGATGCGGATCGACCTCCTGGTCAACGACTTCACCTACCGGGCCTTCGTCGATCGGGTGATCGTTCTCTTCGAGGCCCACTTCAAGCGGAACTATATCCATGTCCGGGACATCGCCCGCGCCTTCGCCTTCGGCCTGGAGAATTTCTCCCGGATGAAGGACGAGGTCTACAACGTCGGCCTTTCCTCGGCCAACCTCTCCAAGCTCGAGCTCTGCCAGACGATCAAGCGCCATCTCCCCCGGCTCGTGATCATCACCTCCGAGGTGGGCAAGGACCCCGACCAGAGGAACTACATCGTCTCCAACGAGAAGATCGAGAAGGCCGGCTTTCGGACCCGCCACGACCTGGACTGGGGGATCGCGGAGCTGATCCGGGCCTATACCTTCCTCAAACACTCGATCCACGATAACCTATGAAAATCGGAGTGATGCAGAATTGGAGTAATGGAGTAGGGAACAATGTGGAGTAATGGAGTAGTGGAGTAATGGGCCGCGAGGCCATGTTTTCCAGTACTCCATTACTCCAACACTCCATTACTCCTGTGCTCATTTACTCCAACACTCCATTACTCCAGTGTGGCTCTTCCCTATGACCTCTGACCGTTCCACGTCCGTCCCCCCCGACCGACCGTCGCGGATCCTCGTCACCGGCGCCTCGGGTTTTCTCGGCCGCCATGTTGTCCCGGTCCTCTCTGCCCGCTACGGGAAAGGGGCGGTGATCGGCGTCTCCGCGAAGGACTACGACCTCACCGATCAGGCCTCCGCGCGCCAGATGCTCCGGGACCACCGCCCCGACTGGGTGGTGGCCCTGGCCGGCTATGTCGGCGGGATCGGGGCGAACCTGGAATTTCCGGCCGACTTCTATTACCGCAACCTGATGATGATCACGCTCACCCTGCATGAGGCTTGGAAGGCGGGGGCGAAAAGGATCGTCAACGTCATGGGCGGTTGCAGCTATCCGGCCGCGGCTTCCTCGCCAATCTCCGAGAACCAGATGTGGGAAGGGCTCCCGACTCTCGAAAGCGCCCCCTATTCGACGGCGAAGAAGATGGCGATCATCCAGTCGGAGGCCTACCGCCGCCAATACGGGTTCCGCGCCGTCGTTTTGATCCCCGGGAACGTCTACGGCGAATACGACAACTTCAGCCTGCGCGACGCTCACGTCATCCCCGCCACCATCCGCAAGTTTTTCGAAGCGAAGCGCGCGGGGAGTCCGGAAGTGACGATGTGGGGGAGCGGGAAACCGACCCGCGACTTCGTCTACGCCGCCGACGTCGCCGCCCTCTTCCCCTACTTCCTGGAAAACTACGACTTGCCGGAGCCGATCAACCTTTCCACCGGTCAATCCACCTCCATCCGGGATCTGGCGGAGATGACCCGGGAACTCACCGGCTATACGGGGCGGATCGCCTGGAACACAGCGAAGCCGGACGGTAAGCTCTTCAAGATCTTCTCCAACGAGAAGCTCAGAGCCCTCGGCCTCGATTGCCCCACCTCTCTCCGGGACGGCCTCCAGAAGACCGTCGGCTGGTTCGCGGCCAACTACGATAAGGGGACCGTTCGTCTTTAGCTTTTTGTGGGAGGGGCGTCTCGCCCCGATCCGGCCCGGCCCAAGAATTAACCGCGAATTCTCGCGAATAGCTGCGGGAGTATTCTAACGCGCTCTCCAGGCCATCTGTGGGAGCGGCATTCCTGCCGCGATCCCCACTCGCCCGGATCGCGACAAGAATGTCGCTCCCACGGAATAGCAGTGAGCAGTAACTGATCGTTGTTTGCTGATTGAACTTACGAATGAATAATCTCAGGAAAATCTTCGTTCTGGGCGGCAAGGGCTTCGTCGGCTCGGCCTTCCTGCGGGCGGCGCAAAAAAAAGGCCTGGCGGCCGAATGCGTCGATCTCGACGACTACGCCTCTTTCCGGGGGAAGGAGTGCGATCTGCTGGTCAACGCCGACGGGAACTCCAGGAAGTATCTCGCCGCCGAGAAGCCGCTCGAGGAGTTTGAGCTTTCCGTCGTCTCCGTTCTCCAGGCGCTCCACGACTTCCGCTTCCGCGGATATCTCCACGTTTCCACCATCGACGTCTATCCCGACCACGAAAACCCGGAAAACAACCGCGAGGAGGCGCCGATCGACGGCGACCGTCTCTCTCCCTACGGCCTGCACAAATACCTGGGCGAACTCCTGGTCCGCCGCTACGCTCCCCGCCGGCTGATCGTGCGCCTGGGCGGCGTGCTGGGACCGGGCCTGAAGAAGAATCCGGTTTTCGACTTGATCAACGCTCGCCCCCTGCGGGTCCATGAGGATTCCCGCTATCAGTATCTCCCGGTCGACTTTGCGGCCCAGTCCGCTCTGGAACTGGCCGGGAAAGGGATCTGGGGCGAGACCGTCAACCTCTGCGGGACGGGGACGGTGACGATCCGGGAGATCCGGGAAATGCTGAAAAAGCCCCTACGCTACGCTTCCCCCTCCGTTCCCCGGGAGGCCTACGAGATCAACAACGAAAAGCTTGTGGGCTATTGCGCAGTCCCGAGAACTATTGATACAATCAAAAACTATTTATCACTCCAAGCCAGAGGGCGCCCTGCTGAGGCGAGCTTTCTGTAGGCCCGATCTGTGATCGGGCGCGACGGGGCCTGGCCGCCGGTTCACAGAACCGGCCTACAGATCTTCCGCGCATTCGAAATTGGCTGAATTTCAATCTCATGATCATTTCTCAGACACCGGTCCGGATCAGCTTCCTGGGCGGCGGAACCGATTTCCCGGAGCACTTCTCCCGCCACGGGGGGGCGGTCCTCTCCACCACGGTGGACAAATACTGCTATCTCACCGTCAGCTACCTGAGCGATTTCTTCGACTACCGGATCAAGGTCTCCTACTCCAAGACCGAGCTTCTCCACCAGGTCTCCGAGATCGAGCACCCGGCGGTCCGGGCCTGTCTCGAATTTATGGGGATCACCTCCCACGTCGAGATCAACTACTTCTCCGATCTGCCCGCCCGGACGGGGTTGGGGACATCCTCCTCCTTCGTGGTCGGCCTCCTCAACGCCCTCTACGCCTATCGCTCGACCCGGGTCTCCGCCCAGCGCCTCGCCGCCGAGGCGGTGACCATCGAGCGGGAGTTGATCAAGGAGAGCGTGGGCTTCCAGGACCAGTACGCCGCCGCCTGCGGCGGCTTCAACTACATCGAGTTCAAGGGCCGGGACGAGGCGAGGGTGGAGCCGCTGGTCTGCTCTCCGGAAGCTCTCCGGGAACTGGAAAACAACCTGCTCCTCTTCTACACCGGGATCCAGCGCTACTCGGACAACATCCAGAAGCGCCACGTGCGGGCGATCGGGGACAACACCGCTTACCTGAAGACGATGTCGGCGCTGGCCGCGCAGGGGAGGGACCTGCTCGGAGGAGGCAGGGAGAAACTCAAGGAATTCGGCGGCCTGCTGGGCGAGTCCTGGAAGATTAAGAAATCCCTGGGGACCGGCGTCACCAGCCCCGCGATCGACGCCATGTATGGAGCGGCCCTGAGCGCCGGCGCGGTGGGCGGCAAGCTTCTGGGGGCGGGCGGGGGCGGATTCCTTCTCCTCTACGCCGAACCCCCGGCCCAGGAGGGCGTGCGCCGGGCCCTCTCCTCGCTCCTCGAGGTGGACTTCAGCTTCGAGCGGCAGGGGTCGCAGATCGTCTTCTACGATCCGGAGAAACTGCCGGTCCCCGATAGAAAACAAAAGGAGTAAGGGAGTGGTGGAGTGATGAAATGAAACAAAACAATGGAGTGATGGAGCATTGGAGTAATGGGAAGCGAAGCCGGAGTCTTTTCAACACTCCATTACTCCAGTACTCCAGTACTCCGTTTCTGTGTCGCTCCAACACATCTGTCCCGCCATGAACGATCTCTCGGTGATCATCTCCACCTTCAACGAGGAGGGGACGATCGTCTCCTGCCTCGAGAGGCTCTCCGCCGTCGTCCCCGGCGCGGAGGTCCTGATCATCCACGGCGGCCGCGACCGGACGGCGGCGCTCGCGCGCGAGTTCGCCCGGACCCACGACTGCCTGCGCCTGCGGGTGCTGGAGAACTACGGCGACTCCGGCAAGGGCCATGCGATCAAGGTGGGGATCTCGCTCGCCTCCCATCCCCTCCAGATCCAGTTCGACGCCGATCTCCAGTTCGCGCCCGAGGACATCCCGGCGATGCTCGCCCCCCTGCGGGAAGGAAGGGCGGACTTGGTCGTCGGCTCCCGTTTCCTGAAGGGGGCCGACCGGACCGGCTACACCTTCAGCTTCTTCCGCGACGTGGGGAACAAAATCCTGAACCGCTTCATCTCCGGGATGGCGGGAACCGGGATCAGCGACGTGACCACCGGGATGAAGGCCTGGACGCGCGAGGCGATCTGGAAGATCCGCTTCCAGGACAACCGGTTTGTCTATGAGATGGAGGTGGTCATGCGCGCGGCCCGGGCGGGTCTGCGCATAGTCCAGATCCCGGTGAAGTATCTGAGCCGCCAGGGGGGCCAATCCGGCCACGGGACGGGGTTCCAGGAGTTCCAGTCCATCGTCACCACCGGCGCCTCCATCGCCTGGCGGGCTTTCCTGATCCGGATCGGGGCGTGGTGATGATCCAAACGCCGTGGCGCGTGTCTTGTCTTGCCCTTCTGTGGGAGCGACATTCCTGTCGCGATCCGGGTCGGCCTGGATCGGGGCAAGAATGCCCCTCCCACAATAGTCAGACCGGGGGCTGCAGATGACCGGCGATTTGCCATTTATCATTCTCGGCGCCGGTCCCGCCGGCCTCACCGCCGCCCGCGCCCTCCTCCGGGCGGGGAAGAAGGCGGTAGTGGTGGAGAAGGCGGCCGTGGTCGGGGGGCTCTCCGCTTCGCCCCGCTGGAACGGCTTCATCGCCGAGTACGGCCCCCACGTCTACCACGTCAAGCACGACCGGATCGACGAGATCCTCCGCTCCTACTCGCCCTCTCCGCTCCCGGCCAAGATCATCAACACCCGGATGCTGATCCGGGGAAAGTTCTTCGACTACCCGCTCAAGTTCTGGCAGTTGATCCAGGGGTTGAACCCGTTCTTTTCCGCCCGCATGCTTCTCGATTTTCTCTTCACCACGCTGCAGTTCCGGATCTTCCCCCGCCCCGACGACTCTTTTCGCACCTGGGGGATCCGCCGCTTCGGCCGGACCCTCTACCACCTCTGCTTCGGCCAGTACACCGAGCGTCTCTGGGGCGTCCCCGCCTCCCGCCTCTCGGTCCGCCTGGCCAGCCAGAAGCTCAACAAGCTCAACCTCAAGGATGTCATCATCAAGCTTCTGGGCGGCCGGGGTCAGGAGCAGGCGACCTATTGGAAGGAGTTCTACTACCCGGAGGAAGGGATGGGGATCATCTTCGAGAACATGGCCGCCGCTCTCCGGAAGGAGGGGGGAGAGGTCTGGCTCCGGAGCGAACCGGTGTCGGCCCGCGTCGAAGGCGAAAGGGTGGTCTCCGTCCGGATCCGCCGGGAAGGCCGGGAGTTCGATCTCCCCTGCGCCGGCCTTCTCTCCACCATCCCCCTGAACGCCCTCACCGCCGTCTTTAAATCCTCGCTCCCGGAGGAATGCTTTCGGGAGGGACAGCTGATGCGCTACCGGGCGCTGATCCTCTGCAACACCATCCTGCCCGTCGCTCAGACTTCCACCGCCCACTGGGTCTACCTGCTCGATCCCTCCTTCCGCTGCAACCGCTACTGCGAGCCGAAGAACCTGCTGGCCGTTCCCGTCCCGGCCGACCGGACGATGATCGCGTTCGAGCTTTGCGCCGACGAAGGGGACGCCCGCTGGTCCTCCACCGACGAGGGGATCTTCGGGATCGCCCGTTCCGACGCCGTCCGGATCCCGGCGCTGAAGGGCCGGGCGATCTCCGAGTACCAGGTTGTCCGGGTGAAAGACGCCTACCCGGTCTACGATCTCGCCTACGAAGAGCGGCTGAAGAGGGTGATCTCCCCCCTCTCCGAAATCCGCAACCTCTTCGCCACCGGCCGCCAGGGCCTTTTCCTCAACACCGACATCCATGACAGCATGGAGATGGGGCTCCTCGCCGCCGAGGAAGCCCTGGCCGGGAACGACCCGAAGCGTTTCTACGAAAAGATGATCTCCTATCTCGATTACAAGACGGGGTCCACCAACCGGTGAAGATCGGCGAAAAGCTCATCACCGCGCTGCTCGTGCTGCTGCTCCTGGCCGGGGCTTTTCTGCTCAGGCTCAACTTTCTCATCCACGAGCGCCAGCTTCCGGTGGTCTGGGACGCCGCCGGCTACAGCCTCCAGGCCCGGGAGTTTTACGAAGCCTGGAAGTCGGTCTCCGATCCCGAGGCTTTCCGACGGCATTTCTTCCGGGGCTATGAGATGGCCCTGGACAAGGGCGAGGTCTATCCCCTCTTCCTGAGCGTGGTTTATTATTTCTGGGGATCGAACTTCCCCGCCGCCCGGATCGCCCAGGCCGTCCTGGGGACGCTCTCTCTCCTGCTCCTCTTCGCCGTGACCGCCCGCCTCCTCGGCAAGAGGATCGCCCTCCCCGCCCTCCTCGTCGCCGCGGTCTATCCGCCCTTTATCCTCTCCGAAGGCAGGCTCCTCACCGAAACCGTCGCGATTTTTCTGCTCCTGCTGGTCTCCTGGCTTCTCACCCTCTCCCTGGCGCGGGGGTCGCTCGCGGCGATATTTTTCGCGGGCGTGGCCACCGCCTTTCTCACCGTCTCCCGGACCTTCTTTCAGTTCTCCTCCCTGGTCTTCTTCCCCCTGGTCCTGGTCGGCCTCAAGGTGGGGAAGAAGAAGCGATGGTTCCTCCGCTCGCTCCCCTTTCTCGCCGGCTTCGCCCTGATCATCGTCCCCCGTCTTTCCTTCACCCCTCAAGTGGACAAGCACCACCGGCGCCTGATCAGCGGCTCCTGGAAGAACGGCCTGGCGATGTATTGCGGAGTCTATCCCCCCAACCAGGGCTACCAGACCGACTCCGACCCGGGGGGGGAGGTCTTCTCCCGCGTCCGCCGGGAGGCGCGGGGGCGTTTGTCCGCGGACGACGTCTACCTTAAAACCGTCGCCGAACTCATCCTCTCCGATCCCGGTTCGGTCGCCCCGGTCATTCTCGGCAAGGCGGGGATCTTCTGGAAAAGGGCCTACAACGATTTCCTCCAGAGCTATCTTCTCTCCCCGGAAGGGATGGACATCCTGAATCGCGCTGTCCTCTTCCTGGGCTTCTGGGGGCTGGCTTCCCTGCTCGGCCTCGGTCCGGCGGCCTGGCCATTTCTCGCCGCCTGCCTTTATACCTGGGCGCTCTGCTTCCTCGCCGACGCCGAAGCCCGCTATACCCTCCCCGCCATCCCGTTCATGATTGCGGCCGGGGTCCACGTCGTCTATCGCCTGGGGCGGGGATCCATCCAGCTCTGGAAGAAGGAGATGCCCTTGCGTCTGCCTTTGCTGCTCTGCCTGATCCTGGCCGGGCTGCTGCTGGCCTTGAGCCGTCTCTCGCTTCCCTCCCGCCTCCTCGCCTTTTCCCCAAATCTGGAATTTAGCGCGGCCTATCGCCTCCATGTCGCCCTGGTCGTTCTTGGGCTGCTCTCTCCCGGCCCGATCATGTTTCTCGCCTATCGCGCCGCGCTCACGGGCTCACGGAGGTGGGCGGCCGTTCTTCTCCCGGCGCTCGTCTCCGTCCCGCTGTATCTCTGCGCGATCTCGCTCCATCCCTTCGGGCAGGAATGGTCCCTGCGCCTCTTCCACTCCGGACAGACGGCGACCCAGACCATCACCCTTCCCGCGGAGGCTTTGTCCTGGAAGGGGGCGGAACTCAAGCTCGACCTCGTCTCCGGCCCCGGGCGGGACTATGACCTCCTGGTCATGGTGGACGGAAAGCTCGTTCGCCGTTTCGAGCGGGGCCTCTCCGCCGACTCCGATTCCTACATTGCCCAGAGGAGGGCCTTCCCGATTTACCTGAGGGAGCAGGTGGACCACCGGGGGCAGGCGCGGCACCTGAGCGAGGTGGGTCAGTGGTTCACCGTCCCGCTCGATCCCGCGACTCTCGTCGGCAAAAAGGAGATCACGGTCGATGTGAAGCTGGAGCCGCTGGGGGCTTCCCGGGACTCCTGGGTCGACCTCTACGGCGATTACCCGTCCGCGGACGGTCCCGCCTCGGCCTTTATCCCCACCTTCTCCCAGTCTCCCTCCGAACTCTCCCTCTACCGCTATCTGGTCGAGGACGACTGGCGTCTCTGGCGGAAAGCGACGGTGCTCCCCGGCGCGAGTTCCTATGCGGAGGGGGGGAAGAGCTTCGGAACGGACCTCTCCCCCGCGTCCGGCCGGCAGACCGGCCGCTACCGGATCTTTCTCAACCACCGCCGCGATCCTCCCCCCTCCGTTTCCTATCCGGTGGCGGTGAGGAGCGGCGATTATCTGACCAAGAAGACCCACGTCGCCTCCTATTACCACCTCGCTCTCTGGGAGGTGAACCCGGCGCGCCGGAAGGGGAATCGGATGCTTCTGGAGATCGCCCACGCCGCCTCCGGAGCGGAAGGCGCCTTCAGCATGGCGGTCTACGCCGACTCGGACAACGACGGAAAGCCCGACCGCCTGCTCGCCTCCTCGCCGGTCTTCCAGGGGGAAAAGGCGGGAGACTGGTCCTCCTGGGAGTTCGAAACGGCGGAGAAAAGCATCTTCGTGGGGATGACCTGGCCGGAGAAATCGCAGACGATGGTTTACCGCGAGAACGCCCGCTGGCCGGACGATCTCTTCCCCGAGTGGATGTTCTACGGGGTCGGCAAAGGCGCGCCGAAGGCGAACCCGGTGGTCACGAACATGAGGCTTCGCTTTCTGGAACCGGGGCAGTCGGCGGCTCGCTGAAAGATTTCCACGAATTCGCACGCCTGCCCGCCGTAGCCCGGGAGGGCGAAGGCGGGAATTTTCACGAACAATAACTGTGGGAACGCCCTCTGGGTGCGACACCGAACCTGTGGGAGCGGCATTCCTGCCGCGATCCGGGCCGGCCTCTCTGGATCGGGGCGAGACGCCCCTCCCACGATGGACTAGAAGAATCTGTCTCGCCGCGATCCGAGACTGCCCGGCTAAAAATTAACCGCGAATAACGCGCGAATAATCGCGGATGGCGACGGCTCGGCGAGTAAGCGAGGTCGTATCCGCCCATCGAAAAATCGATATCCCGCGAAAAAATAGCGTGGTATGCTTTCACCAGGAAGCGCGTTTCTCGGGGCTGGAAGTTTACCCGCCTGAGCGCGTAGTGCGGGGCGGGCCTCTACCACAATGGGAGAGTGGGGATAGGTGACGGTGTTGTTCGGTTGTTTTACCGAACGACTCTGATATGAATCCAAAAATCAAAATAGATACGATCAAAATCGCCGATTTCTGCCGGAAATGGAAAATCGTCGAGTTGTCCCTTTTCGGCTCGATATTGCGGGACGAGTTCCGACCGGACAGCGATGTCGATGTCATGATCAGTTTGGCGGCGGATGCCCCCTGGAGCCTGTTCGAATGGGTGGAGATGATCGAAGAGCTTCGGGAGATTTTCGGACGGGATGTAGATCTGGTGGAAAAATCCGGATTGCGGAATCCCTTTCGCAGAAAGGAGATTTTGGAAAACCGGCAGGTGATTTATGCGGCCTGACTCAAACGATTACGCCAATTTGTGGGATATGCTGGATGCGGCTTTAGCCGTACGCAGTTTTATTTCGGGGAAAACCGTTAAGGAATATTTGGACAATCGAATGCTCCGGGGAGCGGTCGAACGGCACAAAGAGATCATTGGGGAAGCGGCGGGGAAGGTTTCTCGGGATTTTTGCGATGCTCATCCCGAAATCCCCTGGAAGCGGATCGTCGGGATGCGCAATGTTCTTGCTCACAATTATGGAGAGATCAAGCACGAACTCATGTGGAAAGTCGCCACTGAACGGATCCCCGAGCTGATAGCTTTCATCCCACCCCTGCTCCCTGCACCGCCTACGGGCGGCGGAGCGTAATCTTCATTCAGTCGCGGGGAAAATCATTGTCGGGTTTCCCGGACTGATCCGCCAGCCGATGCGACGCCTTCCCTCCATCGCCTCCCTGATCCCCTTTCTCCTCCTCCTGGTCCTCGTGGCCGCGGTCTTCCACGAGGCGATCGTTTCTCCCGTCTCCGGCTGGGTTCTCTCCCGCCCGGAGGGCGATGTCGGCACGCTCTATTACTACTGGCGCGCCTTCGGCTTCGGGGAGATGGCGAAGGGGAACCTCCCCCTCTGGAACCCTTTCGTTCTCTGCGGAACGCCCTTCGCCGCCTATCCCGAGTCGGGGCTTTTCTATCCCCCGAACCTCATCTTCCTTTTTCTCCCCGTCGCCGCCGCGATCAATCTGAGTTTTTTTCTCCACCTCTTCCTGCTCGCGCTATTCCAGTATGCGTACCTGAAAAAGCTGGGCTTGGGCGCTCTCCCCGCGCTTCTGGGCGCCTCGTCCTTGAGCCTCTCCGCGCCGGTCATCCTCCACGTCCACGCCGGCCACCTCTCCAACGTCTGCGCTCTCTCCTGGGTTCCCCTGGTCTTTCTCTGCCTGGAGGACTTTCGCCGCCGGCGCCGGATTCTCTCCGCGGCTCTGGCCGGGGGGCTGTGCGGCCTCCAGCTTCTCTCCGGCCATGTCCAGTATGTCTATTACACGCTTCTCCTGGGGGTCCTTTATCTCGTTTGCGACCTGGCGCTGGAATTCCCATCCTGGCGGGGGAAGGTTCCGCGCTGGCTCGCCGGCGCGGCCGTCTTTTTCATCTTCGCGGCGGGTTTCTCCTCCGTCCAGTCCCTGCCGGCGGCCGAGGTCTCGCGGGAATCGTTCCGGAAGTCGGCGGATATCGCCTGGTCGGCCAACTTCTCCCTTCCCCCCCTGAACCTGCTCACTTTCTTTCTCCCCGACGCCCTCGGCGACTCCGTCCGCGGCTTATATTGGGGCCAGTATTACTTCTGGGAGATGTGCGCCTACCTGGGGATCGCGCCGCTCCTCCTCGCCCTGGCCGGAATATTCATCCGCCGCGATCGGATGATTCTGCGTTTTTTCATCCTCGCGGTTCTCGCCGTTCTTCTCGCCCTCGGCGCCTCCACGCCGCTCTTCCCCTTCCTCCACCGATTCCTCCCGGGCTTCGGCCTCTTCCGGGGATCGGCCAAGCTCCTGTTTTTCGCCGCCTTTTTTATCTCCGTTCTTTCCGCGGTGGGAGCGGAGTGCCTCCGCTCCCACCGCGGAAAGAAGGTTGTTCTCCGATCGATCGGCGGAGTTTGCGCCCTGGTTTTTCTGGCATCGTCGTTATTTCTGATAACCGCCCCCCGCGATCCCCCTGAGTGGTGGAAGAACTGGGTGAGAGAGACGCTCACGGAGGGACGGCACTACGATATCGTCGTCCCCGGACAGCCGGAGTGGTGGAAGGATCTGATGCGGGAAACGCCCCCGGAGACGAACTACCCCGCCTTCACCCGGCGACTGGTCGAGAAAAGCCCCTTCGCCTCCGCGGGATGGGGGATCTTCCGGTCCGCATTTTTGCGTTTGGGGATCGTCTCCCTCGCTCTCGCTGCGATCTTCATCATCGCCGTCCCGCCGGTTGTAGGCCCGCTCTGTGAGCGGGCGTATCTGCGCCGCCTCACAGAGGCGGCCGACATCCGCCGCGCCCGATTGATTCCCCTGGCTCTTCTGGTCCTGACCCTTCTGGAACTCATCCCCTGGGCTCGGCGTTTCTCATCCGGTTTCGCCGCCGCGCCCCTCTCCTGGCCCTCCGGTGAGGCCGAGTTTTTCCGGTCCCGGACGGAACCCTACCGCTACTCGAGCCTCGATCCCGGCGATTTCAACCGGGGGATGCTCGCCGGCTATCCCTGCCTTCTCGGCTACCAGGCGGACGCGAGTCTCCGTTTCCTGGAATATGTCTCGGTGAGCCAGGGGACCGGGGCGATGCCGGAAGAACTGTTGCCTCTGATTGAAAGGTCGTCTCCGCTGCTCGACCTTCTCAATTGGAGATACGTGATCGGTCCCGCGGGATCGATCCAGGAGGAGTCGGGCTTCCGGAAGGTTTATGAAAGCGGAGGGAGGGAGATCGGCGAGTCCGTTCGCGCCTGGCCGCGCGCGCTGATCTCGGGGGGCGAGAAGGTCGTCGGCGGGCGGGAGGCGGCCCTCTCGGAGCTGGCCCGTCGCGGCTACGACCCCCGCCGATGCATTGTTCTGGAAGATGCTCCCGCTGCCGCCGCCTCCGGAGGGACAGGCTCGGCCCGCGTCGTCGCGAGCGGGACGGGGGAGTTGACGGTCGAGGCCGAGCTCTCCGCCTCCGGCTGGCTCCTCCTCGCCGACGCTTTTGCCCCGGGCTGGAAGGCCTCAGTGGACGGGAAGGAAAGCCGGATTTATCGGGCCAACTATCTTCTCCGGGCGGTTTTCCTGGAGGGAGGGAAACACCGCGTCGTCTTCTCCTACCGCCCGCTCTCGTTCCGGATCGGCGGTGCGTTGAGCCTCCTCTCCCTGATCGCCCTGGCCGTCTGGTCCCTGCGCGCCGCCCGCCGTTCCCGCCCCGGCTAACCCGGACTGTCCACGAATTTTCACGAATTATCACGTATTGAAACTGGGCTAACTGTGAGTCAAGCCCCCTTCGTGCAAATTCGTGCCTGCGCGCTATAGCGCTACGGCGCGCCGGCGTGTCAATTCGTGGAAATCTTCCGCCGAGCGCGTTTCTCCGGCGGGAAGAGGATGTCTCCGTCGAAGCGGTGGCGGATCCGGAACCAGAGGAAGTAGGTCAGGGCCGTGCAGGGGTTGTAGATCTGGTCGGCCAGGATGTGCAGCGTGAATCCGAGGGAGAAGCCGACTGCCCAGTTAGAGGGCAAGAGAAAAGCCGTCGCCGCCCAGAAGACGAGGACGATCTCCCAGGAGTGGACGAGGAGGAAATAGCGGCGGTATTCATGGCCGTGGGCGGCGCGGAAAAACCGGCGCACGCTGAATGACCTCGCCCCGAAGGCGTAGACATATTCGAAGATGTGATCGAGATCAATGAAGATCCCGGAGAGGAAGAAAGCGAGTGTTCCGGAGAGCGACCGGGTGAGAAGATAGAAGAGGGAGGAGCCGGCCAGGGAAAGAAAGGTGTGATGGTGGAGTCTGATGGGATCCTCCTGTTGTGCGCCGACTCGGCAAAAAAGCAAAACTAGCACCCGATTACTCTGATTTCTCTGAAACGGAAAGACCCGAGCAAGATTATCGGAGAAATCAGGTGCTGATTGGTAGGTCGGTTCAGCCCGGAGGAGGGGACTTCATGCCGATCTTCTCGGCGATTTCCTTGAACTCCTGGCGGGAGATGTCGTCGAGTGATTTTCCGCGGCGCTTCAGGTGCTCGTTGAACTTCAGGGCCTTCTCCTGCATCAGGGAGTGGGTCTCCTCCGCCCCTCCGTAGAGGCGGAAGTTGGGGCCTTTGGTCACGCGGACGTGCCCGTCGGCGCAGTCGAGGCCGAGGCCGAGCAGGAGCGATTTGACGGCCGGTTTGACCATAGTGAAATCATAACCCACGGTCCGGCCCCTGTCAAACCGGGCCGGGCCTGGCAATTTAACTACGAATTTCGCGAATTACGCGAATTCGGCCCGGCGGGACCAGGCAACATATACCCCAAGGACTCGTAGAGATAAGTCGAGTTTAATTCGCGAAATTCGCGTAATTCGTAGTTCATTGCAGCCAAGCCGGGAAAGGCTTGCCGCGGGGGGGCTCCCGGGATAGACTTCTTCCGTCCCGGCATCGCACCATCCGGGCGGAAGAGAGGAGGCGGACCGTGTCCAAGCATCCCGAGAAGAAGCACCAGTATCAGAACGCGTTTGAGAAGATGCACATGTACGAGGTCAAGGACCGGGCGGTGATGCTGCGCGATCTCGGCTATGACGCCGCCGAGGTCAAGGCCCGCTTGAAGGCGAATGCCGCCTGGGAGAACGAGCTTTTCGACCTCCCCGACTACTACCGCCACATCGACCCCATCGTCGATTACGTTTTCCGCTCGTGATGAAAGAGATGATCGAGGCGGTCCGGGGTTTTCATCGCCACCACCGGCTGCAGGAGCGGGGCGGAGAGGAGATCCTCCACCGCATGAACCTGATCATGGAGGAGGTGGGGGAGATCTGCCAGTGCCTGACCAAGGGCCGTCCCCGCCGGGATCTGATCGAGGAGCACGCCGACCTCCTGATCCTTCTGATCGGGAACGCGGTCTCGCTGGACTTCGACCTGGAGAAGGCCTTCTGGGCGAAGATGCGCAGGATAATGAAGCGCAAAAGCCGGATGGTGCGGGGAACGGTGAGGGTGACGGAGAGCTAAACGGAGGGTTTTTCCACCCGCTGATTGCCCACCAGGGAGTTTCCCACGAAGATCTGATAGATGTCCACGCGCGGGGTGGAGCGGAGGAGCTCTCTGCGGGCGGGGGCGCAACCTTTGCCGCAGCGCCGGCAAGCCGGGTTCTGGCTCTGGAAGAATTTCTTGCAGGAGAAGCAGTAGAAGTAACCGTCACCGGCGCTCACGCTCGCCTCCCATGGTCACTGAGCGCCAGCCAAGATACCAGAGCAGCCTGCCGAATACCAGGGAAAACAGCGACCCCCAGCAGCGCTCCCGCGGCCGATTCGAAAGCGAAATAGATTGTTGCCGGATTCCCCGTCCGGATATACTTAACCCGTCGTCACCCACTCTCCTCTCGTTATGGCCAGGAAGATCGTACAAAAGGAATTTGCTTTCACCTCCCCCAACTCCCTGGCCAATCCGCCCCGCCTGCAGGATTTGGGCCGTCTGTCGGCCGATGTCCTCCCGGTGAGCGCCCGGGCGAAAAAGTGGCTCAAGGCCCACCGCTTGAAGACGCTGAGCGAGGTGGTGGAGGCCAGCGTGCGCAAGCAGGTCTCTCATCTGTGCCTCGACCAACAGATTCGCAAGGAGCTCCAGCGGGAGCTCTCCCGGTTCTGGGTCGGATCCAAATTCCGCTATATCTTCGCCCTGAACTTTCTCGACCGGGGCGTGGACGACATCCTTGCCCATGCGCGCGTCCGCTCCACCCCGCTCGAACGTCTCTCCCTGAGCGCGCCCCTCCGGAAGGCGATCGGCGGCAAAGGCGTGGACACGGTCGGGGAGCTTTTCCTCCAGGAAGAGCTGAAATGGCGCCATCCCCGGGTCTTCGGCAATATCCTGGTGGACGAGATCCTGGCTGCCCTGGGCGAGTTCCTCTCCCGCCGTAAAACCTAGAATAATTAGGAAGTGGGCCTGGTCGACCAAACCCACTTCCTCTCCCTTACCCATCGACCAAAATAATGCTTTGAAAAACCATCTTCGGATCATGAAAATATTTTCGGCGGAAAGCGCCTCCCGATGAACCCCGTCTGCGGATTCGTCAGCTTGGTGGGTGAGCCCAATGTGGGCAAGTCCACGCTCCTCAACCGCCTGGTCGGCGAGCCCCTCGCCATCGTCTCTCCCAAGCCCCAGACCACCTGGAACACGGTGCGCGGCATCCTCACCGCGGAGGCGGGGCAGATCATCTTTGTGGACACGCCGGGTCTCCATGCGCCCCAGGACCTCTGCGGCGCCCACATGGTGGCCTCCGCGAAACGGGCGCTCCACGAGTCCGATCTCATCTACTGGCTGGCGGACTGCCGTCGGGGAGCGGCCGCCCCGCCTCAGTTCGACGCGGGACTCGTCGCCTCCGTGCCCTCCTTCCTCGTCCTCAACAAGGTCGACTTGATCGCGAAGCCCGCCCTGCTCCCCCTGATCGAGTATTTCGTGAAGCTGGCGCCCTTCCGCGAGGTCGTGCCCGTCTCCGCGAAAACCGGCACCAACGTGGACCGCCTGCTCCAGGCCACCTGGTCGCATCTTCCCGAAGGGCCGCCGCTCTTTCCGGCCGACCAGCTCTCCGACCAGCCGGAGCGCGACCTGGTTCGGGAGTTCATCCGCGAGCAGATGTATCTTCTGACCCGCCAGGAGATTCCCTACGCCAGCGCGGTGACGATCGAGGAATATTTGGAGGGCGAAGACCGGCGCAAGCTTCTCATCGCCGCCACCATCCACGTGGAGCGGGACTCCCAGAAGGGAATCGTAGTGGGCAAGGGCGGAGAGATGATCAAGAAGATCGGGACCGCCGCCCGCGGCCGGATCGAGCGGTTCCTGGGCCGGCCGGTCTTCCTCGACCTGCGGGTGAAGGTCCGCGAGAAGTGGCGGCGAAACGAAGCGAGCCTCAGGGAGTTCGGACTGGGGGGCGGACGCTAAAATTCAAGTCATTCGCCTTGAGGCGAATAGCTTAAAATTCAACGTCCGTCCTCTTCATCTGGTATCATTTCGGGACAATGATCGTCGCCGCCACAGCCTCACCCCCCGCTGCTTCCCCCGCTGTCCTCTCTCCGCGTCGCCGCTGGCGCTGGCTGGTCCCCCTGGCCAGCGTGGCTCTCGCCGCTCTTTTCCGTTTCTGGGGGCTCGAGCATTTCTCCCAGGTTGGGGGCGACGACGTCGAGTTCCGCGTTCACATCCCCGATCACGTCTACAACTTTGAGAAGATCCTGCGGGCGGAGAAATACTATTTCCCCCGCTTCCAGGCGCCCTTTCTGGCCGCGGCTTATCTCTCCCACTGGGATGTCAACAAGAAGGTGACCTCCTTCGCCAAGCCGCTCTTCATCCTGGAGATCGGCCTGGTCAGCGCCGTTTTTAATCTGCGCACGAACGACCCCTACGAGAACATCCGGCGGCTGCACATCTGGATGGCCGTCCTGGGAACGGCGACCGTGCTCGTCGTCTTCTTCCTGGCCCGTCGCCTGGGAGGTTTCCCCGCCGGCTGCGCCGCCGCCTTGTTGCTCGCGGTCTCCCCCTGGGCGGTCCGCTACTCCACCTGGGTCCTGCACACGGCGGGCGGCGGCCTCTGGTTTTGCCTCGCCCTCCTGGCCGCTCCCGGCGCCACCCGCCGCGACAGCGTCCTGCGCGCGCTCTGCTTCGGCGTTTTTCTCGGCGTCTCCGTCTATTACTCGATTTCCCTGGTCTGGCCGGCTCTCTTCGTCTGCCTCTTCGAGCTCCTCCGGCGCCTCGTCGCCGCCGCCCGCCGTTTCCGTCCCCTCCGCCAGATCCTCCTCCTCGCCGTCTTCAGCCTCGGTTTCATCCTGCCCCTGGCCGCCTGGGAAGGGGTGAACTACGCCTCGTTCCGAGTTTTTGCCCAGAACCGGGAGGTGATCAGCCGATTCCCCTCCGCCGACTCCTTCGCCATCGATTTTGCCCGGGTCGGATACGTTCCTTTTCCCCGCCGCCTCCTGGAGTCCTTCCAGGACAACGCCTCGCACACCGGCTCTCTTCCGGCCGACCACCTCTACTTCTTCCGCCACCTGAAGGACAGCGACGGCTGGCCGGTCCTGGTGGCGGTCGTCGCCGCGCTGGCCTTTCTTCTCGTCCGCCTGCTCCGAAAAGATTCGGCGGACGATGAGAGCCTTCGCCTGGCCGCGGTCTTCATCGGAGTGGCGGTGATCATGAACTACACCAGCGGGACGCAGGTGGCGCGTCACTACTACTCCGCCCTTCTTCTCGCCGCGGTCATCACGGGCCTCGGCGTCTCCGCGCTTCTTTCCCGTTTCCGCCGGGCGGTCTGGCCTCTCTGCGCCCTGGCCGTCGCCGTGGCGGCGCTCAACTTTTTTCGCCTGTCGGACTATCGTTTGAGCCGCCAGGGGCCCTACCGCTATGGTCTGTGGGAAGAGCGCAACCAGCTCCGGGGCCAGGTGGCGACGATGAACATGCAGCAGTGGGACCTCTGGCCGACCATGTCCTTCTTCCACGATTGGAAGGAGCTCGACGCCTATATCAACTCCCACCACCGACCCTACATCATGTATTCCGACTACATCGGGATCGCCCACGGCGCCTGGTTCTACCACACCAAGGAGCAACTGGGGATGGCCGAGACCTTCCGCCTCTGCCGGGCGACCGCTTTCGCCTGCCCCTCCTATCTCTCCTACCGGCCGATGCTCTACGAGAACGAGTTCTACTACTGGGGTCTCTACCGCCGCCCCGCGTCCGATTTTGACCCCCGGATCAGGGTCATCCCGGCCCGGGAGGTGCTCCGCGTCAACCAGGAGCTCAGCTCGGACGATGGCGCCCTGGGGCGTCTTCAGGAGCGCTTGTCCCGCCCCCCTCCGGTGGTCATCCCCGCTTGGAAGGACCGGATCATCCTCCCCTTCATGGACCGCCTGGAGAGGCCCTCGTATCTCATGCCGGGGATTATCGCCTCCGCGGTGCTCTTCGCCTATACGCTGGTGTGCCTGCGGGGAAAAAAGAGGTTACATGAGGATACGTGAGGTTACGCACGGTTACGCGTTTGCGCACACGTAAACGTTCACGTTCTCGTACACGTTCACGTACCCGTCGCGTCTCCGTGAACGCGGATGTGAACGGGAACGAAATCATTTCGGTCATACATAACTTCTTTTTCTGACTCTTTACTGTTACCGAGCATCGCTTTCTAGCATGGAAACACCGATCATAAAAGTCGGCACGCTCACCGTCAGCGAACGGGCGAAGGAGTACGTCCGCCAGGTCCTGGGCAGCAACCGTCTCTCCTACGGACCCTTCACCATGAGGTTCGAGGAGAAATTCGCCCACCTCCACGGCTGCCGTTTCGGGGTGATGACCAACAGCGGGACCAGCGCGCTCACGATCGCGCTGGCCGCCCTCAAGGAGCAGCGCGGCTGGCGGGACGGGGACGAAGTGCTCGTCCCGGCGGTCACCTTCATCGCCACCTCCAACTGCGTTCTCCACAACAATCTGCGACCGGTCTTCGTGGACGTGGAGAAGGACTACTACGGGATCGACCCCAGCCGGATCGAAGCCCGGATCACCCCCCGCACGCGCGCCGTCCTCCCCGTCCATCTCTTCGGCCTCCCCTGCGCGATGGATCCCATCCTCGAGATCGCCCGCTCCCGCCGGCTCGGCGTGATCGAGGACTCCTGCGAAACCATGTTCGCCCGCTACCGGGGTCGATGGGTGGGCGGCCTGGGAGATATCGGCTGTTTCTCCACCTACGTGGCCCACCTGATCGTCACCGGGGTCGGGGGGCTGTGCACCACCAACGATCCCGAGTGCGCCGTCGCCCTGCGCTCGTTGCTGAACCACGGGCGGGATTCCATCTACATCAGCATCGACGACGACGAAAACAAGACCCGGGAAGAGATGAGGATGATCGTCGCCCGCCGCTTCTCTTTCGTCAGCCTGGGGCACAGCTACCGGGTCACCGAGATGGAGGGGGCGCTGGGGCTGGCCCAGCTCGAAACCTGGGAGGAGATGATCGCCCGCCGCCGCCGGAACGCCCGCTATCTGACCGAGGGGTTGCGCGATCTCGAAGACCGGATTCAGCTTCCGGCGATCCGGCCGGAGTGCGAGCATTCCTTCATGATGTATCCGATCGTACTCAGGGAGGAGAGCAAGGAGAATCTGGTCAATTATCTGGAAGAGCACGGGGTGGAAACCCGGGAGATGTTCCCCCTGATCACCCAGCCGGTCTACCGCCGTCTGTTCCGACTCGATCCGAAGGATTACCCGGCGGCGGACTGGATCAACCGGGGCGGTTTCTACGTCGGCTGCCACCAGGACCTGTCTTCGGTGGACCTGGATTACCTGATCGGGCGTTTCCACAGCTACTTCTCCGGGCGGCCGCGGGAGAAGGCCGCCCGGAACTTCACCCTGGTCATCGCCACCTTCGACTCGCTCGATCTGTCTCGCCAAGTCTTCGATTCCATCCCCCGAGAGATGTTCAATCAGCTTGTGGTGGTCGACCGGGGATCTTCCGACGGGACGCCGGAGTTCTGGGAGGAGAAGAAAGTCCCGGTGTCCGTCGCCCCCGACCCATTCCCGGCCGGCGCCGCGCTGGCTGCGGGCGAGGGCATCGTCTTTTTCGAGCTGGACGGGTCCAAGGATCCGGAAGACATCCACCGCTTGCGGCTTCTGCTGGACCAGGGATACGACCTGGTCATCGCCTCGCGGCTCATGCCCGGGGGGCACAAAAGCGACTATCGGCGCTCCATCCCCTTCCGGGGGCTGGGAAACCGGTTTTTCTCGCTGCTGGCCAATGTCCTCTTTAACGGCAACCTCACCGACCCCCTGAACACCTTCCGCGCGGTCAGAAAAGCGAGCCTGGCCCGTCTCGGCCTTGATGCCTCCGGCCTGGGCTACCACTACCAGATGTCCATCCGGGCGATGGAAGCCGGGTGGAAGGTGATCGAAATCCCCACCCGCGAATCGGTCAAGTCCCGCGAGGACGTTGGCTACAAAATAGCGTGGTCCGTTTTTCACATGGTGGGCATACTCGTCAAGGAACTCTGGAAAGGGAGGGTGTTCCGCCGCCCGGGAGCCGCCGACTGATGTCGTTCTGGAAGGATAAAAAAGTCCTGGTGACGGGCGGGGGAGGTTTTATCGGCTCTCACCTGACGGAGATGCTGCTTCAGGAAGGCGCCCGGGTGCGGGTGGCCGACGGTTCGGAGGAGAAATCGCGCCGCCACCTGGGCTCCTCCTTCGCGGAGGTGGATTTCAGCCCGGGAGACCTCTCCGATCTCGACGTATGCCTGCGCGCTTGCCGCGGGATGGACTGCGCCTTGCACCTCGCCGCCCACGTCGGGGGTGTGGGTTACAACGCCGCCCGTCCGGGCGCGCTGTTTTACGCCAATGTGGTGATGAACGCCAACGTGATGGAAGCCGCCGTTCGCAGTGGGGTGGAGAGATATCTCTGCGTGAGCTCGGCCTGCGTCTATCCCCGGGAGTCCAGCGTCCCCACGCCGGAGGACGAGGGTTTTCTTTCCGACCCCGAACCCACCAACCTGGGCTACGGGTGGGCGAAACGGGTGGCGGAAGCGCAGGGGCGCTGTTACGCCCTCCAATACCCGATGCGGATTGCCATCGCCCGGCCGTACAATGCCTATGGACCGCGGGATAATTTCCAATGGGAAAGCTCCCATGTCATCCCGGCGTTGATCCGCAAAGTGGTGGAGAAACAGGATCCTCTGACGGTCTGGGGCGACGGCGAGCAGAGCCGGGCGTTCGTGTATGTGACCGATGTTGCCCGGGGATTGCTGTTGGCCGTGGAGAAGTATCCCGAGGCCGACCCGGTCAATATCGGCGCCGAGGAAGAGATCACGATCAAAGAGCTGATCGCGCTTATCGCCGAGCTCGCGGGGGAGAGTCCCCGTATCGTTTTTGACCCCCGGCGACCCTCCGGGCAGATGCGCCGCCAGGCGAGCACGGCCAAGGCCGAAAGCCTCCTCGGCTACGAAGCCGCGGTTTCCCTGCGGGAGGGGCTCCAGCGGACGATCGAGTGGTATCGCCGCAATTCCCAATAGCCGGTTCAAAGGTTTAACGGTTGGAGGAATGACAAACTCACCGTAAGCCGTTGAACCGTGAACCGTTTATCCCGATGTCGCTGAGCCGCCCTTGATATGGAAAAGAGACCAAACGTCAGGAGCACCCTCGTTTTCCTCACCTACGACGAGATCGCGGGGGTGCGGGCCCTGTTCGACCGGATCCCCGTAGCGCTGGTCGGCGAGGTTATCACAGTGGACGGGGGCTCCACCGACGGCACGGCGGAGTTTCTCCGGAGCCGGGGAGTGCCCGTATTTTCCCAGGAGAAAAAGGGAAGGGGGGAGGCGTTCCGGATCGCGGTCGATCGCGCGGCGGGCGAGCATATCGTCTTCTTCAGCCCGGACGGCAACGAAGACCCCGCCGACATCCCGCGGCTCCTCTCCGTGCTCCAGAACGGCGCGGACATGGCGATCGCCTCGCGCTTTTTACCCGGTTCCCGCAATGAGGAAGATGAGGCGGCCTGGCCCTGGCGCAAGTGGGCGAATCAGGCGTTCACCTGGGCGGCCAATAAAACCTGGAAGGGAAGTTTGAGCGACAGCATCAACGGCTACCGGGCCATCACCAAGGAGGCCTTTGCCCGCCTTCATCCGGACGCGGACGGTTACCTGATTGAGTATCAGCTGTCCATCCGGGCGATGAAGCTGGGCCTGAGGGTCGGGGAAATCCCCACCATCGAGGGGGACCGGATCGGCGGGAAGAGCAAATCCAGCTCGCTGCCGACCGGCGCGGCTTTTCTGGGCCTGTTCTGGAAAGAGTTGCGTCGGGGGCGAGAGCCCGAGGCGACGCGATGAGCCGGCAGGCAACCGTGGGCCGGCCCCGCCCCTTCGCCGCGTGGCCGGGAGATGCTTTTATTTATCGGGCGATCTTCGTTTTCGCCCTGGCCTATGTTCTCGGCGTTATTTTTAACTACAATGCCAATTGGACCCATCCGGAGATCGTCTCTCGCTGCATTCCCAATGCCTTTAGAAACGGGTCTCGCCTCGTCCCGGGAGATTTGTTGCGAGGTTTCGACTGCTGGAGCTTTGACGCCATCGCCCGCGCCCGGTTTTTATCCTATGCCGTGCTGATCATCAATGTGAAATTCCGCGTTTGGCTCTGGGAGTATTTTCCCCCGCATCCCAGCCTTTCCCTGACCTGGATATTCACTCTCATTCTCTCGCCTCTCCTGCTCTTCAAGTTCCTGCGCAATTTCGCGCGCAGCCATCTCTCGGCCTGGTCGGGGATCTCGCTCTATATCCTCTCGGTCGGCTTTTTGTCCGGGATTACCCTGCTGTTTCACCCCGGCAAGCCGTTGACCCTCTTTGCGGCGATTCTGAGCCTGTATCTGTCTTCCCGCATCGACCGCCTGCTCGCGCGGAAAGAATATTTCGGGAAAAAGGCGCTGCAGTGGACGCTGCTCTCGCCGGCCATTCTTCGGGGCTCCCCGCCGGGGGCGGACGGCGGGTGCCTTCGCGCGGGCCTTGCCCTCGCCGCCAGGATCAGGTCTTTCACGAAACAGGGGGATCGGATCGCTCGGCGCCTCGCGCTCGCCTATGCGGGGCTCGTCGCCACCATATTCATCGCGTTTTTTCTAGACGAAACGGCCTGGTTCATCTTTTTCTGCATCCCGATCCTTTATCCGAATATCTTTAGCGCCAGGAAGAATATGATCGCGGCGCTGTGCGGGTATGCGCTGGTTTTCGTTTTCTTTTTATGCTTCGTGACGTGGATCGCTCCCCGGGTGATCAAGGGATGCGGTTTCGGCGATTTCCAGTTCTGGCAGTGCATCTGGAGGCCTCACTACGCCCAGTCTTCCAATATCTGGCAGCAGTTTAAGTTCGGGAGCATCGTCTCGAACGGGCGCCATCTGCTGGGCAGCCTGATCATGCCGGCCCCTGTCCGCGCGGCGCTGCACGTCCAGAAAGTCTATACCGGCGCGGCCATCTTTCTCTTCGTGTATGTCGTGACGGCTTTTTTTCAGTTGCCCGCCTGGGCGAAAAAGGCATTTCTCCGCGCGCTCGCCGTGCTGCTTCTTTTCATAATCTTCCAAACGGCGATTCTGGCCAAACACCTGCGCCTGATCGAAACACCCTATTATTACGGGGCCTTGTTTTCCCTGTTCGTTACCTTGCCGTTCGCGCTGTTGTTTTCTATCCGGGAAGAGCCTTTCGCGACCCTGAACCGGTGCCTCCTCGTCGGTTTGCTCATCATCTCGATTCCGAACTTCCGCTTCATCAACCAAGCGGCGCTGGCGAATCATGGGAGATCGGATGTCTACGGCTACCCACATTACTTCCCGAATGAGGCGAAAGAGATGACCGGGGAAACGGTCTCCCGAGCCCTCGTCGCCGAAGCGTGGCATCGGCGGTGGGAGACTACGTTGCTCGAGGCGCTGCGTCCGCGCTTCCCCGTCCGCGCGCTCTGGCTCTTCAAGGAACTGGAACTCCGTCCCCCGGAGGCAAGGAACCGGCTTCTCGTCCCCGGGGTATCGCTGGAGGCCTCGTCCGAAAGCTCCGGGGGGGGAGAGGTCGAGAACCTGCGGGATGAGGACCCGGATACCTTCTGGCACGTGGCGATGGATAAAATCGGGCAAACCGCCTGGGTGACGGTCGATTTCGGCGCCGGTCGGGCCCGGGTGATCCGGTCGCTGACGGCCCGGCCGCGGCGCGGGCACCCCGAGCAATTTTTCCGCCTGGCCCAGCTCCTGGCGAGTCAGGACGGGAAAACCTGGAATCTGCTGGCGCCCGTGGCCCAAGACGATCCGCCCGTCGAGGGCCAAAGCTATTCTTGGACATTCGACAACGATCAGGCTTTCCGTTACTACCAGTTGCTCATCTCTGACGGTCATCAAGGTTCCGCGCACTATTTCTATTCCCTGGGCGAGCTGGAAATGCTGGGGTGAAAGGGAAGGGATCGATAGACGCCGTTTTCATCAATCCGCTCCCCGGGGGGGAAGGATTTTAATAATTTACTACTCACTACTCCCCACTCCCTGCTCCCTGCGTTCATTTGAGGTATCCCAGCGCCTTCATCTGATTCCAGAGTTCCGGGTCGATCT
The DNA here is from genome assembly GCA_964551475.1 of uncultured bacterium. GTDB lineage: Bacteria > Auribacterota > Erginobacteria > Erginobacterales > CAZKCI01 > CAZKCI01. The sequence continues at coordinate 36,359 of CAZKCI010000023.1, read as the reverse complement.
TCGGAGTGTTCGGAGAAGATGATCTTCCGGCGGGGGTCTTCACCCCGGGCGCCTTCTTCGCCGCGGCCCGGCCGACGAAAAGACGCCGGAAAGCGGCGTCGCTATTTGCGATCTCCCGCGTTTTCTCCCGCAGTCTTTCCACCGCCTCGATTCTTTCCCCGGCCAGGTTTTCCTCCTCACGGGGGTCGTTCCCGGCGTCGAAGAGCCAGTCGGGGATGCCCTGCCAGCGAAAGTTGGTGTAGACGTCATCGCCGTCCCGGATGCGGACGGAGTCCTGGTGGTGGGGCGGCCGGGCGAAAGCGTAGGAGACCAGGGGCGGGAGGTAGGACCCGTTTCCGGTGAGGAGAGGGATGAAGGAGACACCCTGGACGCGGTGGGCGATGGGGAGGCCGAGGTAGTCGAAGACCGAAGGCAGCGTGTCGATGGTCCGCACCGGCGTTTCGACGACCCGCCCCCGGCCGCGGCCCTGGGGGAATTTGATCATCAGGGGGACGTGGAGGTTTTCGATGAACAGGTTTTCGTGAAGATGCCCCTGGTGTTCGTAAAACTCCTCTCCGTGGTCGGAGAGGAGAATGACGACGGCGTTGTCGTAGACCCCCTCCTTTCTCAGGCAGTCCAGAAATTCCCGGAGAAGGAAATCGGAGTAGAGCACGCCGCCGTCATACAGGTCGGAGGCATAGCGCCGATCGTCCGGCTCGGCGAGGTTGACCCGGTTCCAGAAATAGTTCTTTTCGTCTCCGGGATCGCTCACCCTGGCCGGATCCTCTCTTCGGTCCGGAAGACCTTCCGGGACGCTCTCGACGAAGCGGTAGCGGAGATCCTCGGGCCCCTCCAGATAGGGGTCGTGGCAGAGGAAATGGTGGAGGAAGAGGAAGAGGGGACCCCCTTCCCGGCGGCTGTCCCGGATCCGTTTTCGGAGCGCGTTCAGGACGGTTTCCAGATGGCGAGGATCGGCTCCTTGCTTTTTCTCCCAGTCGTAGAAGTCGGCGGTGTAGGAATCGAATCCTCGTCCGAAGCCGAACTGCGGATCCAGGTTGGCTCCCCCGTGCATTCCGATCGTGGCGTAGCCGAGGCTGGCGAGGACCTCGACCAGGCTGGGGATCTCGGGAGAGAGCGTGGAGACGGTCTCTCCCTGGGGCTCGATGTTGTCGATCCGGTGGACGAAGGGGGAGAGAGCAGTGAAGATCGACATGTGGGCGGGAGCGGTGTAGTGGGACTGGCTGATAGCGTTTTTGAAAAGGACGCACTCGCGGGAGAAGGCGTCGATGGCGGGCGAGGTGGGCCGGGGGTAGCCGTAGCCGCCGAGGCGGTCGGCCCGGAGGGTATCGATGGAGATCAGTATGATGTCGGGCCGTTCCGGCGGCGGGGAAGAGGGCCGGCAGGAGACGACGAGAAGAAAGAGGAGGGCGCAAGCTGTCCGAAACCGGTGGTGCATGGGTAATAGGAAGGGCGGAAAAGCCGCCGTGTCGGTCAGCCGCTCTTTCGCTTAATATTGCATATATATTTCATCATTTCAATATGCCTCCTGCTTGCCCCGCGATGAATGTCCGGAGGACATTCATTTTGCGGGGTTTCCCCTGTTTTCTCCTCTCCCGATCGGTTATTCTCTATGAGAACGCAGGTTGATGGCAGAGCTTTCCCCTCGATGAATTCTCCGTCCAGGACCAGAAAATCAGCTGTCAGCGTCGGCGCGATCCTCCTGCTGATCCTCGCCCTGGCGGGACTGGTCCGCCTCTTCGATCTCTCCACCTACGGCCCCACGCCGGGTGACGACGCCTCCTATCTCAACAGCGTCCGCGACGGCTACTCCTCCTGGCGCCTGAGCCATCCCTCTTCCTCATTCGCGTTCAGGGCCTTCTCCCCCTTCATGGTCGCCAACGACCTCGCCCGGCGTTCCTACCGTGATATGGCCTTCACCTCGCTGGCCAAGCCCCTCTATATGCTGAAGCTCTCGGCGATCGAAGGCGCGGTCGGTCTGACCCTGTACCGCCAGCAGTGGTCGCTGGCGATCTCCGGTCTTGCCGTCGTTCTGGTCGTCTTCTCCATCGGCCGCCGCCTCTTCGGATCGGCGGCCGGCCTGATCGCCGCCTCCCTCGCCGCCGTCTCCCCCTGGCTCACCCGCTACAGCACATACGGCATACCCACCATGGACAGCCTCCTCTTCCTCCTTCTCGCCTTCCGTGGTCTTGTCGCTCTGCGCTTTATTCCCCTGCTGGTCGGGATTTGCCTCGGGGCGGCGGTTCTGGCCAATCCGACCGTGATCTGGCCGGCGGTCGCCGTTCTCGGCCTGGCCGCGATCCGCCGGTGGCTGGAGGGAGCGCAGGCTCAAGCCTGCGGCTACCAGGGGGACGCGCGGTCTGCCGCCCGCCCGCCCGGCCGGAAAGCGCTCCGCGGCTGTCTCACGCTCCTCTTCGGTTTCCTCCTTCTCCCTCTTCTCTGGGAGGCGCTCGGTCTCATCCAGTCCCGGATCCTGGCGGTTCCGTACCGTCCCTTCTGGGCCGGCTTCGCCCAGACCGCGGAGGACAACGCTTTTCACGCCAGCCTGCTTCCGATCGATCATCTTTTCTGGCTTCGTCTGATCCACGCCACCGAAGGCCGGCCCCAGCTCATTCTCTGGATTGTCTCGCTGATCTGGACCGTCCGGGCGGTGTTCCGAACGGACCGTTCCGATCGTTTCCCCCTGCTTGCTCTCCTCGCCGCCTCCCTCGCTTCGATCTCCGCCGCCACCTGGTCGGGTTCGACCCAGTGCGCCCGCCACTATGTCTTCGCCTGGTCGCTCGCCCTGGCGCCGATCGGGGGGCTGGCCGCCTCCTGGCTCAAGGGGAGGGTCCTTTTCTCCGGTTCCCGCCGCTTCGTCCGGGGGGCGATTCTTGCCCTCCTGCTCCTCGCCGCCCTCCTTTTCTCGGGGAAAAGTCTTCTCGTCTACCGGTACAGCCGACAGGGCGCTTTCCGCCTCGCCGCCTGGATGAGTGAAAACGCTCCCGCCGGTCGCGTCCTCGCCCCCGCCAATCAGCCCGCCGCTCTCTGGCCGGAGGTTCCTCGATTCCACAGCTGGTCCGAGCTTGCCCAGAGGGAGAAGGCGCAAGGCCCGCTCTACCTGGTCTATGGCGACTACCTGGCCATCACCCGGGGGATCTGGGATTATCCCCTCGAGATGTTCCAGATCGCCCAGTCCTGCCGGGCGATCGAGGGGGAGGCCTTCCGCGCCGGCACCCACCTCTCCGACCCCTCCTTTCTTTACGAGAACGAGGACTACTACTGGGGATTCGTGCGCCAGAGGAAGGAGGTTTTCGACCCCGACCTGCGGGTCATCCCGGTCGCGGCGGTCCTCGCCTTTCGCGCCCATCCTCCCCGTCCGGCCGACGCGGTCACGGTCAAATGGGTCCACGAAGACGGGGCTCGGGGGACGAACATCTACTGGTCTTTCGTCCGTTTCGCGGTCTTCCCCTTCCGGGGCGCTTGGCCGCCGTTCTTGGCCCTTCTCGCCCTCGGTCTCCTCGTCCTCTTCCTCTCCGCGCCCGCGCCGTCCGAACTTGTCCGGGGGCTCCAGGCCGCGCGGTTGGTCATCGTTCTCGCTCTCGTTCTGGCCGTGGCCGCCGTCTTCCGTTTCCACGGGTTGAAACGCTTCTCCCAGATGGGCGGCGACGACGCCGAATACCGGACCTATGTGGAGAAGGGTAGGACCTTCCCGCTCTTCCAAGGCCGGGGGATCGCCTCTCCCTTCATCCTCGCCGTCCACCTCACCCAGCTCGACGTGAACAAGACCGTCACCTCGATGGCCAAGCCGTTCTTCCTCCTGGAGCGCTGTCTCCTCGACTACCTGCTGGGGTCCTCGGCCCGGACGATCCAGTTCTGGACCTGTTGCAAGGGGCTGATCACGGTCCTCCTGATCTACGGCCTGGGACGGCGGGCCGCCGGCCGCGCGGCAGGATTGGTCGCCGCCTTTCTTTGGGCGATCTCCCCCTGGGCCGTGACCTACTCCACCTGGGGGATCCATGCCACCGGGGGCGGGCTCTGGTTCGCCCTCGCCCTCTGGGCCTACCTTGCCGCCCGGTCCTCCGGCCGCCCCCGGCGTTTCCTCGCCGCCGGCCTTCTCGTCGGGGCCAGCCTCTTCTTCAGCTCGTCCGACCTCTGGCCGGGTTTCTGCCTGCTCGCCGTGGACGGCGTCTGGCGCATCCTGAGGCTGTTCCGGGGGCCGCGCCGGAGAGAAATTGTTGTCGGCGGAATCGCCCTGCTCGGCGGAGCGGCCGCGGTCTGGCTCGGCTGGGAGGTCTTGAGCTTCCTTTCCACCCGCACGGTCGGAAGCTCCTATGTCCCCTATCACCGCATCCTCGCCGCCACCTTCCGGGACAACCTCCTCCACGCCCGGGCGCTGCCGGTGGATTTTTGGTTTTTCTGGCGCTACCTTTTCGTCTCCGAAGGACCCCTGGCGACCGCGGCGGCCATCTCGTCCCTCATCTGGGCGGCTGGGGCCGTCCGCCGCCGCCGCTTGCCGGAGGGCCTCGGATTTCTGCTCGCCCTCTTCTTCGGCGCCGCCGTCGCCGTCACGTATACGGGGGCAGCGCAGGTCATCCGCCATTACTTCCCGGCCTGGATACCGCTCGTCGTCATCATGGCCGCCGCCGCCCGCGATCTCGTCCGCCGCTGGCGTCCTTTTCGCTGGGCGATCGGCGCTCTGATGCTTATCCTGCTTCTCAGCCACTGGGGGAGGCTCGAGACCTTTCGCCTCGCCCGCTGGGCGCCGGACCGGGTCAAAGCCTGGGCCTGGATACATTTCATCCCCCACGGAGTGGCGACGCTGATCTGCCAGGATCTGTCCCCCTGGCCCGATCTCCGCCCGGCTGCCTCCTGGGACGACCTGTCGGCGTCGGCCGCCCAGGAACCCCCGGGAGCGATGATGTATTCCGACTACATCGAGCTCGCCCACGGATCCTGGTTCTATACCCGGAAGGAATACTACGAGATCAGCGAGGTCGCCCGCCGTTCCTCCGGCGATCTCTTCCGGACGCCCTCCTATCTGAGCTATCTGCCCTCCCTCTTCGAGAACGAGTTTTACTACTGGGGGCTTCTGCGCGAGTCTTCTGTTTCCTTCGACCCCGCCATCCGCATCTTCCCCGCCGCTTCGCTTCTCGGCCAATGGGACCGGATTCGCTCCGATCCGCGGGGACTGGAGGACCTCTGGGCGCCTACGAAAGCCCCGGCGCCTGTGCGCCTCCCCGCCCGTCCCGACGACATCCTCCGTCCTTTTCTCGCTCCCCGGTCCCGCCCGTCCTATGCGCCTCATCTGATGGCGACCCTTCTGATATTCCTTCTCCTCTCCATCGTCTCGCAGCCGCGCGAGGGGACCGGATGACATCGCTCGCTTCCTTGATTTCCTGGGGCGCTCTCCTCCTGGTCGCCTTCGGCGCCCTGGCTTTCGGGGGCGTCGAAGGCTGGTCTTCCGCGGTCCTCAACCTTGGCGCCGCCGTTCTCTTCGCTCTTCTCCTCTGGTCCAAGGCGCGGGCGGGGTCTCTCCGTTTTCCGTCGCTCGCCTCCCCCCTGGGCGTCTGCCTGGGCCTCTTTTTTCTTCTGGTCTTGTTTCAGCTTCTTCCTCTGCCTCCCGCTCTGAACGATCTTTTCCATTCCGCCTCTGCCCCCGCCGGCGGGAACGAGGGCGCCGGCAGCTGGCGTCCTCTCTCCTCCCGCCCCGCCGCGACGCTCGCCGAGCTCATGCGCCTCATCGCCTGCCTGGCCGTCTTTCTCGCGGTCGCGGAGGCGGACGACGCCGAATCTCTCTCCGTTTTCACCCGGATGATCCTCGTCCTCACCGCCTTCGGCTTCGTCCTCTCCCTCTTCGGGATCATCCAGAAGTTCAGCTGGTCCGGGAAGCTCTACTGGATCCGGAAGGTGAGCGACCCCCGGGCGCATCCCTTCGGCCCCTTCGTCAACCGCAACCATTTTGCCGGTTTCATCGCCATGGTCATCCCCCTCTCCCTGTCCCTCTTCCTCTCCGACCGTCTCCACAAGGGGCCCCGCCGCCGCTCGCCCTCCGGCTTCGATCCGGTCCAGGCGCTGATGGTCTTCATGATTCTGATCATGGCCCTCGCCCTTTTTCTCACCGTCTCCCGGGGCGGGATCCTCTCTTTTCTCCTTTCCCTCGGCCTCTTCGCCTTACTCTGCCGCCGGTTGCGCCTCGCCCGCACCCGGGCGATCGTTCAGGCCCTCCTCGTCCTCCTCCTTTTCTTCCTCACCGCCTTCACCTATTTCGGCTGGGACCAGCTTCTCGAACGCCTGCACCCGACCGGAAAGGCCCCCCCCCACCGCCTGCGCGTCTGGTCCGATTCGATCGAGATCGTCCGCGACTACCCCCTTCTCGGGACGGGACTCAACACCTTCGCTTTCGTCTACAACCCGGAGGGGCACGGGATCGGCCGCTACAAGTCCTTCTCCACCCGCTACGATTACCCCTTCGCCGAGAACGACTATCTCCAGCTCGCCGTGGAGACGGGGATGATCGGCCTGCTTATCGTCCTCGCCGCTCTGCTCTCCTTCTACCTGCCGCTGCGCTCGCTCCATCCCGACTTCCTGCCCGGGCGGAAGTCGTCCCGCCGCCCCCCGACCCTTCTTCCCGGCCCCCTGAGCCGCCGTTTCCTCCTCGTCGGGGGATACGCCTCCGCCACCGCGCTCATCGTCCACAGCTTCATGGATTTCAACTTTCATATCCCGGCCAATGCCTTCCTGTTTGCGCTGGTCGTCGGGATGACCTCAAGGACGGCGCGCGATCTGGGGATGAAAGCGGGCGAGGGGGAACGGCCCCATTCCCCCGTGCCGGTGCGGAAGGGGGAGAGGGTGAGGGTGAGCAGATGCATGAAATCAAACTGACCCCGTTGTTGATCCGGCCACGCCGTTTGTGGGAGCGACATTCCTGTCGCGATCCTCGCCGACTTGGATCGGGGCGAGACGCCCCTCCCACAGTCGACTCTGGCGCGCGCTCTTCGTCGATTCGTGGGAGCGACATTCTTGGGGGAGGAGGGACGGTGTCAAATTGTCAAATTGCCCGGCTGGGCGGATCAAGACTGTCGGGGATAGCGACCGCGTCAAACAGGTGCGGTAGCCGTTGAGCGAAGGCGTGCCATGAGCGATAAGATGATTCTGACGGAACGGATCGAGAGCAAAATACTACTCCTGCGCGGGAAGAAGGTGATGCTGGATCGTGACTTGGCCTTGTTATACGGGATCGACGCCAAATCCCTGAAAAGAGCGGTTCGACGGAACATCGATCGTTTCCCGGTAGATTTCATGTTTGTGTTGGATCAGCAAGAGTTGACAAATTGGAGGCGCCAATTTGGCACCTCCAAATCCGACCGCCTGGGTCTACGCTATCCGCCGATGGCTTTCACCGAACCGGGCGTGGCGATGCTATCGAGCGTCCTCAATAGTCAACGCGCCATTCAAGTGAATATCGCCATCATGCGAGCCTTCATCCGGCTTCGGCAGATTCTGGCCACCCACTCCGGCCTGGCGAGGGAATTAGACGAACTGGAGAGAAAATACGACGCCCAGTTCCGCGTCGTCTTCACTGCTCTGCGCCGATTGATGAATCCGCCTCGCCGTGCCCGCCGGCGGATCGGCTTCGCCGTGCGAGAGAAACGGTCTTATTATCGGGCGCGCGCGGCATCCAAATGAAATCCCCGGATACCATTGATCGCGCCCAGCTTCCTTCTCACTGCCGCGAGGCGGTCGCCGCCCGCCTCCTCCCCCCGGTGGAGACGCTTCTCGACGTCGGCTGCGGGGAGGGGCGTTTTCTGATCGAAAGCCGGGAAAAGTACAGCAGGGGGGTGGGGATTGACGCCGATTGGGAGAGACTGCGCGCCGCGCGGGACAGGGGCGTGTTCGTCGCGCAGGCGGATGTCGAAGCGGGCGAGCTTCCCGGCCGGGACCTCTCGGCCGCCGCCTGTCTCGACGTGATCGAGCATGTTCGCGATCCCGGCGCGTTGATCGGCCGGATCGGACGATCGCTCCGGCCGGGGGGGCTCCTTATCCTCTCCACGCCCAACATCCGCTACTGGAGGAGACTCAAGAGCCTGGTCCTGGGAGGTTCGTTCCCCCTCACCTCGTCGCGACCCGGTTCCGACTACGACGGGGGGCACATCCACTACTTCGGCGTCCGCGATCTGGTCGCTCTGCTCAGGGAGAACGGCTTCACGCCCCTGCGCATCGAGGGCATCTTCTCCCGCCGCGGTCGGGCGGCTCTCATCCGCCGCTTCCCGGCTCTCTTGGCATTGCGCCCGGCGGTCGAGTTCCTGGCGCCGGGCGTGGTGATTCTGGCGGAGAAGGCGGCTAAGGATCGGCGAGGAGAGCCGTCTCCAGCTCCCGGTAGAGCTTCTCCCCGTAGACGCGGTTCAGCTCGGCCGAGGGATGGCCGTCCACGGCGTTGACCGAGAGCGGCCGGTCCTTGAGTTCTCTGGCGATCTCCTCTTCGTGGTTGTAGGTAAAAAAGCCGATCTCCCGCGCCGCCGCCTCCGCCCGATGATACCAGCGGAGGTAGCGCTCAAGGTTGGCGTCGGGATGGCCGTAGTCGGTGGGTCGGTCGCGCCAGAAACCCTGGTTGAGGACGGCGAAGAGGGGAGGGCGGCCGGTCAGCCGTTCCGCCTCGTCCTTGATCTCCCGCAGGGCCGCGCAGAAGTTTTTCCATTCCGGCGACGTCTTGTCATAGGTCCGGTCCAGGGCGTCCGGCCAGACCGGGACGCGCCCGACCATTTCCATCAGGCGGTAGAATCCGTCGTAGATGAGCTTCGATGTGTAGATGAGACCTGTTTGGCGCAGGCCGCTGGAGAGATAGGCGACCGCTCGCCCGGGAAGGCTCCGGTCGACCCGTTCCCTCTCCGCGCTGTGGTACTGGCTCTTCGTCTGCGTGTCGTTGAAACAGAAGCCGACGACGACGAGATCGGGCTGGACGATCGGCCCGTAGCGTTTCAACGTGTCCCTCTGGACCGTGGTGGGGCTCCCGATGATGCCGAAGTTCAGGATTTCGGCCTTTCTCCCGGATTGATACATTTGCCACCATTCTTCGCAGACAGCGGTGTATCGCTGATCCGCTCGCAGCCCGCCGCCCCAGGTGAGAGAGTCGCCCAGAACCATGACACGGAAAACACCGGAGGGTTTGGGCGCGGCGAAGTCCCTCTCCCGGAAGCCGAAGCGGTTTGTTTCGACCGGATAGCCCCAGGTGCGGAAGACTCCGTCGACAGTGCCGTTGGGGGGGAGCCTCCGGTAGGGGCTGAAGGCGAGATCGAAAACATACAGGATCGCCGCAATGAGTACCGCCGCGACGAGGAAGAGGATCAGCCATTTCCTTGGCGAGCTCATCATTTCGAATCGTCTTCCTTACCCTTACCCATCGACCCTTGGTTAGGGGGCCTGAGGGAGAATATCTTCTTGTCGCGGAAGGGGAGGGGTGCGCTCATCCGCCAGCCGGGGAAGGCCGCCCGGTAATCCTCTTCTCCCCGCGCGATCTCGTAGAAGGACCTGCGGGCGTTGCGATCGAGCCAGGAGGTGACGATGAAGCGCCCGCCCGGCGCCAGGCTTTCCCGGACGTTTTTCATCGCGAAGGCGAACCCCTCGGGAGAGGTGATGTGCTGTGCGACGTCGATCATGATGACGAGATCGAAAGCGCCCTCCAGGCGCTCCCGGGAGACATCGATCCGGCGGAAGGAAAAACCGGGGAAGCGGCTCCGGAGATCGGGGAAGAGGACAGAGGTGATGTCGGCGCCGAGATAACTTTTCCCACCGCCCTCCCGAAAGAGGGAGGCGTAGTAGCCGGTCCCGCAGCCGATGTCGAGGAGGCGGGCCCGGGGGAAGTCGATCCCCTCTCCCCGGCAGAGGGAGAGGAAGACCTGCGCCCCCTCCCGGTGGAGCTTTTCGTTCTCGGCGGAGGTGAGCGAGGCGTTTCCCACTCCCCGGAGGTCGGAACGGAAGCGGGCGAGGCGATCCGACCAGTAGCGTCCGGCGCGGTAGCCCTGCGGCCCCCAGTAGCGCAAGGGATCGAGGCGGGCGCGGAGGGTCGAGAGGAGAGACCGGGGATTTTTCAGCACACTGGATGCTCGTTTCCGCAGGCTCATCCGCCCTATCCTTATGCCACGTTCTTCTGGCTGCTGATATACTTGGATTAGGTTAAAAGGTTCCACGGTTCAAGGGTTCAGCGGTTGGGAAAAATCATAAATAACCGTGAACCCCTGAACCGTGAACCGCTGAACCCGATCGGTTTTCGTTATTATGGACAACTGGACGAGAAGTGAAAAGGCCTACTTCGAGGAGACCACCCCCGCCCGCCTGCGGGAGATGGAGAGGGAATACATCTGGCACTATCCCAACGTCTCCTTCCTCTTCCGCCGCTTCGAGGCCCGCGTCGCCGGCGGCCCGCGCTTGCGCATCCTGGAAATCGGCTGCGGACCGGCTGTCTCCCCGCGGCGCTATTTCCGGGCGGCCGGCCTCTCCCCCTTCTATCTCGGCGCCGACATCTCCTCGGCCATGCTCTCCCACGCGGCGAAAGCCTTCCCCGGGGGGCATTTCATTCAGTGCGATCTCTCCCGCCCGCTTCCCCTGCGGGAAGGCGTCTTCGACTTCGTCGTCTCTCTCGGCGTCCTCCACCATCTCGAGGATCTCGCGGCCTCTCTCCAGGCGATCTCCGCCCTGCTCCAGCCCGGCGGCGAGGCCCTCCTCCACGAGCCGAATCCCCACGCCTTCAACTTCTGGGACGGCACCAGCCCCCGGGAGAGGAGCGTCTCCCCGCAGGCCCTGGCGCAGGCCGCGCCGGCGGTCGGCCTCGCCATCGTTTCCTCCCATCGGGTCAATGCCCCGCTCTTCCTCCGCTGGCGTCTCTGGCTGCGGCGGCTCCACCTGGGCTTTCTTCTCCGCCCCCGCTTCTGCTGGTGGTTGAAGCACCGCCTGGAGGTCCTCTGGGAGCCGCTGGGCGACCGCTTCCCCCGGCTGCGGGGAATGAACTCCTACTATGTGCTGAAAAAATCCGAATATCGGGAAACGAAATCCGTAACAACGGGGCAAATTCGAAACTCGAATATCGAAATCCGAAACAAATCCGAATGACCGAAATTCGAAACCGCCAGTGACAGGACCAAAACCAGCGTAAGAGAGGAAGACATCTTTTTGTCCATTGTTTCGGAATTTCGAATTTTTCGGTTTGTTTCGGATTTCGATATTCGTATTTCGGATTTAGAATATAAGCGAAGCTGAAGGAGCCTTGCTCGCCGAATCGCTTCGCCGAGGATAGTTGCCGTGAAGATATTGATGCACTCCGGTTTTGACTTCGATCTTTTCACCGGGATCGGGCGGATCACCGAATCGCTGGGCTCTGCCCTGAGGAAGCTCGGCGCCGAGGTCGATTTCCTCTACGGCCGGGGGGGAGGGGAGGGCCACTTCACATACCTCGAGGGCTATCCCCGCCAGTTTTCCGTTCCGGAGGTGGCCGATCCCTGGTTCGGCGTCCGGCGCTTCCAGCGCTTCGTCTCCACCCGGGATTACGACATCGTCCATTCGCACGCCCGCTGGGCCTACCACCCGGCGCTGGCCCGGGCGGTCTTCGGCGGTCGCTACAAGCTTCTCACCTTCGTCCACGGTCTTCCCCACGCCCTTTACCGGGAGTGGAGAGAGGAGGCGCGGGAGGGGAAGGCGGTCTTCTCCTTCCTGCAGAAGGTCAAGGCGGCGGCGATCCTCGCCAAGGAAGCCTATTACCAGAGACGGGCGGAAGCGGTGATCGTCCCCTCCCGGGGCGCGGGCGAGGACGTCCGGGCCCATCTGGGGATCGTTCCGCGGGTGGTGCCCTACGGCGTGGACAGCGGACATTTTCGCCCCGACGCCGCCCGTCGGGCTCGCTTCCGCTCCCGTTATCAGCTATCGCCGGATCGTCCCGTCATCCTCTTCTCCGGGACGCCGGTTTGGCGGAAAGGGTTGGCCTATCTTCTCGAGGCGCTGGCCGCCGAACCGGGCGATTGGACGCTCTGCCTCGCCGGTCTTTCCGAGGCCGAGAGACTCTGGGCCCATGAGCGCGCCGGCGCCATCCCCCTGATCGATTGCGGCCGGGTGCGCGACCTGGAGGCGCTCGCCGAGATCTATTGCGGATCCGACCTCTTCGTCCTCCCCTCCCTCTACGAGGGACTCCCCATGGTTCTCCTGGAAGCGCTGGCCTCGGGGCTGCCCGCGGTGGTCGCCGACTGCAACGGCGCCCGCGACGTTCTGGAGGACGGAGCCAACGGTTTCATCGTCCCCAAGCGGGATGCCGTGTCTGTCCGTTCCGCTCTCCGGCGCCTGCGTGATCCCTCCGTCCGGGAAACGCTGGGCCGGCGCGCCCGGGAGAGCGTCTCGTCTTTCACCTGGGAGGAGATGGCCCGCCGTCTTCTCTCCATCTATCGCGAGGTAGCCGGGTCGTGAGCGTCTCCGAGAACCTTTCCGCGCGCTTCAGCCGGGGCTTCCTCTGGGGGCATGCGGGGAAGCTCGGGATCTGGGCCTTCACCCTCCTCACCTCGGTGCTGATCGCCAACGGCTTCGGCCCCCAAATATACGGTCTGTGGACGGCCTCGTTTTCGCTCGGCGCCACGGCCATGCTTTTCCTCTCGCTGGGACTGGAGCGGACGATCTCCGTCTACCTCCCCCGCTACGCGGGCGACCCTTCCCGCGCCGGTCCGCTGGTCCGTTCACTCCTCGGGCTCCGCGTCCTGGCCGCCTTCGCCGCCGTCGCCTTCTTCACCATCTTCCGGACCCATCTGGTCCATTGGTTCGGTTTGGCGGAAGATCAGGCCGTCTTCACCTGGCTGGGCGGCGTCTCGGTGGCGCTGGCCAATGTCTCCGTTCTCTGGAAGCAGATCTTCGACGCCCAGATCAAGAACCGCATCAGCGCCACCGTGGAGATCGTGGGCAAAATCATTTATCTTGCCACCGCCGCTGTCATCGTCTTTTCCGTGCGATCGCGGAGCGGTGCGCCGCCCACCCTGGCGCAGTTGCATACGGCCCTGATCGCCCTCTACTGGTGCACGATCGCCATCTTCGCCCTGACCATCCTCCTCTACACGCGGCTGGGCTGGCCGCTCCTCAACGCCGTCGGCCCCGCGCCGGAGTTCGGGCCGATCATGCGCTTTTCCTTCGTCTCCTGGGTCATCCTCTTCGTGAACTATTTTCTCGGCAAGCACGCCGACATTCTCCTGATCACCAAGATCACCGGCCGTCTGGAGGAGACCAGTTATTACAACGTCGCCTTTGGCCTGCTCACCACTCTGGGGTTGGCCCTGGGAGCGGGATTCAGCGAAATCGGCGTCCCCATCCTCTCCGAAGTCCGGACCCAGAAGGGGGAGGAGAAGATGGCGGAGACCTGGCAGATGATGTTCAAGGGCATCCTCATCCTCTGTTTCACCGGCGTCGTCTTCGTGACCGCCCACTCCCAGGAGATCGTGGACGCCATCTATTCCTCCGCTTACCGGCCGGTCGGCCGCCTCCTCTTCTTTTACTCCGCGTTTTACTGCGTGATCTACCTGATGGGGGGCGGTCTCAACACATCGATCCTCTACGTTCTGAACCAGGAGCGGCTGATCCTTCTCCTGCGCCTCTCCATGGGCATCCTGAACCTGGGCCTGAACTACTTCTGGCTCATCCCCCGCTACGGGGCGATGGGAGCGGTGATCGCGACCGGCATCACCAGCGTGCTGGTGACCGTCTGGGAGATCACCCTGATCGGTTCGCGGATCACCATCCGCTACCCCGCGCTCTTCACCCTAAAAGTGGTCGCCGCCACGGTCGCCGCCGCCTTTCTCTCCCTGATCATCCCCCTGCGGGGACTGCCGGGGCTCATCGCCAAGGGTGTCGTCTACCTCGCGACCGTCGCCGCCCTGGCCTTTCTCCTCAAGCCCCTGGGCGATCGGGACCGGGAGCTGATGAGAAAAGCCGCCCCCTGGCTCGGCTGGACCGCCCGGTTCTTCTGATTCACCGGCGCCGAATTTCCCTGATGATCGGTCGAGAACCAGAGGGGTGTTGGAGTAATGGAGTGATGGAGTAATGGGCTGCGCAGGCGGAGCTTTCCCCACTACTCCATTACTCCAATACTCCATTACTCCGATACTTCAGTACTCCAGCTCTTCCGTCCTTTGGCCCGACCATCCCCCATCGTTGACACTCTCCGTCCGGCGGTCGATACTATGGATATGACCGCTCCCGCACCGCGAGCCGAGATCCTCTACTTCGCCACCCGGTCCTGGGAGGACCCGGTCTGGACCTCCTCCCAGCAGATCGCGCTCGCCCTCTCCCGCCTCGCCCGCGTTCTCGTCGTCGATCCGCCCCTCGGCCCCCGCGCCTGGCGCGGGAGAAGGCGCCGGGAAGAAACGGACCGGCAAAGCGACACGCTCAGCGTCCTGCGGCCGCTGAGCCCCGTCCCCTTCAGCTCCCGCTTTGGCGCGGCCGACCGGCTCGCCCGGCCTTTTCTCGCGGCCCGGGTCCGCGCCGCCCTCTCCCGCCTCGGCTTCGGCGATTACCAGACCTGGGTCATCTCGCCCCGCCATTTTCGCCTGGCCGAGGGCCTGCGGAGGAAAATCCTCGTCTACAAATGCGATGGAGAGGTCTCGACCTTCCCCTGGCTCGGCGCGGGCCGCTCCCGCCTCGTCCGGGAGGAGGAGAGGCTGCTGCGCGCCGCCTCCGTCGTCTTCTGCACCTCTCCCTCGATCGCCGAACGCAAGGCGGCGGTCAACCCCGACACCCGCCTCGTCCGCCTCGGCGTGGACGCCGCCCTCTATGCCCGGGTGATAGATTCCGATATCCCGATCCCGGATGGCCTGCGGGATATCCCCGTTCCCCGGATCGGCTACGTGGGGGCGCTGGACGCCTACAAGGTCGATTTCGAACTGATCCGGGCGGTGGCCGCTTCCCGACCCGGCTGGCACTGGGTCCTGATCGGCGGGACGGGGGTTTCCGACGGAACCTCCGCCGGGCGTCTGCCCCGCCTGCCCAACCTCCATTACCTGGGCGTCCGGCCGCGGGAGGAAGTCCCCCGCTATCTCAAGCACTGCTCCGTGCTCGCCATCCCTTACCGGAAAAACGACTACACCGCGAACCTGACCACGCTTAAAATGCACGAGTACCTGGCGACCGGAAAGCCGGTGGTCGCCGTCGACCTCCCGCATTTCCGGCGGCTTATGCCCTGGATCCGTCTCGCTGCCGGGAACGAGGAGTTTTCCGCCGCGATCGCCGAGGCCCTCGGGGAAAGGGACCCTTCCCGGGCGCTCCGGCGCCGCGCGATCGCCGAGGAGGAGAGCTGGGAGAAGCAGGCGGAGAGGATGCTAGAGTTCATCCGCTCGATCGAGGAGCAGAGGATTGAACGTTCCTGAGAAATGCTATTTGGTCGAGGGGGGAATCCCCCTGCGGGGCGAAGTCTCCCTCCAGGGGGCGAAGAACGCCGCCCTCCCCCTGCTCGCGGCGTCGCTTCTGACCGACGAGGCGATGATCCTGGAGAACGTCCCGCGGCTCGAGGACACGCTCGACCTGGGCCTTTTTCTGAAGCTTCTCGGCGTCTCGATCCGGCGGGAGTCGACGCGGTTGACCGTCCGCGCCGGAACCTTGAAGACGACCGTGATCCCGAGGTCCTTTCAAAACCGGACCCGCCACTCGCTCCTCGCCCTGGGTCCCCTGCTCGCCCGCTTTGGAGAGGCGGAGATATCCTTTCCCGCCGGCTGTCCGATCGGCGATCGCCGTTTCGATTACCATCTGGAAGGCTTGAAGCGGATGGGGGCGACGATCGAGCTTCTCCCCAACCGCATCCGCGCGCGGGCGGGCGGCCTCTCCGGGACGGAATTTCATTTTCCCTACCCCAGTTTCTCGGGGACACTGAACCTTCTCTTTGCTGCCTCGCTGGCCCGGGGAAGGACCGTCCTCAAGAACGCCGCCGTCAACCCGGAGGTCGACGACGCGGTCTCCTGCCTCATCGCCATGGGGGCGAAGGTGACGGGAAAGGGGACGCGGACGCTCGCGGTGGAAGGCAGGAAAAAACTCCACGGCGCGCGCCACCGCGTGATGGACGACCGGATCGAGCTCTTCACGCTGATCTGCGCGGGGGCGATCACCGGCGGGGAGGTCTTCGTCCGGGGCGGCGGACTTTCCCTGATCGCCGCCGAGGCGGAGACGCTCGCCGGGGCGGGCGTCGTTCTGAGGCGGGAAGGGGACGGGGTCTCCGTATCCGCGCCCGGCCCTCTCCGGGGGCGGCCGGTCGTCACCGCCGCCTACCCCGGATTCCATACCGACAACCAGCCCGCCTTCTGCGCCCTGATGGCGCGCGCCCGCGGCGAGTCTTCGATCCGGGAGACGATTCTCGACAACCGTTTCGCCTATGTTCCGGAGCTGAACCGTTTCGGGGCGGAGGTGAGCGTCGACAACGGCGGTTTTCTCTGTGTCAACGGGCGCCCCGGCCTGATCGCCCGGATAACGGGGGAAAGGAAGCTCAGGGGGGCGTCCGTCCGCGCCGGCGATATCCGGGGCGGCGCCGCCCTGCTCCTCGCCGCCCTGGCGGCGTCCGGAAAATCGCGGATTCTGAACGTCTATCAGATCGAGCGCGGCTACGCGGACTTGCCGGGGAAGATCCGCGCCCTGGGGGGGAAAGTCGAAAGACAGTAAAGGGGAGTTGGGTTAAGAAGTGGGTCTAGTAAATGGGTCGGGTTAATGGTGCGGCTGGGCGAGTCATCACCTGACCCTAACCCATCGACCAGACCCGCTTCTTCTCCCTAACCTATCGACCTATATTGTGAAGAGTCCCAGGCCTCTCTCTCCCAAACCGGATTTATCTCGGGCGATCGCCCTTCTGGGCGGGGTCTGTCCGCCGGTTGTCTCCGCTCCCCTCGCCCCCCTGACCACCTTCGCCATCGGCGGAGCGGCCGAGCTGCTGGTCGAGCCGGGGTCGGAAAAGGAGCTGTGCGCGGCCCTCGACCTCCTCGCGGGGGAGGGGATCGACTGGCGCGTTCTGGGCGGAGGATCGAACCTGCTGGTCGCCGACCGGGGCGTATCGGGGGCGGTGCTGCGGATGGGATCGAAAATGGGTTCCTTCCGATTCGAGGGGAATACTCTGATCGCCTCCGCCGGCGCGCCTCTTCCGCTTCTGGCCCGTTCGGCGGCGGAGCGGGGTTTAAGCGGCCTGGAGTTCGCCGCTTTCATCCCCGGGACGGCGGGCGGCGCGGCGGCGACCAATGCCGGGTCGCTCGGCCGCGACATGGCGGGGATCGTGCGCTGGATCAGGGCCTACCGTCCCGGAGCGGGGATCAGGGAGTTCCCCGCGAGCGGGTGCGATTTCGTCTATCGCGGCTCCCGTTTCCGGAGAGGGGAGGAGGCGGTGCTGGAAATCGCCTGTCTCCTGGAGCCGGCCGATCCCGCGGCCGTGCGGGAGCGCCTGCGGGAGATCGGAGAGGAGAGGAAACGGAAGTTCCCCCTGCAATGGCCCTCCGCCGGGTCCATCTTCAAGAACCCCCCGGGCGACTCCGCCGGCCGCCTGGTCGAGGCAGCCGGTCTGAAGGGAGAGAGGCGGGGATCCGCCCGTATCTCGGAGAAGCACGCCAACTGGATCGTCAATCTGGGGCAAGCCCGATCCGGCGATGTGCGGAGCCTGATCGATCTGGCCCGAGCGAGGGTGAGGGAGAAGTTCGGGATTGAGTTGGAGCGGGAGATTATTGTTTGGGAGGATTGAATCGCGCGCGTATAGAATGTGTTATCGGCTTCCTAACCCAATAACCATATACTCGTTCTATGAAGGAACTGCGCGACTATTACGACCGCCTGTACGGCTACACCGACGGCCTTTCCGTCCGCCGGGTGGAGGAGACCCACCGGGTCAAGGTCTTCCTCTCCCGCGACATCGCCCAGGCTTTCAAGACCTTCCTCAAGGGCGAGACCGCCCGCGCCGTCCTCGACGCCGGCTGCGGACGGGGCGACAACCTGGCCACCCTCTGGGAGATCGGCCGTCCGGCGCTTCTCGCCGGTTTCGATTTTTCCCCCCAGATCGTCTCCTTCGCCCGGCGTCGTTTCCGGGAGCGCTCCGCTCCCCGCCCCCTTCTCCTGGTCTGCGATGTCCAGTTCCTCTGCTTCCGGGACGCCGTTTTCGATGTCGCCCTGGGCACGGAGCTTTTGGAACACGTCCCGGACGATCGCCGGGGGTTGCGCGAGATCCGCCGCGTGCTCAAGCCGAACGGACTCTTCCTCGGATCCGTCCCCGGCCATCAGCCCGGTCGGGCGATGGAGGAGACCCCGGTGGACAGCATGGTCGGCCGGGAGTCCTGGGACGGGATGCAGGACGGCCATTTTCGGCGCTACTCCTTCGAGGGGTTGCGGGACCGCCTGGCCGAAGCCGGCCTTCCCCTCAATGCCCACTACACCCGCGGAAAGTATTTCTACCGCCTCTCCCAGAAGCTCAACCGACGGATCCTCGACGCCGCCCGCTCGATCCTCGGGCTCAGCGCCTCTCCTGGCGACCCCTATCTCACCGCTTACCTCTCCTCGCTCTCCTCCTCTCCCCGCCACGACCTTCTCACCCGGATCTATTCCTTCCTGTTTTTGCCGGTTTTCAACCTGATCTGCGACCTCGATCTTGTCTTCCAGCGCCGAGCCACGGGGACGGGACTCTTCTTCAAAGCCCGGAGAGCGGAGTTCCGCCATCCGCCATCCGCCATCCGCGATCCGCAATCGTGAAAGTGGCTTTCTGCACCTCCTGGGAACGGGAGCGGGACGGCATCGCGGGCTTTTCGGCCGCCGTCGTCCCGTTTCTCCGCTCCGCCTGCGATGTCGAGGTGGTCCCGCTTGATCTGAACCGCTCCGATCGAGACTTCTATCGCCGGGCGGCGGAGCAAGCCAACCGCTGCGATCTCTGCCACATGCAGCACAACTATGTGCTTTTCAACGGCCTCTTCCCCTGGCGGGAGCGCTTTCACTTCTTTCTCCGCCGTCTCGCCGTGCCCCTGGTGATCACCTTTCATGAATTCCGCGACCGCTATCCCGTTTCCCCCCTCCCCGCGCTCGCCGGCCTCGCCGATTTTCTCCCCCGGATGAAGCGCGCGGTTCTCAACCGTTCCTCCCTTCTGGGGATGAAAGAGTGGCTCGGCTGGTATCATCGTTCCGCCGCCGCCCGCGCCGCCGTTCTCCATGTCCACACCTCCCTCCACCGCCGCCTCCTCGCCGGGATGGGCATCGACGGGGGACGGATCAAGGTATTCCCTCTTCCCGCTCCCCCGCATCCGCTCCCCGCCTCTCTCCCCGGGCGGGAGGAGGCCCGGCGGCTTCTCGGCTGGGAAGGGCGGCGGGTCCTCCTCACGCCGGGTTTTCTGAACCGGCGCAAGGGCTACGAGGCGGTTCTCTCCGCTCTGGGCGATCTGCCCGGCGACGCTCTCTACGTGATCGCGGGCGGCGAGATGGACCGCATCGGAGCGCCCTATCGGGAGGAGCTGGCGGAGTTATGCCGTCGGGAGGGTAGCCGGGGGAAGGTCATGGTCACGGGCTTCCTTCCCTTCGCTCGCCTGGCCCTGATGATCGCCGCCGCCGACCTCGTTCTCGCTCCCTTCCCGCCCCAGGTCCAGGGTTCGGCCTCCCTTTCCTTGAGCCTCGGCCTGGGCAAGGCGGTTCTCGCCTCGGATACCGAGACTCACCGGGAACTGAGCGGCCTCGGCGCCGGGATGGAGCTTGTCGCCGCCGACCGGCCGGCTGAGATCGCGGCCCGGGCGAATGGACTCATCCGGGATTCCGCCCGCCGCGCCGCCCTGGAGACAGCCTCCGCCTCCTTTGCCCGGAAATTCGGGCCGGAAGAGTATGCCCGCCGCCTCAGCGCGCTCTACCGGGAGGCTCTGGCCGGATGAAGACCATCGCGAGAGCCTCCTCCACCCGATCGCTCGCCTCCATCCTCCTGATGCTGGTCATCCTGGTCATGGTCACCTCCGCCATTCTGAGGGGGGACGTGGTCTTGTTCGTCTCCGTTCTCATGATCGGCGGATTTTTCGTCGTCATGGCCTACTCATCGGAAAACCTGATCAACGCCTACATGTGGATCACCTTCTCCGTCAGCATCTATCAGTTCGCCGCCGAGGGGCGGCAGATCTTAGCTCTGAACTCCTTGAAGGACATCCTTCTCCTCTTCCTCTGGCTGTATGTTTTCATCCGGGGGGTGGTCCGGAGGGGGAAGGGGATCTTCGGCGCCTGGACCTGGGGCGCGCACAATATCCTGTCCCTCACCTTCTTCGCCTACACTTTTTTCACCATCTTCCGGGGCGGAGGCCTTTCCGTGGGTCTGCTCGGCTTCCGCAAGACCGCGGAGTTTTTCACCGTCTTCTGGCTGGCCCAGGCCTACTTCGAGAAGAAGGAGACCGTGTACTCCTTTATGAAAAATCTTGTGGCCATCGCCCTGGTCACCGCCGTCCTGGGTCTGGTCCAGAAAGCGACCGGGCGTTACGTGGACGAGAAGATCGTGGTCCTGGGGGAGGAGTCCTTCCGGAGGATCAGCTCCACCTACGGGAACCCGAACACCTTCGCCGACGTGCTCCTCTCCGCCATGATCATCCTGCTCAACCGCTACCTCTCCGGTCTCTCCGTCCGTCCGCCGCCTTTCCCCGCCCTGCCCGTGATCCTCCTCATTCTCCCCTTCCTCTTCGCTTACTCCATCAGCGCCCTCTTGGCCCTGATCGCCGCCGTGGCCCTGATCCTGCTCTTCAATCGGGCCGCGACCATGCGCAAGACCATCCTGATCGTCTTCGTCGGCGTGGTGGCCCTGAACGTCATGGCGGTCACCCCGCTCTACTACGGACGCATCACCTGGCTGCAGAAAAAGCTCAGCGACCCCACCCAGCGGGAGGGGAGGACGAAGAACTGGAGGGAAGTCGCCAATGAAATCCGGCCCTCTCCTCTCTTCGGCGTGGGCTACGGGAAGTTCGGCGGCATCCTTCAGCCGGATTCCGCCTTTATCATCGAAAATATTGTGGACAACAGCTATTTTCTTCTCCTGATCCAGTACGGCCTGGTCGGCACCGGTATCTTTGCCGGCCTTCTCGGGACCATCTTCCGGCAGGCCTGGCGGGTGATGAAAGCCGCCCGGGATCCCCGCATCCGGGAGACGGCCTCGGCCTTGTTCACCATCCTGGCCGCCTACGGCATCATCGCCTTCGCCCTCAATGTCTGGGAGATGATGTTCCCGATCAACTTTCTCTTCTGGCTCTGCGCCGGGATTCTCTTCCGTCTGCCGGCGATGGATGGGGAGGGAGAGGAGTCGGGGAGGGTGCTGGCGGATTCTCTCCCCCGACCCGTCCCGAGGATCTCCGATTTTCGATCGCGAATCGCGGATCTGAAAAAGCTCGGCCTCTTGATCTCATGAACGAGGGATCGGTTATCCTGATCGCGCGGGGCGGACTGGGGGACACCGTCCGCTTCCTCTCCGCCCTCTCCGTCATCCGCTCCCGTTACGCCGGCCGCCGGATCATAGCCATCGCCCGGGACGCCGCCCAGAAGGAGATCATCGAATCCGCCGCCGTCTCCGACGAGACGGTGATCTACGATCCCCGCCTCCTCTCCTGGGCCGAGCGGATCGCTTTCCTGCGTCATCTGCGCCGCTCCCGCCCCGGACTGCTCATCGCCACCTACGGCAATGTCGGGTGGTGGACGCGGATTCTCTCCTGGCTCAGCCGCGTCCCGGTCCGGGTCGGCTACGCCCCCCGTCCCTACTTCACCCATCCCCTGGTTTTCGATCCGACCCGATCCCGCTGGGACCTCGAGCTCGACATCCTGCGGGCGCTGAAGATTCCCCTCCCCGATCCCTGGCCCCCGCCCGAATTCCGGATCACCGAGGAGGTGCGGCGGAAGAACGACGATCTTCT
The DNA here is from genome assembly GCA_964551475.1 of uncultured bacterium. Taxonomy (GTDB): domain Bacteria; phylum Auribacterota; class Erginobacteria; order Erginobacterales; family CAZKCI01; genus CAZKCI01. The sequence goes on along the minus strand of CAZKCI010000023.1, from coordinate 14,502 downwards.
GCGCGCCCGGGGGATCGGGCCGGGGACCATCCTGGTGGGGACGCACATCGGCCTCAATACCGTCTCTCACGGCAAGTGCTGGCCGGTCGGTCGTTGGCGGGAACTGATGCTGGCTCTGCTCCGCGATCATCCCGGCCTGCGCTTTCTCGTCCTGGGGGGAGGGGACGAGGCGGCCGTCCGCCGGGAGATCGCCGCTCTTTCCTTCCCGCCCCAGGCGCTGGACCTGGTCGGCTGCACCGGATTTGCCCACACCGCCGATCTCGTCCGTCGCTGCCGCGTTTTCATCACCAACGACAGCTTCCTCCTCCATCTGGCCGGAGTTTACCGGGTCCCGCAGGTCGCCCTTTTCGGTCCCACCTCGGAAAAGGTCGCTCTCCCCGCCCATTACCGGGCGATCGTGATCGCCGGAGACTGTCCGTCCCGTCCCTGCTACCGGATCGGCCCGCCGGGGGCGAAGAACTATGCCTGCGAAGATTATCGTTGCATGGAGGAGATCACCGTCGAGAGGGTACGGAAGGCGGCGGAGGAACTTCTGCAGGAATCTTGGTCCGGTAATCGGTAATCAGCCGAGATCTGTTAATCTCAAATCTCGGATCTCAGATCTATAATCTCAAATCTCAAATCCCATTTTCAGCCAACCTTTGAACCGTTGAACCATGAACCTTGAACCTTTCAGAGTCCTGATCCTCACCCACATGCGCCCCGGCGCCACTCCCCGCCGCTGGCACCGCCTGCCGCCCCTCCTCGCCGGCCGGGGCTGGGAGGTTATCCACCTCTCCCGCGAGCGCTGGAGGGATTTTATTCCCGCGCTCGTCCGTTTCCGCCCGCGGGTGGTGGTGGCCGCCGGCGCGATCGGATTTCTCCCCGCCCTCTTGCGGCGTTGGTCCCTTCTCCGGTCGTATCTGGTCCATGACTGGATCGACGATTACGCCGAAAACATGGGTCGCCTTTACGGCCGCCGCCTGGTCTCGGGGTTGGAGAGGATCGCTGTGGGAGGGGCGGACCTGGTCTCGTCACCCAGCGTGTCCCGGATTCAAAGAGCCCGAAGCTGGTCCAGGAAGGCCGTCTTCATCCCCCATGGCGTGGAAGAGGATTTCGACGCCGCTGTGCCGAAAAACCTTCCGGGGACGTCGCGCGTCGGCTATGTCGGGATCGTCAACCGGGCGAAAAGGGTCGACCGCCTGATCGAGGCGGTGCGGGGGCTTCCCTGCGAACTCTATCTGATCGGACCGGCGGAGGATGAACTCGTCCGGAACGCTCCCCGCAACGCGCATTTCCTGGGCGAGGTCCCTCCCCGGGAGGTCGCCGCCTATATCAAGGCTTTCGACATCGCCGTCTTGACCATGGACAACGACAGCTGTGTCAAGATGGTCGAATACATCCGCGCCCGGCGGCCGATCGTCGCTCTCGCCGGTCGCGTCTCCGGCACCCTGAAAGACGGGGAGGAGGCGCTGATCACCGACGACCTGCGGTCGGGGATCGTCCGCCTGATCGCCGATCCCGCCCTGCGCGCCTCCCTCTCCGCCGCCCTCGCCCGCCAGGAGACGCTCACCTGGCCGGAGGTGGCGGGGAGGTTCGTGCGGGAGGTCGAGGATCAAATCCGACACTCGTAGCAGAGCGTCGCAGTGTGCTATATACAATGTGGATCTGGTTGATGGGTTAGGGTAAGGATAGTGGTTTGGTCGATGGGCAAGGTCAAAGGTCGGCCGGCACCATCAACCTGACCCCTAGACCAGACCAATCTCCTGACCCAATTCCCATGGACCAGAGTATCAAACCCCGTCTCTGTCTGATCGCCTCCGCCGGGGGCCATTTTGCCGAGTTGCTCTGTCTCAACGAGCTCTGGCGAAGGCATCCGTGCGTCTGGATCACCAGCTCCTTCGCCGCCCTCCCCGCCGCCAGCGGATCCGCGCCCCGGCGGCGCCTGATCATCGATCCCCAGCGCAATGCCTTCAAGTTCCTCGTCAATCTGGTTCAATCCCTGAAGATATACCTGGCCGAGCGTCCGGATGCGGTGGTCACCACGGGCTCGGGCATCGCCGTTCCTTTCTGTCTCTGGGCCAAGATGTTCGGATGCAAGGTGATCTTCGTCGAGACGGCGGCGGCGGTGAAAGACCTTTCCTTGACCGGGAAAATAATGTATCCTGTCGCCGATCTTTTTATCGTCCAATGGAAGTCCTTGGCCGGCCGTTATCGCCGGGCGGTTTACGGAGGCGCGTTCCTGTGATCCTGCTCACGGTGGGCACGCACACGCGGTCTTTCCGACGCCTGGTGGAGGCGGTGGACGAGCTGGTCGGCCGGGGGATCATCCGGGAAGAGGTGGAAGCGCAGATCGGATGCACGGATTATGTCCCGCGCCATCTTTCCTGGTCCCGGTCGTGGCCGTATGACGATTTCGCCCGCCGGATTGCCGCGGCGAGCCTGGTGATCGCCCACGCTGGGGCGGGAATCGTCATTCTCTGCCGCCGGGAAGGGAAACCGCTGGTGGTCGTCCCCCGCCAGAAGAGATACGGAGAGCATACCAACGATCATCAGGTGGAGATGGCCCGGGAGATGGACGAGCAGGGCCTGGCCGCGGTGGCCTACGAGATGAGCGATCTGCCCCGGGCGATCAAGAGGGCCGCGGGGATGAATCCGGGGAAGATCTGCCGCCGGGATCTCCCCGCCTTCGCCGTGATCGAGTCCTTTCTATCCCGATGCGCGCGCGAAAAGCGCTCATCGGGGTAAAAACAGAGATACGTCAGCGTTAACTGCTGAAGAAAAATAATTCCGAGGTGATAAGGTAAAACCGCTGGTTTCCATCATCGTGGTGCATTTCAACACGCCGGACCTGCTCCAGAAGTGTCTCCAGTCGGTTTTCCGCTCTCCGCCCTCCGATCCCTTCGAGGTCTTCGTGGTGGACAACGGATCCTCCAACGGGTCCCCCATCATGGTCAAGCGCTCCTTCCCCCAGATCCGCCTGGTCGCCAATATCACCAACCTCGGATTCGCGGTGGCGAACAACCTGGCTTTCCATGAGGCCCGGGGCGAATACTGCCTCCTGCTCAACTCCGATACCGAGGTGACGCCCCGGGCGATCGACACCCTGGTCGAGTTCCTGCGCTCCCACGGACAGGCGGGGATCGTGGGCGGAAAGCTCCTGAACCCCGACGGTTCGGTCCAGCCCTCCTGCCGCCCGTTCCCCACTCTGCGCCGGTGCCTCTCCAGCTGCCGCTCCCCCCTGGGACTCCTCTTCCCCAAAAACCGCCTCACCCGCCGCTATCTCACCCCCTCCGGGAATTACCAGACCATACAGAAGGTGGACAGCGTCGCCGCCGCCTTCGCCCTGGTCCGGAAGAAAACACTGAACGAGGTCGGTGTTTTCGACGAGCGCTTTTTCATGTTCCTGGAGGACACCGATCTCTGCTTCCGGATGTCCCGGGCGGGCTGGGAGGTCTATTTCGATCCCGAGTCCACCGTTTACCACCGCTGGGGGGGCACCGCCTCCATGATGCCCTACCGGATGATCCTGGAGCACAACCGCTCGATGTGGAAGTTCTTCTGTAAGCACCGCCATGCCAACCCGGTTCTCCGCGGATTGCTGGCGGCCGGTTTCGGGGCCAATGTTCTGCTCTCCTGGACTCTCCGGGGCCTGAGGAGCGCGCTCCGGCGTCCCGCCCGCGCCACCACCTCCCCGACCGCCTAGGCAGGAGGGACGGTGGCAACTTGTCAACTTGCCAGTTGACAAGTTGCCACCGTCCCTGGTCCTACGAGAACTGAGAGATTCGTGACTGTCCCCTCAAGCAAGGCCCTGTGGCGGCTCGCCTATCGGCGGGCGTGGGCGATCGGGAGGAATTCAACCGAGCTGAAGCGGCTGGGCCGGGAGGAGGCGACCGCGGCGCGGGCTCTGGTCCGCGGACTGGCCACGTTCGCCGACGGGATTCTGACAGCCGAGGAGTCGTCCTGGCGAGGGAGGATCGAAGCGTTGCGGCGGGAGCTGTCCGCGTCTTCCCGGGTCCTGCGGCTGGAGGACTGGGGAGCGGTCTCGCCCGGCGGCCCTTCCGGGGGGAAGGAAGAGCCGATGATCGTGGAGCGGCGGGTGAGCGAGATCTGCCGGGTCTCGGCGTCCCGCCCGCGCCGCGCTCTTCTCCTCTTCCGCCTGATCCGGGAATTGCGTCCCCGGATCGCTCTCGAGCTCGGGACCTCGCTCGGCCTCTCGGCCGCCTACCTCGCCGCCGCCCAGGAGTTGAATGGAGAGGGCGAGCTGACGACACTGGAAGGGGCAGGGGAGGTCGCCGCGCTCGCCCGCGAGAACCTCTCCCGCCTCGGCCTGGACCGGAGGGCGACGGTCGTCGCCGGGCGTTTCCAAGACCGTCTTCCGGGAATCCTCGGCGGGAAAGACCCCGTCGAATTCGCTTTCGTCGACGGTCATCACGCGGAAGGGCCGACGCTCGAGTATTTCGAAACCCTGCTTCCCCGTCTCGCGCCCTCCGCCTGCCTGGTCTTCGACGACATCTCCTGGTCGGAAGGAATGGCCCGGGCCTGGAAGAAGATCGCCGCCGATCAGCGGATCGGTCTCGCCGTCGACCTCTTCACGATGGGGATTGTGCTGGTAGGACCGGCCGCGTCGTCGCGGTTTTATCGCATAGCCGCCGTCTGAACCAATGAAGTGATCAGTCATCAGTAACTGATCACTGATTACCGATCACTTCTTTGTTTGTACTGCTCAGGTGCCGTATCCGCCGTAGCCGCCGTAAGTGCTGTAGGAACGGTAGTAGTACTCCGAGGAGCGGACCACCCCGTTCAGGAGCACGCCCAAGAGCTTCGCTTTGACCTCGGAGAGGATCTCGCTTCCCTGGCGGGCCACCGCCCAGGGCGTCTGGTAGGCGCGGACGACGAAGATGACCGCGTCCGCTTCGGCGGCGAGGATCGCCCCGTCGGTTACCGAAACCAGGGGGGGCGAATCGAAGATGACCCGGTCCCACTCGTTTCCCCCCTCGTGCATCAGCATTTTCAGGCGTTCGGAGGAGAGGAGCTCGGAGGCGTTGGAGGGGGGCTTCCCGGCCTGGAGGAAGAAGACGTTGGGATACTCGGTCTTGATCACCACCTCCGCGAGCTCCGCCTCGCCCGAGAGGTATTCCCGCAAGCCTTTCCCCACGGGAAAGCCCAGCACCTTGTGCAGGCTCGGCTTGCGCAGGTCGCTGTCGACCAGGAGGACCTTCTCGTTGACCTGGGCCATGACCGCGGCCAGCTGAAGCGAGACCAGGGACTTCCCTTCCGTGGAGGAGGAGGAGGTCACGAGAATCGAGCGGGTGGCGTCCTTGGGGGCGTGGATGGAGACCGCGGTTCGGATGGCGCGGAAGGACTCGGTCAGCGGGTTGTGAGGGTGGGAGTAGATGATGATCCCGTCCTCGGGGAAATCCGGCTGGTCGAACAGGGGGATGGCGCCCAGGACCGGCAGGTTGAGATAATTCTTGATCTCGTCCGGCGTCTTGATCGTGTCGTCGAGCTGCTCGGCGACCAGGGCCACGCCGATCCCCAGGATCAGGCCTCCGATCAGGGAAAGGCCGAAGTTGAAGACCTTGCGCGGACGGAAGGGGCTCAGGGGGACGTTCGCCCGCTCCAGGATGCGGATGTTGGTCAGCTCCAGGTTCTTATAGAAGTTGGTTTCGTTGAGCCGGCCGAGCAGGGCTTCGTAGATCTTCTGGTCGCTCTCCATGTTCTCCTTGAGCGCCATGTAGTCGATGTTCCGGCGGTCGAGGTTGAGCTTTACCAGCTTCTTGCTCTCCAGGTCCTCGGCGATCCTCTTCTCTTCGGCCTTGGCCAGCTCCCAGTCCGCCCGCAGCCCCTGGAAGATTTTATCGATCTCCCCCTGGATGCTCTCCTCCAGAGACGCCATCTCCGCCATGAGCTGGGACATCACCGGGTGCTTGTCGCGATAGCGCTTGGAGAGGTCGGAGTATTTCGACTGCAGGCTGATCCGCTGGCTCTTCAGGTTCTGGATCAGGCCGTTCTGGAGAATCAGGGGGAAAACCTCGGGCGAGTTGCCCTGGGCGAGGTGCTCCTCCAGCTGCTTGATCGTGGTCTCGGCGTCGAGCTTGCGCTTCTGGGTGTCGGTGAAGAGGCGGTTCAGGTCGCTCAGGGTCTGGACCTCGATCGACTGCTTCTCCTCCATGGAGGTGATCGACTGGTCCTCCTTGTAGCGCTGGAGCTCCTCCCGGGCGGCCTTGAGCTTCAGCGCCTGCTCCTTGAGCTGGGTTCGGAGCTGGTTCAGGGCGGTGGAAGCGGCGTCGAGCTTGGTCTGGACCGAGTCCCGGATATACTCCTCGGCCCAGGTGTTGGCCAGGGCGGACACCAGCTGGGGGTCGGGTCCGCTGGCGAAGATGTCCACCAGCCAGCTCGACTTGATCGGCTCGATGCTGATCATCCGGAGGAGGTCCATCCGCCCCAGGTTCTGATTGGACTTGATGTTTTTCTTGTCCTTGAGGACCTTGAGCACGTTGGAGGCGAGGTCGCGGCTCTGGAGGATCTTGTACTGGGTCTGGTAGTAGTCCTTCTGAGAGGTCTCCAGCTCGTAGACCTCCTGGAAGGGCATCACCTGGGGCAGCTCCCGCTCGATGATGATCCGGGCCTGGGCCCGATAGAGGGGAGTGGCGGCGAAGGATCCGATCAGCACCACCACCACCATGATCGCCATCACGGCCAGGATGAGCAGCTTCCGCCGCTTCAGGACGACGAGAAAGTTGGACCAGCCCAGTTTGTCGGTCGAGAGGTTCATATCAAAATCATACTCGCGTGCGTTTCATCCCAACTAGTTCCGCGGAAGCGGAACAAGTTAGATCAACGATTCCGGCACCACGATGATGTCGTTGGGTTTGAGCTCGATGTCCTGGAGGCGGGCGCCTTCGCTCAGGATCTCCCCCACCGGCACCTTGATCACTTCCTCCTTCCCGCCCACGGTGCGGACCACCCGGGTGCCGTTCCAGTAGGCGATGTCGGTGAAACCGCCGGCCAGGGCGATCGCCTGGGTGACCGTCATCCGGCCCCGGATCTCGTAGGAGCCCGGTTTCTTGACCTGGCCGAGGACGGAGATCTTGCTGTATTCCTTGATGAAGACGATGACCTCGGGTTTGACCAGGTATTCCCGCAGGAACCCGGCCAGGTTCGTTTCCAGCTGGTGGGGACTGAGCCCGTTGGCCTGGATCTTCTCCAGGAGGGGATAGGAAAAGGAGCCGTCCTCTCCCACCCGGACCGTCCGGGAGAGATCGGCTTCGCCGAAGACCGTGATCTCCAGCAGATCCCCCGCGTTGATGTAATAGCCGTCTCCCGCCGCCCCGCTCGGCGCGGTGGGCCCGGTGGTCGCGTCGGTCTGATCGGCGGGCTCCAGCGGGGGGACGGAGCCGGAACAGCCGGCGAGGAGGAGGGCGGCCAAAATGTAAGCGGAAAAGGTTTTCACGAGGCGCTTCCGCGGTCCCTTCGGTCCAAGTCGTCCATCCCGTCCATTTCGTCCATGTCCAGCTGGCAGTACGCTCAGTAGTAGGAGGCGAAGCGGAACACGATCTGGTTGTCCTGGTAATCGAGGCCGGGGAGGTTGGAGTCCCGTGTCTGATAGGAGTAGGCGGCGACCAGGGTCAGCCACTTGCGCACCGGATAGCGCAGTTCGGCGGTGAAGCGCCAGATGTCGTCGTCGCGGGGCCGATCGGGGTATTCCGCAGTCGTGGTGGGATAGCGGTGGTTCCGCCAGGCGCATTCCAGGGCGCCGGTCGCCTTATAGGTGATCTGCTGTTCGTAGCGGAGCCAGGCCCGGTTCAGTGTGTAGTAGTTGTTGTCGGTGTAGGTCGATTCCCGGGCGGTCCGCTCCCAGCCGGCGAAGACCTGTCCGGTGGAGGAGAGGGCGTAGTTCAGGGAGGCGAAACCCACCAGGCTGTTGAAGTCGGCCAGCGTCGGAGAGTAATACTCGCGCGCCTGGTAGCCGGCCTTGGCCGTCCCGGAGAGCTTGGCGGTGATCACACCCTCCACGCCGCCCAGGATCTGGTTGTAGTAACCGTCCCGGTCGAGCTCCCGGTCGTAGTCGTAGTCGATGTGGGAGTAGGAGTATTCGCCCAGCAGGCGCATCTTGGGGGAGATCTTGTAGCGGGCGTAGAGGCTCGCGGTGTGCTCCTGGTGGTCGTAGGCCCAGTAGCCTTCGGTGAGGAAATGCTGGAGGAAGTTCTGGTAGCCGAGGCTCAGTGTCCAGGCGTTGAAGTACTGGTCCAGGCGGATGGAGGCGGTGTTCTCGTAGCGCCGGATCCGCTCGGTGAACTCGGTGTCGTCGCGGCTGTAGGTCCGGAAGAAGGTGTCCTGGAGGAAGAGCCCGTGCTTGTAGAAGTAATAGTCGAGCGCGGCCCGGAGGTAGTGGTCGATGTCGTTGACGTCCTTGTATTGGGAGAATAAATAGCAGTCGGCCCGGTAGGTGAAGCGGAAGACGTTCCGGCGCCAGGGGTACTCGAGGTTGATCCCGGGCGAAGCGACCATATACCAATCGGCCTTGGGGTCGGTCTCGTCGTAAAAGATGTTGTCCTCCCAGGCGACGGTGCCGTTCAGGAAGGGGTGGAGGAGGAGGCGGCCGAAGGAGACGCCCTCGCCGGGCTGGCCGAGGACGAAGGAGCCCCACGCCCCGGGACGGCAGACGTCGACCAGGAGATAGAGGGCGATGGCGCCGAGGGCGGCCAGGGTTTTCCCCCGGAAGAGGCGCCGCCGGAGTCCCCTTCCGGGCGCCGAGCGGTATGTATGCTTGCGGATGTCCACGTCAGTAGTCAGGTTAGCCTGTTTCCATGCAGATCTAACAATGGTTCAGCGGTTCACGGTTCAGCGGTTCAACGGTTCAGCGGTTCACGGTTCAACGGTTCACGGTTGTGCCAGGCATCGCCAACCGTTGAACCGTTGAACCCTTGAACCGTTGAACCTGTCTGCTATGGCTTGAAAGGGCTGACCGGGCTGATGTCGTCGTCGTTGACCGGGTCGAGAATGGACGAGGCCCCGGTCTCCTGGGTGACCGGGCGTTCCGGCGGCGCCGGCCGCTCCGGCTCCAGCCAGTCGCCGAGCCGCTCAGCGTTCCTTCGCGCCGGCTCCCAGGTCACCGGGACCGCGCACATCCCCTCGAGATCGCATCGGCATTGCATCCGTTTCCGGAACTCCCAGGCGTCAAAGCCGCCGCCTTCATCCAGCTCGACCATGAGGACGTGCCGCCCCGGCTCGAGGTAGAGGGTGGCGACCTCGTGCCAGGAGAATTCCTTCTCCTCGGGGGGGAAGATCTTCTGGGTGAGCGCCGGCGGCCGGTCCTCCGGATCAATCCGGAAAATGATCGGCTCGGCGCCGAAGTCGCGGCTGTAGAGGGAGAAGAGCTCCTCGTCGCACCAGCCTTTGCGGATCAGCCCCCAGGAGTCCAGGCCGCTCCCTCGGGGCAGGCTGACTTCGACGATGTGCCTGCCGGGCGTCAGGGCCAGCGTCGCCACCGTGTGTCGGCGGAAGGCGTCGGTCCGGGGCGGGGAGACCCGCAGGCGGGAGAGGGGCGCCTCGCCGGGGTCGATCGTCCAAGCAACCGGCGCCAGACCGAAGTCGCGGGACCAGAGGGCGAAGATCCCCTCCGAGCAGAACTCCCCCTCGCGGATTTCCAGGGCGTCGAAACCGCCGCCCGCGGGCACCGTTACCTCGATGACATGCCGGCCCTTCAGGAGATAGAGGGCCGCCACGCGCCGCCAGGCGAAGCGGTCGTCTTTTTCCGGCCGGCTGCTCCGCTGGAAGAGAAAAAGGTCGCCCTCCGGGTCGACCTTCCAGGAGAAGGGGTCCCGCCCGAAGTCGCGGCTGTGGAGCGAGAAGGCGCCCTCCCGGTCGACGATCAGCTCGAAGCGGCAGGTGACGGCGGAGACGGCCCGGAGCCACTCTCCGCCGGAGGGGGAGCCGGGGCGGGAGTCGGTGGAGACGGTGTGCTCTCCGAAAGAAGCGGAGCGCTCCGCTTCTCCCTGGTACACGACGCGGCCCTCCGGGGAATTCCCGGTTTGCTCGCCGAAGTCCGGGAACTCTACTTCGAAACGGACGACCGCCTCGGCCGCCGTGGCGGAGAGCCATTTCCCCGCGGAGGGATCGCCATAGTCGGCGGAGTCGGAAACGGTCTTTATCCCCGCGGTCTTTACCGCCTGCTCGCCCTCGAATGTCCGCCAGGCGTTGTTCTCATCGTCGCTGGCATCGGCGCCCTTTCCCTCGACTGTCCGGTCCTCGACGTCGAACTCGAAACGGCAGGAGACCTTCCCGGAGAGCGGGGAGACCCAGCTCTGACCGGAGAAGGCGCCTTGAGAGTCTCCCGAGGACATCGCGCAGAAGCCCGCGACCGTGTCGGCCTTCTCCGCCTCTCCCTTCAGCCAGGAGTGATAGCGGCGCCCCTCCTCCGCCCCGGAGGAGAGGGCGAGGGGCATTTCATCGAACCCCTGCTCGGCGAGGAGGAGGAGGTAGTCGGAGGGCTCGTTCCGGTGGGGAAGAATCTGAAAGGCGTCGGCGCCGGTCTTCGGCTTGAGCTCGACGTCGATGCGGTGCTCCCCCCTTTCCAACGGGACGGTGTCGATCGTCGTCCAGCCGAAGGTGTCCTTGCTCTGGGGCAGGAAAAGCACCCGGTTGCGATCGATCTCCAGGGAAAGGATGTTGTCGCCCTCGCCCCAGAAGCGCCCCCGGAGCGTGTAAAGACCGTCCCGGGCGACCGAGATGTAGTAGGTAGCGGCGGCCTCCCCGGCGTTGGCGAAGATCCATTTTTTCTGGGAGGGCGTGCCGTGGTCTCTGTCCTCCCGGATCTCCAGCGGCCCCCGGGAGTCGGAGAAGGCTTCCGCCTGCCAGACCCGGCTGTCTTCGCCGAGGGGGAGGAGGGACTCGGCGTTCATGGCCCGGATCAGTGTGACCGCCTTGTCCCCGTAGGTGAGTTCCCGGTCGGGCTGGTAGCCGCCCGACGGCTCGATCGGGGGGGCTCCCGCCGAGATCAGCTCGATCAGGTCCAGACCTCCCTCCTCGGGGATGGAGACCGCGATGGCATGCTGACCGGCCGCCAGCGTGAACTCGCCGACAGTCACCCAGGAGAAGGTGTCGGACGGGACGATGACCTGGTCCTTACTCTTTGCCACCTTCCAGACCTGGCTCCCTCCGCGCACCCGGGCGGAGATCAGGTAGCGGCGCCGGGCCGGCAGATCGAAGACGAAGGTCAGACGGCCGGTTTCTTCCCGGGCCTGGAGCCAGCCCTTTTGGCTGAACTCCCCGAATTCACGGGAAGCGCTCACGGTCATATTGGGCGTGGCGGAACGGTAGTCCTCCGCTTCGATTCGGCGATAGCTCTTGCTGGAGAGGATGGCCATCAGGCGCTCCGAAACAACGGTGGCCGGGAGGTTCCTGGCCAGGCCCGTGGAGCGGGCCAGTTCGACCGCCCAGTCGCTTTGGCTGACGGCGAGCGCGCTGTCGGCGGCCGCCCCGGCCGGAGCGGCGATGGCCGCTCCCAGGAGGAACGCCATACCCTGGATGAGCTGTCTCATGCTGGTCTCCTCAAAGCGCTCTGTTCGCCGCGGCCGGATTCCGGGCGCGGCCAAGCGGGTGGATAGGGGACCCGATTCGGCCGGGCGTCAGTACGACACGCCCACCGCCGGCTGGTCGGCGCTGCCGCCGAAGAAAATGCCGGTGACCCCGTAGATATACCAACGGCCTTCGGTCGCCCGGTAAAGGGCGCGCTCGGCCGTTCCGTCGCCGTCGAAGTAGAACGGGAAGGCGATGTCTCCCGCCTGCCCGAAAGTGACATAGTTCTCTCCCCGAATATACCACCGGCCATAGGAGGGGCGGAAGACCGAGAGTTGAGTGGTTCCGTCGCCGTTGTAGTCGCCAGGGACTGGATGGTCGTAGCCCTGGCCGTAGTAGAGGGTGGTCAGGTTGCGGACGTACCAGGCCGCGCCGCCGTTGAAGGGGCGGAAGAGGCCGGCGTCGGCCGTTCCGTCGCCGTCGTAGTCGCCGGGTATCGGCGTGTCGGTGTTCAGGCCATAGTAGAAGGTGGTCTGCCCCCGGATGAACCACTTGCCGATCGAAGGCCGGAAGAGGGCGGTGTCGGTCCTGAAGTCGCCGTCATAGTCGGCCGGGGCGGGGATGTCTCCGTTGGCGCCGTAAACGATGTTCCAGAGCGAGCCGCCGGTAACCGGATCGCGGAGGAACCACTTGCCCTGCGCGGGCCGGAAGAGAGCGATGTCGGCTATGCCGTCGCCGTCGTAGTCGCCGGCGGCGGGGATGTCGCCGGGGAGCCCGTAGTAGATCCGGGTCAGGCCCTGGATCAGCCAGGAGCCGACGCCGCCTTCGGGGCGCCAGAGGGCGATGCTGCTGGAGCCGTTGCCGCTGTAGTCGTCGCAGCCGATGACCAGATGCCAGGGGGTCGGCGTCGCGAGGTAGGGGCTCGGCGTGGGCGTCGGGATGACGGAGGACGGGCTGGGCGAAGGCGGCGCGGAGGTCGGGGTGGGGGCGGGGAGGGCGGTCGGCGTCGGAGTCGGGGAGGCGTAATCCTGCGGCGTGGGCGAGGCGGTCGGGCTGGGGAGAGGCGTGGGCGTGGTCCCGTAGCAGGTCCAGGAGAGCTTGGAGAGGAAGGCGTCGAACTCCCCGCCGTTGTATGTCCCCTGGAAAGCGGCCTCCACCGGGAATTCGGCCGAGGAGGTCTTTCCGGCCAGGTAGGCGTTCTTGGCGCTGTCCACGGCGATCCCGTAGCCGTAGTCGTAGCCGTAGCCGCCCAGGAAGGTGGACCAGGCCAGCGCGGAGCCGCCCTCCTCGAACTTGGTCACGAAGGCGTCGTCCCATCCGCTCAGAGTTGTCTGGTAGGCGTTCACGGTGGGGAAGTCGGCGTACTGGGTGTAGCCGGTGACGTAGAGGCTGTCCGCGGAGTCGAGGGCAAGGGCCAGTCCGTAGCCGAGCCAGAGGTAGCTCGAGTAGGCGAGCGACGACCCGTCGGAGGAGAGGCGGCTCACGAAGACATGGTCGTCGTCGCCGGCCGGGCCGGCGCGGTAGGGATTCACGGTCGGGAAATTCGTCGACCGTGTCCATCCGGTCAGGCAGGCGTTGTTGGCCGTGTCCAGGACGACCATCCGCCCCTGCTCGTCGGCGGTCCCGCCCAGATAGGTGGAATAGAGGAGGGAGGCGCCGTCCGCGGCGAAACGGGCCGCGAAGGCGTCGTATCCGCCGGCGCGGGTCGCCTGGTAGGGGTTGACGGCCGGGAAGTTGTCGGAGTTGGTGTAGCCGGTCAGGCAGACGGTCCGGGCGGCGTCGAGGGCGAGGTAGTGGGAGCGCTCGCGGACGGTCCCTCCCAGGTAGGTGGAGTAGATGAGGGCCGACCCGTCGGAGGCGATCTTGCTCAGGAAGGCGTCCTCGTAGCCGCCGCCGTAGGTCGGCTGGTAGGCGTTCAGTGTCGGGAAGTTGGACGACCAGGTGTAGCCGGTCAGGTAGACGGCGAGGCTGGAGTCGGCCGCCACGCTGTAGGCCTGCTCGCGGTTGGAACCGCCGAGGTAGGTCGAGAAGACGAGCGCGGAGCCGTCGGAGGTGAGCTTCATGGCGAAGGCGTCGTAGTCGGAGCCGGACCCTCCCCAGCTTGCCTGGAAGGCGTTCAGTGTCGGGAAGTCCGCGGAGGCGGTCGTCCCGACGAGATACAGGTCTTCCGCCCCGTCGAGAGCGATCGCCCCGCCGATGTCGTAGCCGCCGCCGCCGATGAAGGTCGAGTAGAGGAGTAAGGACCCGCTGGAGGAGAAGACGGTGACGAAGGCATCGTAGTCGGTCGCCCGAGCGGCCTGGAAGGCGTTCGCGGTCGGGAAGTCGGAGGATTGGGTTTCGCCGGCGAGGTAGACGGTGTTGAGGCTCCCGAGGACGATCGCCTTGGCGGTGTCGTAGGCGGAACCGCCCAGATAGGTGGAATAGTTGAGGCCGATCCGGCAGACCAGGTTGACCGGTGTGGGCGTGGGAACGGCCGGCGACGGCGTGGCGCTGGGTATGGGCGTCGGCGTCGGAGAAGATGTGGGCTCCGGTGTGGGTGTGTCGGAAGGCTCGGGTGTCGGTGTCGCCGAGGGCTCCGGCGTCGGCGTCCTGGTCGGTTCGGCCGTGGGCGTCGCGGAAGGCGTGGGCGAGGGCGTCCGGGTCGGCTCGGCCGTGGGCGTCGGCGTGAAGACGCAGGCGACCTGGACGTCGTCCAGGGCGAGGTCGCCGCCGAAGTCGAACCAGGAGAACCTCACCTGGACGGCCGAAGGATCGAGGCTGAAAGGCCCGTAGGTGTAGCCGCCGTAGGCGCCGGGGATGGAGAAGACATCGGTGACCGTGTTCCAGGCGACGTAGTACTCCTCGACCAGGAGGTGGGATGCCGGGTCGGCCGCCTCGCCCCTGATCCAGAAGGTCAGCCAGTCGGGGTTGGCGAAGGTCGTGGAGGTGGCCGCGTCTCCGGTCTCGTCGAACTTGATCGCGGGTGAGGCCTTTCCATAGTCGCCGGCGGTGGTGTAGGTG
>CAZKCI010000022.1:0-32367 GCA_964551475.1 uncultured bacterium | reverse complement strand
GTGGACGAGCTCCTGATGCCCTGCGGGCTTTACGTCAGCGAGTCGGCGCCTCTCGACATCTACAACCTGCTCCTGAAAGCGAGCGAGACGGCGCGGGACGGAGACTACGAGGGGTCAGTCAAGATGCTGGAACAGGCCCTGAAAAAGTTTCCGGACCGGCGGGCGGCTCTTCCCCTCAAGCTCCTCATCGGCGCTCAGTACTGGGCCCTGCTCGACCGCCCGGGGGAGGCGATCGCCATCTTCGAGGAGGTCGCCCGGGAGGGCGACGACGAATCCTCCGCCCTGGCCCAGGCGGCGATCGGAGTCATACACGACAAGCTCTCCCGCCGGGCTTTCGCCGACGTCATCAAGAGGTTCAAGGACAGTCCGGAGGCGCAGAGGGCGAGGGAAAAATAATCGCAAATTACTGATCGCGGATTGCGAATCTCAGATTTGAGATCTCAGATTTCAGAGAGGGATACAGCAAGGGAATAATCACGGATTGCGAATCTCAGATTTGAGATCTCAGATTTCAGAGAGGGATACAGCAAGGGAATAATCACGGATCGCGAATCTCAGATCTGAGATCTGAAATTTCAAATCTGAGATTTCAGACCACCCACACACGTGATGCACGGATTGCTTCCTCTCCTCCTGACGATGCTCATCTTTCCGGCAACCGCGGCCGCCGCTCCCGGCCCCGCGCCGGCCTGGGACTACTCCCTCTACCCCAAGACATTCGAAGCCGTGGCCGGCGAAGCCCTCACCTTCTCGGTCAAAGCGGAAGACCCGGCGGGGGGAAAACTCGCCTACACACACAACCTCCTCCCCCCCGGCGCCTCTTTCGACGCCGAGTCGCAGACCTTCCGCTGGACACCGGAGCCTAACCAGGTCGGAAGATACCTCTGGCTGGTCATCCAGGCCTCCGACGCGCAAGCCAACCTCTCCCGGCTCCTCTTCAACATCACCGTCAAACCTCGTCCCCGGACGGCCGCGGCCGCGCCCGTAAAAGCGGCGCCGGCGGGGAAAGTGCGTCCCCTGATCGTCGTCCAGGAACCCGGACCTCCCCTCCCCGAGCCGCCCCCTCCGCCGCCGGAGGTCCGGGAGGAACCGCCGCCGCCCCCGGAGGAACCGCCGCCGGAACCGGAGCCGCCGCCGGAAACTGCCGAAGAGCCTCCTCCGCCGGAGAAAAAACCCGATCAGCCGCCGCCCCAGCCGGCGGGGTCGAAGCCGCCGGCGAAAGGGCCGACGCCTTCGGAATCTCCCTCCGGCTCCCCTTCCGGATCGCCCTCCGGATCGCCCGGCACCAGCTCATCCCCCCAGGCCGGCCCGACCTCGCCCGACGCCGCCAAAACCCCCTCGTCCTCCTCATCTTCATCGTCGGGGAGCGACTGGTGGTCATACTGGGCGACGCCGATCAACACGCCCTTTGTCCGGACGCCGACGCCTCCCCCCGCCGCCAGGCCCACACCGAGTCCCACTGTTCGCGCCGCCTCTCCATCGCCGGTCCCGACGGCGCCCCAGACCCACACGCCCGTCCCCGTCAAAACCGCTCCGCCCACACGCCCGCCCACTCCCGTACCGACGCCATCTTCCGCTCCGTCCGCCTCTCCCACCGTTCAGCCTTCGCCCTCGGCCACGCCTTCGCCCCGCCCCTCCGCCTCCCCTCCCTTCTTCGGCCTCGCCTGGTCGACCTATCTGGGGGGGACGGCCAATGATGCCGCGCAGGCGATATCGGTCGACGCCAGCGGCTACATATACGTCGCCGGGGATACGTCATCAGACGATTTCCCAACCATCGGGGCTTTGCAAGGCGTGCAAAAAGGATCTTCCGACCTCTTCCTGTCCAAACTGACATCACAGGGATCCGGCCTTATCTTCTCTACATTCCTGGGAGGTGCCGGGACCGATGAATGCCAGAGCATGGCTCTCGATTCGTCGCGGGCCGTCTACGTCACCGGGGGAACCGCTTCCATCGATTTCCCGACCAGAAATCCCTACCAGGCAAACCGGCGCGGAGGCTATGCGGCATTCATGTCGAAAATCGCCTCCTCCGGTTCCGCCCTTATTTATTCCACGTATCTCGGCGGAGGAGTGGAAGACCAGGGCGGGGGTGTGACAGTCGACTCCTCCCTCCGGGCTGTCATCGTGGGTGAAACAACTTCCGCGGACTTCCCCACTGTATCTTCTTATCAGTCCTCGCTCTCTTCAGCACCCGACCTGTTCGTGACGCGGTTCTCCTCCGCGGGAAGCACTCTCGACTTCTCCACTTATCTCGGAGGAAGCGCCGGGGAGGCCGCCGGGGGGATCGCGATCGGCGGCGACGGAGCGGTTACGGTTTCGGGGATCACCACCTCAACTAATTTTCCTACCCTCTCCTCCTATCAAACGTCATCGGGCGGCGGCCAGGACGCGGTGGTAGCCAGGCTCTCCTCTTCCGGTTCGGCTCTCATCTTTTCGACGTACCTCGGAGGGAGCGCCAACGAATACGTCGCCGGGACGCTGGTCCTGAATGACGCCGGGGACGCGATCATCGCCGGGGGAACATGGTCCGGCGACTTCCCCATCCGCAACGCGTATCAACCGACCCTGAACGGCATGGAGAATGTCTTCCTCGCCCGCATCTCTTCATCCGGTTCGTCTCTCTTCTTCTCAACCTTCTTGGGGGGAAACGAGGACACCGCCGAGGGATGGGCCCTGGGGATCGACGGGCAAGGGAGAGCTTTCGTCACCGGACTTACGGTCTCTAACGGTTTTCCCACCGTCCATCCTTACCAGTCGAGCCGGCAGGGGGCGGGCTCCGACGCTTTTCTCTCCGTCTTCGCCTCCGGCGGTTCCACGCTGGACTACTCCACCTACCTGGGCGGGAGCGGGACGGATATCGGGCTCGCCCTTGCCATCCATCCATTCGGAGGCGTACTGGTCGCCGGAACGACCGCCTCCGCCGATTTCCCCACCGCGAGCGCGTTCCAGCCGACACTGGCCGGAGGACAGGACGCATTCATCTCCCTCTTCCATGCCCAGGCAGCGGGCGCATCGCGCGCCCCTCCCCCCACGCCCTCGCCGTCGCCCACGCCGACCGACGCGGCGACGCCCCCGATCGAAAGCGCGGCGAAAGAAGGGGAACCGACGCCCGCAGACTCGGAAACCCGGGAGTGCACGCCCTCGCCGGAACCGCTCCTGACGCCCTCCCCGCCCCCCACGCCCTCCTATCCGATCCTCCAGGGCGGGGACTACAACGGCGACGGGACAGCCGAGATCGCCCTCTTCCGCCCCTCGGCCGGCCTCTGGCTGATCCGGGGGATGACCAAAGCATCCTTCGGGAAGGACGAAGATATCCCGGCGAGCGGGGACTACGACGGGAACGGAACAACGGAGATCGCCCTCTTTCGTCCTGCCTCCGGATTCTGGGATATCCGGGAACTGACCCGGCGTTTTCTGGGCGGGGAAGGCGATGTCCCCGTCCCCGCCGATTACTCGGGCGACGGGAAGGCCCAGACCGCCCTCTTCAGCCCCGAGGAGGGCGTCTGGACGGGCCTCCTCACGCCGGAGGGAGAGACGGAGGTCGAGTTCGGGACGGTCGGCGACATCCCCGTCCCGGGAGACTACGACGGAGAAAAGGGGGCGGAGATCGCCGTCTTCCGCCCCGGCGACGGGATCTGGATCATCCGGGGGATCACCCAGTTCCTGTTCGGGACAGCGGGCGATGTCCCGATCGCGAGAGACTACGATCTCGACGGCGAGACCGACCCCGCCTTCTTCCGCCCCTCCACCGGGGAGTGGGAAGTCCTGATGAGCGGCGGAGAACCGAGAAGACTGATCTTCGGAGAAGAGGACGACGTCCCCGTCCCCGCCGATTATGACGGCGACGGAGCGAAGGACCCGGCCGTCTTCAGCCCCGCGAACGGCCGCTGGTCGATCTGGAACCAGACCCGAATCGGTTTCGGCCGGGAAGAAGATATTCCTTTGGGAAGATAACGTGCGTGCCGTAGGTGCGGACCATTAGGGTCCGCACGTCTTGGCCCGCGGACCTGAAGCGGGGTCCGCGGCGACTCTCCAACCGCCCACTTTGGGATGTCAGTCGTCCGGGGCCGAATCCAGATATTCTTCCATCAGCCGGCGGGCGCGATAAAGACGCGTTCCCACCGTCTTCCGTGCGACCCGCAGGATCTCCGCCACCTTGCCGTAGGGCAGCCCCTGCATGATGCAGAGTCTCACCACCTCCCGAAGGCGCGGGGGGAGCCGGAGGATCGCCCGCTCCACCTTTTTCTCCAGGCTGCGCCGCGAAGCCAGACAGTCGGGGCGATGGGAGTCGCTCCCGACGAAAGCGCCCAGCAGCGCCATCCCCCCCTCGGCAATGGCCAGAACGCTGTCGAGCGACAACGTTCCCTCCGCCTGGTGGCGGCGGCCTTCCATGCCCAGGGAATTCCGGGCGATCTGGTAAATCCATCCCTGGATGTTTTCGAAGGAGGTGAGCTGGGGAATGCCGGCGTAGACCTTGATGATCACTTCCTGGGCCAGATCCCGGGCGCGCTCGAAATCACCGACGATGCGGTAGAGGTAGTTGATTATCCGGGAGCGATAGCGCTCGTCGATCAGGTCGAAGGCCTCCCGGTCGTCGTCCAGATAGACCCGGGCGATCAGGGTGGCATCGGAGAGATAGGCGCCGGGAGTTTCCATGGGAAACCGCGCGGAACGGCACTATCGAGTCTGCGATTAGCGTCATGGGCAACCGCAGACCGCTCCATTTTATTCCTATAATGTCATAGTGCAAGTATTTTCTGCGCTGATTCTTCATTCGGGGAATATTCATAAAATCGCGCCCGGCCAGGAGACCCGACGCTGTGAAAAGACGAGCGGCACAATCGGGGGGTCTATTGCAGGGAGAGGAGAAGAGCTTCGTCGGCGACGCCGTCGCGGTTGAAATCGACGGCGGCCAGACACGAGGGGGAGACCGCTCCTTTCACTTCGGGAGCGGGCGAGGAGACAAGATAGGAAAGACCGGAAGCGGAAGGACGGAAGGCATGCAACCAGCATTGACCGGAGGGGAGGCGCTCCAGAACCGCGAGTTCCCTCTCCTCCCCGTCGCCGTCGGCGTCAAGACCGGAGAGTCCGAGGAGGCGGGATCCTTTCTGCAGGCCGGGAAGCGCCAGACGCTCGCCGGAAAGAGCGGCGCCGCCGCCGGAGAGCGGCGGGTACATGACGGCGACATAGCCGCGCCCGGTCGACCTCAGGATCGCGATTTCATCGCGGAGTCCGTCGCGGTTGGCATCGAGGACCGTCATCCCGACCACGTTGTCGGCGGGAGGGGCTTGCAGGGGGCGGGAGAAGATCAGACGCGGGCCGTCATCCGCAGCGGCGGGCCAGGAGTAGACGCGGACGTTTTCCCGGCCGGCGAGACGGAACAGAATGGCGAGCTCGCGGGAGCGGCCGTCGCGGTCGAAATCCCCGCCGGCGGCGGCGATGATCCCTCCCGCCGCCTCGATCTCCCGGCCGGGCGCCAGGGGGATCAGGGTTTTCTCGTCTCCCGACGGCGCGGAGAACAACTCCACCATCGGCGCGCCCTCCCGGCCGCTCCAGACGACGGCCGCCTCGGCGCGGATGCCGTCCCCGTCGACATCAAGCGAACCCAGGGCGGCGGGGGCGCGACCGAAGGACTCCAGGCCGGCGAAAGACCTCACGGGGGATGTTTCCGGGAAATCCCGGGGATAGAAAAGGACCGGGAGATCGAAGACGGAGCAAGCGGGAGATCCGGAAGGATACAGGAAGAAGGCCGCCTCCACGTCATCCCGGCTCAGAGCGGTTCGGACCGGGAGACCGGGCGAGACCGAGCCGTGCATGGCCGCGGACGGGTTGAATGAGTGATCGACGCCGAGAAGATGGCCGATCTCGTGCCGGGCGATTTCGGGGAGCGGCAGAGAACCGTCCCGGCCGTCGAGAGACCAGCGATAGTCCCGGGCGTTGAATTCGATGTCCGCCTCCTCGATCGTCCCTTTCCGGTCGGCGTACCAGACGCTCGCCATCGCCACCACGTCCGCACCGTGTCTCCACTCCCGGTCCACCCAGAAGAGTGTGTTCACCCCGTCCCGCTCGGCGACGGCGGCCGCGGTCTGCCCGGAAAAGACGAAGGCGAGACCGCCTCCCGCCGCCCGCGACCAGGAACGGAAGGCCTCATCCAGAGCGGAGAGAATCGCCGGATCGGAACCGGGGCCGGAGGGGTTGACCACATAAAAGATGGACGCGGCGGAGCACGGCCAGCGGGCCGCCTCCCCTTGCGGGGAAAGCTTCACCGTGAAGGCGAACGAGCTCCCCGCCATGGACAGGGAGAGGATGAGAGCGGAGATGACGACAGCCTTGTTCATCGTAGCCTTATATGTACTAGTTTAACACGGGCGACGCGCGGCGGCCAATGGGGAACTGAAACGTTGCCCGTTGAAACTCACACCCCACGCCTCATGCCGCAGGCTGTTTTTTCCTTCAGCCTTCAGCCTTATTTCTGGTAAGCCTTGATGATCTTCTGTCCCTCGAGGGGACGGTCGGCGGGGCCGGTGGCGACACGGGAGAGAGCCTCGACGGCGGAGAAGCCGGAGACCACTTCTCCGAAGATGGTGTGATGGTTGTTGAGCCAGGGGGTCTTGCCGACGGTGATAAAAAACTGGGAGCCGTTGCTGTTCGCCCCGGCATTGGCCATCGCCAAAAGACCCACCCGGTCGAAGGCGAGCGTCGGGCTGAACTCGTCGGCAAAAGGCTTTCCCCAGACCGACTCGCCCCCGCGGCCGGTCGCGGTGGGGTCTCCGCCCTGGATCATGAAGTTCCGGATCACCCGGTGAAAGACGGTCCCGTTGTAATAGCCTTTATTGACCAGCCCCAGGAAATTCTCCACCGCCCGGGGGGCCTGGGCGGGGAAAAGGGCGATGACAATCTCCCCCTGTGTCGTCTCCAACACCACCTGGGGCGAGGTCGCGCCGGCTTCCGCCGGAACAACCGGCGAGGCTGCAGGGCGCGGCAGACGGGCGTTCTTAAGGGCGTCGCCCGCCGCCTGCTTGATCAGGTCGCTGGAAATCGTCGCTCCGCTCACGCCGTCCACCTCCTCGGATTGTTTCTCCAGGATCCGGCGGCGCAGTGTGATCCGCACCTCGTCCGGCTTCCAATCGGAGATCTCCAGGAATTCCACGTCGCCGATCACCCCGTCATAGACCATGACCTTGACCTTGGCCTGGAAGGGCCCCGAGCGGGAGATCCCAAGATAGGTCCCGTCCCGGTATTTCGGCGGCACCGGTCCGGAACGGACCCCGCCGGGAAAGACGACGCCGAATAATCCCAGAAGCAAACCGATCAGCGCGATCCGTTTCATGAACCTTTGGCCTCAGGTTACGCAGGCAGGATACAGGATTTTAGCCGCCCGGCGCAATCCCTCAGTCAGGCGTTGATCGGAGTAGGACAGGCGAAACGGATCTTCCGCCCGTCCTCGCGGCGGATCTTCGCGCCCCGCTCCCCCGCCTGGGCGCGATAGAGGATCAGCCGCTTCTCCCGGCTCAGATCCAGGCGAAGCCAGGGGAGAGAACGGGCGGCGGGGCCGCGGACGACGTCCCCCTTGAGGTCAAAGCGGGAATGGTGGCTTTTACAGACGAAGGCGTCGTTCTTATCGGTCTTGAAGAGATGGCCTCCGCGGTGGGTGCAGATGGCGGAGAGGGCGAAGACCCCCTCGTCGTCGGAGACAATGAAGGCCTCCTGGACGATGTGGTGAGTCACGCTGCCCAGGGGATACTCCCGGATGTGCTCGAGCTCGAAGACGGGCTGGGCGGCCCAAGAGAAGCGGGGCCTAAACGCCTGCGCCAGCCAGCCGGACGCGATCGTGAGCAGGCTCAGGAGAAATCGTCTGCGGTTCATATGATAGGGGACGCGTCCGCTAGTTTGAGATTGCTTCGCTTCGCTCGCAATGACTAGCGCGTGGCGGGGACGTCGTCCTGCGTCCCGAGGTAAAACCGGGTCAGCCCGGAGACCGCCCAGAGGCCGGGGGAACCCCGGAAAACCGCCGGCTCGGCGGCGCCGTCGCCGTTGTAGTCGGCGGGACGCGGCCAGTCGAGGCAGACGCCGAAATAGGGGCGGGTGATCCCGGCGATCGCCCAGAGGCCGCAGCAGGGGCGGAAGATCGCCGCCCGATCCGTTCCGTCCCCCGTGTAATCCGCCGGCGCCGGCCAGTCTCCGGCCGCGCCCAGCCAGGCCGTGGTGACATCCCGAACAAACCACATGCCGGTCGAAGGACGAAAAATGCCGAGGTCGGTCCAGCCGTCGCCGTCGTAATCCCCGGGGGCGGGCCAATCGCCGGCGCTCCCGAAATGCTCGCGGGTGATCAACCGGATCGCCCAGAGGCCGGCGGCGGGGCGGAAGATGGCCGCATCGGCCAGGCTGTCCCCGTCGTAGTCGCCGGGGACCGGGATGTCCCCCGCCGTCCCGAAGAAGAAAGCCGACCAGCCCCGCACGCTCCAATAACCGGAGGCGGAGCGGAAGATCGCCGGGTCGGCGGACCCGTCACCGTTGAAATCCCCCGAGACAACCCGGTCGCCGCTGAGGCCGAAGTAAAAGCGGCTGAGGTCCCGCACCGTCCACATCCCGCTCGCCGGACGCCAGACCGCGGCATCGGCGGACCCGTCTCCCGAGTAGTCTCCGGAGGCGATCATCGCCATCTCCGCGGGAACGGTCGGCCCGCAGGTCGGCGTGGGGGTCGGCGACGGCGACGGCGTCGGCGTCCGGGTGGGTGTGCGGTATCCCTCCGGCGTCGGCGATGGTGTGGCCGAGGGGGTGGGGGTCGGCGTGCGGTAGCCCTCCGGCGTCGGCGTCGGGGTCAGCGGGGAGGGGCTGGGACTGGGCGTGGGCGTGGGCAGGATGAAGAGGATCTCGTTCTCGATCAGTCCGACCGCGTCGGCGGGGAAGACGCCGAAGACCTCGCCGTTCAGGATCGTCCGGTTGCCGTTCCCGATGATGATCCCGTGCTCGCTCTCCTGCTCGGAGACGGTGTAACCGGCTGCCGCCGCGCCGCCGGTGGCGGCGTTGAACTTCGCCCCGTCGATGAAGCAGAAATCGCTGAAGGCGGTGAAGTCGGAGACGGGGTTCGGCGTGGTGAAGATTGGGTGGGCGGCGTCCCAGCGGTAGAGCGCCTGGGGGGAGGAGTAGTCGTCCACGAAGGACGCGTTGAAGACGGCGTCGAGGCCGCTTTCGCCCGGACAGCGGTTGACCGCATCCCAGCCGTAGAAAGAGATGATCGCCCGGCCGCCGCCGGCGACGTGGTCCCCGAGCGCGGCGATGAGAGGGCTTCCCAGGCAGTCGGCGTAATCGTCGACGATCGCCAGGCCGTAGGGACCGGCGTTCTGCAGGCGCTCGAGGAAAGCGTCGGCGGTGAGCGTCACCGTGTAGGCGAGACCCAGGTTGTTCAGGGCCGTGGGCGGATAGGCCGGCGACATCTCCGTCAGATTGTCGCAGGGCTCCTCCAGGAGAAGGATTCGCTCCGCCGAGCCGCTGATCTGATAGCGGACGGCCAGGGAATCGGCGACCACAGGTTCGCGGTAGGAGTATTCGAGCCCTTGATAGCCCGCCGGGCCCTCCACACCGAGCGTGGCGGCGGTCCCGTTCGACCAGCCGCTCCCGGAGTCGGTCATCGTGTTGTAGGCGCAGACGATATCGTGGGAACCCTCGAACAGAACGACCTGGAAGGTCAGTCGGGAGGCGGGGTCGTCTATGTGGGGGACCCGATACCATTCGACGACGAACTCCCGGTTCGGCGCGGCCCCCCGGAGGGCGTAGTAGACGGTGGCGCCGGCGAAGCCGTTGAGGTCGAGATCGTTCCAGAAGGCGCCGATATAGTCGTCGGGAGCGCCGTCCCGGGTCGGGATGGGCCGGTTGTCGTATTCGGTGGCGCAGGCGCCGAAGTTGACGAAGCCGTTGGTGCCGACGTAGATGTCGGAGTAGGGGTTGCCGTAGAACTCGAATTCAAAACCGATGGCCGGGATGTAGTAACAGCCGTCGTCGAGGCCGTCGGTCCAGAGGTCGCGGGAGATCTCAGTTCCGGCACCGCCCGCCGGGCCGGCGATCTCCCGCCAGGAGTAGGTCTCGAGAGGAGCGGGGGGATTGCTGTCGATCCAGGAATACCAGCCGCCCACGCCGGGGCCGCCCGCGGAGGCCTCGAGGGACGGGACCAGGAAGAGGAAGCAGAGAAATACCGCCGAGCAGACACCGGCCGCCGCGAATCTCTTCATACGGGCTCCTTGGGCTGAAGACACGATTGCGCTCCGAAGCGAAGAAAGCATCATGGTAGCAGAAAAGCCCGGCGGCGGCAATCAGCGCTCCGGCCGGAGGGACGATAGGGACGCGATGGCCTTTCACCGAGGAGGGGCCGGCTCCTCCTGATCCTCGGCCCGCCCGTCCAGACGGTTCCGCTCCGCGGGAGCGGAGCGGAACTCCGGCGTGGACGAGAGCCAGAAGCGGAGACGGTCGGAAAGATCGCGAAAGACCGTGGGATTCTTCCCGGCCAGGTTTCGCGATTCACCGGGATCGGCGGCGAGATCGTAGAGCGCCCACTTCGACTCCGTTTTTTTCGGCCGGGCGATCAGCTTCCACTCCTGGAGCCGCAGGCCCGCGAGTTCTCCGCCGCGGTTCAGTTCAAAAAAGATCGGGCGGGGCTCCTGGTCCGCTCCCTCCTCCAGGCTGGGAAGGAGGCTGCGACCGGGGAGCCCCGGAGAGGCGGAAAGCCCGAGGCCGTCCAGTATCGTGGGGAAGACATCCACCAGGCTTACCGGTGTGGTGACCGTTCTCCCCCTTCCCTCCCGTCCGGGGAGGAGAACGATCAGGGGGACGGCGATCTCCTCCTGGAAGAGCGAGGCGCCGTGGCCGAGGGCGCCGTGTTCGCCGAAGGCCTCCCCGTGGTCGGAGACGACGATGACCAGGCTGTCCGCCTCCGGCACGACCTCCCGGAAAAGCCGCTCCAAAAATGCGTCGGTGAAACCGATCTCGGAGTCGTAGAGATCCACCAGAGTTGAGACGAGCTCCGGACGGCGCAGGATTTCGCCCTCTTCTCTCCGGAGGACCCGCATGGTCTTCTTCCCCCATTCCCCGGCCTGGCCGGGGTTGGGGCTGTAGCGGGATATCCAGGGCTCATGGGGACGATAGGGTGCGCAGGGATCGCAGCAATGGATCCAGAAGAAGACGGGGCGGGAGGCGGCGATCTTCCCCTGGAGAGCGAGCGCCGCCCGGTAGACCGACTCGGCATCGAGAGTCCGCAAGACCGCGAGCTCATCGAAGCCCTGGGCCAGGCCGGTCTCCGTCACGGCCGGGCCGTCGGCGCAGACGCCGAGTGTCGCGTAACCGGCGCTCCGGAGGATTTCGGCCAGCGTGAGAAAGCGGTCGGCGAGACGATCCGGGCCGTTGACGGCTTCCCCCTCCGCCGGACCGCGGCGCACGCCATGGGAGCGGGGGTAGAGGCCGGTGAAAAGGGAGGCCAGGGCGGGAACGGTCTGGGAGGAGACGGATGAGCAGTCCGCGAAGATCCATCCCCGACCAGCCAGGCGGTCGAGAAAGGGCGTGGTCGGCCGTCCGTAGCCCACGGACGACAGGTGGTCGGGGCGAAGAGCGCCGATGGTGATCAGGATGACGTCGGGGGGCTTCTTCTCCCGCGCCGGCCGGCAGCCGCCGATGGAGAGAAGGGAGAGAGTCGCCGCGACGAAAAGGGCCCGCGAGAAAAGCTGCGCTGCCGTGCGAACCATCAAGAACCATCCTCCAGGCATTCCCTCTCCCCCGTTTTGGGGGAGAGGGGTCAGGGTGAGGGGGTCAAAGCTTTCTGGCTTTCAGGGCGATGTTGAGCATCAGCGGACCGAGGCGATCCCCGAATCTGTCGGCAAAACGGAGGAGGGGATAGACCGGAGGCGCCACGAATGGGAAGAGATGAAAGCCGAAAATCTCCCCGACCTCTCCCCCGCTTTCTTCCACCCAGGAGATAAGCGACGAACGGCTCACGTAGTTCTCGTAGCCACGGTAGGGGCGCAGCCGCAAAAGCGTGGCGAGACGGGTCACCGGGAGCCAGAGACGGTTGGGGACGGTGAGAGCGAGGGATCCGCCGGGTTTCAGCACCCGCAGCAGTTCCCCGACCGCCCGACGGGGATCGGCCGTATGCTCGATCATCTCGGAGGAGACGACCAGATCGAAAACACCCGACGGAAAGGGGAGAGAGCGCGCGCTCCCCTGGACGCGGGAGCTTCGGCATTTCCCGCCGACCTGGGACAGGAGTGCCGCGCCGATGTCGAGTGAGACCACCCGGCCGCCGCGGGCGCAGGAGAGGGCGCTGAACCAGCCGGTGCCGCAGCCGGCGTCAAGAACACGGGCGCCGGAGATCCTCTCCCGCCGGAGCAAACGGTCATAGACGACCCGAAGCCGCGTCTCCAGGTCGTAACGGTTCATCGTCCGGTCGAAATCGCCGGCGATGGAGTCGTAGAACCGTTCCTTGTCGTCGCGTCCGCTCATGATCCTCGGCCATATTAGCCGCAAAAAGGCGCAAAAGGCGCAAAAATCACCCGCCGGGCTCGGCTTATTCAACAGACGATTGAATCGGATGGAATAGGATGAGCCGGCCTTCTTCATCCCATTCAATCCTATTCAATCGTCTGCTAATATTTTGCCGGGCCGGGCCGGATCGCGGCAACACACACTTCCCTTTCGACTGAGAGACTGGTATCCTGATGAGCAAACGGATTACTGGGACAGGACAGCCATGGCCGACGAAAAGACACCCTCCCCCGCGCCGACGATCTCGGTCGTCGTGCCGGTCTACAACGAGGAAAAGAATCTCCCCGAGCTCCACCGTCGGCTCAAGAAAGCTTTGGCCGGGATCGGGGGGGAGTCGGAGATCATCCTGGTCGACGACGGGTCCGCCGACGGATCGCGCGCGGCCATGCTCGCCCTGCGGCGGGAGGATCCCTCGGTCCGCATCATCGGCCTCTCCCGGAACTTCGGACAGGCGATGGCCCTGGCCGCCGGGATCGACCGGGCGCGCGGCGAGGCCATCGTCATGCTCGACGCCGACCTCCAGCACCCCCCCGAGCTCATCCCCCAGCTCGTCGCCCGCTGGCGGGCGGGGGCGCGGGTGGTGAACACGGCCCGGCGGGAAGGCGGAGAAGACGGCCCGGCGAAGCGCCTGACCTCGCGCCTCTTCTACGCCGTCCTCCGACGGATCGCCGACATCGACCTTCCCCCCGGCTCCGCCGACTTTCGCCTGATCGACCGGACCGTGGCGGACGCGCTCAAGTCGATGAAGGAGCGGGCCCGGTTCTGGCGGGGGCTCGTCCGCTGGGCCGGCTTTCGCCAGGAGTGCGTCGCCTACCAGGCGGACGTTCGGCATGCCGGGAAAAGCGCCTACTCGCTGCCCCGGATGCTCACGCTCGCCGCCGACGGGATCACCTCCTTCTCCGCTTTTCCCCTGCGCCTGGCCGCTTATCTCGGCCTGATCGTAACCACGCTCAGCTTCCTTTACATCCTCTACGCCCTGGCCGTCCGGATCTTCACCGCCCGGGCCATACCGGGATGGACTTCGGTCCTCACCTCCGTCCTTTTTCTGGGCGGCGTCCAGCTGGTCTTCCTGGGGGTGATCGGGGAATACCTGGTCCGCGTCTTCGAGGAGACCAAGGCCCGGCCGCTGTACATCGTGGACGAGATCCACGGGCTCTAAATCCGGGGCCGGGGCGGCTCGGATCGCGACAGGAATGTCGCTCCCACAAGGAACAAAGAGTGATCAGCAACTGCAAATGAAGTGATCAGTCATCAGTGATCAGCAAAAGATCGGCCCGTCGATTCGACAGACGATTGAATAGGATTAAATAGGATACTGACGGCCAGGCGGGCCCATCCTATTCAATCCGATTCAATCGTCTGTTGAGTATTTGGCCGAGCCGACTCGGATCGCGGCCCCGATAGTCCCGCACTTCTGCCGGGACTATCGGGACAGGCGGGGACGCCGCTGCCACAGTTCGCGGAGAGAGATTCTTTCAACCGAAACCGCGGACCTAAAGGTCCGCGGCTACGACGGAAAAACCATCAATCTCTCGGATCAACCTTAAAAACCGGGGAGAGCCCACCAGGGCTCTCCCCGGTTTTTAATACTTCAGCACCGTCCCGATCGCGTTCGCACCGCCGGCCTGATAGGGGACGGCATCCCGAACCGACCAGTCGGCGACGGCCGCGGGATCCCAATACTGACGGACCTGGATCGGCGTCCCCGGCGTGATCAGAAGCTCATCCCCGACAGCTTCTCCCTGGGCGGGGGAGAAATACTCCCAGCGCTGCTCGCCGGTCTGATGGTCGAAGTAGACGATGGCGTCGACCGACTCGTAGCCGGCGCCGAAACGGGAGGAGAGATCCCGGTCGTAGAACATCACATGGTCGTTCTGGAGATACTCCCAGCCCGGGGAAGACGGGCTGGCCGAGCTGCCGGCCATGGTCGAGAAGAAATCAAAATCGCCGACAAAGCGGGCCGCCACCGGGAAGCTGTAGTTGAGTATGGTGGCGCGGGCATCGTCCGATCCCCAGGCACAGGGGCCCGTGCTGACGTTGATCAGATGATAGTAGGGATCCATCTTGAGCTGGGAGCCGAGGAAGATATAGGCGGGCGAGGGCGCGGAGCGGAGGTTGATCCGGAAACCCTCGTCGGAGACGACCGTGCGCTGGGAGGGGGAATAGTCGGTCTGGCGCCATCCGTCGCCGGCGACACTGGAGAGGAAGTCGGTCGAGGTCTGGTAGGGGTTGGCGGCCGAGGTCTGGGCGAAGTAGAAGTTGACGTTGGTCGACTCGGGCGAGATCTCCCCGGAGGGGAGGCCGTAGCCGAGGACGTTGTTGAGCTTCCCGCCCCGGCGGTCGTTGACGCCGGCGAGCCCGTGCATCCCCTGGTCATAAAGGCTCAGATCCCTCCGCTGGACGAGAAAGACCTCCGCGGCGGCGACGCTCACGCGCCGGTCGGGGGCTGCTCCCTTCCCGGGTTCGGAGGCCAGCGTGTAGTTCGTCCAGTCCCCCTCCAGGCGGGTCCCGCCCAGGCAAACCCGGTAGAAACGGATGTCCCCGTGGGCGAGGTTGGCGGCGCTCACGTCCGTCCGGGAAGTGGTGGGGGCGGACCAGGCCGCCGGGACTCCCTCCTGGAGCACCCGCCAGGCCCCGGTCAGGTTGAACCAGTCGGCGTGGGGAAAGACGCCCGCGGCCTGGTCCGCGGTCGTCCAATCGGCGGCCAGGATGTCGTACTCGGGGGCGATCTCCTCGTCGGTCCAGTAGCTGAGTGCGAAGCTCTGGCGGTTCCAGGAGGCCCAGGTGATGACCGGGAGGTTCAAAACGCCGGGGCTGACCGTCTCCAGGCGGAAGTAGTAGGAGGCGTCGGAGGGGTCGGTTCGGAGGTAGAACTCCTGGAGGTTGGAGAAGCCGTCGCCGTCCAGGTCATCGGCGGGGCCGGTCTTGTCCCCGGCCGGATAATTTTCGGGATCGTCCTGGTCCAGGCCGTAGCCGTCCTCGAAGACGTCCCACATCCCGTCTCCATCGGTGTCCTTCTCCCGGTCTACGTAGACGGAGTTGCGCGCGCCCGGCGTCCCGAAGATGTAGAGGCCGACGGAATCCTCGGCGCACCAGAGCTCGGAGTCGTCCGTCCAGGACCCGTGGTGGACAAAGTCCTGCCAGTTGCCGGCGGCGTTGGTCTCGCCCCGCGGCGCCTTCCGCCCCATCACGTTCCCCCAGGGGCCGGCGGGAGCGCCCAGGGCGTCGCTGTAGGCGGTGAAGGCGTCGGTCCCCGCAAACCAGGCGCTCGCGCAGAGGAGCTCGTCCACGGTCACGTCGGCATAGAGGTTATCGAGATAGAGGGTCCCCTTGAGATGGGCGGAGTCGGACTGTCCTTCGGAGAGCCGGAAGCGGATCGCCCGGACGTCGTTGAGGTCGATCCCGGTCGAGGTGTAGAGGGACCAGTCCACGAAGACCTTGTTCCAGGCTCCGCCGGTGATGTTATCGGGCCCATAGACCTTGCCGGGGGCGGTCCAGCCGGTCCAGTTGGACTCGCCGGTCCGGAGGTTCATGACGATCGTGACGTTGGTGTTGGTGAACTCGCTCCATTCCCAGCGCGCCCAGAAGGACATCGCCCCCGCCATCCCTTCCTCGGTGTTCCACCAGTCCCGGGTGTTGGCGCTGTCCCCCGAGAGAAGAGCCTGGAAATAGTGGCTGGAGGCGGCGGAGGAGTCGGCCTGCGCCTGGAGGGCGGTCCCGCCCCGTTCGGGCGCGGACTCCGCGGAGACGGCGTAGGCGCTGTCCGCCGTCCAGGCGGCGTCGGCTTTCCCGGCCTGGTCGGCGAGCGAACCGTCATTCTCGAAGCGGTCCACCGGAAGACCGGGGCCGTAGAGGCGGATGTTCATCGGCGTCCCATTTTTCAGGAGATGGGTATCCTCGATCTGGCCGTTGTTGCGGGAGAGCGTGTCGGAGCCGGCTTCGTTCAGGTAGTTCGTCGCGGTCCGGTCCGACTCGAGCAGGTAGAAGCCGTTCGGCTCGGCCTGGATCCGGTTGTGGAAAATCTGATCGACCGCGCCGTAGGTGGGGCCCTGGACGCCCAGGGCGGCGATCCGGTTGTAAGGCTCGGTCGGATCCATGGTGATCCCCCACTCATCAAGGAGGACGCCCACGGAAAGGTTGTTGTAGAGCTCGAGGAAGGTGTGGGTGGAGGCGTTCCAGGTCCCCTTCCAGCCGACCTCGTTGATCACCACGTCTCCCTTCCGGTAGCGGCGGGGGGAGACCAACGGGAAGGCGGCCAGGGGGCTGGCGTTTCCATACTCGTCGTAGGCCTGGAGCGAGAAGTAATAAGTGGATTCCGTGTCCAGGCCGGCGACGGTCATGGCGTCGGCGGCCTCGGGATCGGCCGGGTAGTAGGTCTGGACGAAGACGTCGGTGGCCGCGTTCCATTCCGGGTCGGTGTCGATCGAAAAAGAGGTGGAGTACTTGACCACGTAGTAGCGGCAGCGCCCGCCCGCGGCGCCATCGTCGCGGGGAGCGGTCCAGCCGAGCTCGACCGATCCGGGCTCCTCCCCGGCGGCGGCGGCGAGGTTGTAGATCGTCCCGGGAGCGATCGCGTCGGCCGCTTCGCCGGGCGCGGCCGTGGTCTCGTTGGAGTAACGCCGCTCGTAGGTGACGGCATAGCCGGAGTCGGGATCGGTGCGGGAGGCCCAGGCGGACACCCGGTAGTAGTACTGGACGGCGAAGGGGCCGGTCAGTCCCGAGTCGGTGAAGGAGAGCGTCCCCCGGCCGACCGAGCCGATCTTCTTGTAGATTCCCGTCGGAGACCCGTAGGGGTTGGCGTCAAGACCGGCCTCGGACCAGCCGCCGCCGAGCGGAGAACGGTAGATGTCGTAGCCGGCCTCGTCGGTCTCCTCCCCCCAGGCCGACTGCCAGCTCAAGGTGATCGATCCCGCCGCCGTGGAGGCGATCCGGAGCCGGGTGGGGAGGCCGACGGAGGAGAGGAGATCGTCGCCGTCGGCATCGCCGGCCGCCCCCGGCGTAAGCGCCTCGTCCGCATAGGCGCGGCCGCGGACGATGTCGTAGTTTCCCCTTCCGTCGCTCTTGACCAGAACGGTCCCGTCGAGGTCGTTCCGATAGACGATCGCCCCCGCCGCCCGCGCCCGGTCGAGAGCCGCGGAGGCGGGGAGCGACCCGATCGAGCCGTAGCCGATCTGGACGACGGCATAGTCCGGGCTGAT
The DNA here is from genome assembly GCA_964551475.1 of uncultured bacterium. Classification (GTDB taxonomy): domain Bacteria; phylum Auribacterota; class Erginobacteria; order Erginobacterales; family CAZKCI01; genus CAZKCI01. Next base: position 14,638 of record CAZKCI010000022.1, on the reverse strand, counting down.
CGCGGCGAGCTCGGCGGCGGAGTTGGAGCCGCTGCTGTCCGACCCCTGGTGGTCGAACTTCCAGATGTCGGCGTCCATCTCGGCCGGATAGTTGGCGAGGGCGTAGGTGATGGGTTCGTTGACGTTAGCGGTGGCGGACTGGGCGTCGGCGCCGGTGAGAACGGTCGACCGCCCGGCCTGCAGCCGCAGGATCGCCGAGCGGGCGTTGGCCGAGGTGTAGGAGTCCCAGGCGGCGAGAACACGGGCGTCGAGAACGGCGTTGTCCCAGCCGGGGCCGTAGTTCCAGGCCGGGCCGCTCAGGATCTTGCCCGCACCCTGCTCGCCGGAGGTCACCAGGTAGTAGCAGGCCGCTCCCTCGGCGGAGAGAGCGTCGCTGAAGGCGGTGTAGCCGGCGGGGGCGGAGGGGTTGGTCCAGTGGGAGGTCTCGTAGTAGTTGCGGACCGCAAAGGCGCCGAGGGCGTCATGGAGGCCGGCGTAGCTGTCCTCGCCGGGCGTGGAGAGGACCATGTGGTAGACCGTCCCCCCCACCCCGATCCGCGACTGGAGATACTCCACCACCGGGGAGTCCGGGCCCCAGGACGACTCCTTCTCCCCGCCGCCGTCGATCAGGACATTCTCCCCGTTGGGGAGCTCGATGAGCTCGCAGTCGCCGTAGTTGGCGTCCTCCCCTTCCGGGACCCACTGGATGAAATGGGCCCGGAGCCAGGAACCCGCGGGAGCGGCGAGATCGATCCGGATCGGCCCCAGGGAGGCCGCCGCGTCGTCGAGGTTCCCGGCGTTGTCCACCGAGCGGAGGTGGAAATACCAGGCCCCGTCGCCCGCCTCGGCGGTGAGCGACTGGTCGCCGAAGGAGACGAAGGGGTCGGAGGGATCGGGGAGATAGGAGGAAGAGCGGTTGATCGCGTAATAATAGCCCGCCACCTCCGAAACGTCGACCGTGACGAAGGTGTCGTCGAGAGCGTCGGTCCAGGAGACGGCGACATAGTCGGTGGCGTTGTTCCAGGCGGTGGTGGAATGGGTGGAGCTCGCGAGATCGGCGACGGCCAGCGGCGGACGGGGATCGTAGCGGGACCGGAAGATCCTCTCCGGCCCCTCTTTCCCGTTCCCGGTCCTGGCGGCGACGTGGAAATAATACGTCCCCTCGCAGGCGGCCAGGGAGACCTCTTCCGCGTAGGGGTCGGCGGTCTCCGTCTCGCCGAAACCGATGGTGTCGCCGGACGAGGCGTTGATCTCGTAATAGAAGGTGTCGCCGCTCATCGATCCGGGATCGGTCCACTGGAAGGTGACGGTCCCGTCATTGTGCCAGCCTCCGGCGGGGAGCGCGGTGGCCCCGGGGTAGGTGTCCTCCCGCCAGGCGGTCACGGGAGCGACGTCGGCGTCTCCGTTGGCGGCGACCAGAACGTCGTCGAAGGCCAGGTTGCCCGCGCTTTGGGCGTAGGTAAACCTGACCTGGGTGGAGGAAGCCGAAAGCTGCAGCGGACCGAAGGTCGTCCCGGAGGTCGGGATGGGCGCGATGTCGGTCAGCGCGTTCCAGGACGAACTGAAAAACTCCTCGACCAGGAAAGAGCTGGTCTCGTCGGTGCCGGTCCCCTTGAGCCAGAACTGCACCGAGGCGGGATCGGCAAACGAAGCGGTAGCGACGGCGTCCCCGGAGGCGTCGAGCTTGACCGCAGGGGGGGTGTCCCCGGAGTAGGCAGCCGATGTATAGCAGTCGCTGTTGGCGTTGCAGTTGGTGAAGGTCCAGCCCGCCGGGCGGCCTCCGGTGGTGAACTCGTCAAACCCCTCCTCGATCAGAGCGGCGGCGGGGACGGACGGGGGGAGGGCGGCGGCGAACGCCGCGCAGACGGCACCGATCAGGATGACGGAGAGCTTTCTCACCCTGCGTTAAACATAGTATATAGAGAGGGCCCTTGCAAGGCACACAGGGTCCGACGAAACTCACAGGCGCCGGCCGCCCTTCCCGCCTTTCCTGCCCTTCCTGCCTTTCCTGCCCTTCCTGCCTTTCCTGCCTGGCCTTTTTTTATAACATTGTCATGGATTTATCCCGGCGCCCTGTCTATCATTCCGCCTTCCGGTCGGGGGGACTCCGGCCGACCCGCATATTATGAAGCCCGTCACGGTCATTCTGCCCACATTCAACGAACGCGGAAACATCGAGCGCCTGATCGCGGAGATCGTCCGCCGGCTCAGCGGCGAATTCGAGATCGTCGTGGCGGACGACGATTCGCCCGACCGCACCTGGGAGGCGGTCGAAAAGATGAGCGAACGCGATCCGCGCATCCGCCTGATCCGCCGGCTCTCCGACCACGGTCTCACCAACTCGCTCCGGGAAGGGATCGCCGCCGCCCGCTACGACCGGGTGATCTGGATGGACGCCGACTTCGCCCATCCTCCCGCCCTCCTTCCCGCCCTGGCCGCGGTCCCGGACGAGGTCGACATCGCTCTCGCCTCCCGCTATGTCCCCGGAGGCCATGACGGCCGCACCTCCGCGCCCCGACGCCTGGTCAGCGTGCTTCTGAACCGGCTGAGCCGCCGGGCGCTCGGCTCGGCCGTCCACGACCTCTCCAGCGGCTACCTGCGGGTGAAGAAGGAGGTCTTCGACACCGTCCCCCTGCGCGGCGAATACGGGGACTACTGCATCGACTTCCTGGCCCGGGCGGAGAAGCGCGGCTACCGGATCGTCGAGGTTCCCTACACCAACCTCGAGCGGGAGAAAGGCTATTCCAAGACCACCAGGAACCCCTTGATTTTTTTCCGTCTTGCGCTAATCTATGGCCTTTCCCTGATCAAGCTTCGCTACGAGATCAGAGGGGGACGACCGTGAAAAAGAAAGAAGCCGCCGCCATCGCGAAAAAACGGCAGAAGGCGCTGGAAAAGGCCAAAAGGATGGCCGGCCCCGAGCCGGTCCTCAACCCGGGAAAACCCCTGATCCCGGTCTGCACGCCCACGCTCCTGGGCAACGAAAAAAAATACGTCCTCGAGTGCCTGGACACCAACTGGATCTCCTCGCGGGGGAGGTTCGTGGACGAATTCGAGGAAAAGTTCGCCCGCTACTGCGGGGTGAAGTTCGGCATCACCACCAACAGCGGCACCACCGCCCTTCATCTCGCCCTGGCCGCGATCGGCATCGGCGAGGGAGACGAGGTCATCATCCCCTCCTTCACCATGATCTCGACCGCCAACGCCGCCAACTACGTGGGGGCCACGCTCGCCCTGGTCGACGCCGAGCCGAAGACCTGGAACCTCGACCCCGCCCGGATCGAGGAAAAGATCACGGAACGGACCAAGGCCATCATCCCCATCCACACCTACGGCCACCCCGCCGACATGGACGCCCTCCTCTCCATCGCCCGCAAGCACAGGATCACGGTGGTGGAGGACGCCGCCGAGGCGATCGGGGCCCAATATAAAGGGAAGCGGACCGGGGGGTTCGGCCGGATCGCCGCCTTCAGCCTCTACGCCAACAAGATCATCACCACCGGGGAAGGCGGGATCATCGTCACCGACGACCCGGCCCTGGCCGAGCGGGCGCGGACCATGCGCAACTACGGATTCACGCAGGAGCGCCATTTCTGGCACAAGGTGGTCGGATTCAGCTACCGGATGACCAATGTCCAGGCCGCGATCGGATTGGGACAGCTGGAAAGGATCGACGACCTCCTGGGGGCCCGGATCCGGAACGCCGAGCTCTACAATTCCCTGCTCAAGGATGTCCCCGGAATCGTGACACCGCCCCGGGCGGAGGAGTGCGTCTCCGCCTACTGGATGTACGGCATCCTGGTCCGGGACGAGTACGGGATGGGCCGGGACGAGCTGCGCCAGGCCCTGGCCGACCAGGGGATCGAGACCCGCTCCTTCTTCATCCCCATCCACCTCCAGCCCGTCTACGCCCATCTCTATGCCGACGACTACCCGGTCTCCGAGGAGCTCGGGACCCGCGGACTCTACCTCCCCTCCTCCAGCGGGCTGAAGCCGGCGCAGATCGCCTTCATCGCCGAGTGCATCCGCAAGTCCGCCCGCGCCTGACCCGGCTTGGCTGGGCCTGGCATTTTCAAACTACGAATTGCGCGAATTAGCCCAGCCCGGCTAAATTCAACTACGAATTACGCGAATTTCACGAATTGGCGCGGCTTGGCTCGGTCGATATAACCGCGGGTAACGCGGTTGATTTTTCTCCTTCAGCCTTCAGTCTTCAGCCTTCAGCCTGTATACTTCCTCTTCAATGAACGTGCTCCTGATCAACCCCCCCTTTGAAGCCGACGAGTCGGTCGGCGAGTCCGCCTCTGTCCGCTTCGTCCTCAACATCACACCGCCCCTCGGCCTCGCTTATCTCGCCGCCGTCCTGGAGCGGGACGGCCACCGGGTGATGGTCCTCGACTACACCTCCCGGCAGGCTTATCCCCCTTCGGCTGACATCGTTCGCGATCTGAGCCCCGAACTGATCGGGATCACCGCCACCACGCCCTCCTGGAACAGCGCCCGCCGGACGGCCGCCGAATTTCGATCCCTGGCGCCCCAAGCCCGCATCATTGCCGGAGGCGCCCATCTCTCGGCCGATCCCCTGGGAGCGATGGCGCACCAGGCCTTCGACCTCGCGGTCATCGGCGAGGGCGAGGAGACGCTCCGCGAGATCGCCTCCCTCCCGGCCGATGCCGGCTCGGAGCGGCTGTCCCGGGTGCCGGGGATCGCCTTCCGGAAAGACGGATCGGTCTTCCGCTCACCGCCCCGCCCCTTCATCGATGACCTCGACTCGCTTCCCTTCCCCGCCTACCATCTCCTCCCGCCGCTCTCCGCCTACCATCCCACGCCTGCCTCCTACCGAAGACTGCCGGTGGGCATCATGATGACCAGCCGGGGCTGCCCCTTCCGCTGCACCTTCTGCGACCGCTCCACCTTCGGCAACCGCACCCGCTTCCACTCCCCGGGACGCGTCCTTAAAGAGGTGGAAGCGATGGTGAAGGAGCGGGGGGCGCGGGAGATCCGCTTCTTCGACGACACCTTCACGCTCGACAAGGAACGGACGCTCGCCATCTGCTCCGGGATCGAGGCGATTAAGCTCCATCTCCCCTGGACCTGCCTCACCGCGGTCAAGGCCGTCACGCCCGAGATCCTCGCCGCGATGAAGAGGGCCGGCTGCTGGCAGGTTCTTTTCGGCCTGGAGTCCGGCGACGACCGGATGCTCCGCCTCCTTAAGAAGGGGAACACGGTGGAGGACAACCGCCGGGCGGTGCGCTGGGCCCGCCAGGCGGGGCTCGAGGTCCGGGCCGACTTCATCGTGGGGACACCCGGGGAGACGATGGAGAGCCTGGAGAACACGCTCCGCTTCGCCCTCTCCGAAGACCTTGACTACGCCCACTTCAATAAGTTCGTGCCCTTTCCGGGCACCGACCTTTACCGAACGCTCACCGCGGAGGGGAGGTCCTTCGACTTCTCCCATGGATGCTCGATCCTTGACCACGGCGCCCTCCTCTACGTGCCCCCCACGCTCACGCCCGAGGAATACCATTCCTGGCTCGACCGGGCCTTCAAGCGGTTCTATCTCCGGCCTTCCTTTATATGGAGGCGTCTCACGGGGGTGCGGACCTTCGCCCAGTTCCGCGGCCAGGTCCGCGGCGTTGGAGCCATCGTGGGGCTGTAGCCGCAGGCTTTAGCCTGCGTTCAAGCACACAACCTCAGACTTTAGCCGGAGCAGTCAAACGCAACCTAAAGGTTGCGGCTACCTCCCCCCCCCGGGGGGGGGGGATAAAAATATTAAATAAATAATAAATATTTTCTGTTGACACGATTTCCTCTTCCATATATAGTGTCCTCATTATGGGCGGAAGGTCTGTTCGCCCCGACGGTAAAATACGAAACCCCAGGAAAGGGAGGAGCAGTTATGAAGTGGATGACAGCATTGGTGGCGATCGCGGCGCTCGTCATGTGGACGGCGACGGGATATGGCGCTACGGTGTTTAACGAAGGATTCGATAGTTTCGACACCGGAACCCGTCCCGCTGGTTGGACGTTCTTCAACTGCAACGCCGACTCTGACGTTTACACCGGCGCTGGTTACTACGGCGCGGCTTCCCCGGCAATCGGATTGCGGGAAAATGCTGACAGCATCACTACGCAGACCTTCTCCGCCGGCGGCGGCAATACGGTCCAGTTCTGGATCCGCGGTGCTAGCACCGATGCCACGTCCGCCCTCCTGGTCGAAGAGTATTACAGCTTGGCTTGGAATACGGTGGTGAACCTGAACCCTCTCCCGGTCACCGGAACCACGGAAGGTCCTTACGCCCTGAACGCCGGCTCCACGCAGATGCGCTTCACCTATGCGAAGACCGCGGGGAACCTGGCTTTCGACGACGTCCTCCTCGATGACGGCGCCGGCGCGGCCACCCCGACGGCGGTCATCCCGACCCCGACGGCGGTTCCTCCGACGCCGGTCATCCCGACCCCGACGGCGGTTCCTCCGACGCCGATCCCGGCCACTCCGACACCGGTGGTTGTGAAGACGCCGACGCCGGTTATCCCGACCCCGACGGCAGCTCCCCCGACTCCGATCCCGGCCACGCCGACCGCGGTCATCCCGACCCCGACCAGCGCTCCGAGCACGCCGACGCCGGCCACCCAGCCTACGCCGATCCGGCGCGTCTTTGACGCCGCCGACTTCAACGGCGACGGCGCGGACGACCTGGGCCTGTGGCGGCCGTCAGACAGCACCTTCCGGGTCTACAACATCAGCACCGTCGCCTACGGGATCGCCAACGACATCCCGATCACCGGCGACTACAACGGCGACGGCACGGCCGATTACGGCGTGTTCCGGCCCGGGACCCTGCCCGGTTCCAGCTGCAGATGGTGGGTGCGGGGCATCTATAGCGGCACGCCCTACACCAACTTCCTGTTCGGAGCTGCCGGGGACATCCCCGTTCCGGCCGACTACGACGGCGACTTCCGCACCGACACCGCGGTTTGGCGGCCGGCCAATGGCTATTGGGCGGTCAAGAACCAGACCCGCTTCTACTACGGCGCGAACGGCGACCTGCCCGTCCCGGGAGATTACAACGGCGACGGCTTGGCCGATGCGGCCCTGTTCCGCAATGCCGGCGCGATGAGCGGCATTTGGTACGTCCGGAACCTCACCAAGCGCGCCTGGGGCTTCGGTTCCGACGCGGCGGCGCCGGGCGACTACAACGGCGACGGCACGACCGAGTTCTCAGTGTTCCGCGGGTACGCCGCCACCTGGTATGTCCTGGGCAGCCCGTCGGTCAGCATGGGCGCGACCGGCGACATCCCGGTCGTCATCGACTACGAGGGCGATGGGACGCAGGATCGCGTCCTCTACCGTCCCTCGACCGGCGCCTGGTACATCTACGGCGTGACGACGATCACCTTCGGCACGGCAGCCGATCAGCCGGCGGTGGGCGGCACCAACAACTAAACCCGCCGCACAGAAGCAAGAAAAAGGGGCGCCCCGTTGGGGCGCCCCTTTTTTGTTGTCCTATGACCGGGTGTGCTTGTTCCGAGCAGCCGCAGGCCACGCCTTCTCATGCGGTTACTCTTTAGCCTGCGTTCAGTTCGCAGCCGCTCAACCTAAAGTTAAAAACCGTATCAAGGGGTTGCCGATTCCCGGGAGAAACTCTCCCAGAAATATTTAATGAAAATATTTTATTCATGCACAGCCGCAGGAAACGCAATCAGACTGACCGGCAATATTGCGCCGCCGGGCAGCCTTTCTCTTTCAATCTCATGGAGTTGCGCACAAACCGCATCATTCAGCTGCGACACCACAGCACTGAATGTCAACTATTTATTCGTAAATCCGATCACGATTCTCTTCCGTATCCTTGACACCAAAACCCTGGTAGTATATTATTCAAACAATATGGCGTGGTGATTTTACCGCCGATATTCGACAGACTTCTACCTCCGAAAAGCGCGACGCGCGAGCGCCGCCTCATATTATAAAGACCAACCTTGCCTGCGAGGGAGTACAACCAATGAAGAGAGTCGTCTCCATCTGCGCGTTCGCGTCTATCCTTCTCATCGCCGCCGCGGCCAATTCGCCCGCGGCGGTTCTCACTTATACCGGCTTCGACAACTTCACTGCCGGCGAACGCCCCTACGGCTGGACTCTGACCAACTGCAACGCCGACACCGATTCGTACACCTCCGCCGGCGACTTCGGAAAGGCCTCCCCATCCATCAAACTTCTCGAGACTGGAGACCGGGTGGAAAGCCCCCTTTTCTCCACGCCATCGCAGATCTCCTTCTGGCTCAAGGGCTCGGGCACCGACGCGGCCAGCGCTCTTCTCGTCGAGGAATACTACGGCGTCGGCTACACGACACTTGCCAATATCACCGCCAGCATCCCCACCACCGGGACCACCTACTACTATGCGCTCAACTCCGGCGCCTCCCGCGTCCGCTTCACCTTCACCAAAAGTGCAGGCGGCGTCGCTCTGGATGACATCGCCGTCCGCAGCGGCACCTACATGCACGTCTACTACCTCCAGTGGTGTAAATACGGCGAAACCGGCCAATACGGGGACACCATCTATCTGGAATTCCCCGGGACCGACGGCATCCTCTACACCTCGGACGATCGGAACCTCCTCATCGACGGGGGCGCCAACTCCTCTACCACCAGCGAGCTCTGCAACTTCCTCACCGCCAAGGTCGGGGCGAGCGGCACGATCCAGAATATGTGGCTCTCCCACGCCCACACCGACCACCTGGACGGACTGAAACCCGTCGTCCAGCTCTTCAACATCAATAATTTTTACGACAACGTCCGTTGGCCGGCCGGCGACGCCACCAGCTACGACTCCTTGAAAGCCGACCTGGATACGGACGTCGTCAACTGCTACTACTACAACGCCCAGCAGTATGTCTCCGGCCCCTCGACCAACCTCGGCAAATCCTGGGACCCGGTGATCACGGGCAAGGTTATCTGCGCCTGCGCCACCACGCCCACCGACGGCGACGACCAGAACATCTGGTCCGGCATTCTCATGATCAAGAACGGGAACTCCGGCTTCCTCTTCGGTGGCGACACCGTGGGTGCAAGCGGCGAGACCTGGGTGATGGCCAACAACACCACCCATAGCTACGCCACGGCGACCACCGACCTCGCCGAAACCGACATCTTCAAGACCCACCACCACACCTCCTCGGCCTCCCAGCTCCAAAACTTCATGAACCAGGCCTCGCCGATCTACGCCGTGAGCTCCACCGGCCACGACACCTCCAGCCACCCGACCGACGACGGCATCGACCGGGTCTGCAACACCGGGGCGATCCTCTACCGGACCGACATGGACCGCCACGTCGAGGTCCTCTGCGACAACAACGACAGCTACGAGATCTCCCGCCAGATGAGCTGGTCGACCGCGACCGAGTCCTCCGCCGGCCCCTTCGCCTCCGGCGGCGTCTTCCTGGTTCCCCCTCCGGCCAAGGTCACGGGTCTCACTGTGGTCAGCGAGTCGCCTTCCCAGGTGGTCCTCTCCTGGACCAGCATGGGGAGCGGCTACAGCTACAACGTCTATCGCTCGCCCGAGCGCGGAGGCGACTCCGGCGCCGGCACCACCCTGGTCTCCGACATGGCCGGAGAGCGCACCGGTATTTACCAGAAGCTGACCGGATCGGCCGTCACCTTCACCTCCTACACCGACGCCTCGGGCGGCGCGGGCATTCCCTACTTCTACCGCGTCTCCGCGATCAAGTCGTACACCTCGGGGTCCTACAGCGAGCTCCTCGAGCGCCGCTGGTCGAACGAGGTGAGCGCCGCAAGAATGGCTTTCACGCCCACCCCCACGCCGGCTGACTTTACCTCCCCGACTCCGACAGCCAAGGTGGTCACGCCTACTCCGGTTCCCTCAGCTACCACCACGGCCACGCCGCCCCCCACACCGGCCCCCACGCCGGGACCGGCCGTGATCTACTCCTGGCCGCTGGACAGCGACCCCGGCTGGACGATGCAGTCCAATTGGGAGTTTGGTGACCCGGACGGCGGCGGCGCTTCCGAAGGTCGTGGTTATGCCGACCCCACTGATGGCTATACCGGTACTAATGTGTATGGTTACGCCTTGGGCGCGAGCTCAGCGGGAGACTATACAAACAACATGGCCGCCACTTACTGGCTGACCTCCACCGCCATCAACTGCTCCCAGATATCCGACACTTACCTCCGGTACTATGCCTGGCTGAACGTCGACACCAACACCAGAGACAATGCCTACGTTCAGCTTTCAACCAATGGGACCAGCTGGGTCACGCTCTATCACAATGAAGCTTTTAGCCGCCAGGACAACATCTGGAACCATGAGCTTCTGAACATCAGCCAGTATGCTGACGGTCAGCCCTCCGTCACCGTCCGCTGGGGGATGGGGACCAGCAACGCCACCCGCATCTACTCCGGCTGGAACATCGACGACATCGACATCTATGGAACCTGGAACACCACGCCAACACCATTTGTCGGCGCTTCTCCGACGGCCGCTCCTCCCACGCCGACACCCTCGCCCACCATCACCCCGCCCCCGACCGCCACTCCTCCCCCGACAGCCACGCCGACGCCGCACCTGATCATCGACGAGCACTTCGACAACTTCCAGACCGGCGTGCGGCCGGTTGGCTGGACCTTCACCAACTGCAACGCCAACTCGGACACTTACACCACCGCTGGTAACTACGGCGAATTCACACCTTCGCTGAAATTCGGTTATACAGCGGAAGCCCTGACCAAGACCATCGTCACCGACGCGACGAGCACGTTAAGCTTCTGGATTAAAGGCGCCTTGGTCGACGCCACCAGCGCCTTCCGGGTCGAGGAACTCACCGGAACGGGATGGACGACAGTCACCAATGTCACCAATACCATACCCACCACCGCGATGAATCTCGGCCCCTACGCGCTGGACCTCTCGACTACACAGATCCGCTTTACCTATACCAAGAGCCAGGGGAACGTCGGCCTGGACGACGTCATCGTCTACGGACCGATCACGCCGACGCCGACCTCACTCGTCGCGACGCCGACCGCCGCCCCGGCCACGCCGACGCCTATCCCGCCCACCGCGACGCCTACGACGACGCCGACCGCCAACCCCTCCGCGACGCCGACCGCCGTTCCCGTGGCCACAGCCACGCCGGTTCCGCCCTCGCCGACTCCGACCGCACAGCCCTCCGCGACGCCGACCGCCGTCCGCACACCCTCGCCCTCTCCCAGCCCGACGCCGACTGCCGTCCGCACACCTTCGCCTTCGCCCAGCCCGACACCGACTGCCATCCCGCCCACGCCGACGGCGGTTCCTCCTTCTCCCACCCTGGTTCCCCCGACCCCGACCGCTGTTCCCCCCTCGCCCACTCCTTCCCCGACCGCCGTCCGCACACCCTCGCCTTCGCCCAGCCCGACACCGACCGCCATTCCCCGCACTCCGACACCGATTCCGCCCACACCCACGATTGTGCCTCCGACGCCGACTGCGATTCCGCCTACCCCCACCGTCGCGCCGTCCGCGACGCCGACTCCTGCCACCCCCACGCCCTCTCCGTCCCCTGAGTTCCCGACACCAACCCCGTCCCCCTCGCCCCAGCCCACGGCCAGTCCTATACCGACAGCGACCGCCCAGCCTTCCGCGACTCCCAGCCGCACTCCGACGCCGATTCCGCCCACGCCTACCGCTCAGCCCAGCGCGACTCCGACCGCCATCCCGCGCACGCCGACACCGATCCCGCCGACTCCGACACCGATCCCGCCCACGCCGACGCCGATCCCGCCCACGCCGACGCCGATCCCGCCCACGCCGACGCCGGTCATAGCGACCCCGACAGTTGCCCCGGCCACACCGACTTCCGCGCCGCCGTCGCCCACACCAACCGTACTCCGGACACCTACACCGATCCCGCCCACACCGACCGCCGTCCCGCGTACACCGACGCCAGTCCCGGCCACTCCGACCGCGGCCATCCCGTCGCCGACCGACGCTCCGAACACGCCGACGCCGGTCACCGTCCCCACTCCGGTGCGGCACGTCTATGACGCCGCCGATTTCAACGGCGACGGCGCGGACGACCTCGGCCTCTGGAGGTCTTCCGATGCCTCCTTCCGGATCTACAACATCAGCACCGTCTTCTACGGCCTGTCGACCGACATCCCGGTCACCGGCGATTACAACGGCGACGGCACGGCCGACTACGGCGTTTTCCGCCCCTCGGCCGGGAGATGGTGGCTGAGGAACCCGTCGGGAAGCGGCTCGATCTGGTATGCCTACTTCGGCCAGAGCGGCGACATCCCGGTCCCGGCGGACTACGACGGCGACTTTAGGACCGACACTGCGATCTGGCGGCCCACCAACCAGATGTGGGCGGTCAAGGACATCACCCGGGTCTACTATGGCGTGAGAGATGATCTGCCGGTCCCGGGCGACTACAACGGCGACGGTCATGCCGATGTGGCCCTGTTCCGCGGCAACGGGACGCTGAGCGGCATTTGGTACATCTACGGCGTCACCCGGCGGGCCTGGGGTTATGGCTCCGACGCGGTGGCGCCGGGCGACTTCAACGGCGACGGCACGACCGAGCTCTCCGTCTTCCGCGGCTACGCCAGCACCTGGTACATCCTGGGGAGCCCGACGGTCACCTTCGGCCAGACCGACGACATCCCGGTGGTCATCGATTACGAGGGCGACGGGACGCAGGATCGTGTCCTCTACCGTCCCTCGACCGGCGCCTGGTACATCTACGGCGTGACGACGATCAACTACGGCACGTCCGCCGATCGGCCGGTGGTGAGCAAGACCGAGTAGCAGCAGCAAAAGGAGGAGTTAAAAGGGCGGCTCCCCGCAAGGGGGGCCGCCCTTTTCCCAGACCAGCCGAGCCAGGGCCGGCCGAAATAGGTCCTATGGGACCTATAGGTCATATAGGACCTATAGCGCTGCCCTCTTTTTCCATTGTTTAGCTTGACACCTCCGCCTACATAGATATATTATATATATAATGCTCACCTTATCGGCGAGGAGCGGGTGAGTTTTATACAATCCAGGCGTCGGCGCGAGGCTGTTCTTGAAGAACGGGTTCATCTTTTTCTCTTTTATAGGGGTCGCTCTCTGCGCCCTCTTCTTCCCTCCCCTCTCCCCATCCGCGACCATCGTCTCCGAGGGCTTCAACGGTTTCCAGACCGGGACGCGGCCGGCCGGGTGGACCTTCACCAACTGCAACGCCGACACCGACACCTATACCACGGCCACCGATTACGGCGTCGCTCTCCCTTCCATCAAACTCGACGCCACCGGCGACGTCATCCAGACTGAACCTTTTTCCGCCCCCCAGGCCCTCTACTTCTGGATCAAAGGTCAGACCGCCGCGCCCACCAGCCATCTCCTGGTCGAACAATACGTCGCTCTCTGGTCCACGGTCACCGATATATTCAGCGCTCCCTCCACCGGAACCAACACCGGGCCTTTTTCGCTCAATGCCGCCGCCACCATACTCCGTTTCACCTGGACGGATAACGGCGGAGACCTCGCCTTCGACGACGTCCGTATAGATGGGGTCCCGACACCCACACCGACGCCCCTCAAGACCGCCACCCCCTCGCCCACGCCTTCACCGTCGACATCGCCCACGCCTCTCAAGACCGCCACCCCCTCGCCCACGCCGTCCCCGTCCACCTCTCCAACACCGCTGAAGACCGCCACCCCCTCGCCCACACCTTCACCGTCGACATCGCCGACGCCGCTGAAAACCGCCACCCCCTCGCCCACGCCATCCCCATCGACCTCGCCTACGCCGCTCAAGACGGCCACTCCCTCGCCGACCAAGACTCCGTCGCCCTCGCCGACCAAGACGCCCACCCCTTCGCCAACGCCGACTCCGTCTACCTCGCCCACGCCTCTCAAGACCGCCACCCCCTCGCCCACGCCGTCCCCGTCGACCTCTCCAACACCGCTGAAGACCGCCACCCCCTCCCCCACACCTTCACCGTCGACATCGCCGACGCCCCTCAAGACCGCCACCCCCTCGCCCACGCCTTCACCGTCGACCTCTCCGACGCCGCTGAAAACCGCCACCCCCTCGCCCACACCTTCACCGTCGACATCGCCGACGCCCCTCAAGACCGCCACCCCATCGCCCACACCGTCTCCGTCGACCTCGCCCACGCCCCTCAAGACAGCCACCCCCTCGCCCACACCGTCGCCGTCACCCACGCCTTCACCCCTCAAAACTGCCACTCCTACTCCTTCGCCGACACCGTCGCCGAGTCCGATCATCCCAACGCCTTCCAAAACGCCTTCGCCATCCCCAACGCCTTCGCCTCTCAAAACGGCTACCCCTTCGCCGACCAAAACCCCGTCTCCTTCGCCGACCGACACGCCCACCCCTTCGCCTACTCCCTCTCCGTCACCATCTCCCTCGCCTCTCAAGACCGCCACCCCCTCGCCAACGCCATCGCCGTCACCTACACCCACGCCTCTTAAAACCGCCACACCCTCGCCTTCGCCGACGGGCACGCCCACACCGTCCCCGATCACGCCGACGCCTTCCCCGTCTCCGACCAAGACCCCGACGCCCAGCCCGACCAAGACGCCCTCGCCCTCCCCCTCTCCGACGCCGACGCCATCGCCCAGTCCTTCGCCCTCGAGAACACCCA
>CAZKCI010000021.1:0-43845 GCA_964551475.1 uncultured bacterium | reverse complement strand
GCCGGGTCAGTCTTGCCGAACCTCATGCCCCCAGTCTGTGCTCACAATGCTTCCTGCCTGCCTCTCGACGGGGTTAGTGTGAACCGCCGCGAACAAGCATCACCCTCTTGGTATTGGAAGTCAAGCCGGCTCGCGAGATTTGTGGAATATCGACGGGAAAACGGGGAAAAGAGGTGAAACATTGGAGATGAGGGGATTCGAACTAGGCATGTTTTCACCACCGCGATTTCAGCCTCAATCATGCGGAATCACGTCAATGAAGTCAAGTATTCGTTTATCGCCGGGTCTCGCGAAACGTCGCTGAGAGTTGCACAAAAAATGCACAACCAACCAAGGGAGGGTAGGGAATGAACATGCAGGGAATGATCGGGGGGTATCTGATCCAGCTTTTCACTTTCGGCCGGGTGGCGCTGGATCTCCTCGGCCTGGCGGTGGTCGCATATTTCACCGTGCACTTCATCAAGGGGTATAAGCGTGGCAGGAAGGTCCGGGCGAATATAGCGATGAACCGGGCTCAGGCGATCCTCAAGTCTATGCGGAAGGCCCCGCAGGCTACCCCGGCGGCGGGAAACTGAGATTGGCGATTGAATGGCCTTTGTGGGGGTAGGGCAATCTACCACCCCGGGGCGATCGGTTCAACCTGGGGCAGCCTGGGCCTCCTACACGCGCATTAGCGGGGTCAATCGCACTCAGGGGCATGGTCCGGGATGGGGTGGGGGCTACCACCATACCACCCCGGGGGATTAGGCGGCGAAAGTGGCACTTGTGAAGCATGAAACCGGCGGAAACAGGGCTACTAGGGGATAGGTCATGACCCCCTGGAACGTTGACCTGATCTGGGGACCGGAAGGCTGGATCGGGCAAGCGAGCTTACCCCCCAGGGGGGGGCTTGCATTCAGGCGAGACAATGTCGGGCGCGGGATGAGAGGGGCGAATGGGTAATAAACAATGCGCCCATCTGAAAGGTGATGGGACTAGGTGTAAAACCTTCGCGGTCAATGGGAGTGAGTTCTGTTTTTCCCACGATCCGGGGAGCAGAGAGAAGAAAGCCCTGGCAGTCCGCAAGGGTGGAGAGGCGAGATGGGTGGAGTGGTGCCTGGACCCGGTGAAGATCGAGGAGGCCCGGGACATCAAGAAGCTCCTGGCCACCCTAATCAATGAGGTCAGGCAGGGGGACATACCTCCCCAGGCCGCCTCTTGCATAGGCTATCTCTCCGGGGTCTACCTCAAGGCCGGCGAGATCGGCGACCTGGAGGAAAGGCTAACGAGGATCGAGCGCTTCATGGAAGCGCAAGGAGCGAAGCAATGACAGAGCACAAGAAGAGATTCGAGAAGATCATGGGGAAGCTGGAGGAGAAGGCTGGGGCCGGCGCCACCGATGAGCGGACCATCGACTTGTTTGATGGCCTGGACGATCTGACCAAGGGCATGATTGAGACGCGGGAGTACAGTATCCATTCTATGCTCAGGGAGATCGTGCATCTTCTAGAGGGGAAAAATGCGTTTCACGACGAACCCAATTTCGATCCCCAGCATCATCCCGAAGAGAAGATCACCATCGAACAACTTGAGGCGAAAGTGCGCGCCTGGTCGGCCGGGGAGCGCGGGGAGTTCTGGGGGGGTGTCCCGGTGATCGTATTCAAGGGGGAGGGAGCTTTCAATTGCTCCATGTGCGGCAAGCACTGGCACTATACCAGGAGCTTTCTGATTCACATCAACGGCGGCGAGATCTGTTTCGACTGTGGCCGCAAGGTAGCCCCCGAGCTCCAGCGCATGATCGACACGCACTATGAATGCCCCCACGGGCAATTTCACGGAAGCGGGATACGCTCTTGGTAGAGATACCGACGATGACAGACGAGAAGACAGGGCAACCCGAGGCCCAGGGCCCCGGCGGCCCGGACCGTTGATGCCGAGATGCCCGAGGTTGGGGCTAAAAAAGTATTTGCCATGAAAGCAAGCTCTGGTATGTTATTGCCCCAGAAGGCAATTGCAGCCCCTGCCTCCTGGAGGTAGCTGGGATGATGAATAATGCCCGCCGGATTTGGTTCGCCCCCTCAGTTGATCTTTGTTGTGTCTTCTGCGCTCCCCCTGTCTTCGCGGTGAATCATAACGGCGAGCCCGCGAGACCGAAGGCCCGGGGATAGATTGGCGGATAGAAATAGGTTATCCCGAGGAAGTAAGGGAGATCCGAAAGGAGGGAGAAATGATTCCGAAACGTGTCTCCGATAGGTTGGCTCGTTCTGTGGCCAAGTTCCAGCAAGTTCTTAGACTCGCCAAGGATCGAGATGTAAACGAGTCGGACACCGTTTCGATCATCAAGGACATGCTCTACGAGGTATTCGGATACGACAAGTATGCGGAGGTCACCAGCGAGTTTGCCGTCCGGCAAACGTATTGCGACCTGGCCATTAAGATCGAGGGCAAGGTCGAATTTCTCTTGGAAGCAAAGGCGATCGGGGGCGATCTCAAGGAAGGACATTTACGCCAGGCGATCGAGTATGGCGCGAATAACGGGGTGCAATGGGTTATCCTCTCCAACGGGATGGAATGGCAGATCTACAAGATCAGGTTTGAAAAGCCGATCAGCTATGATCTTGTGTGCTCATTCAATTTTAATGAGATTGATCCGAAGAATGAAGAGCACCAAGAGAAGCTTTATATCGTTTGCAGAGAGGGATTGGTCAAAGATGCACGGGAGCAGTTTCACGAAAAAATCCTCACCGTGAATCGGTTCATTCTCGGGGCGATCATACTCTCCGATGAAGTCGTTGGCTTAATAAGGCGAGAGCTTCGGAAGCTATCGGACGGAATCCTTGTCTCCCCAGAGGAAATCACGAAGGTTCTGACAAACGAAGTTCTCAAAAGAGACGTGATCGAGGGAGATGAGGCCGCCAAGGCCCAGGGCCGGGTGCGTCGATTCTATGGCAAGACTTCGCGGCATTCCAAAGATGTTGGGACCGATAAGATACCCGGGCAACCAGATGAGCAACCCGGCGAGAAAACAGCGTTCTCCGGGGAGCTACCGGAGAATATTCACTAACACAAAATCCGCCAACGGCGAAGGGAGGTTTCGAAATGAGCAACCAAGGAACATCGGCGGGATGGCTGGCCATTGGCAAGGGGATACTAGTTGACCTTGGCGAGCTTCAAAGCGCGGAGAAGATCTCGGGGTCGGAAGAGACGGTAATCAAGATTGGATTCAAGAACGGCAAGGATATATTTGCCGGTTATAAGCCCGGCGAGAAAGCAAGAGCAGACGCTGATTTTCAGGCCTTGGCCTCGATTCTCCAGGCGCGGAATTTGAGCGTGGCTATCAAGGCGACGGTTACATAGATTCCCCCCCTACGTTCAAGCGGTCCGAGGGGGCGAATAGGGGACTCCCGGCGATTCCGAATCCCGGGTTTTTCCTTCGTGCGTGTTGAGATAGTGTTGAAATAATGTTGACTTGTTACCTCCCCCCTGGTATATTGCCCCCAGGCTCAAGATAGTGAACCGCCAGCACGGGAGGAGGTGGCGAAGATGCAAACGGTCAACAGGGTCGGTTTCGTCATAGCCATGCTTCGAGGCGTGGACCTGGTAGGCGGCGGCCGGATCAAACTCCGCTGCAATTCATGCGGGGATGAATGGTCGCCCGTCCCGAACAGGGGAGCCAGGAAACCCGTCGGGGGCTGGATCTGCCGGCACGGATGCAACGACCCGCGGAGCAATAGGGGGTCGGCCCTCAGTACCGCCCTCGCCCGATCCTAACTGGAGCACCGATGAACAACCCCTCCGATATTTTCCTCCGTCCCTCTGAGTGCGCGAAGAAGCTATCCATCTCGATCAATTCGTTGAAGCGGCTGGAGCGGGCCGGGATCATCTGCGCCCATCGCCTCCCGCTCCTGGACGGCGAGCGGCGTTTCTACTGGCCGGACGTGGTTGCCGCGGTAAAGCATCCGGCCGATACCGGGATGGTGGTCGGAGTCCAGATCGGGAGGATTGCATGAGCCCCCTACATTCAGAAGATCAAGGGAATCAGATCGTGCCCGGACTTCTCAAAGCGAGAGAGATAGCGGAAAGTCTCGGAGTCTCCGAGGCGTATATCCGGAGGCACACAGCGCAAGGAGACTTCCCCTGCATCAAGCTCCCCGGGGGTCCCGTCCGCTATGACCTGCAGACGATCCTCAATGCCTTCCGGAAGGGTGGGGAGAAGCAGAAGAAGCATCCGGTGGTCTTCTCCATGCCGCCGAGGAAGTGGGTATGAACATGCCCCGATCGGATCTGGACGCAAAGGAATTTTTGACTGTCGCGGAAGCGGCGGAGTATTGCGGTCACCGGATCAGCAAATTCCGCCAGGTGGTTTCGCGGGGATTGATCCGGCCCTGCTACCTCCCGGGCTCGACCAAGCAGATATTCAACCGGGATGAACTGCGGCGGATCATCCTATCGAGCAGGAAACCGTCCGAAG
This sequence comes from uncultured bacterium, assembly GCA_964551475.1. Classification (GTDB taxonomy): domain Bacteria; phylum Auribacterota; class Erginobacteria; order Erginobacterales; family CAZKCI01; genus CAZKCI01. Next base: position 39,395 of record CAZKCI010000021.1, on the reverse strand, counting down.
CTCTGAGGCCGGTGATATAGCGCAATGAACATCCCCGCAAGGTGGAGGACATCGAGAAGAAGATGGAGGTATCTTGCCGCAAGGTGGTGATCGGAGAACCGGTTGGGAGGTTGGATTAAAAGAAATGGGACGGGCTCCCTCTGCTCTCACAGAAGAAAGGCGCGCGAACGCCATAACCCGTCCCAGGGAAAAAGATACCATGCTAAAATACAGGAAGCAACTGGTATCCCCTCCCTGGGACACAACGACCCCGGGATAACCGGGGCAGGAGGGGAGTAAAATGGGCACGAAAAGCCGGGATCAGGGGCTTCTCTTGGAATTGGATGGTGTAGAAGCCATTGTGACCCAGATAGAGGAGCTGGCCATGGACGGCCTGGAAGCGGCCGCGGACGATGACCGGGCCAGGGAGCTCCGATACCTGGAGACCATAGGGACGATCTGCGGGGCGGCCCGGGCGAAGATCGAGGAGATCTGCGATGCGGTGAGAGCCGATCCGGGGAAGGTCAAAGCGAAGTCGGGCGATCAAGTCGCCCCGAAAAAGAACGAGAAGGTGGCCGCGTAGTGGAAAACTTCCCGCCCGGGCGGACCCCCTGGGGATGATCCGGGGCCGGCGCGACGCCGGGGGCGGGATTAGCGGGGCGAGGACAAGGGCCAACGAGGACCGCGGGGCGGGAAATAACCTCCCTCCCCATGGATGATAGACTATGACTGAAACTGAGGCTGACCGGAAAGACTACTGGAAGAAGTATAACGCCGCCCGGGCCGAGGCGCGCCGGGAATACGAGAGGGAGCGCTACCGTCGGATCAAGGCTGGGGAGCTCACTCCGCCGGCGCCCGCGGGGATCTGCGAGGTCTGCAGCCAGCCTCTCCCGTCGGGGAAGCGGGCCGGGGCGAGGTATTGCTCCCGGTCCTGCATCCAGAAGGCGAAGAGGGCAAGGAACGTGGAGCATGAGCGCCAGCTCCGTCGGGAAGCATACGCCCGGAGCGACAAGGCGAAGCACGCCGAGCGGATGAGGATCTACATGAAGGAATACAGGGCGAAGAAGAAGACCGAGAAATAGGTTGACAAAAGCATACCTGACACTACTACTGATAAGATAGTCGTTATGTAAACTACAGCTCCGACGGGCCGAGAAGTGTCTACAAACTTTTGGGGGTGAAACCAATGGTGATCGAGATAAAAGACAACGCCCTTTTCACCCTGGATGAGCTGAGCAAGTTACTGGGGCTTTCGAAGTACACCCTCCGGGCGCGGATCAGGGAGGGCCGGCTGCGGTCGCATAAGCTAGGCCGCGGGTTGACCGTGTGGGGAGCCGATCTGCGGGAGTTCATCAACTCCCAGGGCAGGGGGAACATGGGGGGATTCTCGAAGTGCCCGAATCCCCAGGCGCAGCGGAGTAAAGCAAAGGGCGGCCGGAGATAGGTTCATCCCGGGCGAATCAGGATCGGGCTTTGACCTTGACAAAGCCAACAGTCTATGATATAAACTTCTCGTGCGAGATAAGTAATCGGTAATCCTTGCACGACTGTTCTTTTTCGTAAAAGCCGACCAGAGGAGGGGAGAAATCCCCGACCAACGGAGGCGCTGCTGCTGACTTGAGGAGGGCAGAAGTACTGCCCGACCGAGAGAGGCGGCTTGGAGGGGCATGAGGCTCTCATGCCCCCCCGGGCTGCCTTTTTTATTGCCCAGAGAAACCGTGAGAGACATGGAGGAAATGGAGATTATGGAAGGGGTCCTGGAAATTCAAAAGGCGCCGATTGAAAGAAAGGCTGATCGCGAAGTCATCGAAGAGGAGATCCCGTCCGCAGACCTGGTAAAAGCCGGCGATGATGAAGTCAAGGCGGGGGGCGGGGACGGAGGGCATGAGAAAGCCCGGACAAGGGAAGAGATTATCGCCGGGATTGAGAAGGGGATCGAGGAGCAGGATCGGAAATATATCCTGGAAATGCCCGAGGAGAAGATTGCGAGGAGGAGATACGAAGCGGGCATAAGCGGGGATCGCGCATACAGCAACATTGAGCTCGCGGAGGCTCTCCCATTACCAAGCGGCGAAGACGATGGATATAGCGAAGACAAAGGCGAAGGGGCCTATCTATGCAAACCATATCCTAGGCGGAATAGTTTTGTACCAAATCCAAGGGATTATTCCGAGCAAATCATTAACGATCTAAAGCGACTACGGGGGGGATCTTCGTCGGCGATTGAAATTTATCGCTATGCCGCAATATGGATGCTGAGGAGGGCGGGACTCACCTATGATGAGATTGCCCTGGCCTTCAGGCATCCCAGACAAACACTTTCCGACTGGTATAGGGATGCATGCAAGATTCTTGGTCCAGCGGGGCCAATCGATGAAAGGGGAGAAATCAACCAAGCGAAAGAGGCAATTAAAAAATTTGAAGAGATCACAGATAAGCGACATCTTGCGGTATGGATCTTGAAGCATTGCGGCATGACCAATAGTGCAATAGGTGCAATGTTTCAGCGCAATGAAAAGACTATAAGAAGATGGAGATTAGGTGCTTGTAAAGTCCCGAGCATGCTAAATATCCGACCATACCTACACGGCAGGAGGAAAAATCGCAGGGCGGCATTGGGGAGAATTCTAACCTCCTCGGGAGAGTATCTTCCCTGGAGGTGTGTGAAGTGTGGTCCGCCCCACTGCGATCATCCTCCGAGGTCTTGTTTGAAATAGCGTGCCGCACCGTCCGGGTTATAAAAGACGCGGGGCTGATATTGAAGGAAGCAGGGGGTGCCACGATCCGGCGTAGTGATGGGATCGCAACCTACTGGCAGTAAAGTTGTTGCGTGGCGTCGGGCTCTAAAAATGTCCGGCTATTGCATATATAGTAAGGGGAAGAATAGAGTTTTGCCCCGCATCGCATAGTAGCGAAGCACGTCCCGCTCCCGGGCTATAAGCCGGGGAAGCGGTGGAACGAAAAAGGCGACCAACTTCCGGAGCAATCCGGGGGAGGGGTCGCCTTTTCTTTTGGGTGAAACCCGGGAGATGTTCGGGGACCAGCGGCTTGAACCGGAATACATGGAGCCGGGCGGGGGGTTCCAGGTGGTCACTCCGAAGAAGGCAAAGCCCTTCGCTCGGCTCCCCCTGGACCGGCGGGCGTTCAAAGCCATGAGGATGATCGGGATGTCATGGAAGCAGATTTCCGAGATAACCCACCTCAAGCTTCAGCCGACCTCGATACAGTCAAGGATGGTCAGGGCGAGCGGTAAACACAATTAACGTTGCGTTGATTTTGGGGCGAACCGAAAAAACCCCATTAGTAATAACGCCCAGGAAGCGAACGGGATACGACAACCGGAGCATACAAAACGTGCGTTATTCCCCCACTATATGTAGGGACAAATCATTATTGCCCTGCGGTATGGGGAGCCGTCACGTGCCCACCCTCTGCTACTGGTATCAGATCGCCTGTATGATCTTCGGAAACGGGAAGTCGCTGGAGAAAGCCCGGAGCATCCCGCACTTCGACAAGACGCGCAAGAAATACCCGGTAGAGCTGGATAAGCGTTGTCTTGCTACGTGGATTTTGAAGAGATCGGGTTTCACTCTCGCGGAAATATCCGCCACATTTCTAATACCTCCGAGAACGATAGACCGTTGGTATGCAAGGGGTAGAAGAAAAATGGCCGGGAAAAGTGGCGTAGTCTCCCCGTAGGTAGAGAGAGAAACAGTTATTTGCCCTGTGGCTTGGGGAGCCTGTAAGGCCCGATGGATGAGTAGTCTGATCCGCGAGAAATGTTCCGTTTTTAGGCCATTTTAAAGATTTTTCAAAATCGCTAACCGGTTGATTTCGTAGTCGATATGGATTTTGACGATGAAAAATGCTGTGCCGATCCCACATTAAGTAGAGGGATATCACCAGAAATAGGACCGAAATAAAATAATCCCGATCTCGATAACTGGCGGCGGGAAAGCGGGATACGGATTTTGATGGGAGAAAATGGCCGCCAGATCCGCCAATAGATGTAGGGAACACACGATTTTTTTTATTTCAGAACACCCGGAAACATACGGGAACCAAGAGGAAAGGAACGGTCATGGTTGAAAAACTCAGGAGCATCTATTCGGTTGAAGAAGCCGCACGACTTCTTCTTCTCAGCCCCAGAACGGTCTTGGACAAAATTCGCGCTGGGGAACTAGCGGCCCATCGGGTCGGGAGGCGGAACTTAGTCTGGGGTGACGATCTCGCTCGCTTCGTCAATCGAAACACTCCCCGGGGCTGTAATGGATTTGTTGTGCAGGGATAACGATAGAAGACCAAGGGCGCAAAAGGATCGAGGTCATGGAACTTGGAGCGGCAATCATTCGGCTAGAAGCGGACGCTTCCTCCGTCATGGGGCAGATCAAAAGCCTGAGGAGTCAAGTCGAAAGCGAGACAGGGGGCGTTGCATCGTCCTGGGATAAATCTTGGTCCGGGATGGGGTCCTCCGCCGGAAATACGCTGAAGAAGATCGGATCGCTCTTCGGCGTCTCCCTCGGCGCGGCCGGCCTGGTCATGGGCTTCAAGGCGGCGGTAGGCGCGGCCTTTGAGTTCGATCAGCAGATGGACGCGGTTCAGCAGCGCCTTTCCGCCGACATGCTCCCGATGATGGAGGAGTTCAATGCCGGGGTCATGGACATGTCCGTCAAGTTCGGGGAGGGGACTGCCTCTCTCGCCTCGGGCCTCGGGGACATCATCGACGCAGGTATCGCCCCCTCCCAAGCGCTGAGCGTCCTGAACGATTCGGCCATTCTTGCCAAGGGCGGACTCTTCGAGACGGAGACGGCCGCCCGGAACGTCACGACCGTTCTCAAAGCCTTCAACCTGGACGCCAGCGAAAGCGGCCGGGTGATCGACATTTTCGCCAACGTCGCGGACCGGGGCCGGGGCTCGATGGAGGGCTTGTCCTCCGGCATGGCCTCCCTCTCCAAGCTCGCCTCGGACAACGGCGTGAGCATGGAAGAGCTCGGGGCCGCGCTTGCCACCGCTACGCGGAACGGCGTGCCGATGGAACAGGCGATCATGGGCTTGAAGATGGTCATCATGGAGATGACCAAGGAGGACGATAAGGCGGCGACGGCCAGCGGGAAGCTCGGGCTTACGCTCGGGCAGGGGAAACTCGGGGCGGGAGAGTTCGCCCAGGCTATCGAAATCCTTTCCCGGGCGACGGAGGCGGATCAGACCGCTTGCATCAACAACTCCAAGGCCAAGACGCTCCTCAATTCTCTCCTGAAAGATGCGGCCGGATTTTCCCGCGACTACACGACCGAGATAGGGAAGGCGGGGACGGCCGAGGAGAGATGGGGCCGGATTGCCGAAGAGGCGGGGACGAAGTGGGAGAAGGCGAAGGCGGCGGGGACCGGGGTCCTAGTTACTATCGGCGACGGCCTGACAATCCTTCTCGATAAGAGCGGGATACTGGATAACGTAACAGAGGGGATCGTATCTCTCACTAGAGAGATGAAGGGCTCGGGCTCTTCATTCTCTGATATCACGAAAGAGATCAAGTCAACCTCCGATGCATATACCACCCAGCGCGATAATATCAATGCATTGGCAGCCGAATACGAATCCCTCTCCACTAAGTTATCCGAACTCCCCGCGGGGTCGAAAGAATACCTCGATACCCAGACCAAACTCGAAGAGGTAACGAACAAGATTGCCAACATTCTCCCCGATGCTGTCGATGGTTGGGACGATTACGGCAACGCTATCTCCATCAATATCGGATACGTCGAGACGTTCAACGAGCAGCAGAAGGTGGCGTTTGAGCGGACGATGGAATTGAAGCGGGCGCAGTTAGACCTCAAAGCTTCAATGGACAAGGACGCTTACGAGCAAGCGAAGGCGGACCTATCCGAATACTCGCAGATGATTTTAGAAGCGAGGGAGGATCTTCGCCAGATCCAATCCGGAGAGAGAACCGGTGTTGACTTCGAGGGTCCGGGCGGCGAGCAGTTAGTAAAGACTATCGAAAGCCTGGAAACGAAAGTCAAAGCCGCCCGAGTTACCGTCCAATCGTATCAGAACACGCTGGATGAACTTGACGAAGCTAATAAAACCCTGGCCGATACTACTACCTTCTGGGGACAAGCTACCGGTCTGCTCCCTGGGATCATGGACAAGGCGGCCGGGTCGATCAAGAAGGTGGGTACATCTACCGCCGATCTCAACGATGAGATAGACGAGCAGATTGAGGGAGTAAGCGAGTGGCAGAAAGAGTGGGAGTCTTTCTATAAAGACCAGGCTGATTTATCCGGCAAGACAACCAATGAAATCCTTGCCGATATTGATAGACGTATTGCAGAGATGGAGAAAGAGGGGCGGATGGGGTCGGATGAATATAAAGCCCTCTGCAATACCCGCGTCAGTTACCTCCGCGACAGCTTGATCGAGCAGCGGGAGGCAGAAGAAGAGGCCGCCCAACGGATCACCGATATTTGGGATGGGGTAAACGAGGATGTCAAGAACTCCATGTCTACCGCCCTCGGGGACATGTTCTCCGGGGATTCCAACTTTGAGGATGCGCTCAGCAGCATGGGCGACAAGATCAAGGATTCATTCGCCCAGGGATTTGCCTCGGCCCTCGTAGAGAAGAGCGGTTTTGATCTGGCGTTCAAGGGGAACATGCTGGATTTAGGAAAGTCCGCTTCCAGCATCTTCGGGGGTGGGGGGGCGGGGGGAGGCGGGATGCTTGACGGATTGTCGAAGGGCTTCTCTGCAATCACCGATGCTCTAGGAATTACATCGGCGGCAGCGGCGCAGACGGCCGGGGAAATGGCGGGGATCGGGGAGGCAGTCCCGCCAGTAGTCGAAGGACTACAATTCCCGGGGGCGGCAAATGGATTATCAACCGTAACGGTTGCGGCAGATGGGACGACTACCGCCCTTAATGGTACGGCGGCGGCGGCCTCGTCGGCCGGAATAAGCATAGCGGGTTATGCCGCAATCGCGGCTATTGGGCTGAATGGGGTAGTTCAGGGGACCGAAGACATTCACGAAGCGTGGGGTTCGGGAGATAAAAGTCTCGCTGAGAAGTTTGGCAGAACGGCCATCGGCGTAACCAAGATTATTTCTCCAGCCACCGCATTGACCGGAACGATGGCGGGACTATTCGGTGCGTCTAACGAGACGGCAGATAAAATATCCGACGTAACGGCGGCGATGGTTCTCGGAGCAGCAGTAGCGGGTCCGTTCGGGGCGGCCCTTGGGGGGCTTTGGGCTTCCGGGAATATCGGTGGCCAGCATGTCAGCTTTGAGGAGGACATGTCGGAGAACTTCGAAAATGCGCAGAAGACCGGGCAAGGGATCGAGGATGTATTTCGTTCTACCTATCTGCGCATGACGAACTACGCCAATGATTACTGGGGTACGCAGGAAAATCTGATGGCCGAGGATTATGTTACCCGCCTCGCCTACTACAATAAATTCGCTGCGTTGAAGCAGGCCAATGGTGAATCCCTCTTCTCCGAGGAACAACTTTCTAAGTTCCGCGATGCACTCCAGATTTCTACCAACCAGGCCGAACGCGAGGCAATGGCGATCCGCACTGCCTATGATAACTCGTTCAATTCGATCAAGGATAAGATGTGGGAGACGTTTTCAGGTTCGGCCTGGCAGTTTGATATCATCGGGGATTGGGAGGTTCAATGGAAAGCCGCTATGGACGAGGCGAAAGCTTCCGGCGGCGATGCGTGGTCCATCTTTATCGAGAAGATGAAATCAGTTCCCGGTATGACCGATGAGATTATGGCTAAGTTATCGCAGATGATAGGGAATCTCAGCGAGGAAGTTGACCTTACGATTGATACCAAGGGCGCGGCGGATTCGTTCCGGGGGCTAGTGGATCAGATAGGTGTATCGTTGGGGAAGGCGGGACTTAGTACGGAAGAGTACGCCTCCCGAGTGGAAAACATCGCCAGTAAGTTCCTGGCCGGTTGGGATATCGACCTCGGGGAGAACTTGAAATCCATCCCCGGGATGACCGGAGACATGGTCAGCAAGTTGGCCGAAGAGCTCAGAGCATTGAAGGAGAGTGGGGTTACAGAGTTTGATCTTGGTCCGGATTTTGAAACGCGGTTGAAGGAAGTGGCCAGCAACTCCGGGTTATGGCCAGGGATTGAATCGGGTGGCGAGGGCAAGGATGGAAAAGGCGGGAAGGGTAAAACGAAGTTCGGCGGGATGTTGGTCCCCGGAGTCGAGGAGCTTGGGAACGCCCTGCGCGAACAGGTTATCCCCGGCCTCACCGCTTTCGTCTCCGAGCTGGTCAACTCCGGGCAGGGCATGGCGAACCTGAATGAGACACAGGCGAGCTCGATCCTCAATCTGATCGGGGCGGAGGACACGCTGGCGAACCGTCAAACTCTCATGGGCCAGACGGCGGAGGGGACCTCCAACGCTTTGAATACCCTGCTCGCCGCCTCCTACTCCGGGGCCGAGGGTCAACAGATGTTCGGGGATGGATTCGGCAGCCTCACCGATCAGATCGGGACCTTCGCCTGGGGAAACTGGATGCTCCCGGTCAACTGGCAGGAGTACATCAAGGAAGTCAATCTCTCAAACTTCGTCGCCGGGGTTGACCTGACGAATTTCGTAACCAGGGGGAGCGGCGCCCGCGGGACGCTTCGGGGCGAGGGATCGGCTGCCCCGACCGTGGGGAATATCAATATCTCCCTCAGGATTGGCCAGGTGAGCACGGAGTCGGACTTCTCGGAATTTGAGAAGCGTGTAAGTAAGAGCCTGACCAGGAGCATCAAGAACGCTCTGGCAGAAGTAGCGTAGATCCCGGACCGGGCCAGCACCCGGCCGTTTAGTTTCGGATATCGCGGGGCAAAAATACTCCGCGGTAGCGATAAAAGGCGACCAAATGACCGGAGAATTTCTCCGGCACAACTGGTCGCCTTCTGTTTTGGGGCGGCGATATGGAGAGGAAGCGATTATGAAGAAAGCGGAGAGGTTGAGCAGCGGGGGGTCCGGGATAACTCCGGACCCATCCTCAAATCCCCACGTGTTTACCACCCAAAGCATGTTCTGCGCCGCATACCTTATCTACCGCGGGCATGCTCCCCAGCAATTCCGGATGCTCGCTGCCCCCAAGGGCGAATTTGTTTTCGAGCTGACCCCGGATCTCCAGTTCGACATCGCCGGCTACTTCGGCGGCGAAGTCCAGGTGGTCCTCAAAGACTACATGCGGACCTACCACTCGGTCCGGGATCGCGTCATGAATTGCCGGCGGGGATTGCAGTCGAACCCGCAACCCGAAGCGGGCAAGCGATAGGAGAGGTGTCGCAATGAACCGTGGATATATAAAGCTGTGGCGGCGATCGCTGGATTCTGCCGCATGGAAGAATCTCAAGTTGTGGCGGTTCTGGACCTACTGCCTTCTCAAAGCTACCCACAAGCCGGTTGATGCGATGGTGGGCTTTCAGCGCGTCCACCTGGAACCGGGTCAATTTGTCTTCGGCCGTGGTAGGGCTGCCCGGGAAACAGGTCTTTCCGAGCAAAGCGTCAGGACCTGCCTTCAATCCCTCTCTGGCCCATCCCCCGCAGAAAGTGAGGGGAAAGTGTGTGCAAAATCAACCAGGGAGATAACCGTCCAATCAACCAAGCGCTTCTCTGTCATAACAGTATGCAATTGGGACAGTTACCAGAAAAGCGATAATCGGACCAACCAACCGGGCAACCAGGACAACAACCCACAACCAACCAACAACCAACCACATACAAGAATTAAAGCACAGAAGAATAAAGAACTAATCTCTTCCGGCGAGAAGCCGGAGGCGGTCAAAGCAGGAGAAAAAGCACCGCCTCCGCTGAAGCTCGAAGCCCATGAGCCTCCCAAGCCAGAAGCCTCCCGGCCGCCTGAAGGTGAGCACAAGACCACCTGGCTTACCCCATTCGCCGACATCTGGAAAGAAGCAGCCGGTGGTGAGATGGCCTTCGGGCCAGCCGCCAAGAATCTGAAGCCCCTGGTTGATAAGTTTGGAACCGCCCAGGTTCAGGAGCACTTCAGGAACTACATGAAGAAAACAACGGCCGGGATGTGGAGCTTCGCCCGGTTCGCCACCACTTACGGAACCTGGGGCAAGGAACAGCCCCGCAAGCAGTCCATCCGGCTATGAAAAACATCGAAGAGAGCATCATCGGATGTCTTCTTCTGGGTGGAGCCGAGGCCATGCGGAAGTATGCCGCCGGCCTGGAGCCCGGAGAGTTCAGCGATCCGGTATGCAAGGTCATCTTCACCCGGATGCGCGACTTCCAGGCGGCCGGCAAGGACTTCGATCTCCAGATCATCTCGGCCGAGCTCAGGGGGGAGGAGGGGATCGACGCCAATTACCTCACCGGCCTGCTTGCCAACGAGTTTTCGCCCTCCAAGATCAGCGAGTACACCAGGCAGCTCAAGGACTGGACGTTCCGGACCGGGATGCTGAACCTGCTCTCCAAGGCCAAGTCGGAGCCGGTTCATGAGTTCGTGGGCGAGCTCCAGCGGCGGATCTGGGAGTACCAGCGCGGCGTCCGGATCGACTGGACGATTGGAGACGCCCTGCGCCGGATGCTGGACGAAATCGAGGCGCGGCGCGGGGGGAAGATCGAATATCCCACCGGCTTCACGGACCTGGATGACATGACTGGCGGATTCTTCCCCGGAGAGGTGACGATCCTGGCGGGGCGCCCCAGCCAGGGCAAGAGCGCACTCGCCGTCAACTTCTGCAACAACCTCCTGAATGCCGGGAAGAAGGTTCTCTACCTGGACTTCGAAACCTCGGACACCAAGATCCTCAACCGCCTCCTCTCGCTCCGGACCGAGATCCCGGTCTCCCGGATGAACCGCGGGAAGATCACAGAGATCGAGATATCCGAGATCGTCAGGGAGGCCGCAGTGATCGAGAAGCTTGGATTTTTCGTCAACGACAGGTCCGGGACGCCGATCGCCGATGTCTTCACTGAGGTCCAGAACCGGCGCATCGACTTTATCGTGGTCGATTACATCCAGCTCATGCCGGGCGGAGGGACGGAGGAGACCAACACCACGGAACGGCTAGGGAACCTCACGCGGAGCTTCAAGGGATTAGCCAAGGAGATGAACATCCCGGTCCTCCTGATCTCCCAGTTGAACCGGGCGAACGAGTTTTCCGGGAACAAGGAGCCTACCCTGGCGAGCCTCCGGGGCTCCGGAGAGTTAGAGCAGAACGCCGATAACGTGATGATGCTCTACTGGGAGCACGTCTACGACATGGAGAAGCCGGAGCACGAGAACAAGCTCCTGGTCAAGAAGCAGCGGCACGGGCCAGTGGGGCCGATCACGCTCTACTGGGATCCGACGATCATGAAGTTTGCCAACCTGAGGAACATTCCCAATGACAGCCATTGACAGACTGATTGCCCAGGCAAAGAGCCATGTCGCCGATCTGGAGGAGTACAAGAAAGCCAAGACGGAAGCGGATCGTCAAACGGCGGATTTGGTCCGCTACCTCGAGGGCAAGGCAGGGAAGCGAAGCGGCAACGCCCGTCCGCGCCTGGCGGCCAACGGACGGCAGGTGGCGAAGCACTCGTAGACCGAACAGAAGGGCACGGAAAAGCAGGGGAAGTTGAAGGACTTGCCGGACAATCTGGTTTCAGCCGGTAGTAGCGATCAGTTCATCCGGGAGGTGGCTTTGTCCCGGAAGATCGGGATCGGCCTCACGGCGATCCGGAAGGCGGAAAGGTTGGGACTGATCCGGGCTTATCGCCCATTCGGGATGAGGGCGAAGGTCTACTACTGGCCGGAAGTCAAAGAGGGGATTCTATCGGGAGTGATTGATCGACCGTTGGCGGGGATACAGTATCGGACCCCGCATCTGGATGCTGGAGCATTCTCGGGGGGAAAGCCGACTAAGTGGATCAGCTAGGGGTTTATACCGGAAGGCGATTCACCGCCCCCTTCACCCTTTCGCTAGAGGGCTTGCGTGCATAGCGGAGGGTGGTTTCAAGGTCCTCATGGTGGGCCAGGCCTTGGACTATCCGGGGATCAACGCCTGCATCGAGGAGATGGGTTACAAAGCTATTCTTGAAGTTGTGGAGGGTCCCATGCGGGATCTTCAAATCTCTCAGCAAGGCTTGAAACTGCATCCTGATCCGGTTGTGCTTATGATCGAACTCGTAACGGAAGATCAGGTCTTCGGGTTGCTTCCCGGCGATCTGGGCTTTGAGGAGCGGGACAAGGGAGGAGTTGATCTCGCACCATTCATCCCGTCCGCCCTTGGCGTTTCTGTATCGGATGAGGTTGTTTCCAAGGTCGATATCCTTGACCCGGACGGCGCAAGCCTCCTCCAAACGGAATCCGGAGCGGTAAAGAAATTCGTAGAAGGCAGCCCGATCTTTTGCCGCCGCGAAGATCCGCTCCAGCTCATCGGAGGTGTATATCCGGGGGAGCTTCCGGTAGGGGACCGGCTTCTTGACTTTGAGGACGGGGTTGGTCTTGGCGAGGTCCAGGTTGATGCACCAGTTCCAGAACGTCCTGAGCCCCTCCAGCTCACCCTTGACCGTCTGCTTCGACTTCTTCAGTTCAAGCCGGTGAGTTTTGAACTTCTCGACGATCGCCGGGGTGATCTCGGCGAGGGAGTGGACGGTGCGGTGGTGAACCTTGAGGTATTCGGAAAAATATCTGAGGTATTGGTAATAGCGGGTGAAGGTTTTTGGCTTCCGGTCCTGGCGGACGGAATCCAGGTAACGGTTCATGGACCCTTTCAGATCGGGGGAGGATATGTCCCAGCCGATGCACCCCCTGGCCAGGCGGCCTTCGATTTCGTGAAGGAATCCCTCGGCAAGTTTCTTTTGGTCCTTGGGAATCTTGGTGGACTCCCGGATCTGCCGCCCCTTTACGGAGTAGTGGACCCACCAAGTTTTGCCCCTGAGGTAGAGCGTGGCCATAAGGATCAAGCCTCAGGAAAAATATACCAGAAAGGGGGGTGAAATTGCACAAATATTGCACAAAACAGCAATAACGAGCCTAAAATGGAGATGAGGGGATTCGAACCCCTGACCCCTTGAATGCCATTCAAGTGCTCTCCCAGCTGAGCTACATCCCCATGAAATCCCCGAGGAGATTTCGTGGAAAATATACAACGTGGTTCGGACAAGTCAATATCTATCATCGTATCGGAGGGGGCGGTTCGCCCAAGCCCGGATCGCGGCCCCGATAGATCGGGGCAAGCAGGAATGCCGCTCCCACAAGCTTGCTATCCAGCAAGAATGAATTATTCCGCCAGGGCGCGGCCGAGGCGATAGGCCTTATCCAGGTAGGGCTCGACGCCCCGAAGCTGGACGCGGCCGGCGTAGAAGGAACCCACCACACGGGCGTTGAGGACGCAGCCGCAGATGCCCCTGATCAATGCCGTCGCCCGGTCGCAGAAGATCCGGAGGATGGGGGGGACGATGCCGGAGGACACGATGATGGCGGCTTTCTTCTTGCGGGAGGGGCGGGGTTCCGGGCAACCCTTCAGGGGAATCCAGCGGGGACTGGGGCGGGCGAAGACCCAACAGAAGCGCTCGAGGAAGGTCTTCATCACCGCCGTTTCATGGCCGCAGTTGACCGGCGTTCCGAAGAGATAGGCGTCGGCCCGGTCGATCAGCGGATAGATCGCCTGCATGTCGTCTTCGATGACGCAGCGGGCGAAGGGCTTCAGGGGATCGTCCTTTTTGCATGTCTCGCAATTCGTGCAGTATTCGATCCGCTTGTCGATCAGCCGGATCCTGTCCAACTCGAGACCGGGGTCAACGGAGCGGGCCCCTTCAATCGCGCGATCGATCAGGCGGTCGATCGCTCCTCCCCGGTGGTAACTGCCGGATATGGCGAGAAGCCTCACAAATACAGTATGGCTTAAAGGCAGTGGTATTTCAGCCATAATTTAATTACAATCCGCGTTGTGAATGTCGCGCATTGCCGCCGGTTTATCCCCCGCCCCATGATCGCGTTTTCCGCCTGGTCTGTCGTCGCCCTGTCGGTTGTCTCCTGCGCGAAGCAGGCGGGATCGGGTGAAGAGGCCGGGAAAATTATTCGTCCACCGGCCGTGGCGGGAGGGTTCTATCCGGGAGACGCCGGCGCGCTTCGAGCGACGGTGGAAAAGCTTCTCGGGGAGGCGAAGAAGGTTCCGATCGAGGGAAGGATCGTCGGTCTCATCGCCCCCCATGCGGGCTACGGGTATTCCGGTCCCACCGCCGCGGCCGCCTTCAAGCAGCTGGAAGGGCGGCCGATCGGCACGGTGATCCTGATCGGCTCTTCCCACCGGGCGAGTTTCCCGGGCGCCGCGGTGTGGAGCGGGGACGGCTGGATGACGCCGCTCGGCCTCGTCCCGGTCGACCGGAAGGCGGCGGAGAAACTTGTCTCTACGGTGAAAGGCGCCGCTCTCCTTCTCGAGGCTCATCGCGAGGAGCATTCGCTGGAGGTGGAACTGCCCTTCCTGCAGACGGTGCTGAAATCCTTTCTCATCGTCCCCGTCCTGATCGGAGGGGCCGACCCCGCGACCTTGAAGGACCTCGGAAAAGCGATGGCGGAGATGATCAGGGAAGATCCCGGCGCGGTGATCGTCTGCAGCACCGATCTGACGCACTATCCCCCCTACGCCGAGGCCCAGCGCATCGACCGGGAGACGCTGGAGGCGATCCGGACCATGGACATCGAGGCGCTGTCCCGGATCGAGGCAAGATGCGAGCGGTCGGACGTTCCCAACCTCGTCTGCGCCGTGTGCGGAGAGAGGGCGGTCCTGGCCGCGATGGAGGCGGCCGTCCTTCTGGGAGTGAAGGAGGCCAAGGTCGTGGATCAAAGGAATTCGGGCGACGCCCCGATGGGAGACAAATCCCGCGTGGTCGGCTACGGCGCGGCGATTTTCAGCCTGCCCCCGGGAGCGCCGTCTCCCCTCAATAACATCAAGAACGATGGCAAACAGACGGAGGAGAAAATGTCCCTCATCGCCAAGGAACCGGAAGGATTGTCCCCGGCGGCGCGCGCCCGCCTGCTCTCGATCGCCCGGTCCTCACTGAACGCGGTTCTGAACCGGAAACCCTTCGCCAGCGACGGGTTCGACAACCCGGAACTTCAGGCCCGGCGGGGGATGTTCGTCACACTGACCAAGCGCGGCGATCTGCGCGGATGCATGGGCCACTTCGATCAGGACGTTCCGCTGTACGAGCTGGCGGCGCGGCAGGCGGTGGTTTCGGCCGTCGAGGATCCCCGCTTCCCGCCGGTGGAATCCTCGGAACTCCAGGACATCAAAATCGAGATCTCGGTTCTCTCGCCGCCCCGGCCGGTCGCCTCCTGGCGCGACATCGAGGTGGGGAAGCACGGCGTGATCCTGCGCCAAGGGATGCGCGGGGCGACCTTTCTCCCCCAGGTGGCGCCCGAGCAGGGATGGGACCGGGAGGAGATGCTCACCCACCTCTCCCTCAAGGCGGGGCTCGCGCCCGACGCCTGGAAGGAGGGGGCGAAATTCGAGGTCTACACCGCCCAGGTCTTCGGTGAGGCTCGATGACCCGGCTAATGATGTCCACGAATTGACACGAATTATTAGGATCACGCTCGGCGGTCGCCATTCGTGATAATTCGTGCAAATTCGTGGAAAAGTATTTGTCGGATCGGAGTCGCCCACGGGCCGCTTCCCTTTTACCCCCGCCTGTGATAGAAAGATCGTCCCGCCGTTCCGGCGGGACCCCATGAACGCCCGCGCCTCGAGAAGCACCGTTCTTCTCCTCTATGTCTCCATCGGGGACGGGCACCGCCGCGCCGCCCGGGCGATCGAAGAGGCGATCCGGATCCACCATCCCGACCTCCGGGCGCTGAGCTTCGACCTCTTTGATCTCTACAATCGGCGCCTGGTGTCCCTGGCCCTGCGCGCCTATCGGCGCTTGAGCCGCTCTTTCCCCCGTCTCTGGAATCGCCTGTACGACAACGACCGTGTCCGGGGACGGCTGGGGAATCCTCTCGCCCGGTTGTACCGACGGGCGTCGGGGCGGCTGGAAGGGCTTTATCGGGAATCAAGTCCCGCCGTCATCGTCTGCACGCAGGCCATACCGTGCGGGCTCGCCGCCGCCTGGAAGCGGTCTACCGGCCGGGAAATCCCCCTGGTCGCTGTCCCCACCGATTACGCCGTTCACTCCTACTGGATACACGAGGAGGTCGATCTCTATCTCGTTCCGTCGGAAGGAAACCGCGCTTCGCTCCTGGAGCGGGGCGTGGCGGCGGACAAAATCCGCGTGGGCGGGATCCCGATCCATCCCGGTTTTTCCTCCCCCTCCGATCCGGTCGAGACCCGCCGCCGTTTCGGTCTGGCGGCCGATTCCCCCGCCATCCTTTTCATGGGGGGAGGGGAGGGGACGGCGGGGCTGGAGGAGCTGATCCGGGAGATCGACCGTCGTCGAGAGCAATTCCAAATGATCGCGGCGGCGGGAAGGAACCGTTTTCTGCGCCGCCGTCTCCTCGGTCTCCGCGGGGGCCTGCGCCACCCTCTGTCCGTATTCGGCTTCATCGAATCCATCGACGACCTGATGGGGGCGGCGGATATCATCGTGACCAAGCCCGGAGGGCTGACCACCGCCGAGGCGCTGGCCCGCCGACTCCCGATGATCCTGGTCAACCCCCTGCCTGGGCAGGAGGAGATCAACGCCGCCTTCCTCGAATCGCGCGGCGCGGCCCTCCGCGCGGGGAGCGGTCGGGAGGCGGCCGCCCTGGTGGGGATGGCCTTGAACGGATCGGGGGCCCGGGAAAGGATGCGGACGGCGATGGAAGCTCTGCGGCGGCCGGAATCCGCCCGCGTCTCCGCGAACCTGGTGGCGGAGTTGATCCGCTCATGAAGAATCGCGCCATCCGCGCTTTCCATCTCAACGCGGCCCGCAGCCGATCCGTCTACTGGCTCTTTCAACTCCTCCAGGGGGTGGCTCAGGCGGTTTCCCGGCCAACCGCCTACCGGATCGGACATGTCATCGCCGAGCTCTTCTTCCTCTGCTCCCGCCGTTCCCGGCCGAACTGCCTGGCCAACATTCTTCACATCCTGCGCTACCAGGGGGAGAGAATCGACGATCCCCGGGTCCGCACCCGGGCGAAGGCGATTGTCCGCCAGAACTTCCGCAACTTCGCTTCGTATCTGGTCGATTTTTTCCGTTTCTCCCGCCTGGAGGCGGCCGATCTCGCCTCACTGGTCGAAGTGGAGGGGAGGGAGAACGTGGACCGGGCGCTCCGGCGGGGAAAGGGAGCGGTCGGCGTCACCGCTCACGTGGGGAACTGGGAGCTGGGAGGGATCGTGCTCTCGCTGCTCGGGTACCCGGTCAACGCGGTCGCCCTTTCCTATCAGAACACCAAGCTCAACCGCCTCTTCGTGAACCAGCGGGCGATCGCGGGTGTGAAGGTGATAACGGTCGGGACGGCGGCGCTCCAGAGCCTGAGGGCTCTCAAGAAGAACGAGCTGGTGGTGATCCTGGGCGACCGCGACGTCACCGAGCGCGGGGTCACGGCCGAATTTTTCGGCGCTCCCGCCCATATCCCCCGGGGACCGGCCGTGCTGGCGGCCCGCTCCGGCGCCTCCCTCTTTTTCGGCTGCTTGATCCGGACCTCGGCTGAACGCTACCGCGTGGTTTTCCGCCCTCCGTTGGAAGTCGACGAGAGCCTCGACCCGGTGGAGAAGGAAGCCCTGCTCACCCGGGCTTTGCTCAAGGAGATGGAGGAGGTTATAATGGCCCATCTCGACCAGTGGTACATGTATTACCGAGTCTGGGGGGAGGGAACACCCCGGAGTAATGGAGTAAAGGAGTGATGGAGTAATGAGAATGGCCGGATGTCTTTCCCATCGCTCCCTTGCTCCATTACTCCCGTACTCCTTTTGCTTTCTGGCGGCCGCGCACCCATTCTCGGCGCCATCCGTATGCATATGAACAACGTTTCTCCCGCCGACATCTGCGTTCTCATCCCCGCCTATAACGAGGAGAAGGCGATCGCCGGGGTGGTGGAGAGGGCGCGAAAATTCGCCCGGAAAGTGGTGGTGGTGGACGACGGATCGAGCGACCGCACCGCCGAAATGGCGGAGAAAGCCGGAGCGGAGGTGATCCGCCACGGGACCAATCAGGGCAAGGGCGTGGCGCTCCGGAATGGTTGCCGGCATATCTTCGCCCAGGGCTGGGACCGTCTCATCGTCGTCGACGGGGACGGCCAGCACCCCCCCGAGAAGATCGGCGATTTCGTGCGGGTCGCCGACGAGACTGGCGCCGCCATCGTGGTGGGCAACCGGATGACCGATATCGCCACCATGCCGGCCGTCCGTTTCTACACCAACTGGCTCACCTCGGCGGTCATCTCGCTTTTGATCGGGCAGAAGGTGCCGGACAGCCAGTGCGGGTTCCGGCTGATTCGGCGGGAGGCGCTGGAGGCGATCGATCTGGCCACCGCCAACTATGACACCGAATCCGAGATGCTGATCGAAGCGGGCAAAAAGGGTTTCGCCATCGCTTCCGTCCCCATTCCCACCATCTATACCGGCCAGGTGAGCAAGATCCGCCCCGGCAAGGACACCTGGCGTTTCGTCCGTTTGGTGCTGCGCAGCCTTTTCGCCCCCGGGAAGGGGGCGAAAAGGAAAGAAGATGGACAACGTCTCCCGTCCCAATGAGGCGTCGGTTCTCAGACGCTTGATGGTCGAGAACCAGTTGTCGCCGCGGGGTATCCGCGACCCCAAGGTTCTGGCGGCATTTCTGGAGGTTCCCCGCCATGAATTCATCCCGGAAGCGGGCCTGCGGGCAGCCTATGCCGATTATCCTCTCCCGCTCATCGAAGGACAGACCATCTCCCAGCCCTACATCGTCGCCCTGATGACGGAATCGCTGGATCTCTCCGCGGGGGATAAGGTCCTGGAAATCGGCGCCGGATCCGGTTACCAGGCGGCGATCCTCTCCCGTCTGGCGAAAGAGGTATACACCATCGAACGGGTCCCCGCCCTGGCCGAGCGGGCGGAAAGGACGCTCCGGCGCCTGGGCTATGGAAATGTCCGGGTGATTTTGAGCGACGGGACCCGGGGATGGGAGGAGTCCGCTCCCTATGACGCGATCATCGTCACCGCCGCCGCTCCCCATGTCCCGGCGCCTTTGCTTGATCAGCTGGCGGAAGGGGGGAGGCTGGTCATCCCGGTCGGGGGGGAATACTCTCAGGATCTCATCGTATTGCGAAAGAAACGCGGGGAGATCGAGGAAGAGAAGGTGTGCGGGTGCGTCTTCGTGCCTCTGATCGGGGAACACGGGTGGCGAGGGAAAGACGTGTAAAGTGTACTGATCACTGGTTGCTGATCGCCTTCTTCCTTCTACCTCCCCGCCCCGAGCCGGGAGGCCAAATACTTCGGCAGTCCCGCGGCGATGATCTTCTCCTGGCAGGCAGCTATGTCGTACGGGACGCGGATCAGCTCGAAGGTTTTTTCTTCCAGATCGGCCAGGGCGAAGCTCGCCCGCGTGTCTCCGTCCCGGGGCTGCCCCACGGACCCCGGATTGATGATGTAGAGGAGACCGTTCTCCAGGGCCAGGCGTCGCCAGGGGCCGCCCGCCAGGTCGTCGGCTCCCAGGCGGAAATGGTAGGGGATGTGGGAATGTCCGATCAGGCAGCAGGGGCCGTCCAGGTGATCAAAACAGCGCCAGGCCTCTTCCCGGGAGATGATGTACCCCCAGTAATCGGGGGAATCGAGCGAGCTGTGGACCAGCGTGACGTTGCCTACCCTGCGGGTGAGGGGGAGGGACGCGAGATAGTCGCGCGCCTCCCGGTCGAGGCGGTCCTTGGTCCAGAGGAGCGCGGCGCGGGCGTAGTCGTTGAAGTTCTGGATGTCGGCGCGGCCGCAGGCCGCGGCATCGTGGTTGCCCAGCACGACGGTGGCCGGTAATTCCCGGATTCTCTCCACGCAGGGTCCGGGGTCCGCGCCATAGCCGACGATATCGCCCAAGCAGATGTATCCGTCAGCGTGCCGTCGGGCGGCTTCCTCGAGGACGGCTTCCAGCGCTTCCCGGTTGCCGTGGATGTCGGAGATGACGGCGAGTTTCAAATCGGGGCGGTGGGACTCGAACCCACGACCTCATGGTCCCGAACCATGCGCGCTAAACCAACTGCGCTACGCCCCGTGAAAAAACAGTAACTGAAAAAGAAGTAAAACAAGAAGAAGTGAGCAGTGATCAGTAACTGAAAAAAGCGTAAACCGTGAACAGTAAACCGGCACAGGCGGTTAGCGAATCCCGCGATCCTTACACCTTACACTTTACACGGTTCTTTTCTTCATCACCTTTTTATCAATATATATGTATCCGATGACGATCACCACGCAAAAGGGGATGATCCAGTACAGGTTACCCGACGCCAAGGCCTTGCCGTTTTTCACCACCTCCGTGTAGCTCATCGCCTGGGTGCTGTGCCCGAGCTTGTAGCCGATCCCGAGAAGAATCGCGATCCAGAAACCGGCCCCCAGGGCGGTGAAGAGGCTGAAGCGGCCGTGGTTCATCCGGGCCAGACCCGCCGGCAGCGAGATCAGCTGGCGGATCGCCGGGAGGAGGCGGCAGACGAAGGTGGTCACTTCCCCGTACTTGCGGAAGATCTCCTCGGCGCGATCCAGCTTCTCCGGGGGAAGGAGGACATACTTGCCGAACTTATGGAAGAAGGGCCTCCCCACCCAGAGAGCAAGATAATAGTTGAAGTAGGCTCCCGCCATCGATCCGGCGAGTCCAGCGAGGAAGGCGACCATCAAGGCATTCCCGGTCGTCCCCGGAAAGAACTCCCCCCGGAAGGCCCAGAAGCCGGCCGGAATCATCACCACTTCGCTCGGGAAGGGGATGAGGGATGATTCGATGGCCATGAGCACGAAGACCCAGAAGGGCCCCTGCCACGTTCCCGCTATTCCGGCGATCTTCTCCAGCCAAGGGACTAGACTATCACTCATTGACAGGTCTCCACGTAAACCACGCAGTCTTAGTTTAAAAACTGTTGATGGGTTAGGGTCAGGACGTGGGTTTGGCAAATAGGTAAGGTGAATGGTGTGGCATGGCTAGCCGCACCAAACCCCGGCCCATTTTCCAAACCCACTTCCTACCCCACATCCCATCTACCCGTTGGAAGGCACACTTTACACCAGGGACGGATGCGGGTAAAGTCTTTCCCCATATGGTCCGGCGCGTTCGAAGAACACCCTCGGTGCCGCGGAAATGGCACGCTTTCATCTCCGCCTGGGTCCCCGCCCTGATCTGGGCCGCTCTGATCTTCCATGTCTCCTCCCTCCCCGCCGACCGTCTGCCCCGGTTGTGGAGATGGGAAGATGCGGATATAATCCTGCACGGCCTGGAGTATCTGATCCTGGGGGCGTTGCTCTACCGGGCTTTCGCTCTCAGCCGTCCGGCTCTCGGCTATGCTCTGCTCGCCCTGGTTTCCTGGGGATTGGCCGCGGCGTATGCCCTGAGCGACGAATATCATCAGTCGTTTGTGCCCGGTCGGGAGGCCTCGTTGAGCGACATCCTGGCCGACCTTCTGGGAGCGGTGGTCGGTGTGGTCCTCCTGCATGAACTCTATAAGCGCTATGAACGAATCCGCCGCGAAAAAAAGGCTTGAGTCTCTCCGTCGGGAGATTCACCGCCACGATCATCTTTACTACGTCCTCCACCGGCCGGAGATCTCCGACTACGACTACGACCGGCTCTACCGGGAGCTCCTGGGCCTGGAGAAGCAGTTTCCGAAACTGGTCACGCCGGACTCCCCGAGCCAGAGGGTCGGCGGCGCGCCGGCGGAAGATTTTCCTCCCTACCGCCACCGCTTCCCCATGCTTTCCATGGACAACACCTACTCGGAGGACGACCTCAGAGAGTTCGAGCGGCGGAACCGGGGGATCGTCCCCGACGCCCGCTTCGCCTACACGGTGGAACCGAAGATCGACGGCGTGGCGGTGGCCCTGATCTACGAGAAGGGGATCCTGGCCGTCGGGGCGACCCGGGGCGACGGGACGACCGGCGACACCGTCACCGCCAACCTGAGGACCGTCCGCTCCATCCCCCTTTCCCTGGACGGCCAGGGTCGGCCGGGCCGCCTCGAGGTCCGCGGCGAGGTGTACATCGATAAGAAGGATTTCCAGCGGATCAACGCCGAGCAGGAGGAGAAAGGGGAGCCGGTCTACGCCAACCCCCGGAACCTCGCCGCCGGATCCCTGAAGCAGCTCGATCCCGCGATCACCGCTTCCCGGCGGCTCCAGTGCTGGATCTACCAGGCCCCCGTCCCGGAGGAGCTGTCCGGCGCCGGCCAGTTCGAGGCGCTGGAGAAGCTCCGGGAGATCGGCTTTCGCGTCAACCCCGACAACGCCCTCTGCGCTTCCATGGACGATGTGATCGCCCGCATCCGGCGCTGGCAGAGCGAGAAGCAGAAGCTCGACTACATGGTCGACGGGATGGTGGTCAAGGTCGACTCCTTCGCTCTCCAGCGCCGGCTGGGGGAGACCTCGAAATCGCCCCGCTGGCAGATCGCCTACAAGTATCCGCCGGAGCGCAAGGCCACCCGCCTCCAGGACATCATCGTCCAGGTGGGGCGGCTGGGGACGCTCACGCCGGTGGCGGACCTGGAGCCGGTGCCTCTTTCCGGAACGGTGGTGAAACGGGCCAGCCTCCACAACCAGGACGAGATCGACCGCAAGGACATCCGGATCGGGGATACGGTGCTGGTGGAGAAGGCGGGGGAGATCATCCCCCAGGTGGTGGAGGTGGTGAAGGAAAAGCGCACGGGGAAGGAGAAAATGTTCAAGCTTCCCGGCGCCTGCCCGGCCTGCGGCGGCCCGGTGGTCCGCCCGGAGGGGGAGGCGGCGACGCGCTGCGAGAACATCTCCTGCCCGGCCCAAGTCCGGGAGCGCCTGCGCTGGTACGCCACCCGCCGGGCGATGGACATCGAGGGGCTGGGGCCGAAGTTGATCGAGCAGCTGGTCTCGGCGGGTCTGGTGAAGACCATCGCCGATCTCTACCGTCTGACCGAGAAGGACCTGGCCGGCCTCAACCGGATGGCGGAGAAGTCGGCCGCCAACGTGATCGACGCCGTCGCGGCGTCCAAGAACCGCTCCCTCGACCGGCTCCTCTTCGCGCTGGGCATCCGTCACGTCGGGATCACCGCCGCCCGCCAGCTCTCGCGCTATTTCCCCGACCTCGACGGGCTGATCTCCCAGACCGCCGAATCCCTGCAGCGCCTCCCCGAGGTGGGGCCGGCGATCGCGGGGTCGCTCGCCGATTTCTTCGCCAACCGGCGCAACCGCGCCCTGGTCGAGCAGCTCCAGGCGGCCGGCGTGGTGACGAAGATGGCGGCCAAGAAAGCGTCTGCGCGCGGGCCGCTCTATGGCAAAACCGTCGTTTTCACGGGAGGCCTGAGCTCCCTCTCCCGGACGGAAGCGGAATCGCTCACCGCCGAACGGGGAGGCCATCCCTCCTCGTCCGTCTCCAAGAAGACCGATTTCGTGGTGGCGGGGGAGGAGCCCGGCTCCAAGCTCGAGAAGGCGAAGAAGTTCGGCGTGAAGATTCTCTCCGAAGCTGAGTTCAAAGAACTGCTGTGAGGAAACCATGACTGCCGTCGTCTACCATGCCGGCCCCGCCGCCGGGGCGGGGAGATCGCTTCTCGACAAAACCGTCGGCCTGTTCGACCGGGCGGGGGGAGACAAGATTTTCCAGCCGGGGATGAGCGTGGCGGTGAAGGTCCACTTCGGCGAGGAAGGGAACACCGGCTATCTGAACCCCGCTTTCGCCCGCGCCCTGGTCCGCCGGCTCAGCGCGCTCAAGACCCGACCCTTCCTCTTCGACACCAACACGCTTTACCGCGTCCGCCGCCACACCACGCGCGACCATCTCGAGACCGCCCGTTTCCACGGCTTCACCGAGGAGTACGTAGGCGCCCCGGTCGTCATCGGGGACGAGTTCGTCGAGACGGAGATCGCCGCCGGGGGGAGGGGGAAGGCCCGGATCGCGAAGGCGGTCCGGGAAGCCGACGCCGTCCTGGTCCTGGCCCACGCCACCGGCCACATCCTCTTCGGATACGGGGGAGCGCTCAAGAGCGTGGCCATGGGCTGCGCCGCTCCTTCCGGGAAGCAGGTGATGCACAGCGACGTCAAGCCGGCGGTGAAGGAAGCCAAATGCGTCGCCTGCGGGACCTGCGTTGGCTGCTGCCCGGCCTCCGCCATCGCCCTGGTCGACCGGGCGGGGGGGAAGCAGGCGGCCCGGATCGACCCGCGGATCTGCCTGGGCTGCGGGGAGTGCATCGCGGCCTGCCCGGTCCACGCCATCCCGATCAACTGGAAGACGGAGGAGAAACCCCTGGCGGAGAAGGCCGCCCTCTACGCGCGCGCCGCTCTCGCGGGCAAACTGGACCGGCTCCTCTGCCTGAATTTCCTGCTCCAGATCACGCCCGACTGCGACTGCGCCGACTGGACCGAGCCGCCCTTCGTCCCCGACCTCGGCGTCCTCGCCTCCCGGGACATCGTCGCCATCGACCAGTCCGCCATCGACCTGATCCGCCAAGCCCCGGTCATCCCCGGTTCGACGGCGGTGGCGAAGAGGATCAACATCTCGAAGCGCATCCCGCCGGAGGTGGCCTCCCAGTTTCTCTGCCTCCCCCGCCTGCCGGACGTCTTCAAGACCCTCTTCGGCGCCGACGTCTCCCTCCTGACGGCGGCGGCCGAGAAGGCGGGACTCGGTTCGCGGGAGTATCGTCTGGAGAAGGTAGAATGACGCGGAGCGATGGACGCTATGGACACTATGGACGAAATGGACGGTATGGACGCTATGGACAAAATCGCGCATGACCGCAGTGCTGCCTAGAGATAATCCGCGCCCTCTGCGGCTATTTGTTCTCTTGTCGCTTCTCGCCGGGATTACCGCGGCCGTCTCCGCGCCGGCCGAGGAGGCCGCGGAGGATCTCGCCCGCATCCGCTCGGCGGTGGTGAAGATCCGCAACGTGAGCCAGGCGGCCGACTACAACTCCCCCTGGAAGAGGATGGATCTCGACGAGTCCTCCGCCTCCGGCGTGATCATCGACGGCGGCCGGATCCTCACGGTCGCCCACGCGGTCAGCGACTCCCGCTACCTGGAGGTGGAAAAGGAGAACGGCGGCGGCGCTTACCGGGCCTCGGTCGCCTTCATCGGCCACGACTGCGATCTGGCCCTTCTCCAGGTGACCGACCAAGCCTTCTTCCGGGACACCGCCTCCCTTCCCCTGGGCGAGCGGACTCCGGATCTGACCGCGCAGGTGTCGGTCTTCGGTTTTCCCACCGGCGGCAGCCGCATCTCGATCACCCAGGGGGTGGTCTCGCGGATCGACTACGTCCTCTACTCCCACTCCGGCCACGACTATCATCTGATTCTCCAGATCGACGCCGCGGTCAACCCCGGGAACAGCGGCGGCCCGGTGCTCCAGGACGGGAAGATCGTCGGTCTGGCCTTTCAGGCCATGGCCGACGCCGAGAACATCGGCTATGTCATCCCCCTGACCGTGATCCGTCATTTTCTGGACGACATTGCCGACGGGGTCTACCACGGCTATCCCGATCTGGGGATCGTCTACTCCGATCTTCTCAACCCCGCCTACCGTCGCTTCCTTAAAGTTCCGGAGGAGCGGACGGGGGTGGCGGTGGAGTCGGTCGTCCCCTCCCGTTCCGCCGGGGGAAGGATTTTCCCCGGGGACGTACTGACCGCGATCGACGGAATCGACATCCAGAACGACGGCGCCATCATGCTGGAGGGGACCCGCTGCTCGCTGAACGAAGCGGTCGAACGCAAGCAGGCGGGCGAGGAGGTCGTCCTGCGCCTGATCCGGGAAGGGGAGGAGAGGGAGGAGACGGTCGGACTGGTTCGGGAGGTCGAGGCGATGTCCCATGCCAACGTCTACGACCGGGAACCGGAGTATTTCGTCCTGGGCGGGCTGGTCTTCGTCCCGCTCTCCCGGGAATACCTGAAGACCTGGGGAGAGGAGTGGATGAACAAGGCGGACACCAAGCTCCTGTATTACTACGCTTTCTATTACAGCGACCGTCTCTACCGGGAGCGCCCGGAGGTGGTGGTGCTCTCCCGGGTCCTCCCCGCGCCGGTCAACCGCTACTCCTCCGGCCTTTCCGACGAGATCGTGGATCGGGTCAACGGCCGTCCGATCTCCCGGCTGGCCGATCTCCCGGCCGCCTTCGCGGCCCAGACCCGGGGCTTTCACGTGATCGAGTTCGAGGACGGCCGCTCCCCCTGCATCCTCGACGCCGCCCGGCTCGCCGAGGAGAACGACGCCATCCTCTCCCGCTACGGGATCGCCCGGGACCGCCATCTGGAGGGGGCCGAGGCCTCCGGGGGAGGGGAGAGGTGAACGTCTCCCGCGCTTTTCTGCCGGCCGCTCTCTTCCTGGCCTTGGCGACGGATCTTCCCGCCGCCTCCCCTCCGTCGTCCCTGGTCCGCCTCCGGGTGGCCCACCAGGATTATTCCCTGGAGAGCCCCTGGAAGAAGGACGACGAGGAGAGCCGCTCCGGCTACGGTTGCGTGCTCTCCCCCGGCCGGATACTGGCCACGGCGGACATGGTCCGCTCCGCCACGCTGATCCGGGTGGAGAAAGGATCCTCGGGGGAATCGGTCATCGGGCGGGTGGAGATCGCCGACTACGAGATCGACCTGGCGGTGATCGCGGTGGAGGAGACGGCCTTCTTCAACGATCTGACCGGCGTGGACATGGAGGCGGCGGCGGCCATTGATCAGCCGGTGAAGTTTCTGGTCTTCGAGCAGTCGAAGGAACTGCGCGAGATTCCCGGCCATATCGTCCGGATCGCGCTGGACGACTACTACTTCAGCTGGTTCCCGTACCTCGCCTACGGCGCGGCGGTGAACTTCGAGGATCGGGGCGGGGGCTGGAGCGAGCCGGTCTTCTCCGGGGAGAAGCTGATCGGGATCACCAT
This sequence comes from uncultured bacterium, assembly GCA_964551475.1. Taxonomy (GTDB): domain Bacteria; phylum Auribacterota; class Erginobacteria; order Erginobacterales; family CAZKCI01; genus CAZKCI01. The sequence continues at coordinate 12,474 of CAZKCI010000021.1, read as the reverse complement.
GTCCTACAACGGGGAGAGGCAGTACGCCCAGGTCATCCCCGTCTCGGTCATCCGCCGTTTTCTCGACGGGATCGGCCCCGGGGGATACCGCGGCTTCGCCCGACTCGGCTTCTCCTGGACACCCGCCAACAACCCCGATTTCCGGCGCTATCTCCGGCTCCCCTCGCCGGGCGACGGCGTTTACATCGACCGGGTGACGTCGACGGACAGCCCGCTGCGGAGAGCCGACGTCCTCCTCTCCCTGGACGGCAACCCGATCGACTCCGAGGGCTACTGGCGCCATCGCGCCTGGGGAAAGATCGCCTGCCCGGACATCGTCCAGCGCGGGCATTTCCCCGGCGAAACCGTCCCCCTCGTCGTCTCCCGGGACGGGCGCCGGCTCGACCTCAATCTGATTCTGCCCCAGGTCGATCCCGAGTCTTTCCTCGTCCCCTGCCACCCCTCCGACCGCCCGCCCCGTTATCTGGTGGTCGGCGGTCTGGTCATCCAGGAGCTGACCCGGGACTACCTGAAGACCTGGGGGAACGACTGGAAGGAGCAGGCGAACAAGAAGTTCCTCTATAACTACTACTACCGGGCGGAGGATCCCCGTCCGGGGCGGGAGCGAATCGTCATCCTGAGCCAGGTCCTTCCGGACGAGGCCAACACGGGCTATCAGGACCTGGTCGATCTCGTCATCTCCCGTGTCAACGGCCAGGCGATCAGTCGCCTGGAGGACGTGGCCACCGCCCTGCGTTCGCCCCTCTCCGGTTTCCATCGTTTCGAGTTCGAGGAGCATGGCCGCCGGGCGATTTTGGACGCGGAGACGCTCACCGAGGCCGACAGCCGGATCGCCGAGCGTTACCATATCCCGAGCCTGATCCGCCTCGATAACTGACTGCGATGCGCGCTCGCCTGCTTCTTCCCCTGATTCCTCTGGTCGTGGCGACGGTCGTCTTCGGACCCTCCGTCGGCTACCGCTTCGTCGGCTGGGATGACGACATCCACGTCTACCAGAACCCCTACCTCTCTCCCCCCTCATTCGCCAACACCCTGCAGTTTTGGAAAGGGCCCCACCAGGCGCTCTACATGCCGGTCACCTTCAGCGCCTGGTCGCTGATCACACGCCTCGCCCAGGCCGCCGCGGCCCCGGAAGGGCGGACGGTCTTCGCGGCGGGCGCTTACCACGCCGCCAATCTCCTGGTCCATCTCCTGACCGTTCTGACGGTCTATTTCCTGCTCCTCCGTCTTCTCTCGGGCTCCCACCCCGACGGATCGGGGCAGGCACAGGTTCGCCCGGGCAGCGCGGAGCACACCGCCGACGGGATCCGCGCCCAGTCGGCCGCGCTCCTGGGCGCTCTCCTCTACGCGGTCCATCCCCTCCAGGTCGAGCCGGTGTCCTGGGTGTCGAGCTTGAAGGATCTGCTCTCCGGTTATTTTTCGGCGCTCGCTCTTCTCTGTTTCGTCTGCGCCTATCGCTTGCCGGATTTCTCCCGCGGGAATGATCGTCCCGGAGAGCCGCGCCGAAAAAATAGTTTGTTCCTGGGCGCGAGTCTTTTCTTCGTGCTGGCGATCCTCTCCAAACCGGCGGCGGTGGTCGTGCCGGCGCTGGCCTGGCTCATGGTGATCTGGCTGTCGTATTCCCGGGAGCCGCCGGTAGCCACGGCCCGACGTCTGCTTCCTCCTCCTCTCCTCCTGGTCTGGCTCGTCCTGGCTCTCCCGATCATGGTCATGGCCAAGGTCGCGGAGGCGGATATTCCCCTGGGTGAGGTCGCTCCGTTTTTCCTCCGGCCCCTGGTCGCGCTCGACGCGCTCGCCTTCTATCTCGGGAAGGTGTTGGTTCCCCTGTCCCTGGGCATCGATTACGGAAGGACCACCGCCTGGGTGACGGCGCAGGGATGGATCCGCTCTACCTGGATCTTCCCCGTCCTCCTCTCCGTCGTCCTGGTCATCGTCAAGGACCGTCGCTGGCTGATCGCGCTGGCGCTATTCGCCGTGGGCGCGGCGCCGACGCTGGGACTGGTCCCGCACGGCTACCAGGTTTTTTCCAACGTGGCCGACCGTTTCCTCTACATCGCCATGCTCGGTCCGGCGCTGGCCTTCGCCTGGGGAGCTTTGGCCGTATCTTCCCGCCGGCGCCTTCTCCTCGCTCTTCCGATCGTCGTCTGGTGCGTCCTCAGCTTTGTCCAGAGAGGCTACTGGGCCGATAACGTATCCCTCTTTCGTCACGCTCTTCTGGTCAACGACCGGTCCTACATGGCCCACTACAACCTGGGGATCACCCTCTCCGATGGAGGAAGCGCCGAGCCGGCGCTCGAGCATTACCGGGCCGCGGTCCGGATCAAGCCGGACTACGCCCGCGCCTATAACAACCTGGGAGCGCTCCTCGAAGTCAGGGGGCGGCATGAGGAGGCGATAGCCGCCTACCGGACGGCCGGTCGTCTCACCCCCTCCGACCCCAAGGTCCCCTACAACCTCGGCCTGTCGCTGGCCGCGCTGGGGAGAACCGACGAGGCGATCGCCGCTTTCGAAGAGGCGCTCCGTCTCCGGCCGGATTACTCCGAAGCCCACAGCGGTCTGGGATCGGCCTATGGACGGAAGGGAGACGGTGAGAAGGCGGCCTTCCACTATCGGGAGGCGATCCGGGCGAACCCGGGATCGTTCGCCGCTTGGAACAACCTGGGGATTCAACTCGCCGACCGTCTCGACGCCGCGGGGGCGGTAGCGGCCTACCGGGGGGCGATCCGGGCCAACCCCGGCTATCCGGACGCCTACAGCAATCTGGGCAACGCCCTGGTCTCGCTGGGAAAGATCGACGAAGCGCTGGCCGCCTACCGTGAAGCGATCCGGCTGAAGCCGGACTATGCCATGGCCCATAACAATCTGGGGACGGCCTTTGCTCGTCTGGGAAAGTTTGCCGAAGCTCGCGAGTCTTTCCAGCGGGCGCTCCAGCTCGATCCGGACTGCCATAACGCCGGGATCAACCTCTCCCGCCTCCCCGCCGGGCAATAAAAGAAGGGCGGCCTCCGGCGGAGGCCGCCCTTCGCTGACATCCTGCGCTTGCTTGCCCGTCAGCTCGCCGTCTCGGAGGCGACCGGCGCTGCCGCGGGAGCGGCTCGCCGCGCCCGTCTCGTCCGACGGATCTTTCTCACCTTCCGGGGACGGCCGACCCGGCCGGCGCCCTTCAGCTGGAGGGCGAGGATGCGGGCCAGCTTGGCCGCCCGCGGCTTGGCTCGGCCCTGCTCCCAGGAGCGAACCGCGGCCGCGCTGACGCCGAGCATCTTGGCCAGCTCCATCTGGTTGACGGAGAGTTTCCTCCGGAGGGCTTTCAGACCGGCGGGGGTGACCTTCGTCGGCCGTTCTCTTTTCCCCGCCGGCTTTCTCCCCGGGCGTCTGCCCGGCTTTCTTCCGGGTTTGCGCCCCCGGCGTTTGCCGGCCGGACGGCCGGCTTTTTTGGCGACGCCGCCGGCCGCCTGGTGGAACGACGCCATCTCGCGGGCGGCCGCGGACAGGGTGCGGGAGAGTTTCAGGGCTTTTTTCAGCAGGGCGGAGACCCTCTTCTCCGCCTCGCGGGAAGCGAGGACGCTGATCTGCGCCTCCAGGTTGCGTATCAGGATAGCCACTATCTTCTCCTCCTTCGCGTGAATGTTCCCCGCCATGGATAGCGGCGTTCCGACGCCGCATCATGACAGTATCAATACCGCCAAATTAGTAGTATCATCATAAATTGTCAATACAATTATCTGAACACAGCCTTGCCTTCTCGCCCGGCATCGGGTAGCATGACGGGATAAAGGCTCCAGGGATCACAAGATCAAAAGTTCAAGAGCACGCATGAAAACCCGGTCGCTCGCAATTTTCTGCCTGGCCGTCCTGGTCCTCGCCGTCGGTTGGGGAATCGCCCGGGCGCAGGAGGGAGAAGCGCCCGCCGCCCGCCCGCCCGAAGAGGGCGGGGGCTGGTTCAAGACCGCCCTGGCCGTCGTCGGCGTGCTGATCTTTCTCCTCCTCCTGATCTGGAACCCCGGCTTCGCCCTCTGGCTCCTCTTCTCGATCATCAGCGGGGGGAGGGGAGGGAGCTCAAGCGGGGGCGGCGGCGGTTTTCGCGGTTTCGGCGGAGGCCGTTCGGGCGGGGGCGGCGCCTCGGGCTCCTGGTGATCGAAAGGAAAATTCAGCCATGCATCGGCGCAGGCTTCTGAAAGCCATTGACGCGGAACGGATCCGCCGGGCGATCGCGGAGGCGGAGCGGCGCAGCACCGGGGAGATCCGCGTCTCGGTGGCGACCTTCTTCTGGGGGCCGGTCCGGCGGAACGCCGAGCGCGCCTTCGCCCGCCTCGGCATGGCCCGCACACGGGAGCGCAACGGCGTGCTCTTTTTTATCGTCCCCTCCCGGCGTCGTTTTGTGGTCCTGGGCGACGAGGGCGTTCACGCCCGGCTGGGGAAGGACTTCTGGAAAGCGGTGACCAAGGCGGTGGGGGCGGAGTTCCGGAAAGGGAATTTCACGGAAGGGCTCACCCGGGGGATCGAGGAGGTGGGGAGGAGCCTGGCCCGCCACTTCCCCGCCGGCGCAGAGGGGAACCCCAACGAACTGCCGGATGAGCTGGAAGCGGACAAGCGAGGGTAGCAGAACGTACTGTGTAATCTTTTGCTGAGCCATGCCCGCCCAGATCGCCATCGTTGCCCGAGACCTGACCAAGCGCTACGGCACTATTGTTGCCGTGGACTCGGTCTCCTTCGAGATCCGGGAAGGGGAATGCTTCGGCTTCCTGGGGCCGAACGGGGCCGGGAAAACCAGCACCATCCGGATGATTCACTGCGTCTCCCCGATCACCTCGGGGACGCTGACCGTCTTCGGCGAGTCGGCCCATATCGACAACCGCCGGATCAAGCTTCTGACCGGCGTCATCCCCCAGGAGATCACGCTGGACAGCGATCTGAATGTCTCCGAGAACCTTGAGGTCTTCGCGCGCTTTTTCGATCTTCGCCGGGCGGAGATAGCCACACGGGTCGGCGAGCTCCTCCGTTTCGTGGAGCTCGAGGGCAAGCGGACGAGCAAGATCGACGAGCTCTCCACCGGGATGAAGCGGAGGCTCTTGGTGGCCCGCGCCCTCATCAACGATCCCCGGCTGATCATTGCCGACGAGCCCACCACCGGTCTCGACCCCCAGGCGCGCCACCTGATCTGGCAGAGGCTCCGCTCGCTGAAAAACCGGGGGGCGACGCTGGTCCTCACCACCCAGTACATGGAGGAGGCGGCCCAGCTCTGCGACCGGCTGGTGGTCATGCACCGGGGGCGGATTCTGAAAGAGGGGTCGCCGCCAAGGCTCGTGGAGGAAGAGATCGGCAAAGAGGTGGTGGAAATCCGCATCGGGGCGGAAGAGGACGCGTCCCTGCTCGCCCGACTGCAGGACGTCGCCTCCGGCCACGAACGGGCGGGCGACACCCTCTACGTCTACTGCCGGGACGGGCGGGAGGCGATGAGGAGGATCGTGGAGCTCGACCTTCCCAATGTCCTCCACCGCCCGGCCACGCTGGAGGACGTCTTCCTCAAGCTCACCGGACGGGGGCTCATGGAGTAGACGGCGGACTTCCGCTCCCGAGAGAGACGCCAGCGGCGGCCGCCCAGGATGCTCCCAGTACGCCGCGAACCACCCTCCCGCCAGTGAAGCGGGAGGGAAGAACCAAATATTAGCGCGGGGATGGGATGAGAAAACCGGCAGATCGCAATCCCACTTCCCGGAGGAGGAGTGAGCAGGGGAGGCCTCCGGCGATCAGGGAGAGCTTCTGGAGAAATGGTGTTCTGGAGGCCATGATGAGGAATCCGGTATGCGTGCCGTTGGGCGGGGAGAGGGGAGACTGCCGGTTTCAGAAGTTGATGATCAGGAGCTCTTCCTTGGAGACCGTCCGTCCGCGCCGCTGTTGCCGAATCATAATATAACCGGGATTGGAGATGGGCGCGGCTGGATCAGATTGCCGTTCTCGTCCCAATGGGTCCAAATTTCTTTCGATGCCACGCCACCGCGCTGCTCGCACTCCATCTTTTTCTGTCCATTCTTGTGCCAATAAACCCACTTCCCCGCCGGGATTCCGTCGCGGTACTGGATCTCCGACTCCTTCTGCCCGTTCTCGTACCAAGTCATCTGCTTCCCGTCCTCCCTGCCCTGGCGGAACTTGCACTCTTCCTTTTTCTGCCCGTTCTGGTAGAACCCGCTGTTTACTCCCGTAAACGGCGTGTCAGAGTATTTCTCGTATATCAGATTATTGCGCCTGACTAATTTCTTGCTATAGCTCGCCGCCTGTTTCTCGACCGCCGTCTTCTTTTCGGCCTTTTCCCCGCATCCAGCCACCGCTAGGACAGCCAACAGCGCCACCAGCACTTTGATCGCTCTCATGTCGCCTCCCGGAATCACATAGGTATTGTGAGGTCTTAGATGATGGATCGTTCTCTTACGTCAGCTGCTTCTCTTCCTCCCCATCCCCGCGCAATAACTCGGCTTGTTTGATCACGGTGATCGGGTCCGGCTCCTGTTGGTCGGGATAGCAATGTTTGTTCGCCTGGAGCGAAGACGGGCGGGCGCCGGATCGCATTTATAGAGGCAAGCTCGTCGAATAATTATAACGTTGGAATAGCTCATATTGTGACAATATTTACGTATAAATAGGATGAACGCAAGTAGAATATTATCTCGGATGGGCTGACCGACCTCTCCCCTGACGGTTCTGGGGCAGGTTGGCGAAGGAGTTGGGGGTTGCCGCCAGATGATCGTCTGCCCTGGCTTGTGTTTGACTGGAAACAACTCCTGGGGATAGAATACGTTTCGAGAGTTGGACTTGGGAACCTGCCTCCGTGAAACGCTTTTACGAACAGGGGAGCAAAGCCAGTATCCGGCCTCAATGAAGAGGTTGGGTATTTTATTGCGACAGTAAACGGTCAAACCGGGGCGCCTGTGCGGATGCGCGCGGGTAAAGGATTCCCTCATCTTAGTGAGAGCATGCATATGAGACTGCCCCCACGTTTTTGGCAGGAGGCCAGGTTCGTAGTGGTAGTGCTGGCGGCGGGTTTTTTTGTCGGGACGGCGGAGGCGGTCATCGAGAGCGGGAGTTTCGCTACCGGCCTCCTCTTCCGGTCGGGGATCAATGGTTTTTTCATCGCCTTCGCCTGCATCGCCGCGGACATCCTTTTCATCCGCAGAATCAGCCGCCGGCCTTTTCTCATCGTGCTGATCGTGAGGACCGCCGTCTTCGCTCTGGCTGGGGCGGTCGTCGTTGGCTCCTCCCGCGCCGTTTTCACGGGCGAACCCCGCTTTCTCCTCGACCACCCCCGGAATATCCTGAGCGCGGTGGGCGTCACCTTGGTCGTCAGTTTCTTCGCCAGCGTCCTCATCTCAGCCCGGCGCGCCCTCGGGAAACAGGCCTTCGTCTGGCTCTTTACCGGACGCTACTGCCGGCCCGTCGAGGAGACCAGGATGTTTCTGTTCGTCGATCTCGCCTCGTCGACCGCCGTGGCGGAGAAAATCGGCCACGTTCGCTTCCACGATTTCATTCACTCGTTCTGGTGTGACATCACAGATGCGATCCTTGCGGCCAAGGGCGAGATTTACAAGTACGTTGGCGATCAGGCGATCGTGACCTGGGCGATCCGGGAGGGAAAAACGAGCGACGCCTGGCTGCGGTGTTTCTTCGATATGCAAGATTCGATTGAACGGAAGCGGGGCGACTACCTGCGCAAATTCGGGACTTTCCCCCTTTTCCGTGGCTCCCTTCACTGCGGAAAGGTCATAGCGGGGGAGATTGGGGACTGCAAGCGCGAAGTAGCTTTTCTGGGGGACACGGTGAACACCGCGGAGCGAATCCTCGAAGCAGGGAAAAAATTCAACCGGGAGTTCCTGATCTCGGGTGAAGCGATGAAGAGAACATCTGGGATGGAACAATATCGGACCGAGGCTGTTCCCGCCGCAGTTCTTAAGGGCAAATCGGAGCAAATAGAACTTTTCGCCGTCGCGCGGGACAAAAATCCAGTATAGCCTACGGAGGAGGAACTGAATGGTTCCGCCGCCGGCCCCGGCTGCTTCATGCGATAAGAACCGAAGTCGGGGCGGTTTTATTGCACAGAATCACATATTACGATGGCCACCAGAAGTGGGTAGAGATCGACTATCGGGATGGGAAGGAGAACGGGAAGGTGATCATGTGGCTCCCCGACGGGCAGAAGATTTCAGAAACCGAGATACGGGACGGTAAGGCGCACGGGAAGAGAATATGCTGGCACAAAAATGGGCAGAGGCAGGCAGAGGTCGAGTTCCGGGACGGTGTCGAAGTAAGCCGAGTAGAGTGGGACGAGAACGGGAACCGGGTCAACAAGGATGGGAATCTGATCAAGGAGGAGTAATGCTCCCCATTGCTGGAGAAACCGCCCTTTTTTACCATCCGGAAATGATTTAGCAAATCATGGGATGTAACCAGTGACTCCGAGAAATACCGCTAATCGGATTCTTCAAATTCCTTCCGTACAAAGTCCTGGGAATACCCACATTGGGGGCAGGAATATCTCCTGTAGTGATCCCCATTCTCGACATACCTCATCATGTTCAGGACACTTCCGCACTTATCGCAGACTGTAGGTCTCGGGTGCACTTGTTCGGTCAGTTTTTCGGCGCATTCGGGGCAGTATCCATGCGTGAACTGCGTGTCTGTGCGTGAGCTGATGTAGGCCTCCATATAGTGCCACTGGCCTTTATCGTCCCGAATCTTCTTGCAGACCGCGCAGACGGGAAGAAGCGAATTCAGGGTGCGTATTTTTGTCAGCGCAGATCTCAGCTGGTCAACAAGTTGTTCATGTTCCAGGCGAATTCGTTTCTCTTCCGCATAGGCCGCCCTCAACGCATCCTCCGCATTCTTCCGGGCGGTGATATCAATGCCGAAACCTATGACCCCGATAATATTCCTTTGCGCGTCGCGATAGGGAATCTTGTCCGTCAGAACCCATAGTTTTTGGCCCTTGCTATCCATGGGCTCAACGATATTCCTTTTGGGTTCGCCTGCCGTCATCACATCCTTGTCGTTTTTCCAGAACGCTTCCGCTTGCTCCCGAGGATACAGATCGAACAGGGACCGGCCCTCCAGTTCTTCCATGGACATCCCCATAACATCGCAAAACGCCTTGTTGACTCGCAGGAAGCGATTCTCCTTGTCCTTGTAGAAAACCCATGCGGGAACGGAATCAAGGATGATCTGCAGTTCCTCGTGCAGTTCCTGCAATGATTTTCCTATCCTATTGTTCTTCATGACGCTTTCTTCGTTCCTGGGGCGTTCTTGCTCGGACTTTGCTCCGTCACCATTTCCTATCGGGTAACTGGGATGTCACTCGTCGATACCTTCCATAGCTATCTGGTGACGGGGATGGCGCCGCTGGAGCCGAAATAGACCCGCGTAAGATCCCGGACCGCCCACAGACCGGATGATTCGCGGAAGATGGCAGGGGTATCCTGGCCGCTCCCGAGATAATCTCCCGGAACGGGTCTGTCCCCGGACGATCCGAAGTAGAAGCGGGTCGAGTTGAAGACCGCCCATAGCCCCGAGGAAGCGCGGAAAGCGACCGGCGAATCAGTCCCATCCCCCGTGGGATCCATCGCATTCACTAGATCGGAGGAGCTCCCCATATAGATGCGGGTGAGGTCCCTGATCGCCCATAAGCCCTGGCCGGCTCGGAAGACGGCGGCCGTCCTTTGCCCGTCGCCGCAGAAATCGGCGTTCAACGGTTGGTCGCCCTGCTGGCCGAAGAAGAAACGGGTGACGTTGCGGACCGCCCAGAGGTTTTTCCCTCCCTGGAATACGGCGGCGTCGGCGCAGCCGTCGCCGTCCCAGTCTCCGGGGACGGGGATGTCCGTGAAGTTGCCGAAGTAGAAGCGGGTCAGCCCCCGGATCCCCCAATAGGGGTCCGTTGGATCCAGCCAAAAATGGTACCAGGGGATGAAGGCAGCTATGTCCGTGGTCCCGTCTCCGTCATAGTCGGCCGGCGCGACCTGGGAGTGCGAGCCCCCGTAGTAGCAACGGGTGAGGTCCTGGATCGCCCATTGCCCGGTCGCCGGACGAAAGATTGCTAACTCGGAAGAGCCGTCGCCGTTGTAATCGCCGCTTCCGATCTGGGGGTCGGAAGACTCGGGGGTGAGATGGACGATCAGACCGGAGACGTCCTGCCAGTCAGTGTAGACGCCGGCGGCGTAGCCGGGGAGATAAGAGAGGCAGCGTGCTTCCACGCGGACATCCCCGCTGGAGATCCCGCTGCAGGCGCTGATTGAAAATGTGCCGGTGGCCGAATTGAAACTGGGGTCTGAACTGTGGTCGGAGGTGACCGTTCGTATATACGCTTCACCGATCGGTTGATCGGTATAAGCGTTCCGGACCTCGCCGGTGACGATGAAACATCCCCACGGGGTTGGAGAGGGTGTTGGAGTCGGCGTCTGGTAACCCTCCGGGGTAGGGGTCGGGGTGATGGTTGAGCAGTAATGGCAGGAGCTTTCATAGAGGGCCTGGACTTCCGTGGGACTGAGAGCCTTGCTGAAAACGGCGACCTCGTCGATCAGTCCAGCGAAGTTGGCAAGAATCCCGGTGCCGTCTCGTCCGATCAGCAGTGGGAGACCCGTCGTCGCATCGACGGTGAATGGCCACCCCATGCCGGAGGACATGGGAATCTCCGTCCCGTTGTGATACAGCTTCCAGTCCGTGTCGGCTTTCGTTATCGCCACCTGATACCACTGACTGGTTGTATAGCTGACGTAGTATTTGGCCCAATGATAGTCTTGGAGATGCACCTGGTAGTTCGACGGCTCGATATACAACAGCAAGCCGAGGTTGGAATGGCTGGCATCTCTTCTGGACATGAGAGTCGTGTTCAGCGCGTCGGCTTTCCACCAGAGGACGATGCTTCTGTCATTCGCCGGTCCCAGGCTGAAATCGGGGCTTCTGGGGACGCTGACATAGTCATCAACCCCGTCCAGGGAAAAGGCTCCCTCGCAGCGCCCCTCCGCGAAGGTTGCCCCGCCCATCAGTGTGCCATCGTGGTTTCCCGTGTGATCGGTCGCATCGCTGTCCGCCCGCCAGTAGGCGCTCATCGCCGGGGGGCACCGAGGAGGCTCCGGCGGCGTGGGAGTCTTGAAACCCTCGGGCGAGGGAGTCGGGGTGGGGGTGGGGACTAGTTCGCAGTAGTGGCAAGAGCTTTGATAGAGGGCGAGGACCTCTTCGGGGCTGAGAGTCTTATTGTAGACGGCGACCTCATCGATCAACCCGTCGAAGTTCGAAAGAGACATAGCGCCGTCTTGCCCGATCAAGAGCGGGAGATCCTTCGTGGCATCGGAGGTATACGGCCAGTCCCCGGTGGAGGATCTAGGGATCTCCCCCCCATTGTGGTACATCTTCCAGTCTGTGCCGTCTTTCGTCAGTACCACCTGATACCACTGGCCGGTTGTATTGGGTGCAGAAAATTTGGCCCAACAATCCAGCTGGAAATGCAGGTAATAGTCTGCCGGCTCAATAGCCAGAAGCAGGCCGCGGCCGAAATCGTTTGAATCTCTCCTGGTTATGAGAGGCGTGTTCAGCGCATCCGCTTTCCACCAGAGGATGATGCTCTTGGCTCCCCACGGGCTCAAGTTGAAATCGGGGCTGCTGGGGACGCTGACGCAATCGTCGACTCCGTCCAGGGAAAAGGCTTCCTCGCAGTGTCCGTCTGCGAAGGTTGACCCGCCCACCAGGGTGCCGTCGTGGTTCCCGATGAGATCGGTCGCATCGCTGTCCGCCCGCCAGTAGGCGATCATCTCCGGGGGACATGGGGAGGGTGCCGCCGGTTTGGGAACACACAGGGAACCGAGGAAAAGGACTGAGCCGAGAAGACCGGGGAGCAGAGTTCGGGCGAGTCGCTGTTGCTTATTTTTCATGGGCTTCATCTCCGTTGAACTTGTGCGCGTTCTGCGCACACACCGTCCGAATCTTCACTCGCGATGATGCTCTAAAAAAAATCCCGGCCGGACATCTCTGTCCGTAGCCGGGCTAGACCTGCCGAACCTCATGTTCCCAATCTGTTCTCACGACGTCTCCGACGGGGTGAAAGGGCGAACCGCTAATAGAGATCATCCCCCTCTAGGTCCTGGAAATCAATCTTGGATATCTGGTTTCCATTGCAGTTACCACCGTCCCTCCTTATTTGCTGCTGCCTCGCGTTAATCCTCCATAGCCCGAAAGGGCGGAAGCGGGGGGGCGGTCGGACCCTCCGCTGAGCGATTCCTTGCAAGAATCTTCCCGCGAGAACTATCTATATATATGGGGGGACAGAAGAAAGTGATCGGTGAACAGTGATCAGTAACCGATTGGCTTGGATCGCGGCGGGTCCCGAAGAGGAGTTCGGGATGGGGCAGACGGCCCTCCCACAAGGATAATGGACAAAGGGATCGGGGCGAGACGCCCCTCCCACGGGGAAGATCATGCTGGCCAAAGTCTTCTCGGCGG
>CAZKCI010000020.1:0-10592 GCA_964551475.1 uncultured bacterium | reverse complement strand
GACATATTTCGGTACGAGCGGTGATCTTCCCGTCAGTGGGGATTACGATGGCAACGGCACGGCGGATATCGCTTATTTCCGTCCCTCAGAATGTCTCTGGTCTGTCCTGGACGTGGGGGCTCTCCTCTTCGGCGAACCAGGGGATGTTCCTGTGCCGGGGGATTACGACGGAGACGGAGCTTGCGACGCAGCTACCTTCCGAAAAAGCTCCGGCGTGTGGTCGGTATATTTCAAGACCCAGATCTACTTCGGGGCTTCCAATGATTGCCCAGTCCCAGGCGACTACGATGGGGATGATACGACGGATATCGCCGTCTTCAGGCCATCTTCAGGTATGTGGTCCGTAATGAACGTTACGAGGTTCTATCTCGGCTCGAACACGGATAGGCCAGTCGCCGGCGATTTCAGCGGAACGGGGCAATGGGAAGGCGGGATCTTCCGGCCATCCTCTGGAATGTGGGCGATCCGAAACGTCACAAGAGAATGCCTGGGGATCTGCACCGATTGGCCGCTCCCGCCGGACTACGATGGAGACGGAGCGGACGACCTGGCGATCTTCCGCGACGCGACGGGGATGTGGTCGGTCCTGAACCTGACCCGGGTCTACTTCGGCAGCAGCGGCGATGTCCCGGTGACACGGTAGGGACTGCTGACAAGTTTGGGTGGGGAAAAGCTTGTGACGCCGCCTTCACCATTTGATTTTTATCCCGCGGTTCATAGATTCGCCGCGGCGGGGAAAGTCGTGAAAATATATCGGGGAGCATTCGCTGTCGCAATCGTATCTCTGATCTTCTTCCTGTCGCCTGATCTGATACTCTCCGCCCAGGAAGATCCCGCCTCCCTGTTCCAGAAAGCCTATCTGGTGATTCGGGAAGCCGATCAACTCCGCCAAGGGGGGCAGACCCAGAGCTCGTTGGAGAAGTATCGGACCGCCCTGCAAAGCCTGGACGCGCTTTCACTCGGAAACCCCGATTGGAACCGGGATGGGGTGAAAAACCGGGCCGATTATTGCGCCTCATTCCTCTGGGAGAGGCTTCCCGATATATGCGGAAGGGAGAATGGGCTCGACGGCAAGAAACTCGCCGTCAGCTTCATCGATGTGGGCCAGGGAGACAGCACTCTGATCCAGTGCCCTGGTGGCGAAAATATTCTCATCGACGGCGGAGTGGAAGATGCGGGAGCCCAGGTGGTGAAGTATCTAAACGCCCACGGGGTACACCGTCTTGACCTGGTCATCGCTACTCATCCCGATGCCGACCATATCGGAGGCTTGGGAGCGATCATCAATGCCATCAGCGCGAAGAAGCTCGTCGATCCGGGTAAGCCCCACACCACTAAAATCTACGAAGATCTCCTCTCTCTCGTCAAAAGCAGGGGCATCCCTTATGTCCTGGGCCGGGCGGGCGATACTTACCAGTTCGGCGAGGTGACGCTGAAGATATTGAGCCCGCCGGAAGCCTTGTACGAAGACACTAACGACTGTTCCGTAGTGACGCAGCTCAGCTTCGGAGAGATCAAGTTCCTGTTCCCCGGTGATGCCGCCGAGCCGGCGGAACAGGCTTTGCTCTCCTCCAAAGCGCTTGGCCGATGCCAGATCTTGAAGGCCGGCCATCACGGCAGCCATCATGCCACCAGTCGGGAGCTGCTGCTGACGATGAAGCCGGATGTGGCGATCATCAGCTGTGGTAAGGGTAACTCCTTCGGCCATCCCCACAAAGACATGCTAGCCCGATTAGAGCAAGCCGGTTGCGAGTGTCTCCGCACTGACGATAGCGGCGATATCCGAGTGGAGAGCGACGGGAAGAGGTACCAGGTATGGACGGCGAGGCAGATCAAGCCGACAAATGCAACCGCCCCGACGAAGCCGGTCCCGGAGTGGGATAAAATCAACATCAACACGGCGGGCCCGGCCGAATTGGATAAGTTGCCGATGATCGGCAACACCAGGGCCAGAGCGATTATTCAGTACCGCTCCGAACACGGCTCTTTCAAGACCATCGACGACATCGTAAACGTGCCGGGGATTGGCCCTAAGACGCTGGAGAAGATTCGAGACCGCATTAAAACTGGCTATGCCAAAGCAATTCCTCCCGTCCCGAACCCTCCCAAAGCCGCGCCGCCGGGCGGCCAATAAACGTTACGAATGTTTCCCTGGCCATCTCTAGCGTCTTGCCCAGGCGGATAATTCCAACAGGCGGCCGTATCTCGGCGATCCCGGCTGGTTTTGCATATCTCAGCGATATGCTATAACGTATTGTACTTAATCGGGCCAAGGTCAGGCCCCCCGTGGGCTGAGTGAAGCCCCGCTAGCAGCTGTGAAAATGAGAACATACGGCCTATTCTCGTCCCTAGTCGGGATTTTCACTCTGCTCGTGCCGCTCTCTTTTCCCCAGCAGCTCCAAGTCCACTGCATAGATGTCGGCCAAGGCTCCAGCGAGCTCGTCATCGGCCCCAACGGGACCTCCATCCTGATCGACGGAGGGAAGAACGACGCGGGGTACAGCGATGTCGTTCCCTATCTGAACACCATCTTCCCGGCCGGATCGCGCCACCTGAGTTATGTCATAGCCTCCCACGATGATAGCGATCACTACGGGGGGCTGGACGCCGTCTTGGACAGCGGTTATACGGCCGGCACCATTTACCACTGCGGCGAGAATTACGGATTCGGGAAGGGCGTCAAGATCCCGCTCGGGGTGGTGATCGACTTGGGTTCTGGTGCTCACGCCACCTGCGTCGGAAGATACGGCGCATTCATCGACGGCTCACAGGGAGGAACAAGCGACAACAATCAAAGCATCTGCCTATTGATCGAGTATGGGGGATTTGACTACATCACGGCCGGAGACCTGGAAAGCAACGAGAGCATCCTTTCCTCGGCTTTGATCGGGTATCCCCCGGCCAAGCCTTATCTTGATCCCGCGTATGGCGTCGATGTGATCCATGTCAACCATCACGGGAGCGATTCCTCTTCAAGCAGTTCTTACGTCAACGACTTGAAACACAACCTGGCGGTCATCAACGGAGGAACCAACTTCGGCCATCCCCGCTGGACGGCGGTCGACCGACTCAAGGGGAGGCTGACGTACTCCGATGGGAGCGGGGCTACCTACGTCACCTGGGCCGGGTGCACCAGCGTCTTTCGGACCACTTACGATATCGTGGAAGACGGTCGGGCACCGGAATACGACTGCCCGACTCTGGGGGACATGGTCATCACCTACAGCCTGGGGTCGCGTAACTATTATCTCAACAGCACCGCATACCCCGTAGATGAGGTCGTCGCCAGTCCCACTCCCGTTGTGCTCATGCCAACTCCGACACCTGCCGTTCATATACCCACTCCGACGCCTCTCCCCATCATCCTAGCCTCCGGCGACTACAACGGGGACGGAACCTCGGAACTGGCGGTTTACCGTTCGGCGTCCGGCATGTGGGCGATCCGGAACCTCACCAACATCTATTTCGGCTCCCCCTCGGATTACCCGAGCTCGGGAGACTTTGATGGCGACGGGACGACGGATGCCACCATCTTCCGCCCCTCTCAGGGGTTGTGGGGGGTCCGGAATATCACCCGCGTCATTTTCGGGGTTTCCGGAGATCGTCCCGTCCCCGAAGACTATGACGGCGATGGACGGACAGACATCGGCGTCTTCCGCTCATCGAAAAGCCAGTGGGCCATCTTCAATCTCACCCGCTGGTATTTCGGGAGTTCGACCGATCTGCCAGTTCCCGGCGATTACAACGGCGACGGGACAGCCGACACCGCCCTCTTCCGGAAAGCGGCGGGGATGTGGGCGGTCAATCAGATCACCCGCATATACTTCGGCAGCGAGAGCGACATCCCGGTTCCGGCCGATTACAACGGCGACAGCAGGACCGAATGCGCTGTCTACCGTCCTGCTTTCGGCTATTGGCTGGTCAAGGACTACACGCGGCTTTGCTTCGGGGGGAACACCTATCTGCCGCGCCCGGGCGACTACGACGGCAACTCTCACGATGATCCCGGGGCCTTCCGTCCGAGCACCGGTCTCTGGATCGTTCCGGGGCTCACCCGGACCTTCTTCGGAACAGCCGGAGACATCCCCGTTACCAGATAGCTATGGAAGGTATCGGGAGAACAGACTGGGGACATGAGGTTCGGCAAGACTGACCCGGCTCGGATAGCGATATCTGGCCGGGTTTTTTTATAGAACGGAAGGTGAGACAAAAGTGAACCAAGAGGAGGGGAAGATGAAGAGATGGGCGATGGGGTTGGTAGTGCTGTTGGGCCTGGGCTTCGGCTTGGTTTCTCTGGCGGCGGACTTCAACGGGGACGGGACGGGAGATATAGCTGTTTTTCAAGCCAGTTCCGGCCTCTGGTCGGTCCGGGGAGTGACCCGGATTTACATGGGATCCACTGGCGACATCCCCGTTCCGGGGGATTATGACGGGAGTGGGATGGATCAGGCGGCGATCTTCCGGGCAACCGGCGGATTATGGTCCGTCCGGGATGTCACCCGGGTCTATTTCGGAGGCGGGAGTGATGAGGCCAAGCCCGGGGATTATAATGGCGACGGCATGGACGATGTCGCCACCTTCCGGGGAAGCGCCGGCCTCTGGGCGGTAAGAAACGTCACCCGGGTTTACTTCGGCGGTTCCACCGATGTCGCGATTTCACCAGGGAAAACCAGAATCCGGGGCCTGCTCAAGACCGGGCAAACGTTCAATTATCAGACAGGCGATGATGGCACGTACCAGAAAGGCATGGCCTTCAATTACCAGACCTCCGATCCGGCCGGGAACGGTGAGATTGTTACTACCGACAAAGTGACTGGTCTGATGTGGACTTCGGATGGAAACGGGGCCGGATGTTACTCCGGCGGCACCAGGACCTGGAACGAGGCGATTGACTGGGCGGAAGGGCTGACTTTTGCCGGCTATTCCGATTGGAGGTTGCCGAACATAAGAGAACTTCACTCGCTGGCCGATTTCGGAACTTCTGCTCCCGCAATCAATACCACATATTTCCCGAATACCCGGTCGGACTACTACTGGTCCGGCAGTACCTACGCGGGCTCTACGGGCTACGCCTGGTACATGTATTTCGACCGTGGCTACGTGCTCAACCGCAATAAGGCCGATGACTACTATGTTCGCGCGGTCCGTGGCGGCGAGTAGCCGTGCCTTTGACCTTTTCGAGCTCCGATCAATCGGGGCATGGTAAGAAAGAGCGGTTTCTCCAGTAAAGGGGAGGCCGCCCTTTCTCTAGGAACTGGGGTGTTGGGGGGAAAAGTCTGACCGACAGTAGATCGTCGATCCTGGCCTCAATAGCGCCCGCAGGAAGGGCATCGGTAGGGAAGGCTGGAGCTCCCCTGCCCTACCGGAGAAGCGTCAGACAGCCTGGTCGAGAGCAAGGGCGGTTCCGGGAGGCAGGATCGGGCAGGAATATCGGCGTCACACAAACGTCACAGATTCTGGAGTATTCCCGATTACTTTTGTAAACGCGGTTTGGACATTATCTCGACGTATAAATCAATAATGAGGCTGAATATAGCTTGACATTTAGGTGCCGGGTTCGACCCCCGCCTCCGGCATGCATTTCCCCGTCTCACCAGCAATTCTGCTTGATCAGCTCTCGTGCCTCCGCGTCACCCATCTCCCTGGCTTTGCGCCAGTCCTGGCAGGCGCCCTCAGTATCGTTGAGGCCGAACCGGGCGATCCCGCGAAAACGGTAGGCCTCGGTGTTCGCGGGGTCCCCTTCGATCACTCTCGTCCAGTCCTCGAGCGCGCCCTGGTGCTCGGCGTTGTCGCTCCTCGCCCTCCCCCGAGCTGCGTAGGCTGGGAGCAGGTTCGGATCGAGTTCGATCGCCCGAGAAGAGTCATCCAACGCCATCCGGCTGTTTCCGGACCGATAACCGGCCCTGGCCCGTTCGAGATAGAGCGACGGATCCTGGGGCTGAAGTGCGATCGCCTTCGTTAAATCCCTGATCGATCCGCTGTAGTCGTTGAGCTCTCGCTTGGCCTCTCCGCGCTTCCGGAAGGCCTCGGTGTTTTTAGAATCGAGCTTGAGCGCCTGCGTGGATTCATCCATCGCCTTTCGGTACTCTTCCCGAGTCGCCGGTGAGGGCGTGGGAACAGGAGTGGACCGCGGCAGGCGGATAGGCTGAATGACCGTGAGCTTGGCGTCGCGGATGACCGTCTTTCTCTCCGCCGGGGCCGGGGTTGCAGAGGGGGACGCGCGATCCTCGCTCTCCCCGCCACAGCCGGCGACTGTTACCGCCACAACAACGGCAAGCATTTCCCAGATTCCCTTCATAAGTGCCCCCATTTTCGTGCTGCTTGTTGATGCTATCACACCCCGCGCGCCTTGGCTATGTCCCCCTCGGCCTGGCCGATGCCACAACCACGTTCGTAGGCGCGGACATTCATGTCCGCGCGCCGAGTTTGTGGGAGCAACATTCTTGTCGCGATCCAGGCCGGCTTGGATCGGGGCCCCGATCTTCATATTCATGTTGGTGTAATCGGGGCAGGCAGGAATGCCCCTCCCACAAATATCGTTCCTGCCCGCTCGCCGGTCGAACCTGTGGGATCGGCAGCCTGCCCTGTCGCAGACCCTGAGCTTGCCGAAGGGAGCGTAGTCGAAGGGTCTCGCCGCGATCCGGGCCAGCCCGCCCATCCTATTCCATCCTATTCAATCGTCTGTTAAAGAGGACGGGCCATCCCCGACATTCGGAGGAGCTTGAATATTTACCGGCCCCCATCGTCTATTGGTGTGAAGAGAGCAAACACTCATTCCCCGGAAAAGGAGGAGGAAGAAATGAGAACGCTAATGTGCTTCGCCATGGTCGCCCTGCTCGCGGGAGCGGGGATCGCATTGGGCGCGGAGAATCCCCAGGTCGCGGGTTGTGTCGCCTACGAGACCTACAGCGGGAGCGGATCCTACAGCGAAACCCGCTACTGCCCCGACCGCTTCCAGCCGAGCCACGAGACCGACCACTTCGTGACCGAGATCGACTCGCCCCCGACGCCGGTCCAGACCCAGACCGTCGTCACCTACGAGGCGCCCTACTACAACCCGCCCGCCTGTCCCCCGGCGCCCCGCTATGTCTCTCAGCCCCGCCATTCCCCGGCCTGGCCGGTCTGGAGATACAGCTACCAGACCCGCAACCCGTGGTCCTGGGGCGCGCGCCGTCCCTACTGGGCCTGCGCGAGATAGGGGAAGCTGCGGTATCGCCTGCGGCTTGCAGGATCGCTCCCCCGATCCGGAAACGGATCGGGGGAGCTTGTTTTATCGCCGGCGCTTGAGGAAATGCAACGGAACGGCGGATGGGGGCTGACGCGCCATGAAGGCCGGTTCTCCGCTTCCGCCCAGGCTTCGGCGGACAGGTGTGAACCGGCGGCCAGACCCGGCGCGCCCGCTCACAGAGCGGGCCTACAGAACCGACACTGTGGACGCGCCCTGTAGGCCGGTTCTGTGAACCGGCGGCCAGACCCGGTGCGCCCGCTCACAGAGCGGGCCTACAGAACCGACACTGTGGACGCGCCCTGTAGGCCGGTTCTGTGAACCGGCGGCCGAGCCTGTCGCGCCCGCTCACAGAGCGGGCCTACAACCGTCGTCCGCGCCAAGCCGAGCCCCATTCGTGAAAATTCGTGCCAATTCGTGGACATCATTCGCCGAGCCAAGCCAGGCCCCTTCGCGTTTTATTCGCGCGTTATTCGCGGTTAAAACGCCGAGCCAAGCCTCACGGCCTCGCCGACTGGGTCAGCCCGTCGACCCAGGCCCCGCAGCGCAGGACCCGGTCGAAATAATCCTCCGTCTCGCCCGCCGTGCTGAATCGGTAGGCCGCCAGGGGAGGGAGTACCGCCTCGCTCAAAACCGCGTTGATCGATCCCAATATCTTGGCGTCGATCTGGAAGGCCAGCGGGATGCGGCGGGCATCGGCGGTCATCCAGACCACGCCCCTCCCCTTCTCCAGCTCCTTCTCCTCCGTCGCCGCCGTCGGCACCAGCGCATAGGCCTTGACCCGGCCGGTGGCCGCCGTCTCGAATGTCCCTTTCTCGACCACCTCCACCTTCATCACCCAGTTTTCCCCGTCGGCGTTGACGTCCTTGGCCAGTTCCCGTCCCACCATGAGGGGCTGCCGGCGAACCCAGTAGAGGACGCTGAAGATATCCTGGACGTCGGAGGGGATCGCCATCGTCTTGACCTTGTCGTTCTTGGTGTAGGTGGCGAGCAGCCGCTCGTGGTCGAACTCGACGATGAGGCTTTTCGAGTAATGCCCCTCCTGGATGTGCTTTTCGAAGCGAACGGGGAAGCCGCCCGACCGGGAGATCCAGGTGTGGACGACGTCTTCGATGTGGAAGAAGTTGGAGAGGAAGTCGTTGGAAAGGGTGCGGAAGGTGAGATGGTAGGCCTGGAGGCCGCCCACCGTCTCCAGGCCGTGGTTCTCCATTATCACCTGGCCGACGCTGATCCCGATCCAGGAGACCTCGTAGGTCAGCTTTTCTCCGGCCACCAGATCCCCGGCCGGCTCGATGAAAGACGTTCCCTCCTCCATGGCCCGATCGAAACGAACCGAGTCTTTCTCGGAACGGAAATTGAAAGAGGAAGCGCAGCCGGCCAGGAGAAATAGCACCGGCAGGAGCGACACCAGGGGATAGGGCTGTTGTTTAATGCCATATTTATCCATAATTATTAGACTCCCGAGCCGGCTCTTCCATTCAATCTACATCGCCCTTCCGGTAGCCGGCCCGCCACCGGCCCCCAGCTGCGCAACCTGAAGGTTGCGCCTATACCGGGCCGGGAAGCAAAACGGGGGAGGCCCGTACCGGGCCTCCCCCGTTGTATGCGCAGAACCACTGTTGAGCGGATTACTTGACAGCCTCCGCCGGGGCCTCCTCGGCCGGGTTCATTTCGGCCGGAATCGCTTCGCTCGTCGGCACCGGGGCCTCGGCCGCCGGCTTGATCTCCGGGATGGTGACGCCCTTGCCGTCGAAGACCACCTTCACCTCATCCTTGTTCATGTTGATGAGGGCATTGGGGTCGGCGTCGATATCGTACACCCAGGACGCCGAACGCGCGCTCTTGGCCTTCGAGGTGGTTTCGATGATGTCCGTCGGCGTGTTCAGCGTGAGCGCCAGCCTCATCCCCTTGAACATCGGGAGCATCGCCTTCATCTGCTCCTCGTTCTCCGGGGTCTGCCCCAGCTTGTCGGTTCCCATGGGGGCGGAGACGACGTAGTTGCCGGCGGCATCCTTGACGATGCTGATCTTGGAGTCCTTGAAGATCTCCGTATCCTTCAGCTTGGAGATGTCCTTGAACTCCATGACCACGGTCATGTACTTCCAGCCGTCCTTGTCCTCGGTGGAGGCGCTCTTCAGCGTGACGCCCATGTCCTGGTATTTCTTGAACTGCTCTTCCAGCTTGGCCTTGTCGAACTCGAAGGGGCTTTCCGAACTGGTCACCGATCCCTCGCCCTGCTCGGCCATCTTCTTGCCCGCCTCTTCCATGGCCTTGATCTGGTCGAGAGTCTGCTGGGTCATCGCGTAGATCACCTTCGCTTCGCCGGAACCATCCTTGTTCAGCGTGATGGACTGGTCGAACTTGATGCATCCGCAGGCCGCGGCCACCAGCAGCGCGCCCGCCGCCCACACATACTTCTTCATGCTTCCCCCCATTAGGGTTGTCGCGTCGGTTTTCCGCCTCGGCCACCATGGCCGGGAGATACCGCCGATAAATGAGCGTCGCAATATACCCGGCATAAGGGATGGGGTCAATCGAAAAGCCGCCGAGTGGTATACCACGTAGACGCGGACTTTCAAGTCCGCGCGCCACGCCGAATCTTATTCGCGCTTTATTCGCGCCTGCGCGCTGAAGCGCTACGGCGTGCAAGCGCGTGAATTCGCGGTTAAAGCGCCGAGCCAAGACCATTCGTGATAATTCATGCCAATTCGTGGACATCAGGCGCCGAGCCAAGCCAGCCCAACTGATTTCCGCCCTTTGCGAACCTCGTCCCCGTGTAGTAATATTCCGCTCCTATGAATCCGACCTTTCGATGGACTCCCCCGTCGCCGTCCCGCGCCGCCTGGACGCCCCGACCCGGCAGGGCGCCCGCAAACCCTCTCCCGGCCGGTTTCCCTTCCGCCGTCCAGTCGCATTATCCGATTTTCGGAAGTTACTCCCTGGCTCCCGCCCGGCAGTTCTCCGTCACCGGCCTGATCCGTTCCGCCGTCTTCTTCCTCTCCCCTCTCCTCGCCGCCCCCCTCTTCCCGATCGTCGCCGCTTACCTGTTCCCGCGTCTCCCCCTCCGCCCGATGATCTCCATCGACCGCGTCGCCATGCGCCCCCCGAGCGAGAATAACTTCTTCCAGGAGATGGGCGCCCTGGGCCTGGTCCTGGCCGCGATCTTTCTCCTCCAGCTGATCGTCTCCCTCTTCGGCCGAAAAAAAGCCCCCTGGATCGAAGCCTCGATCGTCGGGGGACTTTTTGCCTACGCCGCCTACGGCGTCCTCAGGGGTTTCCACGCTCTCATGGCCGATTATTTACTCTTCCCCTTCTCCTCTTTGTGGATCGCCATAGGAATCTGGCTCTTCCTCTCCGCCCTCATCCT
>CAZKCI010000019.1:0-31020 GCA_964551475.1 uncultured bacterium | reverse complement strand
GGTCTTTTTCCGGCGTCCCGTTCCGGTAGAGGAGGCGCCCCAGCAGGATCACCGCCCCCGCCAGGGACGCCCCGGCCAGGACATCGATGACGTAGTGGTAGCGGAGGTAGACGGTGGAGGAGACGAGGAGCGCGACGATCGGAAGGTAGATCCAGAAGAGAGTCCGGCGGAAACGGAAGGCGAGGTAGAGGGTGATCAGGGGAATCTCGGTGTGACCGGAGGGGAAACAGTCCCGCGGGCAGGCCTCCATGAAATAGATGAGTCGGCAGAGGGTATCGCGGAGGAAGAGGCCCTTGAGTTCGCCGGCATGGACAAGGGTGAAGCGGGGGCCGATGGCGGGGACCAGGAAGTAGCCGAGATAGGAGAGGAGGTAGCCCGCGGTGAGGAGGAAGACGGAGAACTGGAAGGGGATTCGCCGGCGATTCAGATAGAGGAGCGCGAGCAGAATCAGGGGGAGGAAGTAGTTGGTCGCGTAGGCGATCTGGAGCAACTCCGTCAGCCCGGGCGAGGCGATCCGCTCCAGCCAGACGGTGGGGTCGCAGCCGAAGATCATTCGGTCGATCCCGATCAGGAGGGAGTCCCGGTCGGGGAGAAAGCCTCTGTTCCGCTCGCAGTTGATCAAAAAATGGATCATCCGGTAGCCGAAGAGGACGGCGGGAAGGGGGAGCCAGTCGCGGCCGAAGGAGAGGAACCGGTTGGAGACGAAGGCCCGGGAGAGCATGACCACCGTCGCCAGGACGAGCAGGACGGCGCCCTGGGCGGCGAGCAGGCTCGGCCAGCCCGCGATCCTGTTCCGGAAGATCGCTATGAACAGGGCGACGAAGGCGAAGTAGATGAAGAGGGCGGCTTCGGAGAAACGGTTGTAACGGGAGGGAAGCGTCACAGCTCATTCCATTCCCAGACGCCGGGAGCGACCTGGCGCCAGCTTTCGATCACATCGTGGATGACCGCGTCGGTCGCCCGGTTCTCCGCGGTCTCCTTCCGGTAGAGGGCGGCGTCCCGCGTCGCCCCCTCGACGCTGTAATAGTTGATCTCGAGCGAGGTTCCCGTCCTGCCGTCCTCGCGCCGGTCCGCTCCCCCGCTGCGCTCGCCGGGGCTGTCCCGATCTTCCAGCAGGTTGATCTCGGTCAGCCCGGCGCGCCAGGTCGTTTCTCGCTCTCCGAACGGATTAAGCCCGCTTGCGTCGACGGGGGCGCCGTATTTATCGGACAGGATTCCCTGCAGAAAATCGTAGTCCGCCGGCTGCCGCCCTCCGGTCAGAAGGTAGGCCCCCCGGACGAGCTTGCCCTGGGCAAATTGATAGAGGATGCGGACGGGATACCTCCCGACCAGCGAGTCCTGATACCAGAGCTCCGAGGGGGAGGGGCTTTCGAGCGCCTCCGCCCTGGTCTCGGATTTTCTCACCTCCGCCGGCGTCATCCCCCAGGAGGACTGGCGGAAATCCGGCGCGCGCTCCGCCGCGACGACGGCGCCGGCCGCGGACAGAGCTCCCAACCACAAGAGGATTTTCGCGAGGTTCATCACACCGATCACCGATAGCTGTTTCCAAGACCGGCCAGCCGGCGGCCGAGCGCCGAACCGGCGTCGAAACAGGACTGGAGATTTCCGGCTGTCGGGACGTAGACGGCCGTGAGCGCCGGCCCCGCGATCTCGGCCTTGATCGCCTCCAGTGTCTGGGCGATGATCCCCGTGCCCTCGCCGCTCCAGCCGTGGGATCCGAAGGCCAGTCCGAGGAGGTTCCGGGGCTTGAGCCCCTTCAGGTAGGAGAGGGCGTCGGCCACGGTGGGGAAGACGCCGTTGTTGAGCGTCGGCGATCCGACCAGGAGCCCGCCCGCCTCCAGGACCGCGGTGACGAGGTCGGCGCGGGTGGTCTTGGCCAGGGGCAGGAGACGGGTTTCGGCCCCGCCCGCCCGGAGGCCCTCCCCGAGAGCGCGGGCCATCAGGGCCGTCGATCCCCACATGGTGTCGAAGGCGACCACCGCCTTGCGGGTCGGTCTCTGCTCCGCCCAGGCGGCATACCAGCCGACGACGGTCAGGGGATCCTGGCGCCAGACCGGTCCGTGGTCGGGGGCGATAATCCGGATCTTCAAACCGGCCTCCGCAATCCGGGCCTTGAGCTTCAGGACCAGGGGGGAGTAGGGGAGGAGTATGTTGGCGTAATATTTCGCCGCCTCGTCGCGGAGGACCGCCGCGTCGATCCGGTCGGCGAAGAGTTCTCCGGAGGCCAGATGCATCCCGAAGCCATCCTGGGAGAAGAGGAGCTCCTCCTCGGGGAGGTAGGTCATCATGCTGTCCGGCCAGTGGAGCATCCGGGTCTCCAGGAAGAGGAGAGAGCGGTTGCCGAGGGAAAGCTTCTCTCCGTCCCTGACCGGTGTGATCGGCTGGGGGAGGGGGAAATGCGCCGGGAGGGCCTTCGCCCCCATGGTCGAGGCCAGAACCTTCTCCGGGCGGATGACCCGGATCGCCTCCGGCAGGGCGCCGGTGTGGTCCATCTCGGAATGGTTGGAGACGATGTAATCGATCTCGGAAGGCTCGACCACGGAAGCGATGCGGGAGAGCATTTCGTCCAGGAAAGGCCGTTTCACCGTGTCGATGAGCGCGATCTTGTCGGCGAGGATGAGGTAGGCGTTGTAGGTGGTCCCCCGGCCGGTGGCGTAGCCGTGGAATTCCTTGATCTCCCAGTCGATCGCGCCCACCCAGTAGATGTCGTCGGTGACCTTGATCGCCTTAAGGGTTTCCGGTGTTGCGGTCATGATCTCTGCCTCCGCGGGTATGCGTATGGCGGGGAACGTGTGACGAGTGACGTGTGACGAGGCAAGCGGTTTTCCGTTACACGTTCCCCGGTCGACTTGTCTTGTCTCCCCCAGCCGGAATTCTGTATCATAACCGCCGGTAACCGGAGGCTCCCGTGGCGACCGGCGGACAAAAGTTTTTCTGCCCCTACTGCAAGCAGGAATCGGCCCTGAAGCCGGTGAAGAAGTACGACGGCTTCACACTGGTCGGCGAGACGATGGCCTGCGGCTTCTGCGGCCATGAGTTCGCCGACGAAGAGCCGGCGATTCTGGCCGAGGCGGTCCCGGACTGGGCGCGGGAGAAGGGCGCCGGCCGCGTCTGCTACCGCTGCCGGCACTACGTCAAGAACCCCTTCGCTCAGAAGTGCGGTCAGAGCGGCCGGGAGGTGGAGTCGCTGGACAGCTGTGATTCCTTCTCTCCGCGCCCTCTGCCGCCGCCCCCATCGCCGCCGGACCCGAACCAGGGGAAGCCCCCGTCGCTATTCTGACCAAATGGTCGATGGGTGAGGGCTAGGTTAAAAGTTTGGTCTATGGGTTAGGGCCAGGTGTCGGTCTGCACCATTGACCTCGCCCATCTACCAGACCATTAACCTTACCCTTGCCCCTTGCCTCGGCTAAAATCTCAGACTCACTCCTCCTCCCCACCAGAACTTCTCGCCCCGGGCGGAGGTATTACGCGCTTCCCTCAGGTCGCCGGTCAACATTTCGGAGTAGTCGCCCTGGGCCACGATGGAGACACCCGCGGTCAGCTCCGCCTCCGCCCGCAGTGTGGCCTGCAGGTCGCAGAAGGAGTTGTTGTCCACGCCGAAGTAGTAATCGAGGTATTTGTCGGTGGCCGCGCCGACCGAGATCGAGGGGATGAGGCTGAGAAATCCGGTTTTCCAGCCGAAGCCGGTGGAGAGGCGGCCGTAGAAACCGTCCGTCCGGTCAATATCCCAGTAGACGTCCAGTCCCATGAAGAACGGGTTCCCCCAGGCCATCTCCAGGGCGATCTCCTGTGTCTTGTTGCGCTCGCCCCGGTAGCCGTAATAGTTGTAGGTGAGGGCGACCTCGCTCCCCGGCATCCTCCGGGCCAGACCCGCCCGCAGCTTCCAGTCGGAGAGGTCCCCCTTCATCCCGTTGGCGTCGGTGAAGTCGATCGTCCCCTGTCCGGCCAGCTCCACTCCCTTCTCGTTCAGGCGCAGGGCGGGCTGGAAAACGGCGTCCGGGTTGAACTCATAACCGCGCCAGATGTACTGGGAGGAGGCCAGGGCGTGGAAGACGCCGGAGAACGCCTCTTCGTCTTGGTTGACTGTGGGAAAGGTCGGGGGCATATTCTGCGCGAACACGGCCGGCGTAACGATGAGGATGGCGGCGGCGGCAACCGCGGTGGTTCTTGACATGAGCACCCTCCTTGGTTTCAATGCGGGCATCAGTGAATGGTGAATAGCGAATGGGGAATAGTGAATGGCGCGATTCTCCCACATCCGTTATTCCATTCTAACTGCCGGAAGATAAGCGCTCAATGAAATCCTTTCTGCCCGCGCCTCCCGGTCGCGCGCGTTTTTCGGCGCTCGGCGCTCTGCGCCTGGCGCTCTGCGTCATTCTGGTCTCCTGCCGCCCCGGCTCGGCCCCTCCCGCCGAGCCCGCTCTCGCCCCCGCCGTCTTCGCCCGTGTTCTGCTGGTGATGGACGGCGATACCATCGTGATCGGGGGCGGAGACCGGGTGAAATTGATCGGTGTCGACGCTCCGGAGATCAGGAAGCTCAGCGACGGGAGATATCAGGGCGAAGACCAGCCCTGGGGGCCGGACGCCTTTCACCACCTCTCCCGCCTGCTCCTCCATCGGAAGGTGGGTCTCCAGTTCGAGGCGGAGACGACCGACGCCGAGGGAAGGACTCCGGCCTATCTCATCCTGGACGGAGAACTGCTCAACGCCCGTCTGCTCGAGGAGGGCTATGGCCGCTATGACGGATTCGCCGTCGCCTTCGGAGACCGGCTGAAAAAGGCCGAGGCGTCGGCGCGCGCTCGCGGCCGCGGGGTCTGGGAGGGATCCGGGCGCTTCACCCCCCCGCGCTACGGCCTGGCCGGTCCGGGCGATGGGCTCTTCCACGACCCGGGATCTTCCTGCGCCGAAAAAATATCCCCCGGGGCGTCATTCCGCGTTTCCGTGCCCGCGGCGCGCCGGATGGGACTCTCGCCCTGCCCCGGCTGCTTGAAACGCCTGGCCCTGGAAGACCTCGCCGCCGATTGAGGCTACGGATTCGCCGCCGCTTTCGCCTCTACCCTCTACCCTCTATCCCCTACCCTCTATCCTCACCGTTTCGGTCGTATGGCTGCGCCCCGTACGGCCGGGACTTTGCCCAGGGGCCGGGAGGGGTCGGCCGGACGGGTGCGCGGCCCGTTGCGGCAGACCCGCTGGTCGGTGACCAGCCACAACGCCTCGGCGTTGGCCGGCTCGAAGACCAGGAAGTTGCCGTCGCGGAAGTTGAGGCCGAAGGTTACCCGGCGGAAGGTCCGCCCGGAGTCGGCGGTGGCGAAGACGCCGGAAGGGGTGGCCGCGTAGGCCGTCCCGGCCACCGTGGGCGAAGCGGCCAAGTGTCGGACCAGGTTGTCGGAGAGTCCCAGAGACAAAGTCTTCTCCCATTTTCTTCCCCCGTCGGCGCTCGTGAAGATCCCCGCCGCCGTCCCCAGCCAGACGAATTCGGGACGGGAGGGGGCGAAGGCGATGGCGCGGATGCTGTTTCCGGCAGTGGTGGAATGGGTGAAGACCAGCCGCCAGGATTTACCGCCGTCGATGGACTGGAAAAGGCCGTCTCCCTCTGTGCCGACGAAGACTATCCGGGAATCGGAGGGATGGACCGCCAGCGAGATGATCACCTTGTCGGCGATGATCCCCTCGACCCGTTGCCAGGTCATCCCGCCGTTGTCGGACCGGATCAGGCCGCTCAGCGAGCCGGCGAAGACCACGGAGGGGCGGGAGGGATCGATGGCCAGGCAGAGAATCGCCGACTGGCCGGAGCCGGTCCCCCGATGGACCAGGTTCCAGGTCTTCCCGCGGTCGAAAGAGAGGTAGATGCCGTCGAAAGTGGCGGCGATGACCCGCTGGGGATTGGCGGGGTCGGCGGCGATATAGGTGACGCCGGAGATGTACTCTTCTTCGGGGACCGGTGTGCGCTCCTCGATCGGCGCCGCGGCCGCGCTCGATTTTTCGGCTTCGCTCTCCGGTGCGGCATGGACTCTGGCCGCCGCCGCCAGGTCCCGTTCGGCCCGTACCGCCTGCATCTGCGCCTCCAGCGATTCCCACTGCGTCTGGGCGGCGTCCAGCGCCATCTCCGCCGCGGCGGCGGCCGCGGCCAGTTCCAGCCCCTCCGCCTCATGCTTCTCCAGGTAGATCACCAGCGTCCGTTTTCGCTCTCCCCCGGAGACGACGACGGAGAGCCCCCGCTCTTCCAGCCACTCGGCCAGGAGGCCGTAGTCGGGGTCGGGGACAAAATCAGCCGCGGTCTCCTCGATCGACTCCACCTCGGCGACGGTCAACTGATCCGGCTCCCATTTGCTGTCTTCGGCCGCGGCGAGGACCAAAGCCGCCTGCGCTTTTTTGAGCTCCTCGTCGGCCTGATTTTGCCGGGACTGGAGATCCTGCAATTTGGCGGCGGCCGCGGTTTCCGCCGCTTCCGCCGCCGCTCGGTCGACGGAGAAGGCGACGGTCCCTTCCGCCATCTCCTCCCCTCCCGCGCCCGCTCCCGATCGGGTCCTCAACTCCTCGGGGGTATCGATCGTGACGATGTGCCGCAAGGCCTTCTCGCTGGGGAGACCGGTCAGGGAGATCTTGTCGTTGCGGAAGCTCTGCCGGTCGGTCCAGGTCCTCCCGCCGTCGCTGGTGGCCAGGATCGACTGGTCGGTCCCCAGGTAGATACGATTGGGATCGAGCGGATCGCAAGCCAGGGTCCGGAGGTCGGCCTTGAGGTCGGTGAAGGCGATCGTCCAGGCAGTGGAGAACTCGGCTCCGGTGACACCGTCGGGGAAGGACGCGAGAAGGACGATCGTGGAGAACGTTATCGAGGGAAGGAACCACGCTTTTTCGCGGACCATGAGGCACCTCCTTGGTCGCCGCCGATGCCGTTGCGGCATAGGCTCTCTCTTTATATATAACGCCGCCGACGGACGAAGGTTTGTCCGGGACGGGATGATTCCGGCGCCGATTCGGTGTTGTGCGGGCCGAACGGCTCCATCATAATCCAGACCATGTTCGGTTTCAAGCGCCACCAGCGAAAGAGGCTCTTCGCCTCCTCCTTCCCGCCCGGATGGGAGGAGACACTGCGGAACCGGGTCGCGCTTTACCGCGCGCTCGCCGAATCCGACCGGGCCGAGATCAGGGGGCACGCGCTGGTTTTCCTGTCCGAGAAGAGTTTCGAGGGGTGCTCCGGGCTTACGGTGACCGAAGAGATGAAGGTGGTCATCGCCGCCCAGGCCTGTCTCCTCATCCTTCGCCGCCCCGGGGCTTACTATCCCCGCCTCCGCTCCATCCTTCTCTATCCCCATCCCTTTGTCGCCCCGCTCTCCTGGGCCGAGGAGGACGGGGTGGTCCACGAGGAGGAGGAGGCGAGGGACGGGGAATCCTGGCGGGAGGGTGCGGTGGTGCTCGCCTGGGACGAGGTCCGGCGCGACTCCCGCGGCGCCGCCCGCAACATCGTTCTCCACGAGTTCGCCCATCAGCTGGACGAGGAGGACGGAACGGCCGACGGCTGTCCGCGCCTGGCCGACCACGCCCTGCGCGCCCGCTGGACCGGCGTGATGACCGGCGAGTTCGAGAAGCTGAACCGGGCGGTGGAGGCGGGCCGCCGGACGTTTCTCGACGACTACGGCGCCTCTGATCCCGCCGAGTTCTTCGCGGTGGCCACCGAGAGCTTCTTTGCCCGGGGGCGGCTTTTCGCCCGCCGCCATCCCGATCTCTACGACCTTTTCCGCCGCTACTACCTTCAGGATCCGGCGGCCTGGGGGGACCTCCGGTGATCCGACGCGTCCCCGACCTTTCCCCCTCGCTGCGCCCGGTCCGCGGACTGATCCGCGACCGCTACGTCTTCCCCGGCCTGGCCGTGGCCGTCGTCTCCAACGACATTCGCGCCCTGTCCGTCTTCCGCTCCCTCTATCGCGCTTTTCTCGCCCCTCCCGGAGAGCGGGGGAAAGGCCGGGAAGTTCGGCTCCTGCTTCTGCGCCAGGGGAGGAAGTATCAGGCGGTCGATCCCGGCTTCCCTTCCTTCGTCTGCTCCGATCTCCATCGCGCCGTCGCCTTCCTTTCCGCGCAGGTCTTCGTCAACCACCTCTTCCGGCGCTCGCTGCTCTTCCTCCACGCCGCCGTCGTCCTCCACCGGGGGAAGGCCCTGATCTTCTGCGGCGGGAGCCGCCGCGGGAAGTCCACACTGGCGGTGAAGCTCGAGCGGGCGGGCTGGGCCCTTCTCTCCGATGAGTTCGCCCCCCTCGACCTGCGGACGGGCAGGATCCGCGCTTTCCCGCGCTCGCTGCTTCTGCGGGAGAGGCGTCCCGGCCCCGTTTTTCCGGACTGGGAGGAGACGGACCGGGAAGGCCGTCCCTCCCCCCGTTTCCTGGTCGCCCCTCCGCCGTTCTCCCGTTCCTTCGCCGTCCTCCCCGGCGCGGTCTTCATCCTCCGGGGTTTCGCCCCGGGGAAGACGGAGTTCCGCTCCCTGTCCGCTCCCCGGGCGCTTCGTTTGCTCCTTGACCACTCCGTCAATCCCGGCTATGTACGGACGGGGGGAAAGGCCGCCCCCCTGAGCGGCCTGGTTCGCCTGCTCGCGTCCGTCCCCGCCTGGTCCCTCCGTCCGGGAGGGAGGGGGGAGACCCCGGCGGAGCTGGCCGCGTCCGTGGCGCGCGCCGCCGGGCGGTCTCCCCGGGGCGTGGCGGACCTGGAGAAGGTGGCGGCGAGATGCGCGGAGCTGTCGAAGAACTGACCCGGGAATGCCACCCAGGCGCCAAGACACCCGGGGAAACGATGCGCGAGTCAACCGGCTGATGAACCCCCGATCGCTCGACGAGATCACCGGACGCCTGCTCCGGGAGATCGCCCTCCCCGGCGCCAGCCGCTCCTCGCTCACCCGCTATCTGACGGAACGGGAGGGCTGCGCGCCCGCCGCCGCCGACCTGCTGGCCCGGTCCGTCTGCCGAAAGCTCGAGGCCGAGCGCTTCCCCCCGATCACCCAGCTCGAGCTGATGGTGACCGAAGATTGCAACCACCGCTGCCATTACTGCTTCGTGGAGGGAAAGAACGTCGCCCACCGGATGTCGCCCGCCCGGGCGCGTCAGGCGTCGGACTTCCTGATCGACCGGTCCCGGGATCGCGGGGAGCTCACCATCCTCCTCTTCGGCGGCGAGCCTCTGCTCGAGTACGATCTTCTCCGCGACCTGCTCCCCTACGCGGCCGGGAAGGCGCGCGCGGCCGGGAAGAGGATGAAGTTCGATATAACCACCAACGCCACGCTGCTCGACGAGGAGCGGGTCGATTTCCTCGTCTCCGCCGGTGTGAAGATCCTGGTCAGCCTCGACGGCGACCGGGCGACCCACGACCGCCACCGCCTCGCCGTGGACGGGGCGAGTTCCTACGACCGGGCGGCCGCGAGCCTGCCCCTGATCAAGCGCCGCCAGCCCTGGCTGGGGGCGCGGATGACCGTCCACCCGGACACGGTCGGGGCGCTTTCCCGGAACGTTGCCCATCTCGCCGCGCTCGGGATCAACCAGTTCATCATCGGCCCCGCCACCGGCCTCGACTGGCCGGAGGCCGCCCTCGACGTCTGGCAGGAGGAGATGATCAAGGTCGCCGCCTGGCTCCGGCGGTCGCTCGACCGCGGCGTCCCGGTCCGGGTGACCGGACTGGAGGAGAACATCGCCATGATGAGCGGCCGGCGCCACCAGTACGGTTGCCGGGCCGGGCGCCACTCCGTCACCGTCACCGCCGACGGTTCGATCTACCCCTGCTCCAAGATGCTCGGGGTCTCCGGCCTCCGGGGGCTCTACCTCCTGGGGTCTCTGGACGAGGGGATGTCCGAGATCCACAACCGCCTCGCCCTCTGCGGGATGGCCCGGGTGGAGAGGAAAGGCTGCCCGTCCTGCCCCGAAAAGGATCTCTGCTTCGGCGGCTGTTACGCCACCAACTTCCAGGCCACCGGATCCGTCTTCGAGCCCGCGCCGGCGGAATGCCGGATCAAGCGCCGTTTGATCGCCATCGCCCGGGCGGCGGAGAAGATTCTGGGACCCGGCTACTATCAAGGCCTGAAAAAGTCCCCGGTGCGCGCCGGAGCGCTGCCGCCTCCGCCAAAGTAGCCTTTGGCTACGACGGCCGGATCAGCGCGCGGGCACGAATGGCGCGGATTATTAGCGGCCGAGATAATCTGAAATCTCAAATCTGAGATCTCAAATCTCAGAAGCCCAGACGATCTGAAATCTCAAATCTGAGATCTCAAATTTCAAATCCGATATCCCATGAGCTTCTCGGCTAAATCCAGACATCCCTCCGGCCCCCTCCTCTCCCACTTCCGGGCCTTCAATCGCTATCTCATACCCTACTGGTCCCTGGAGGCACTCGTCCTTCTCGCGGTCTTCATCTCCTCCTCGGCGGGGCTGCTCGGCCCCTATCTCACCCGGATCACCATCGACCAGGCCTTCGGCGGGCATGACTTCGCCCTTTTTCACCTCCTCCTCCTCGCCGGCTTCGTCCTCTTTCTCCTCCAGGGGTTCCTCGCCGTCCTCCACCAGTATCTCTCGGCCTACATCGGACAGAGGCTCACCTTCGACCTCCGCTCCGAATACGTCCGCCATCTCTTCTCTCTCTCCTACGCCGACATCCATCGCCGGCCGACCGGCGAGCAGATGTACCGGGTGGGCCAGGACATCGACACCGTCTCCTCGCTTGCCACCGACACCATCCCCCAGATCGTCAGCCTCGCCCTCCGCCTGGTCTTCCTCCTCGCCATCTGCCTCTACCTGAACTGGGAACTCACGCTGGTCACGCTCCTCCTCTCCCCGCTCTTTTATCTGCAGGCCCGCTACTTCGGCTCGAAGCAGAGGGTCCTCACCCGCCGGATCAAGGAGGCCTCGCAGGGTCTTCTGGCCGAGCTCGAGGATTCGCTCTCCAACATCAAGCTGGTCAAGGCGCTGGGGAAAGGGCCCTGGGCGGCCCTGCGCTACCTCCAGGGGAGGATCCGGGTCATCCGCCTCGACCTGAAGCTGGTGGAGGTGGGCCTCTTCTCCAGCATGTCCGCGGGGCTTCTGAACACGCTGATCCTCACCGGTTTCACCTACTACGTCGGTTTCAACGTGATCAAGGGCTATCTGACGCTGGGGACGCTGATCGCGCTCATGATCTATCTCATCCAGCTCTTCGACGCCCTGAAGTCGCTGGGCGGACTCTACCAGGGAGTGATGGTCCGTTTCGTCTCCTGGGAGCGGGTGCGGGAGACGCTCGTCCTCCCGGCGGAGACGGAACGACCGGAGGCCAGGGCGCTCGCCGGGATCAGGGGCGAGATCGCCTTCCAGGACGTCGCCTTCGGCTATCGGCCGGGCAGGAAGGTGGTCGAGAAGGTCTCCTTCGCCGTCCCCGCCGGATCCTTCGCCGCCCTGGTCGGACCCAGCGGCTCGGGCAAGACGACGCTCCTCATGCTCCTCCTGCGCCTGATGCTTCCCTGGGAGGGGAGGGTCCTGATCGACGGGATCGACCTCGACGGGATCCGCCTTTCCTCGCTGCTTCCCCGTATCGGCCTCGCCCTCCAGGAGGCCTTCGTCCTGAACCGCTCCATCCGGGAAAATCTCGTCTTTGGCCGGTCCGAGTTCTCGGAGAAGGATCTCTGGCGGGCGCTCCAGATGGCCGATCTCGACTCCGCGGTCCGGCAGATGGAGAACGGACTCGACACGCTGGTGGGGGAGAGGGGTTCCAACCTCTCCGAGGGCCAGCGCCAGAGGCTCACCATCGCTCGCGCGGTCCTGGGCGATCCCCGGATCCTGATCCTGGACGAGGCGACCTCGGCGGTCGGCTTCGACTCCGAGTCGAGGATTTTCGCCAACCTGAGATGCGATCTCCCGAAGGCGACGCTGATCATCGCCACCCACCGCCTCCTCTCCCTGCAAAACGCGGACCGGATCGTGGTCTTGCGCGACGGCCGGGCGATGGAGACGGGAAGCCACCGGGAGCTGATGGCGCGGGGCGGCTACTACTGCGATCTCTATCGCGAGCAGTCCTCCCGCCTGGAGGCGAAACAGTGACGAGGCCCATGAGAGCAAGAGACGCTGATCAGCGCGGACGACTGAACCGCTGGGTGAGTCGGCTGATCAACCGGCGGCTCGCCCTCTGGCTGATCTCGCTCGCGGTCAGCGCCCTCCTTCTCGGGGCCCTCCTGGCGGTCTTCTGGCTCGCCCGGATGAAGGCGACCTACGAGGTGGAGGCGAAAGTCGAAGGGGAGGGGGAGTCTATCGTGGTGCTGATCCCCCGCGAGCCGTTGCAGAAGATCGTCGCCGGGGATGAGGTGGAGGTCGACATTGGCGAAGGGATGACCATCCCCGGATCAATCAGAGCTCTTTCGGATCGCGGTGAAGCCGTCGAGGCGCAAATCCATCTTCTGCTATCGGAAAAGCCCGATTTCCAATTCCCGCCGCGCGTCAAGATCACCCTGCGCGCCCGCCGCCTTCTGGCCGCCTTCCGTCGAGGTGCGTCCGCGGGGAAAACGGGTTTGTAGCGTCGCCGCTACCGCGGCGACGCGGGACAGGGGGAAGATTCCCTCTCCGCGAATTGTGGGAGCGGGGCGCCCCCCCCACAAGCTCGCTATCGATTGCTCGCCCGGTGGAATTGAAGAATCACCCTGGCCCATCTTATTCGTGCAAATTCGTGTAAATTCGTGGAAAGCTTCAGTAAGGCGACGCTACGTTCCCTCCAGGACCTCCCGCGCCGCCTTGCGGACGGAGACGTCGTCGTCGCGGCGGGAGAGATACTCGATCATCTCCCGGGCCGCCGTATAGCGGAGTTTTCCCAAAGCCCGGACGATCGCCTCCCGGAAATACGCCTTTTTCGGCGTCGTCCCCAGGACATCGGCGAGCGCCCGCCCGGCGTCTTTCACGCGGCATTCGCCCAGGAAACCCGCCGCGGCCGTCCTCACCTCGTCATCCTCCTTGGAATTTTTCAAAAGCTCGATCGCCTGGGGGGCGAGCTGTGTCCCTTGGAGGGCGGTGAGGACGCCGAAAGCGACGACCCGGAGGGCGTCTTTCTCCTTCGGGTTGAAGATGATCCGCTCCATCACCTGGGGCCACTCCTGGGGGGGGGAGACCGGGAAAAACTGGAGGGCCTTCGCCCGGACCTTCCATTCGTCCTTGGCGTTGTCGGCGAGGGAGAGCATCGGCGCCCCCGCCCGCTTGTCACCGCTCTTGATCAGGACGTCGATCGCCGCTATCCGGATGTCATCGCGGTCTTGGGCGTCGGACGCCACGTCGATCACCGCCGGGATGACCGATTTCTCCGGCTGCTGGGACAGGATCTCCATGATGTGGGAGCGGACCCGGCGGTCGTCCTTCCGGTTCAGGAGGATGGCCTCGAAGGACTTGAGCGTGTTCTTTTCGTCCAGGCGGTAGGCGAGGTCGAGAACCGGCACGCGGATCTCCCAGTCGTCTTTCTCGTTCTCCATCACCAGCTGGAGCGAGCTGACGCTCTTCCGGTCGGCGTAGGCGGAGAGGAAGGCGGTCATGGCCGCGCGGACCTTGCCCTTGTCTTTCGGGTTTTCCAGGGCGGCGGAGAACTCCTTCACCGCGCGTTTGGCCTTCATCCGGTTCAGAACCTCGATCGCCGTGATCCGGAGATCCTGGTTCTCGGAGGGGTTGACCGCGAGGTCGATGAAAGACTGCACCGCGTCCTTCGCCTCGAGCTTGCCCAGCGACATGATCGCCTCCCGCCGGAGGTCCTTGCTCTCCTTCGCGTTCTGGACGATCTCGAGAAGAGGCGGGACCGCTCTCTCGTCGTCCTGGTTGCCCAGTCCGCGGGCGGCGTTGATCCGGACGTCCTTCTTTCCGACCTGGAGGTCGAAGATCAGGTCCTTGACCGGGTCGGATGAAGCGGGGAGGAGCGGGGGGAGGGCGAGGGTGACTGCGAACGCCAGACAGGCGAAAACGCGGTGTTTCATGGTGTATCTCCTGTTTCCGGCGCGCTTTCCCTGCGCCTGAAACAGGAGATACACCAAAGCCGGCCCGCGGTCAAGGCCGCCGCGGGGGCGGTGGTAGCGTCGCGACTCCCGTCGCGACGGACGGGCGTCGGCCGGTATAGGTCCTATAGAACCTATACCGGCCTATTAGCTCCGGCCAAGATTATCGTGAATAATCGCGAGGTTGGCGGCGAGCGTCTCGACCGTCGCCGACTCGTCCTCGGAGGCGAACGAACCCGGGCTGATCTCCAGGGCGATGTCTCCGGCATATCCCTTCGCGGTAAGGTGGCGGAGGAAACCGGCGATCTCCACTTCGCCTTTTCTCAGTTCCCGGTGCTCCTGGCCGTCGAAGTTGGAGAGGTGAACATGGGCCACCCTTTCCCCGAGGAGATCATAGACGCGCGCGGGATCGTAACCCCCCGTGCCGAGATGGGTGACGTCGAGGACGACATGGCGGAAGGGGAGGAGATCCTCCGGCCGGGAGAGGAGGTGGCAAGAGGGAAGGAGGAAGGAGGGGACGAAATTCCAGGCCTTCTTCCGCTTCGCGTCCTGGATGTTCGGCCAGTGGAAGCGCGCGCCGATCCGCCCGAACGGCTTGCGGTAGTGGGGCATGTTCTCCACCGCGACGATGACCTTGGTGGCGGCCTGGAGGGAAGGAAGCTCCTCCTGGAGCCATTTCAAATACGGGCGGTCGGTGAAGGAGGGCCCGTGGAGGACGACCACCGGCGCGCCCAATTCCTCGGCCAGGCGGACCGAACGCCGGGCGCGGGGGATCTCGCCGTCTTTCCAGCCGGCGAGCTTGAGGAAAGAGAAGGGGGAGTGGACGGCTCCGATGGGAAGGCCGTAGCGCTCGATCAGGGAGCGGAGATAGGGGACCTGGAAAGTGTCGGTCCGACGGTCGACGATGATCTCGACGCCGTCGAAGCCGGTGCGCCGGGCGATCTCGAAGACCCGGTCGGTCCCGTAGTTGTAGAGCGAGCCGGTGGAGAGGAGTATGCGGTTTTTCATGGCGTCGGACAAGTCTGACCGGTCGGACGGGTCAGGCCGGTCCGACAAAACTGACCAGTCTAACCGCTTTCCCCGGACCGGCAAGGGGATTGTTGTGCTATATTAAAAATACACATGAGCCGAGCGTCCCTCATGGCGGTTTTGTTGTTGGCTTCGCTGGCCCTGGTCCCCGCTGCCTTCTCCCAGGCGATCATCATCGACCACACCTGCACCGATCTGGGTGTTATCCCGGAATATTGGATCGGACAGGCCAAAGCCCTTTTCCGGATGTCCTACGGCCACACCTCCCACGGGAGTCAGGTCGTGACCGGGATGGGTGTCCTGTTCGGCCTGTACGGTTCTCCCTACGCCTTCGACCATGACCCCTCCGAAGGCGTTCTCTCCCTCCACGATGGCGAGCCCTCCGGCGATCTCGGTTATCCCGATTGGACGACCTGGGCGCAGAACACCCGGGATCTCCTCGACACCATCGGTAACGACCGCAACCTGATCATGTGGTCCTGGTGCGGGCAGGTCTCCGGCGCCACGGAGGAGAATATCGAGACTTATCTCTCCCTGATGACTCAGCTCGAGTCCAGCTATTCCACCGTCCGCTTCATCTACATGACCGGCCACATGGACGGCAGCGGGAGCTCGGGCAATCTCCACCTCCGCAACCAGCAGATACGCAGTTATTGTGCGACCAACGGCAAGGTCCTCTTCGACTTCAACGACATCGAGCGCTACGACCCGGGCGGGACCGACTATCTCGACCTGGCCGTGGATGACGGATGCTACTACTGGCAGGATGAAGTGCAGAGGAACTGGGCCCAGGAATGGTGCGCCGACCATCCCGACGACGATCGATGCGCAAGCTGCGGTGAGGGGGGCTGCTGCGCCCATTCTCAGCCGCTCAACTGCAACATGAAAGGGCGCGCTTTCTGGTGGATGATGGCGAGGCTCGCCGGCTGGAACGGCCAGACCGGAGAGGTCACTCCGACGCCCGTCCCCAGCCCCACCCCCCTCCACGCCCGTTCCGGCGGAGGAGACTATGACGGCGACGGCACCTCTGACACGGCCGTCTTCCGTCCCGCGACCGGCCTCTGGTCGATCCGGAACCTGACCCGTTTCTACTTCGGCGGGTCAGCCGATCTTCCCGTGCCGGGGGATTTCAGCGGCAACGGGACCGCCGCCGCCGCCGTTTTTCGCCCCGCCTCCGGTCTCTGGTCGGTCCGGTCCCTGACGCGCTTCTATATGGGGAGTTCCCAAGACTGGGCGCTCCCCGGCAATTACGGCGGGGACGGCACTTCGCACCCGGTGATCTTCCGTTCCGCGACCGGCCTCTGGTCGATCCGGGACCTGACACGGATCTTTTACGGAGGGGACTCCTCTATCCCCGTGCCCGCTGACTACGACGGAGACGGGACGGGGGACATCGCGGTTTTCCAGCCTTCCCTTTCTCGCTGGGCGGTCCGCGGACTGACCGGGTTCTACTTCGGCCTCTCCGGCGACGAGGCTGTCCCGTTCGATTCCGAGGGCGACGGGACGGAGGAAGCCGCGGTCTTCCGCCCGCTGGGCGGCCTCTGGGCCTCGCGGGGTGTCACCGGGATCTATTTCGGCCTCTCCGGCGATCGGCCGGTCCCGGGAAGGTATGGCGGGCCGGCCGCCGACCTCCCGGCGGTCTTCCGCCCCGCGACCGGCCTCTGGTCTATCCGCGACCTGACCCGCTTCTTCTTCGGCTCCTCCTCCGATCTCCCGGCCTCCCGTTGATCGTAGCCTGGCCGCCGGTTCACAGAACCGGCCTACAGGCCCGGTCAACCGGATTCTGTAGGCCCGATCTGTGATCGGGCGCGCCATCGCGCGCGACGGAGCTTGACCCGCCCCGGCGGGGGCGTTAGTATGATCCCGATGAAAAGGCTCGGCCTGTCCCTGCTCGTGTTCGCCGGCGCGGCTCTCGTTCTCCTCTCCGGCTGCGCCGTCCATCCCACCCGGGCCAACACCTGGTTCGCGGTCGACGACTACTTCCAGATCGGGAACACGCCCTACTCCATCCTTTTCGGGAAGGCCCAGCCCTGGGGATCGGTCACCGCCTGGCCGGTGCGGATCTATACGCTCGACTACCGCGACGAGTTCGCCCGCAAATACCCCGGGGACTACTTCGTTATCCTGAACGAAGACGGGGACTGGGAAGTCACCGAGCGGGACGTCCTGCGGGAAGATCTCGAGACGGCGCGGGGCCGTTGATCGCCGCGGACGGCTATCGCCGTCCGCGCTGATCACGATGCGCGTTGCCGACGTTCCCCTGCTTCCGCGCCTTCCACCGTTCCCGCAGATAATCCGTCAGGTTGCCGGTGAGACGCCGCCCGGTCCGGGCGGCGTGAAGAATCCGCGCCTTCGCCGTTACCCCATCGCCATACCTCTTCCGCAGATAATCCGCCGGAGGAAAGACGCAGCGGGCGAGCGAAAGCGCCCGCACCGGGCGGAAGATCGTGTCCGGGCGGAGGCCGAAGAGGAAGCGGTCGATCCGCGTCCCTCCCCCCTCCCCGCGCAGGAAAGCCATCCGTCGTCGAGAGACGGCTTTTTCCCATCGGTTCATCCCGGCCGGCGCTCCGCCCTCGGTCATCGTTGTCCCGCCGAAGATCCGCTCCGCGGCCCGCAGGCAGACCGTGAGATTCCCCGCCAGGCTCCACTCCGCCGCCCTCCCCCGCGCCCGAGCGAGAGAATCGCCGTCCAGTTTCTTCCGGGCTTTCTCGATGTCGATCAACCAGAGCGCCGATCTTTCGCCCGTCAGCAGGGAGGGGAAATCCTTCTCCTCCGTGAAGGCGCCGAGAAAAATGCAGTGTTTGCACAGATGGAGGCAGAGCGTGATCAGCGCATCGACCGGATCAAGGACGGGGAGGGGGGCTGCGGCGTCCCCGGCGGGTCGCGCGCGCAGGAAGAGCGAAGGGATGTCCACCAGCGTCGGCGCGTAGGGATGATCGAAAGCCCAGTGGAGCTCGACTGCGGCGCCGGTCCGGGCGTGGATCCGGCGAAGATGGAGGTGGTGCTTTTCGAAGTAGGGGTCGGGGAGGAGGCCCTTCTCGGGGACGAAGCCCGCGTTATCGAGGACCTCTTTGGCCGCGCCGATCTCTTCCCGGGGGATGAGAATGTCGAGATCGCGGAAAGGACGCAGATAAGGCTTCTCATAGATTGTGAGACCGAGAGCCGGACCCCGCAGGACAATCATCCGGAGCCCCGCGGCGCGGAACCTTTCGGCCAGCTCGCCGGCATGATGGATATAGAGAGAGACCGTCTCCACGATCCTCCGATAGCGCTCTTCCAGGGCCCGGCGGACGGGCTCGGGGGCTTCCGCCAGGACTCCCAGGCGGTCGAGGGCGTTGAAGACGATCCCGTCCAGCCGGTTGTCGGCGGAAGTTCGGAGAAGATAGTCCCAATCGATTTGGGCCGGGTCGCCGCCCTGCCGGGGAGGCTCGGCGCCGAACCCGAGGAGGATCGAATCTTCTCTTCTCATGCTCTGCCTGATGACAAATGATATCTGACCGATGAGCAGTGAGATATACTATCCTGAGATTATCTCATCATAATCCGTGAAATCCGCGAAATCCGCGGCTTCTTTTTATGGCAGCCGAAAGGGAGGCAGCCCCGGATCCGCGAGCGCATC
This sequence comes from uncultured bacterium, assembly GCA_964551475.1. Taxonomy (GTDB): domain Bacteria; phylum Auribacterota; class Erginobacteria; order Erginobacterales; family CAZKCI01; genus CAZKCI01. Next base: position 12,412 of record CAZKCI010000019.1, on the reverse strand, counting down.
TCGGCGCTTCCCGCCCTGGATAGAACCTGCATCCGGATGCTCCTTCTCTGCTGCCTGTTCGCTCTCGCCCTGCTTTTCTCGCCCGCGGCCGCGAGTCTCCGCGCCCATGGTGGTGGCGCTGGCCGCTTTCAATCCGGCCGCCTTCTTCGGTTATCTGGTCCCCGCGAGCTATCCGCAGAGGTTACGTAGCCGCTGCTTCCTTGCCCCTTTCTCCCCTCGGTGCTATCATGGCAACTCATCGAGAAGGAGAACCTATGGCTAAAAACCGTCCCTCCCCCCTCCCCACGCTCCCCGAGATCGCTCGCGGGGGCCCCCTCACCGTCGCCCAGCTCAAGGAGATCGAGGAGCTGATCCTCGGCCGCGGCAACTTCTCCCGGGAGCGGACCCGGCGGGAGGTCGCCTGGTTCTGCCGGGACCTGGGCATCGCCGACTACTACTTCAAGTACACCCCGCTGCCCGAGATCGCCAAGCACATCGAGTTCTTCCGAGCTACCCGGATCATCGCCGAGTCGAGCGGGGGACAGGCCGAAAACTTCCAGTTCATCGACGAGCAAGCCGACGGCGCCACCTATGTGGCCGAGGACGGCTATGAGCAGGTGCGGGCGATCAAGCAGAGGATCGAGGAGCGTTTCCCGGCCTTCCGCCTCCACAGCTACCGTTGCCGCGGCCATCCCCTCCGCATCTACCTGGTCAAACGGCCGGTTTACCCGGTCGCTACCCAGGGAAGAGCGCTGGCCTTTGAGCAGGCGGCCAGTGTCGCCTTCCTGGAAAATTCGCCTCCGGCCACTATCGAGCGCTATCGGGAGCTCTGGACCGATCTGCGGGGGCGGAACGTCCCCCTGACCCGCGTTTCGGAACTGGCGGACGAGAAAGAGACGCGGATCATGGTCGGGATTGAACGCGACACCGCGCCGGGCTTTCTCACCAACTTCACCTTCATCCTGAAGAAATACGAGCTCCACATCACCCGCGAATACGCCGAACCCTTCGCCGACGGGACGGTGATTTTCTCCTTCTACCTCAACCGTCCCGCCGACGCCGATCTCCCCGCCCGCCTGGGGCGGGACATCGACATGGCGATGATCCTCCCCGGCGGAAGGCTCTCCGAGCTTTTCTACTCCGGCGCCTGCTCCGCCCCGGAGACGATGTATGCCTTCGCCTCCGCCGCCTTCGCCCACCAGTTCCTGACCACCTACACCGAGGAATACACCGCCCTCTCCCGAGCGCTCGCGGGGAAGCCGGAGCTCCTGGGGCTTCTCTCCCTTTTCAAGACGCATCTCGCCAAGGACACCTACCATGAAGACCGGATCAACGGCGTGATCCTGAAGCATCGCGGGATCGTCCGCGCCCTCTGGGAGGCATTCGTCCAGTCCTTCGACCCCGGCCTGAAGAAGCGCCAGCCGGAGGCCCCCCTGGCCAAAGCGCGCAAGCGCCTGGAAACCGAGGTTACCTCCGAGATCGAGCGCCATGTCCTGGAGTCCCTCTTCGCCTTCCACCAGTCGATCCGGAAGACCAACTTTTTCAAGGACGAGAAGATCAGTGTTTCCTTCCGCCTCGACCCTTCCTACTTGAGCCCCAGCGATTACCCGGAGCGGCCTTTCGGGATTTTCTTCATTCTGGGGAAGGGCTTCCGCGGTTTCCATGTCCGCTTCCGGGACATCGCCCGGGGCGGGGTGCGGATGGTGCGCTCCCCCTCCCAGGCCGACTACGACCTGAACTCCGACTTCATCTTCGACGAGAACTACAACCTCGCCTTCACCCAGCAGCAGAAGAACAAAGATATCCCGGAGGGGGGCTCGAAGGGGACGATCCTTCTGGGGATGGGCTCCCAGGACAGGGGCGAGACGATCTTCAAGCAGTATGTCGACGGCCTCCTCGACCTCCTCCTCCCGCATCCCCAGATCGTCGACTGCCTGGGACGAGAGGAGATCATCTTTCTCGGCCCCGACGAGGGGACGGCGGAGCTGATGAACTGGGCGGCGCTGAGGGCCCGCGAGCGCGGCTACCGCTACTGGAAGGCCTTCACCACCGGCAAGAAGCCGGAGCTGGGCGGGATTCCCCACGACACCTACGGGATGACCACCAACGGCGTCCGCGAGTTCGTCAAGGGCGTCCAGGAGAAGCTCGGCTGGCGCGAGGAGACGACGACCAAGTTCCAGACCGGAGGTCCGGACGGGGACCTGGGCTCCAACGAGATCCTCCTCTCCAAGGAAAAGATGCTGGCCGTGGTCGACGGGTCTGGCGTCCTCTACGATCCCTCCGGGATCGACCGGGAGGATCTGCGGCGCCTGGCCTCGAAGCGCCTGATGGTCAAGTGCTTCGACCGGGCGAAGCTCTCCCCCCAGGGATTCTTCGTCTCGGTCGCCGACCGGGACATCGTTCTTCCCGACGGGACGGCCGTCCGCAACGGGACCGAGTTCCGCAACCGCTTCCACTTCTTCCCCGCGCTCGCCGCCGATCTCTTCGTCCCCTGCGGCGGCCGCCCCCGGGCGATCACGATCGGAAACTGGAACGAGTTCTTCAGCGAGAAGGGCCGTCCCCGGGCCAAGGCGATCGTGGAGGGCGCCAACCTTTTCATCACCCAGGAGGCGCGGCTCCGCCTGGAGGAGAAAGGGGTCATCCTCTTTAAAGATTCCTCCGCCAACAAGGGCGGCGTCACCTCCTCCTCCCTCGAGGTCCTGGCCGCCCTGGCCCTGAGCGACGGGGAATTCCAGGAGATGATGACGCCCCGCCCGGGGGGGAAGATCCCCCCCTTCCGCGTCCGCTACATCGAAGAGATCGTCGCGGTCATCCGCCTGAACGCTCGCCGGGAGTTCCAGGCCCTCTGGGAGGACCGGAAGAAAACCGGCCGCCCCCTCTCGCTCCTCTCCGACATCCTCTCCGACAAGATCAACCTGATGACCGACCGGATCGCCGCCTCCGATCTCTTCGACAACGCGCCCCTGCGGGAGGCGGTGGTCCGCCGCCACTGCCCGCCCGTCCTGATCGAGACCATCGGCCTGGAGAAGGTGCTGGAACGCGTCCCCGAGATGTATCTGCGGGCGGTCTTCGCCTCCACGCTGGCCTCCGGCTACGTCTACGAGAAGGGGATCGCTGCCGGCGAGCTGGACTTCTTCGACTACGTTTCATCCCTCATCCGGGGATGAGGGATGAAATATTGGTGGCCGCGGGAATCGTGTGTTCCCGCCGCCGAGGTTGATCTGAGATTTGAGATCTCAAATCCATCTTCCGCCCGCCGTGGTCTGAAATCTGAGATCTCAAATCTCAAATCCATCTTCCGCCCGCCGCCTTCTCCCGCGGTCATGGCCCGGGGCCGCTGCCCGTCTTGTCTTCGCTGGCGGCGGCGCTTTTCTTTTCCTCGTTCTTATCCTCTGGATCGTCGCCGCCCCCTTCGAAACCGAGATCCTTTCCGTGCGGATCTCGTTCTCTTCGCTGGTCAAGCCCCTGCGGGCGGCCGCCGGCCTGCTCGCCCTGGGTTCTTTCTTCGCTTACCTGGAGGAACGGCGGAAACGGCCCGGCCTTAGCCCCAGCCGTTTCTGCTCTGAGATCGTCGATCGAATCGCGCGCGCAACAGCGCCTTTTCACCGCGTCAGCGTCCTGCTCCCCCGCCTGGCCCTGGCCCTTCTCGCTTTCTATTTTGTCGGCTACAAGATCCGCCAACACGCTACCTTCGACACCGGCGCCCTGGACTTCTCGCTGATCGATCACGCCCTCTACAACACCCTTCACGGCAAATTCCTGCTCGCCTATTCCCTCGATCGCAACTATTTCAGCGATCACTTCTCTCCCATCCTCCTCCCCATCGTCCCCCTCTACCTTCTCCGCCCGAGCCCGGCGATTCTCCTTTCACTCCAGGGGCTCGCCGCCGCCGCCGCGGTCTGGGCTCTGGCCCGGGCGGGGCAGGGCCGGGGGCTGGGGGGCGGCGCCGCCTTTCTCTGCGGGCTGATCTTCGTCTTCCATCCCAAGTACTGGGAGGGGTTCCGCTTCGACTTTCACCACGAGCTTTTCTTCCCTCCCCTCCTGTTCCTGGCGGCATCCGCCCTCCACCGGCGCCGGTTTCTCTCTTTCTATCTTTGGTGCCTGGCGGCGATGGCGATCAAGGAGGACGTGCCGCTTTATCTCATCTTCCTCGGGTTTTACGTCGCTCTCTTCCATTCCCGGAAATGGGGGGCCGCCCTGGCCGCCACCGCGGCGGCCTGGGCGGCGCTGGCCTTCTACGTGGTCATCCCCAACTCCTACCCCGAGACGCGCACGGTCAGCCACTTTGTCAGCCGCTATGAGCAGTGGGGATCCGGCTACCTCGGGATCGTCGGCGGCATCATCTCCTCCTTCCCGCTGCTCTTGAGGAAAACCCTCTCCGCCGCCTTCCGTCTCCTCCTTCCCCCGCTTCGCTACCTTCCTCTTTTGAGCCCGGCCTGGTTCATCCTCGGACTTTTCCCGATCGGCCTGAACGTCGCCTCCGGCTATGACTACCAGGCGAACCTGGGGGCTTACTACGGGATCATGGGCCTCTCCTTCTTCATGCTGGGATTCGTGGATGTCTTGGGGCGTTTCTCCCGCCGTTCGGTGTTGGGCTCGGCGGCGGCCTGGGCGGTGGTGCTGTATTTGGTTATCGGCCTGGAGATTCCCCCCTGGCGGCCGATCCTGCCTTCGGATCGAGCCTTGGCGCGGGCCCTGCCCGGCCTGAGCATGGCGGGCAAAACCCTCAGCGCCCAGTCGGTGATCGTTCCCCACCTGCCCCGGGACAACCGGATCCGCGTATTCCCCCGCGTGGAGGACGCGGATCTGGTTCTCCTCTATCTCCGTCCCGGGCGGATCGCGTCCTGGCCTTTGGAGCCTTCCGCCTATTTTCGGGAAGTCAAGAATCTCCTTGGCAACCGAGACTTCCGGGTATTAATGTTTAACGGGACATCCCTGTTCCTCGAACGCGGGGAGAGGGAGCCCGCTTCCTCCCGCGCGGCCCGCGCCATGATCAAGGAGAGAGCCCATCTGGAAAGCTGCGGACCGTAGGAAGAAGTGAACCGGGGAACCTGACGAGAACGCCCATTCTCTCTGGAGGAACATCATGCCCGATACCTTTGACCAGGTGATCTCCCGTATCATCCAGCCGATCGAGAAGATGACCATGGGTCCGCTGGACACCACCTATCTGATGCGCTCTGACGGCTCCTTCGTCTACGTGGAAGGCTACTGGCATCCCCGGGAGATGGTGATCGGGAAGCTGATCTACTATCCCGACCCGGAGGGGACCATCGACATCCACGGGCGGAAATACTCCAGCATCATCAAGGAGGAGCGGGAGGGGAAGACCGTCTACGTCTCCCACAAGGACCAGATCAAGAAGCTCTACCGCCTCTACCCCGAACTTCCCCCCGACTCCCACAAGCTCTCCCTCTGCGAGTACCAGGTCGCCTTCCCCCGCTCCTCCTTCACCGGCTTCTTCAACGACCGCCGCGCCCTGGAGTATGTCATGGAGGAGTTCCCCAAGGTGGGCGAGATCGTGCGCCAGGCGGGCGAGCTCTTCGAGGTTCCCCTGAAGCGGCTGGGGATCACCGGCTCCTCCGCCCTGGGTCGCCGCGGCGTCCACTCCGACATCGACCTGGTCTTCTTCGGGACGGTGGAGGAGAACTGGCGGGTGGCGAAAAAGCTCTGGTCGATCATCTACAGCGAGCCGGAGCGGCAGGTGGTGGAGTACGGGAAGTTCTGGCCGCTCAAGATCTTCATCGACCAGAACGAGGTCTGCACCTTTTTCGTCTACCGCGATCTCACGGAGGCGCCGATCCGCGACTGCTCGGTGGAGCTGGTCCGGGAGAAGGTAGAGGCCTACGGGACGGTGGCGGACAACACCCACTCGCTCTACGTCCCGGTGGTCCTCACCCTGGAAAACGTCTACGTGGACGGGGAGAGGCATCCGACCATGGACTTCGTCGTCTACGACGGCGCAGTCCGCGGCGAGTTCAAGAAGGGGCTTCGCCTCCACATCAAGGGCCGCCTGGTCAACATCGTCCGGGGCGGGAAGAAGACGCTCACCCTGGCCGCCCTCGACGGTTTCGACATCGAGGTGGAGAAGTTCAAAGGCGGGGTGCCGGCCTTCGATACCCGTCTCCCGAAATAATAGCCGCGGATATCGCGCCTGCCCGCCGATCAGTTGGGTGGGGATCTCCGCGAAAAATCCGGGCCGTTCCGCTCAGCGCGGAACGGCCCGGATTTTCGAAGCAGATACGGCTTTTCTCCCTACCTCGTCCTCGTCATCCTGGGCTCGAATCCTCTGCGCCGGAACTGCTGCGGGTGGCGGGAGCTCCTGCCCTTCGTGGCTTTGGCGGCGGGCGTGTCCCCGGGCCCATAGTGGAACCGCTCGCCGGGAACCTCGGGATGCTCCGAGACCGGGATCGCGGCGCGCATGAACTTCTCGATATCCTTCACGTCCCTCCCCTGATCCGGTGTGGCCAGCGTGATCGCATGCCCTTTCTTCCCCGCGCGGCCGGTGCGGCCGATGCGGTGCACATAGTTCTCGGTATCATCGGGAAGGTCGAAATTGATGACCAGCTCAATGGCCTGTACGTCGATGCCGCGCGCGGCGATATCGGTGGCCACGAGAACACGGTATTGGCCCGTTTTGAACCCCCGGAGGGCTTCCTTGCGCTGTGCCTGCGACCGGTCCGCGTGGATTTCCGCGGCGGCATAGCCCATGGAGCGGAGCAATTTCGCCACCCGGCCGGCGGAGCGTTTGGTCCGCACAAAGAGCAGGATGGAGCCGACGTACTGCTTGAGCAGTTGCCCGAGCAGCTTCCCCTTGAGATCCTTCTTGACCACGAATATCTCCTGGGTCACGTGCTCCGCGGCCGTTCCCGACGGGTCAATCTCGGTGCGGACCGGCAGTTTCATGTGGCTGGACGCGATCTTCAGGACCGACGGCTGCATTGTCGCGGAGAAGAGCATGGTCTGCCGTTCTCTGGGAATCACTTTGAGAATACTCTCGATCTGCGGGAGAAAGCCCATATCGAGCATTCGGTCCGCCTCGTCGAGAACCAGGATGCTTACATCATTAAGCTTCACCTGCCGCTGCCGGAGATGATCGTTGAGCCGGCCGGGTGTCGCGATGATGATCCGCGGGTTTTCCCGGAGCCGCTGCACCTGATTGAACATCGACTCGCCGCCGATCACGACCGCGGTTTTGATTCTGAAGGCATGGGCGAGCTTCACCAGGCTCTCGTTGACCTGAATGGCAAGTTCCCGGGTCGGCACCAGCACCAGCCCTCTTCCCTTCCCCTGGGCCAGGCGTTGAATCATCGGAATTCCGAAGGCGAGCGTTTTACCGGTGCCGGTCTGGGCCACCCCGATGACATCCTGGCCCCCAATGGCAATCGGGATCGCCTTCTCCTGGATGGGGGTCGGAACGGTGAACTTGAAGGACTCCAGAATATCCAGCAAACCAGGCGCAATCCCCAAACCGTAAAAACTTCTTTCGCTTCTATTCATTGGTGTAGGATAACAAGTTGGAGGCAAGAAGAGCAATGAAACAAGGCCGGGTTAGAGAGCGCTTCGCCGCAACGGCGGATGAATATGAACAGTGACGGAGAAATATATGCCAAACGCTCGGATTGAAATCGGGATCGCGCTGGCGTTGGCCGCCGTTTTCGCGCCCACGGCGTTCCCGCAAGGGATCGTCATCGATCACAACTGCGCCGACCTCTCCCGCATCCCCTCTGCCTGGGTCGAGCAGGCCAAGGCCTCCTTCCGCGTCTGGTACGGCCACACCTCCCACGGCAGCCAGATCGTCAGCGGGATGGGTACGATCGACCGCTCCCCGTTCACCTTCAACGGCGGCGAGGGAACCCTCTCCCTGGAGGAGGCCGAGGGTGACCTGGGCTACGGCTGCGACGACGCCTGGTACTGGGCCACCCGCGCTCGCCTCGACGAGCCGGGGAACGACCGCACCCTGGTGATCTGGTCCTGGTGCGAAGGCGTCTCCGGGCAGTCCGCGGAGGGGATCTCCTGCTACCTCGACAACATGAGCCGCCTCGAAACGGATTATCCCCAGATCCGCTTCGTCTACATGACCGGCCACCTCGACGGCTCGGGGTCCGCGGGGAACCTCCACGTCCGCAACCAGCAGATCCGCGGCTTCTGCGCGGCCAACGGCAAGGTCCTTTTCGATTTCGCCGACATCGAACGTTTCGATCCCGACGGGAACGATTTCCTCGACCGGGGAGCGAACGACAACTGCGACTATGCGGGCGGGAACTGGGCGGCGGAATGGTGCGGCGGACACCCCGGCTCGGAGCTCTGCGCGTCCTGCGACTGCGCCCACTCCCAGCCCTTGAACTGCAACCGGAAGGGGCGGGCCTTTTGGTGGATGCTGGCCCGTCTCTCCGGCTGGGACGGCTCCGCCTCCGCCCCCACGCCCCCGGAGCCTCTCCCCCCCGTTCCCACCCCTCCTGCGCCCGATCCCTCGGGCGACTCCCTCGGCCGCATCCTCGACTGGGCCCGCGGTTGGGCCTCCGGCTTGTAATATATCTTACATCAAACCTCGGATTACGGAGCGAATGATCAGTGGATGTCTTTGCGTAACGCTTTCCCATCGCCGAAGGTCGTGATACAGTCGGCGGCATGAATCATCCGGCCTATTCCTTCATCAACACCGCCGCTGGTCTGGTCTCGCTGGCCGCCGAGATAGCGCCGTCTCAGCGGGTGGCTCTCGACACCGAGGCGGACAGTCTTCACCACTACTTCGAGAAGGTCTGCCTGATCCAGCTGACGGTCGGTGGAAACAACTACATCGTCGATCCCCTGGCCGGACTCGACCTCTCTCCCCTTTTCCATTCCCTGGCCGGCAAGGAGATCATCTTTCACGGCGCGGACTACGACCTCCGCCTCCTCCGCACCTCCTGCGGTTTCACGCCCCTCGGCCCGATCTTCGACACCATGCTCGCCGCCCGTCTCCTGGGCTACGAGCGTCTCGGCTTGGCCGCTCTGGCGGAAGAGTTTTTCGGAGTAACCCTGAATAAGGGAGGCCAGAAATTCGACTGGTCGCGTCGTCCCCTTCCGGCCGACAAGCTCGCCTACGCCGCCAACGACACCCGCTATCTCGAGGAGCTCGCGGATTTGCTGCTCAAAAAACTCCGCGGGCGGGGGCGGGAGGAATGGCTGGGGGAGACCTGCGAAGCATTGCTCCTGAAAACCGGCGAGGTCCGGCCGGAGGAGGCCGCCGATGAAATCTGGCGGATCAAGGGGCTCAAAGACTTCCGGCGGGATCAGCTGGCGCTGGTGCGCGCCCTCTGGTTCTGGCGGGATGCGGAGGCGCGCCAGTCCGACGTGCCCAGCTTCAAGGTCCTGGGCAACGAACCGATGATCGCCCTTGCCCTCTGGCTCCACTCCCATCCCGGCAAACACCTTTCGCAGGGGCCGAGGCTTCCCCGCAACTGCGTGGGGAAACGGCTCCTGGCGCTGGAAAGAGCGATCGCGGAGGCGAGAGCGCTTCCGCCTGAAAAGTGGCCGGCCCATCCGGAGCGAAAACGATTCATCCCCGCCTCTCCCCGGGAGAACGAGCGTTTCAACGCCCTGCGCGAGGCGGTCGCGGGCCTCGCGGCCAAGCTCCAACTTCCCCCCTCGGTGATCGCCCCCCAGGCGACTCTCTGGGCGCTCGCCCGTTCCGATGCCCGGACTGAGGACGAGATCAGAGAAAGCGGCCGTCTGACCCGCTGGCAAGCGCGTCTCCTCGTCCCGCTGATCTAGTGATCAGGGGACCGCCCCGCCTCCGCTCCGGTCTGTCTCGTTCCCGTCGTCTCCGAACAAGAGCCGCCCCGTGCTGGTTCTGACGCGGGATTCGGTGATCGAGTATCTGGGCGAGGTGACGGTCGCCCCGATCACGACCACGATCCGCGACATCCCAAGCGAGGTCCTGCTGGCCCGATCCGACGGCCTCCCCCACGACTGCGCCGTCAACTGCGACCATCTCCAGACCGTTTCCCAGGCCAGAATCGGTGCTCTGATAACCACGCTCTCCCCGGCCAAGATGATCGAGCTTCGCAAAGCCATCGCCTTCGCCCTCGGCCTGTTGTAGGCCCGGTCCCCTCGCCCCGCCCTCCCGGGCACCGCCGGGGCCATGTCCGCGCGCGTCCAGCCCATCTCTCGCGCTGCCGGCCCGATAAGGTCCCCCAGCGCCCCAGCGTGAGGATAATATTGACTCCATTACATATTGCTGGCAGCATTTGCACTGGTAAGCGCCATGATTACTCGCGTACTTATAGCAATTATGGCATTTGTTTGTTCTGGTGCCTCCCCGCCACGGAATACCTCTTACCCAGATACGTCAGAGGGAGTATTAGCGAAATTAGCCAATGCTCTACCGCTCATCTCGTGCTCGGCTGGACAGCGCAAATAACCATCTTGACATAGCGTACCATCTGCGGTACTATTTATGAGCAAGATCAAGAGAGGCAACTATGTGTTCTTGTCATGGAAGGGGGATCACAGCCCTCGCCATGTGCATGTTTATAGGGCCGGCAAGCTGATTCTGAAGTGGGATCTCGACAATGAACAAGCCATGAGAGGCAGCCCGAGCCGTCAGATCCTGGATATCATCGCCGAATTAGAGTCGGAGGGGTTGATATGAAAATCACGGCCGTCTTATCGAATAACCGGCGTAAAGATTTCGAGGTTAGTGCTGGGAAAAAGCACTTCACATTTCCCTATGCGAAATGCACGCCTTCGCCCGTCACAACGAATCCTGCAGTCAAGGTCTTTGTGGATGAGGAACTGGGCTCCGAAGCTTTCACTTATGTCCTTAAAGATGGCAGTGAAGGCACGGTTCACATAGATCATGTTCTAGAATATTGTGAAGACCCGGGATTTCTCTGGGAGTTGTTCATATATAAATTGACTCTAGGCGTGAAAAGACGACTTGAGTCAAGCAATGTCCCCAAGAGACGCATAGCGCGGGAACTTCACACTTCACCGTCTCAACTCTATCGATTGCTTGACGAAGCTCGATCATGCAAATCCTTGCAGCAGATTCTCGCCATCCTGGGGCTTCTTGATTATGAGGTTGACCTGGTCATCAAGAAAGGAGACGAACGGGAAATTATCGAGATGACTTCCCAGTCATAAAAGGAAGAACGATCTGATGGCCGCACTGCCCGTCCGGATCGCCATAGGCTCCAGTTGCGAAAGTCGGGTTAATCGCCAAGAGAAACATGACTGACAAGCATACTCCGAATTCCGAGCTCCCGGAGTTGCACGTTGATCTATTGCGCGGGCGGGCAAGCTTCGAGAAGTTCCTTGCGTTTGTCTTCGACCACCCTGTCGTCCCGGACGGCCGCGATGAGAAGGAATGGTATTGGCGGCATGATCTCGACGTAAAGATAGATCCCCATCGCCAAGTCAAGCAAATGACGCGGCTCTTTCGGGAGCCTCAAGCCATTCTGCACTATACCTCGGGGCAAATCGAGCAAGGGTTGTGGTTCATGTTTATTTGCGGCGAGGAGTGGTTCCGGGACCCGCTCTGGGCCCCCGAAGTGCCATGGCCCGAGCGAGAGGGATGCATACTCGCCATTCCCTATCTTTACTCGGACCTCTTCGAGCACCAGGCGATCGGTTTGGCTCCAGGCATGCTCTGGGACCTGCTCGCCCACGGCTTTGACGCGTATCCCGGCAGACCACCGCAATATGCTGGGGAAAACGAGCACGTCCGCGATGCAATGTTCCGAGCTTTGCGTACGATGCTGCACTCGTCCAACGCCGACACGCAGAAGGCAGCCCTGCATGGATTGTTCCATGTCGAGCATCCGGAAGGAGCAGGCGTGATCCGGAGCTGGCTCGAAACGGCGCCCTCTTTGGAGGATAAAACGCGCGAATACGCTCAGTCTGTATTAGCCGGTCGGGCCATGTGAGAATGAAAGAGAAAAACTCAACAGACTATATCGTTGTGTTCCGAACCGGGAAGCTTGTCGAAATCGATTCGGCGGTCAATGTGCTAAAAGAGGCGGGAATCCCCCATTTCATGCGCGAAGAAACCTCCGGGGGCCTGAGAATGGCTATGTCTGCAACTCCGGCCATGGGCCCAGGAGAATGGTTTTCACTTCTCGTTCCCGAACGATCACTCCGACTAGCTAAAGAATTTCTTTCGCAACTGCCCTTTGAGATCAGAACTGACCCGGGCGTGTGGGGTTTCGGCCCCAAGAAGGGGGTGAAATCAGGATGGAAAATCTACCTGGCAATCAGCCTCTTGATCGGGCTGATTGTTTTATTGCTGGGATTCCTTAAATAGGGATCCCGCAGTTTGACGGCGGGAAAAGCGGGATTACCCCGGTAATAATAATTATCCGATTCGGCGTCGCCCCGGGAGGGGCGACGCTACATCAGACATTGATCGGTGATTCGTGGTCGAAAAATGGGGCGCGCCGGCGGTCTC